>NZ_CP114783.1:0-632982 GCF_027359595.1 Prochlorococcus marinus str. MIT 0912
GTATATATAATTGCCTTTCTCTTCCTAATCCATTGCGATAGTTGATCTTTTGATAATTCAATTCAGATTTTACAACTGGATTCCCAAATTTAATAATGATTGATTATAGTTTTTGGCTACACTCATATTCCATTAGGTAATGCATGTGCCAACTCGGAATGAGCTATGGACGAAGGTGCAGCAATTACTGCAAAAGAATTTAAGTAAGCCTTCATACGAAACATGGATACGTCCAGCCGAATTCTCTGAGTTCAAAGATGGCTGCTTGACTTTGCTTGCTCCAAATAGCTTCTCAAGTGATTGGTTAAGGAAAAATTATTCACATACAATTGAAGAGATTGCAACAGAGATATATGGTCATGAAGTTAAAGTTTACATAAAAGTTAAAGAAGGATTTGCATCAAATAAAAACGATAAAAAAAAGACTTTTTCTAATGTAGAGAATAATTCAATTAATTCACGTGAGAATTCAGACGTTAATTCGAAGCAAGCCCCAATCAAGAAATTTTTACCGGGTTTGAATCTTCGATATGTTTTTAATAGATTTGTCGTCGGTCCCAATAGTCGAATGGCTCATGCTGCAGCAATGGCAGTAGCGGAGGCCCCGGGTCGAGAATTTAATCCATTATTTATTTGTGGAGGAGTTGGCTTAGGCAAGACCCATCTAATGCAATCAATTGGTCATTACCGATTGGAAATCGATCCACAAGCAAAGGTTGCATACGTTTCTACGGAGACTTTTACCAATGATTTAATAGTTGCAATTAGAAAAGATGGAATGCAAGCTTTTAGAAATCGATATAGAGAAGCGGATTTGATATTGGTTGACGATATTCAATTTATAGAGGGTAAGGAATATACTCAGGAAGAATTCTTTCATACTTTTAATGCTCTGCACGAGGCTGGTAGACAAATTGTTCTTACAAGTGATAGGCCTCCAAGTCAAATACCTCGTTTGCAAGAGCGATTGATTTCAAGATTCTCAATGGGACTAATCGCAGATATTCAGGCGCCAGACTTGGAGACGAGAATGGCAATATTACAAAAAAAAGCTGAGCATGAAAGAATGCGTTTACCAAGAGATTTGATTCAGTTTATCGCTGGACGATTCACTTCTAATATAAGAGAACTCGAGGGGGCTTTTACTCGTGCTGTTGCATTTGCCTCGATAACTGGGTTGCCAATGACAGTGGAATCAGTAGCACCTATGCTTGACCCTACTGGACAAGGAGTAGAAGTTAAGCCTAAACAAGTACTTGAGAAAGTGGCTGAGGTTTTCGGAGTCACTGAGGAGGAGATGCGTAGTCCAAGTAGACGTAGGCCTGTTAGTCAGGCAAGACAGGTAGGTATGTATCTCATGCGTCATGGAACAGATTTAAGTCTTCCGCGTATTGGAGAGTCTTTTGGTGGGAAAGATCATACAACAGTCATGTATGCCATTGAACAAGTAGAAAAGAAATTATCAAGTGAGCCTCAATTAGCAAGTCAAGTTCAAAAAGTAAAGGATCTTCTTCAGATTGATTCACGAAAACGTCGTTGAATTTAAGATTTTATAGTTAGAGGGAATTTATTTATACAAAAACTGAGTAGGGTTTTGATCAAGTCTATTTCTTGTAGGTATTTCTGGACCTAGATCACTACCATCAATATTTGCTGTGCGTTCAAGAGCTTGTCTCAACAATCTTCCCGATAATAAAGGCATATCTCTTGGGACTGAAATTCTATCTCGGAGGTAACGTAATGCAGAGGCACTATTTTTCTCTGGAGTGCAATCTTTTTTTGAAATCATTGAAGTTAAGGCTGCTCTCAATGGCTGATCGAATAATTTATCTTTCATTGGGTTAACAGCAATGATTTTTTCTTTGTGTTTTATAACTCTTTCTAAAGCTAATGCCTCAAATTGTTGTTCTGACTTTTGATGAATTTTGAAATCTACTAGTTCTAAATGTCCTAGTCCAGAACCAATATCAATTTCGTGGCTATATAATTGTTGTTTCGCATTGGAATAAGTAAAGCAACCTCCCATTTGAGGAGGTAAATCATGAGCATGAGTGTGAAAATCTCCTTGAGTTCCTCTATATTCCTCAAGTTTTTCAAGATTTTCAAGCCATGTATTTATAAAAGGGTGTTCTTCTCTTAATGAATACCCTTTGTAGTACGCCAATGAGGCATTCATTCTTTCAACGTATGGAATAAAAATAACATCTGCTGATCCAGGCGTTTCACCATTTACTGTTGAGATTGGTGTTAGCCATCCTGAAGCATTTTTTTGTAGTTCTTTTTCAAATTTTTTTGCAATATTTTTGAAATTCTCTTTCTTTTGTACTTCTTGGGCTTGAAAAAGAGAGTTGCGACACAACCAATTACACCAAGATGAGAATAATTCTCTTTCAAGTCTTCTATTCTCTAAGACTTTCTTCTCGTTAAGCGATTGACCTAGAGGCCCATAAATTTCTTCTAACACAAATAGGATCTCATCACTTTCTGTGAATACATGATTTTCAATTTCTATTGCGGGGAGCATTCCTGAGGGCACTTTTTTTAAATACCATCTTTCCTTTTCTCCGTAGCAACGCATGGTTACTTTTTTAATCCGGTAAGGAATTTTTTTAAGCTCTAACCAAATCCAAACTTTTTGGCAATAAGGACACCAAGCATGATTGTCTCTGTAAAGAGTAACAATTGCTTCGGACTCATCTTTATTAAAAAGACGAAGTGAGGAATATGGGTTGTTGAACCCATTGATTTGATCAATGGGTTCGGCTGCATATATTGCTAATTCTTCCCAACTCATTGCATTTCTGGTTGGATTCATTTATTTCAACGAGAATAGAGAAATAATACTAGGTTGCAAAATTGAAAAGATCTTTTGATTTGATTGTCATTGGTGCAGGATCCGGTGGATTAGCTGCTGCAAAGAAAGCAGCCAGTTATGGAGCATCTGTAGCGATCGTCGAGGGCGATCTTGTCGGAGGGACGTGTGTAATAAGAGGTTGTGTTCCTAAAAAATTATTAGTTTGTGGCTCTTCTCTCCTAGAGAGCTTTTTGTCTGCACCATCTTATGGTTTTGATTTTAATAGTTTAAAGATCAAGTCAGAGACTTTATTAGCTAATGTTCGAAAGGAAGTGCAAAGGCTGAATGAATTACACGAGAATTTTTTAAATAAGGCTAATGTTGAGCTTTTTAAAGGTTGGGGTGAGTTTAAAAATTCAAATTGTATCGCAATTAAAAATCGAATAAATGGAGAGACTTTAAATGAACTTGATGGAGAAAGAATTTTGATTGCAGTGGGAGGCAGACCTCAAAAACCAAATATCGAGGGTGCCTCTTTAGGTTGGACAAGTGATGATATGTTTCTTCTCAAAAGCTTTCCGAAAAAAATTACAATTGTTGGTGCAGGCTATATTGCTTGCGAATTTGCATGCATATTGCACGGTTTAGGTGTTGAGGTTACTCAATTAGTTAGAGGTGATCAGATTTTAAGAGGATTTGACTTTGAACTTTCTTCAGCACTAACCGAGGCAATGAAAAATAAAGGAGTTAACATAAACTTTGGTGAGAATATTTCTTCACTAAAAGGAACTCCTGGAGCTTTAATTATAAAAACAAATACAGGTAAAGAGTTTGACTCGAATGGATTGCTTTTCGCTACTGGTAGAAAGCCATTTTTAGAGGGGTTGAAGTTAGAACAAGCGGGTATAGAAACTCTTGAAAATAAAATTAAAGTTGATAGTGAAAGTAAAACAAATATTTCTAATATCTTTGCTATTGGAGATGTAACTGACAGGATCAACTTGACACCTGTAGCAATTGATGAGGGTAGAAAGTTTGCTGATAGAAATTATGGCAAATCAGCTCAAAAGGTTAACTATGATTTTGTTCCTTATGCTGTATTTAGTCAGCCTGAAATAGCTTCTGTTGGCATAACTGAAGAGAAGGCTATCCAGTCGTTGGGAAAAGATAATATGGAAGTATATAAATCAATATTTAGACCCTTATCTAAATCATTGCCAAAGACTGGTCCTAAATGTATTTTAAAGCTAATAGTTGATAAAAATAATAATAAAGTTTTGGGATGTCATATGATTGGTGACAATGCATCAGAGATTATTCAGATGGCATCAATCTCACTAATGCTAGGAGCTAAAAAATCTGATTTTGATAATACAATGGCATTGCATCCTACAATAGCCGAGGAATTCGTGACAATGAGATGATTTATATAAAGGCATTAGTTATTAGAACTTTTTCTTATCCTTAACCAGTAAGCAATTGTCTTATATATAATCATTACTATTGATAATGATATGGCTATAAAAACTAATTCTTTGAATGCTGAATGTAAAGTTGGTAGAGTTAGAGGTATTATTTTGTCTGCAATGTAAAGCATATATAATCCTAATAAAACACCACCTTCTCCTCTACTTATTATTCCTTTTGTCCAAAAAATTGGCATGCACGCAAATGTAGTAATTACCATGATAGGAATATCCTTAGTTATAAGTAAATTCTCAACCACTAAACCACTGCCTCCAGATAATACAGAACAGCTACCTAAAACTAGTAATTGATTTAATAAACAACTTCCAATTACGTTGCCTATTGCTAGATCAGTTTGACCACGAATAGCAGCCACTAGTGACGTAATCAACTCAGGTAAAGAGGTGCCCAGCGACACTATCGTTAACCCAATTATGGCTTCGCTTACACCTAATAATCCTGCAATTGTAGATGCGCCTTCTATTAACAGCCTTGATCCAAGAGTTAGCAAGAAAATACCACCTAATAATTTCATGCCTGCATTTAATAAACTTGTTGAGTCTTTTTCTATATTGATTTCTGGCTCTGCTTCTTGGGTTTTTGAGGCTCCTCTCTTGCTGTGCGAATTTCCCAAGTGGTATTTATTATCAGCGCAACTATCAAAGCTACTCCAAATTGCCAAGTTATCAGCTCTGATGCGGCCATACCCCAAACGGCAGTTGAGACTGCTAAAAGAAGAGGAATGTCTCTCCTTACAAGACGACTTTCAACTCTTAAAGGTCGTAAAAGAGCACTTCCTCCTAGAACTACCATCACATTGAAAATATTGCTGCCAACAATGTTGCTCAAAGCCAGACTATCTGATCCAGTGAGGGAGGAGTTAACACTCACAAATAGTTCAGGTGCACTTGTACCGAGAGATACTATTGTTAAACCAATAACTAGTTGAGGGATCCCAAGGATTAAGGCTAAAGCGACAGATCCTTGAATAAAGAACTCCCCACCGCTAAAAAGTAAAAGTATCCCAGTAATAAGCTCTAAAAATGACAATAATGTTAATGGCATATTGAGTAATTTATGGAGAAACTAAATTAGTGAATTAATTTATATTATTTTCATTTGGTATTATCTTAATATCTTAGCCCTTTATTGATACTTGAAGACTTATAGATCAAGGTTGCATAAGATATACATTGAAAAAGCTTTAATCCTGTGATTGCTTCTGTTAATCAAATCTCATTATTAAAGCCGGATGATTGGCATCTGCATTTGAGAGATGGAAAGATTCTTAAAGGTGTTTTAAGTCATACAGCAGATGTGTTTTGTCGTGCAATCATCATGCCTAATCTTGATCCGCCAATAACTACTTTAAGCCAAGCACAAGAGTATAAAAAAAGAATTATCCAGTCTATCCCTGAAGGTATTTCTTTTACCCCATTAATGACAGCGTATCTTACAGATGATATGCCTGCGGAGGTCTTAGAGAGAGGATTTAGAGAAGGTGTCTTCCATGGAGCAAAGCTCTATCCAGCTAATGTGACAACTAATTCCTCGTATGGGGTTACAGATATAAGTAAAGTCGTCAATTTATTTGAGACGATGGAAAGAATTGGTATGCCATTATTGATTCATGGAGAAGTGACCGATTTCAATGTTGATGTATTTGATAGAGAAGCTGTTTTTATTGAGCGTCACCTTGAACCATTATTACGAAGATTTTCTTCACTTAAAGTGGTTTTAGAACATATCACGACCATTGATGCAATTGACTTTGTAGAAAACAGTGAGTTTGATATAGCCGCTACAATCACACCTCATCATCTACATATCAATCGAAATGCAATGTTCAATGGTGGGTTAAGGAGTGATTTTTATTGCTTACCCACAGCCAAACGTGAAATTCATCGTATTGCTCTAAGACAAGCGGCTACTAGCGGTAAACCTTGCTTTTTCCTCGGAACTGATTCAGCACCTCATACCCGTAGATTTAAGGAAAGCTCATGTGGATGTGCGGGGATCTTTAATGCCCCTTTCGCTTTGGAAAGCTATTTAAAAGTTTTCGAAGAAGAAAATGCCCTAGATAGGTTTGAAGCTTTTTCAAGTATCAATGGAGCAACTTTTTATGGATTACCTTTAAACACAGAGAGAATAACATTAGTTAAAAAAAATATTTCCGTACCTCAAATGATTGACGTTGGACTAGATGGTGATCCCAATGATTTTGTAAAACCATTTCATTCAGGAGAAACTCTTGGCTGGGTAGTAAAGGATGTTAGTGAGATTGGTGAATGAGTCTTCCAATAATTATTTAACTCTAGATATTCTTAAGAGTACTGATTTAAGCACATACGTTTACGCTAATATGTGAATGGCTTAGAGTTGAATCTCTAGCATTGTGATAACCCTTGCTATCACTGGGGAGTGTGGCGGAATTGGTAGACGCACCAGACTTAAAATCTGTTGGCCGCTTTTTGGCCGTGGGGGTTCAAGTCCCCCCACTCCCATGATCTTTTCTATCTCGATTGTGTGTTTAGTCCCTTTTGGCTTAATGGGAGCGGTTAATCCGATAATTACATTATCTGCTTATGTGGTATTGGGAGGGGTGTATTTATTGGTAGTTCCTTTATTTCTTTTTTATTGGATGAATAATCGTTGGAATGTTATGGGAAAGTTAGAACGCCTTTTTATATATGGACTTGTGTTTCTTTTCTTTCCTGGAATGGTTTTGTTTGCACCGTTTCTTAATTTAAGAATGAATGGAAAAGAGGAGTCTTGAACTTTGACAAGAGCACAGGTTTTTCAAATAGGTTTGCTTGTTTTTGTTTTAGGCGGCTTGGGATATGAAGTGTTTCAGTTACTTGGATTTGAATCAATATCAGCTGGTATTGCAGCGCAGTCAATATTAATTTTAATTATTTTTGCATGGACCGCCTCTTACCTATTCAGGGTTTTTTCTGGGAATATGACTTTTATGGAGCAAAGGAAAAGATACAGAGAGGCTTATGAAAAATTGACTGATGAAAAAATTAGAGAAAAGTTTGAGGCTATGACAGAAGAAGAAAAAACTGAATTACTAAAAACCGTTGAGGAAGAAAGTATTGAACAAACTTAAGTTTTAATTACGAAATCTCAATAATTTTTTACTCTTAGGGATATAAAAATGATAAAAAAGATAGATACCCAAGGCTTAAAACATTGAAAAGTACAAATATTAGTAGGTCTTTTTCCAAAATAAAAAAGGAGAAAAGAATTGCATTAATGCCTTTCCTTATGGCAGGTGACCCTGATTTGGAAACCACAGCAAAGATTCTGTTAGAACTTCAGAAAAATGGTGCTGACATGATTGAGCTAGGCATTCCATATAGTGATCCCTTAGCAGATGGACCGATTATTCAATTAGCGGCTTCCCGAGCTCTCTCTGCGGGAACTTCTCCTGACAGGGTTTTCAAAATGTTGTCTGAATTGAGAGATCAATTGACAATACCAATAATTTTATTTACTTATTCAAATCCACTTATTAATAAAGGTCTGGAAGAATTTTGCTTACAAGCTTCAAAAGTAGGTGTTTCAGGACTTGTTGTACCGGATCTTCCATTAGAGGAAGCAGAAAAACTTTCTGACATAGCTGAATCTAAAGAAATGGATTTGGTTTTACTTGTCGCGCCTACAACACCCAAGGATCGTATGAAAAAAATTGCCGCGACATCTAATGGATTTACTTATCTTGTTAGTGTTACTGGGGTAACAGGAGAAAGGTCGTCACTAAAAGATAATGTTGGCTCTCTTGTTAAACAACTAAAACACTCTTCATCTAGCCCAATTGCTGTGGGTTTTGGGATCTCGGAGGTGAAGCATATTCAACAAGTTCGAGAATGGGGCGCTGATGGAGCAATTGTTGGTAGTGCTTTAGTTAAAAGAATTGCTAATGCCTCTATCGGAATGAAAGTGGAAGAAGCTGGTTCTTTTTGTAAAGAACTAAGAGCCGCAACTAATTAATATTTTTTTAAATATCAACAGATCAAGCTGAATTTTGAATTCTTTTTTATGTTTTATCTTGAGTGATATTGTCTTCTTTTACTATTAAAATCATGGATCAATTTGTCCTTTGGGGATCTTATTGTGAAGATGCTCTAATAAAGAGAACACCTTTTAGGGATGAGCATCTTCAAAGGCTCTCATTACTTAAGGAAAAAGGTATATTAATAACATTAGGACCGACGAAATGTAATAAATATGTGTTTGGTATATTTAAATCTGAGGACATTGAAAATATCAGACGTCTTATCAAAGAGGACGTTTACTGGAGAGAAGGAATATGGACTGATTTTGAAATTTACTCATGGATCCAAGCTTTTTGAGATTGTTTCCAGACCCAATTGGCTACAATTTGATCGCCATTTTCTCCTAGTTCATTTTCATAACCACTCATTATTCCTAACCCTTGTCTTGCTATCTTCGCTATGGCTTCTGGATTGTCAATTCCATTACGCTTTAAGGATGACATCTTCAAATTCTTTGATCTTCTAATTATGTTCCCGCCATTAGTGTGACATCCAGCACAGTTGTTTTTGAAAAGATTTTTCCCTAAATCTTCCTCAAAAGCATTTAGCGCTTTCGGCAGACTTAAATAAAAAAATATGCAAGAAAAACTGATTAGAAAAAAAACTATTAATTTTCTTTTCATAGTCTTGTAAAGCTTATTTGTCGAAATTAATTTTTGAAAGGTCCTCACAAATTTCGTCAAGAAGATCAAGTTGTCCAGAAGAATTTATATCAAAACTCTTCTTCATTTTCCCACTCCCCCCTTTTCTCCATAACTCTTCAACTTCACAAAGTCGATTTGCAATTTTTGGAATTCCACCAGAGTTATAATCTTTTTTTAAAGATTCAATTAAAATTGACATTCTTGCTGAAGGGAGATTAAGACTTTGGCAAAGTTCTGATTGGGTTCTGCCCGTCTGCTTCAACCAATCTTTGATAAGGAGTATTAAATTTTCTTCGATATCTTTTGACCAAAGATGTTTGATCATAGTGGGAACCACTTATCCAGCTTAGATTTGGCTCTGAATTTTATTTCTGGAGTAATGTGATGTTGCCAAAGACCAATTACAGCTGTTAGGGCGACAAAATCATCGCTAAAACCTGAGGCAGGAATAAAGTCGGGAATTAAATCAACAGGAACAATTAAATAAGTAAGTGCTCCCATTATGGATAATCTCACTTGGGGAGGAGTTGAATTATCCATGATAAGTTCAAACCCTTCTAAGGCGGGCTGTGCAATCGCTCTGCCTGCTTTTAATAGGATCTTTTTTAGTACGCCCTCGTCGACAACAGAACTTTCAAGTACTTCTGCTTCAAATACTTCTTTATTTGAGTTTCTTGAACTAACCACAATTAAATACGAGTCTCTAAAAGACCACTTTGAATACCTGTCTTCCTTAGTTTCCTTAATGCACGTTGAACTACTTGTCTGCAATATTCCCTGCTGCAATTCATTTGTCTGGCTACTTCCGCTAGCGTCCTCCATTCATTAGATCCATCTAGGCCAAATCGAAGACTTAGTATGGTTCTCTCTTTGGGTGTGAGATTTGATTTATCCAATAACGACCAAGCTGAGGCACTTCTCTCGGCTAATTCGGCTAGTTCCATAGGAGGAACTTCCTCACTTGGAAGAATATCGACAAGCTCCGAAGGATCTGCTTTGGACTTTACTGCACCTTGCAAACTTACTGTGATACTTCTCAGCTCGCATGCAAGTAATTCTTCTACTTCCTCTAAAGGAATTTTCATTTGTGTGGCTATTTGGTTGGTTGAAGGATGAACCCCAAGTTCTTGCATTAGTCGAGACTTTGCGGAACGAAGCTTCGTTAGCTTTTCATTTATGTTTACAGGGATTCTTATAGTTCTACTTTGAGTTGACAGTGCTCTATTTAATCCTTGCCTAATCCACCAGTAAGCGTAAGTTGAAAATCGATGCCCCCTTTTTGGATCGTATTTCTCAACAGCTCTTGTTAACCCTAAGGTGCCTTCCTGAATCAAATCAAGAAGGTCCAGACCTTTCCCTTGATATCGCTTCGCTAAATTTACAACAAGCCTCAAATTTGCAGTGATCATTTGATTCTTGGCACGCTCGCCTGCCTTAAGAGTTTTCTTCTCTGCGTTTGAATATTTGCACGCTGGCCCATTACCTCCAGCTTGTTGGCAGCGCTCATTAAGTGCAACCATGGCTTGAACTTCTCTACCCATCGTGAGCTCTTGCTCTGGTGTGAGCAATTCGTGTCTTCCTATTTCTCCAAGAAAGTCGCTTAATGAACTCACGATTTATTCCTCCTTATTTTAACAACCTAGAGAAAAATTGTTTACTTTCAATAGGCGTAATAAAGTGTTCGGAATTTATTATTTATCCTTTATCTATTCTTAATGCCTTCACTAGGTCAATTAAGCCAAAGGAAGTTTTTTATATTTTTCACTTGGCACCTTAAAAATGCGTTTCAATAAATTATTTTTTAATAAAAATATCTCAAAACCCACTGATGTTAATGAAATATTTAAAGTAGAATTTTGATCTATAAAATTCTTGAAAGATTTTTTAGTCTCGAAAAATTATCTTTAAGTACCACTCCTGTTTTTATTAAACGATAAAATACCAAAGATTTAAGAAAATCGGTTGATTTGTTTTTTTTCTCTTTCAAGACTTTTTATTAATTTAATCTTTTGTCTTTGTACCAAAGAAACTCTTTTATAAGCAAGAAAATAATATAAGGGTTGGTTCATTTGTTATTGATTTCTTCTGGGAGCACCTCTTCTTTTTACTAAAACTTTCAGAACGTCTTCCCAAGAAACGTTTTGATGGGCTAAAGAAACTTGCATATGGAAAAGTAGATCTGCAGCCTCATTAGCAACTGAAATAGGATTTTTATCTTTACAAGCCATAATAAATTCGGCTGTTTCTTCGCCAATCTTTTTTAGGATCTTATTATCGCCTTCCTTAAGAAGAGTATTTGTATAGCTTCCCTCCTCAGGATTACTCTTACGACTCTCTATGACTTTGAATAATTCACTACAAGCATCAGATGGAGGGTAAAGAACGTCTTCATTTGTTTCTAAATCTTTAAAGAAACAACTTCTTTTTCCTGTATGGCATGCGATTGAACCAATTTGCTCAATTGATAAAAGTATTGTATCTGAATCGCAATCAGTCCTAATTCCTTTCAATTTTTGAAAATGTCCGCTCGTTTTTCCTTTGTGCCAAAGCTCTTTCCTTGAACGACTCCAATAGTGAACTTCACCAGACTCTAATGTTTTTGTAATGGATTCTTTATTCATCCATGCCATCATTAAAATTGAGCCATCGACCCAATCTTGGGCTATGGCTGGGATCAAGCCGTTTTGATCAAAATGAAGATTATCTATAAAAAGCATTTTTAATTAAGCCAATTAGGCTTTTTAACTGTAATTATTTAAATTTAATCCTCTATTGCTTTTTTATTCATCTTTTTATGACGATTAAAGATATTCCATTTAATTGCTCAAAGCATTTTAAAGACTATCCATGTTCTCACCGTCAATGGAAACATAAAGGACACTGTCATTATGTTCATGGATACAGTCGAAGCTTTACCTTTTTCTTTGCCTCAAAAAAACTTGATGAAAATGGCTTCGTTGTCGATTTCTCAAGTCTGAGATCTTTGGAAGAGCAGTTGAAAGATCATTTTGATCATACTTTCCTAGTCAATTTTGATGATCCTCTTCTTGAAACATGGAAAGAGCTTCACTCTAAAGAAGTACTTGATCTTAGAGTTATGAACAATGTTGGTATGGAATCAACTGCTGAATTAGTGTGGGGATGGGCTAATGATTTATTATTTTCAAGAGAGAAAGGTAGATCTTGTTGTTGGAAAGCAATAGCACATGAAAATGATTTTAATTCTGCTAGTTATACCCTCCTCCCTGAGTGGTTCAATCCTTAATGCAGTAAGACTTCTTGTTGAAATAGAATTATCGTTTTCAGTTTTTTAGTTGAAAATTAATTTTGATTCTTTAATCTCTATCTTTATAGTGCTTCCTTCTTTATATTTGCCTTTAAGAATATATTTTGCTATTTCACTTTCTAATTCTTTTTGAATAACTCTTTTTAAGGGCCTAGCACCATAGCTTGGGTTGTATCCAATTTCAGTAATCAAAGATAGGACATTATCATCAATTTCAAGCTCGATTCCTTTGGCTTCCAACCTTTCTCTCAAACGGTTTAATTGTAAATCGACTACTTTAAGTAGAGTTTCTTTTTTAAGCGGATCAAAATTAATTATTTCATCAAGCCTGTTTAGGAACTCAGGCCTGAAATATGATTTCAGTTCTTGATTAATAAGTTCATCTATATTTGTCGACGGATTATTGGTTACATCATTTTCAGAGATTAATTCGCTTCCCAAATTACTGGTGAGAATAATAATAGTGTTTTTGAAATTTGTTGTTCTTCCTTGGCCATCAGTTACTCGGCCTTCGTCAAGAATCTGTAGCAATACATTGAAAACATCTTTATGTGCTTTTTCAATTTCATCGAAGAGCAAAACGCAGTAAGGTTTTCTTCTGATTGCTTCTGTTAATTGTCCACCTGCTTCGTAGCCAACATAACCAGGAGGAGCGCCAATTAAGCGACTTATAGAGTGCTTTTCCATATATTCAGACATGTCTATTCTAATTAAGGCATTTTCACTATCAAAAAGTTGAGAAGCCAAAGCTTTAGACAATTCTGTTTTCCCCACGCCTGTTGGTCCTAAAAATAAAAAACTTGCGATTGGTCTGCTTGGATCACTAAGTCCTGTTCTAGATCTTTGTATTGCAGATGATATTGATTGAACGGCTTTATTTTGACCAATAACTTTTTTTTGAAGCTTAGATTCAAGATTGAGTAATTTTTCAATTTCAGTTTGAGCAAGTCTTTTAACTGGGATAGATGTCCACTTTGCAATTATTTCAGCTACATCATCGGCTACGACCTCTTCTCTCAAGAGAGATTTCTCGGCATTTTGAGAGGAGTTTTTTAAATTAAGTTCTTTAGATTTTAAATTTTGTTGATAATTCACAAGGGTGCCGTATTCAAGTTCAGCAGCCCTATTGAGATCATAATTCCTTTTTGCTTTTTCTATTTCTAGTTGTACTTTCTCTATTTCTTCTTTAAGTGTTGAAATTTCTTTGATTGATTCTTTCTCTTTTTTCCATTTCTTGTTTACATCCATTTGATTTTTAGTTAATAAAGCTAGTTCTGTAGTAATTAATTCGAGTCTCTCTTTACTTGAATTATCTGACTCACCTTCCAAAGACAATTTCTCCATCTCAAGTTGGATGATTTTTCTATCAATCTCATCAATTTCTTCTGGTTTTGATGTTATTTCCATCTTTAAACGTGAGGCTGATTCATCGATTAGATCTATAGCTTTATCAGGTAAAAACCTTTCGGGTATATACCTATCACTCAATATCGCCGCGGCTATTAGAGCGTTATCAGAGATACGAACACCATGATGGACTTCATATCTTTCTTTTAGTCCACGTAAGATCGAGATCGTATCTTGAACAGAGGGTTGTTTTACAAGTATTTGCTGAAATCTTCTTTCCAGAGCAGGGTCTTTCTCAAAATTTTCTTTATGTTCATTGATTGTTGTTGCTCCAATACATCTCAGTTCACCTCTGGCAAGCATTGGCTTTAGGAGATTACTAGCATCCATTGCACCACCACTCGCTCCTGCTCCGACGACAGTATGTATTTCATCAATGAACAAAATTATTTTTCCTTCTGAATCTGTGACATTTTTAAGAACTGACTTAAGTCTTTCTTCAAATTCACCACGGAATTTTGCTCCTGCTATTAATGCTCCCATGTCTAAGGAAATTAGTTGACGGTCTTCAAGGGCTGTAGGAACATCTCCGTTGATAATTCTTTGTGCTAAACCTTCAATAATTGCTGTTTTACCTACGCCAGCTTCCCCAATTAAAACGGGATTATTTTTAGTTCTACGGCTAAGTATTTGAATAGTTCTTCGGATTTCCTCATCTCTTCCAATTACAGGATCTAATTTTCCATCTCTGGCGGCAGAAGTAAGGTCTAGTCCGTACTTTTGCAGAGCTTCGTAGCTATTTTCAGCATTTTTCTGGGTCACTTTTGTGTCACCTCTAATAGAATTGATAGCCTCTAGCAGACTGTTTTTGTTGATTTGATTTTGTTTTAGTAACCTATGACAAACTCTCTCGTCATCAAATAGGGAAATCACTAAATGTTCGCTTGAAATAAAACCATCTTTGAAAGATTGTTTAATAATTTTTGCTCTTGAAATTGAAAAAGATATATTTTTACCAAAGAAAATTGATTCTTGTTCCTTCAGCATTTTTGGTTGGTTCTTTATAAATTCTTCTATTTCTATGAGTAGATTTTTTACTGATCCGCCCGATCTTTCTATTGCTTTTATTGCGATTTCATTTTTCTTTAGAAGAGACCAAAGAAGATGTTCTGTTTCTAAAGTCTGATGTTTTTCATTTAAGGCTAGATCTTTTGCATCAATGATCCCTTGCCAAGCAATGTCTGTAAAATCATCCGGATTTACCTTCATCCCTTAAAATTAAGAGCCATATTTATAATATTCAAGTCTTTTGATTGTATAAATATAAGAAAACCGACCTTTTTTTATTTGTAGAATAATTTGTTAGATCACTTTATGTTTTGGAACTAATTAGTTGAACTTTTAATATATTAGTTTTATCTAATTAGACCATTATTCATGTTGATCAGAATTTTATTATGATAAAAATTTTCCCATTTTATAGCGAAATAACACTTTTTCTAAGCTAAGAAGAAATATTTTATGTTTTAAATTGTAATGGTTTTTTCTTCTTAAAAAAAATTGTGCTCATTATTGTTTTTGATTAAATTTCTAAATATATTTTTTCATAAAAAAAGATGGGGGTGACCCCCCATCTTTAACAAATTCTATTAGGAGATTTAATTAACTACGATTTTTCCAACCATGCCCGCACCCCTGTGAGGCTCGCAATAAAAGTCGTATGTTCCAGCAGTGCTGAAAGTTCTCTCCCAAGACTCTCCTGGAGCGAATGCTAAATCTGGATGGCTTAGATCATCATTTCCGTCAAAAACAGCATTATGAGGAGCTAGTTTGTTATTTACAAACTTTACGGTGTCACCGGCGCTTATGTTTAGGGTGCTTGGTTCGAAAGCAAGCATTCCTGCATCGGTGCCAAGCTTAACTTCAACAGTTGAAGCATTCACATTGGATACGCCAATTACTAGGAATGCAAAGAAAGCAAATAAAGCTGTTGAAATAGAACGAATCATGAAATTAATTCTTTTCTTTTTTTAATTTTACTACTTTAGCCTCTGTTTGCCATTTTAGTGTTTATTTAAACCAGAATTATGTAAAACTTGACTTAAAGTTTTAGCATAACTAATACCTCCAAAGGTTTCAGGAGAGGTTACTGGTTCATGTATAAAGTTTTTTTGTCTAAGACTAAATCTATCCCAGTTTGTAATTTGAATTGGTAGTAATATCGTTAAAAGTTCAAGAAGCCAAGTCCAAAGAGGGATTTGAGGAACTCTACTCATTCCTTTCCATTTTAGAAGCGTCTGAACTGCCACATCAATACTTATATAGGGTTGCCCTAAGACGAATTTTCTTATTTTAGTACCAGAAATGCTTGGTGTAGGCTCGTAAGCAGAGGTGGCTAGATGTCCGCAAATGAAAGCGATATCTGCTGCGTGAATAAAATGAAATCTTGAGAATAATTTTATCCATCTTGCCAGCCAAATCCATTTCAATGCATCTCTAAGTCCTTCGGTAAGATAACTAGTTGGGAATTTACTTTTACCATCTAAACGTCCGCTAAAAACTAGTGTTGGGAAAACAGCTATGATCTTGGTTGCAAGCTCATGAGACTCAAGCTCTCTGAGGCATTGTGCTTTCGTTTGTATATACTCTGTTCCATAGGTAAAAGCTTCAGGTAACAAATTTAAGTTTCTATCAAGAACACTTGCAGTTGAGAAATAAATAATTTGTTTGATATTCGAAGGATTTAGTAAATTGAGCAAATTTTTTACTGCATCAATATTTACTTCTTTCGCTCTTTTAGGATCACCCCAAGCAGTTGCTGTATGAATAACTCTGTTAACTTCTGAAATTTCTTTCTTGAACTTATTTGATTGTCTTAAATCACCTACTAAAACTTTAATCCTTGGATTTTCTAAACTTATTGAAGTTATTTTTTTTGGATCTCTAACCCATAAAAGTAATTCTGAACTTGAGTTTTCGATTAGCCAATTTGCTATGTATTGTCCTACACATCCACTTGCTCCTGTGATCAGAATTATTTCGTTTTTCAAGATGAAACTTTTATAAGCTCATTGACATTTTTACCAGCCTCGAAAAATACTCTTGCGTTTTCTTCGGGCGTTCCAGGAAGTATTCCATGACCAAGGTTAAGAATATGTTTTCTACCTTTTGCTTTTTTTACTACATCAACAATTCTTGATCTGATCGCATCTGGAGTACCAAACAAAAGTCCTGGGTCAACATTCCCTTGAACCCCCACTGATTGAGGCAGTCTGTTTAGTCCATCTTCCATGTCAACAGTCCAATCTAGAGAGACTATATCTACTCCAGTTTGTCCCATCCTTTCAAGAACTCCAGCACTGCCAGAGATATATAAAATCATAGGGGTATCTGGATGTTTCTCTTTTACTAGATTGACTACTTTTTGTTGATAAGGTGCAGCAAACACGTCATAATCTTGTGGACTTAATTGTCCTGCCCATGAATCAAACATTTGAACTACTTGGGCTCCAGATTCAATTTGGTAGGACAAATAGTTCGCAATTGATTCTGCAAAGTGATTTAAAAGTTGATGCAGTAGTTCTGGCTCTTGAAATGCCATCGCCTTAATAACTGCATAATTTTTGCTGCTTTTCCCCTCTACAACATATGCAGCAAGAGTCCAAGGAGCACCTACAAATCCTAAAACCGCAGCCTTGTTCCCAACGCTTTCCCTTAGCCTCCCAAGGACTTCACCAACAAAAGACATGCTTTCTTCAGGTTGAAGGGGCTTTAGATCTTTAACTTGTTTGAGAGTTCTTATTGGGTCATTTATCAAGGGCCCTTTACTTTCAACGATGTCAAAGTTAATTCCCATTCCAGGGAGAGGAGTTAAGATATCAGAAAAAAGTATTACTCCATCTGGTTGAAAAGCCTTAAAAGGTTGCATTGAAATTTCATAAGAAAGATCGGGGTTTTCTGATCTTTCCCTGAAACTTGGGTGGTTATCACGCAGGTCGCGATATACCTTCATGTATCTTCCTGCTTGTCGCATCATCCAAACCGGGGGCCTTTCAACATTTTCTCCGCGAGCTGCACGAAGTAGTAGAGGAGTAGTTTCGTTCATTATTTTGTCCTTTTAAGAGAAAAATTTACATGAAGCAGTAACTTGAAAAACATGAAATACGTTCTCTGCAAAAGTTCGTCATACCTTTTGAATTTTTACATCTAGACGACAGGTGAAATTAGGTTATGAGGCAAGGTTGAAACATTTCTATTCGCGGAGGGTTAATTCTTGTTGGATTTATGCTTGAAGACTAGAACGCTAAGAGGAGGAAGACATAGATCTATAGAATTTTCATAGCCATGTATGTTGTGTGAATCTGTTGATTTCCCTCCCATATTTCCTAAATTTGAGCCTCCATATTGACTCGCATCTGTGTTGAAAATTTCTTCATAGAACCCATCTATAGGTACACCTATTCTGTAATTAGAGTGATTTTGAGGGGTAAAGTTGGCAACTATAACTAACCATTGACCATCAGTTTTTTCTCTTCTCATAAAACTAATTACTGAATTTCTATTATCGTCGCAATCAATCCATTGGAATCCGTATTCTTCAAAATCATTTCTCCATAAAGCAGGTTCTTTTTTGTATAAAGTATTCAAATCATCTACTAATTTCTGTATGCCTTTGTGAGGTTCATAATTTAGCAGATCCCATTGCAAATCATCCCAAACATTCCATTCTTGACGCTGCCCAAATTCCATTCCCATAAATATTGTTTTTTTACCTGGATGTGTCCACATATATGCAAGTAAGGCTCGCGTATTAGCATACTTTTGCCAGTCATCACCTGGCATCTTATGTAGGAGATGACTTTTTCCGTGAACAACTTCATCATGGCTTAAAGCAAGCATAAAGTTTTCGGTAAAGTTATAACAAATGGAGAAAGTAATGTTGTTTTGATTAAATTGTCTAAACCATGGGTCAATTTCAAAATAATCGAGCATGTCGTGCATCCAACCCATGTTCCACTTTAGATTGAAACCGAGTCCATCCATATCAGTTGGTTTGGTTACACCAGTCCATGTGGTTGACTCTTCGGCAATAGAAAGTGCACCTGGAAAATGTTGAAAAAGAACGTGATTAGCCTGTTGTAAAAATCTGACTGCTTCAAAATTTTCATTTCCTCCATCATCATTAGGTATCCATTCACCCTCCGGACGAAGATAGTCTTTGTAAAGCATTGAGGCAACTGCATCAACACGTATTCCATCTATATGAAATTGATCAAACCAGAAAATCAAATTTGCAACAAGAAAATTACGAACTTCATTTCGACTGTAATTGAAAATTAATGTTCCCCATTCTTTGTGCTCTCCAATTCTGGGATCTGAATGCTCATATAGATGGCTACCATCAAAATAAGCAAGTCCATGCTGATCTTTAGGGAAGTGGCCTGGAACCCAATCGAGAATGATTCCTATTCCCTCTTTATGGCATGAATCAACGAAGGCTCGAAACTCATCTGGTGATCCATATCTACTTGTAGGCGCATACCAACCAGTAACTTGATATCCCCATGACCCATCAAAAGGGTGTTCTGAAATTGGCATAAGCTCGATATGAGTGAAGCCTCTCTCTTTGACATAGGGAATGACCTTATTTGCCAGCTCTTTGTATGTAAGCAATCGTGAGCCAGGCTTCATATCTGCTGCTGGGACAGGGGGCCTATGTTCTCCGTTTGAATTGATAAATGGATCATCTGAGGAAGCATGCATCCAGCTTCCTAAATGCATTTCATAAACCGATATTGGTTGCTCTAAAGGATCTTTATTGTCACGACTGGATATCCAAGACTGATCATTCCATTTAAATGAGTCGATTTTTGCTATGACTGAGCTTTTTGCTGGTCTTACTTCATGTTGAAAACCATAAGGGTCAGCTTTCTCGTAGCAATGTCCTTTTTCAGTCCTGATTTCATATTTATATAAATCTCCTTCATTTAGACCAGGTATGAATAGTTCCCAAATCCCTCCCAGACGTTTCTGCATAGGGTGATGTCGACCATCCCATGAATTGAGATCACCAATAACAGAAACGCTTTTTGCATTAGGCGCCCATAAGCAAAACATAACTCCTTGCTTTTTATCTATTTCAGTAAGGTGAGCACCCATTTTTCGCCATATGTGGTGGTGATTTCCCTCCGCGAAAAGGTGTCTATCAATTTCACCCATCCACTCTTTTCGGAAGCTCCATGGATCATGTTGCACATGTTCAATTCCTCCTCGATTTACTTTTATTTGATAATCAGTACCAGGATCTTTTTCTAAAACCCCCTCAAATATCCATTCATGGTTGGGATTTTGTAGCTGAACTGTCTTTCCTTGTGTTATTAGTTCAACTTCACTTGCCTCAGGCATCCATATTCGAATTATCCATTTATCTTTAAACTGTTGAGGACCAAGAATGGAAAATGGACTTTCATGTCTACATTCAGAAAGTCTTTGCCCGTCATCTCTCAAAGAATCTAGAAGAATAGAGACAGACATGACTTATTGCTGAAATAGCTAGTTAGCTTAATGCTATGCAAGTAAATATTGAACCCCTAAGAGGAAATAAGTGATTCAAATTTAAGTTTTGACTTTGAAAGCAAAAGTGAAATTGTAGTCACTAAGCAGTGAGGACTGGGCCCTTCACATAAATATTGACTCTGTCCAGGATTGATTCCAATTGCTGGCCATCCAGACCCTGAGATTGAAATTCTTAAACGATCTCCTTGTTTAAATGTGGCGAGAACTGGTTGAAGTGTGATCTTTCTTGGGCTTTTTATACCTTTATCACAATTGACAATTCTGAGTACACCAGTAGAAAGTTGATTGGCTGTATTTTCAAGTTCATTGGGAATTATTGATAATGCAACGAATAGATCAAAACTTTCCCTGTCACACTTGGTTTCTAAAAAAAGAGTTGGGATACCCTCCAGCCTAAGATCGTTTAAAAAAGGAATTGATGTAAATACTGCGACGTCAGGGCGAATATCAAGATTAAATCTGTTTGCTTCACCTGGCGTATCACTAAGATGCCCTCCGATCGCTGGTATAGGTCTCCATGGGTCATGAACTAAATTCACTTCACCGTTTTCTTGTGAATCAGAATTAGGGACTAGGCCTCCTTCAAGATGACTTATGGAGGCTAAACCTTTGCTACGAAGATTCCATGCAGGAGTTTTACTTTTAACTGAAAGCTCCCAATTCTTCGTGGTTAGATTCCAAAGACTGATTTTTTTGGAAAGAATTTCTTTGTTTTTTTCTTTTAAATGAGAATCAAAAAAATTTAACTGTGTAAGTTGTGCACCCTCCCACCATTGAAGATGAGTTGCAGGACCAATTAGTAATTTAGGATTCCCTCCTGCTTTTTTAGCTTTCTCAAAAATATCTATAATTCCTCTTAAATGGGGATCCCACCACCCCCCAATTAGAAGCAAAGGTTTTATTAACCAGCTATCTAATGGCTTATGAGTTTTCCATTGAAGATTTTTTCTGGAGGAAAGATTTAGCCACTTATAGGCCATTCCCTCTGGGTCATTCTTTTTAAGTAATTCATGTCCATTAAATAAATATTTTTTTGATTCAAGGTTTTCACGAATTTCGTGCCAAGCTGTCCAATTCTTTTCTCTTTGTGCTTTTTGGGCAGCTAATTGCAAACCCCATCCAATGCCCAAGTGCCACCAAAAAGCCCCTCCTTCACAACTCCAATGAGCATCCTCCGAAAGGCCTGTCATCGCAGGAATAATGCAATCAGGAGGAGGTGTCCCTTCTTCTGCGATGAGCTGCGTTAATCCTTGATATGAAAAACCATATGTGCCTAGGAGACCATTGCATTCAGGTAAAGATCTAACCCAATTATGCGTTTGACTGGTGTCTGAAGCTTCTTGACTAAAACCTGAAAATACACCTTCAGATCCACCTTGCCCTCGCACATCTTGAATGACAACTAAATAGCCATTGCTAGCCCACCAAGAGGGATGGGCATAGGTGACTGTAGAAGCAATTTCTCTTTTATAAGGCTGGCGCATAAGCAAGGTAGGCCATGGCCCATTTCCCTGAGGAAACCAGATTCTAGATTTTAGTAATGTTCCGTCTTTAAGTTGAAAGTCTTCGTCTCTATATTTTATTGAATTCATTATTTTTTTAAAAAGTTTCTGGGCAATAAAGACCTCTTACGTACATAGAAAGGATCTCAGCATCAACTTCGCTTATGTTCTTTTGAATTGAGATTTGTTGAATAGATTTTGATGAACCAGCTGAAATGTTTTCTTTATTTAGTTCTCGGAAAGTTTTACAAATAGATTTTGCTTCATCAGGATTCCTTTTTACACCCTCAAGAAGTCTTGATTGAGCTATTGCATCTTGACTGAGTCCAAGTGATGTAAATATTAAAGTGATTAGTAAACTATTCATTTTTCTTATTTACCTAGTTTATTTTCAATTATTTATATTCTATTACTTAATTCTTCTTGGGTAAATTAAATAATGTTTTTTTCGCTTTCTCTATTAAAAAGTGAGCTTTTTTTAGATCTATTATTGGAATTCTTCCTGTTCGAAGAATTCTTTCAAAGCGTCCTGTTTTTTGAACTAGCTCTTGAGGAGTAAGTCTTGAAATGGCCTTGTTTGAAATTAATCCTGAGTGCATAAGCAAGGCTGCTTCGTTAAGTTGAATATCTAAAGTACAGATAAAATACGCTATGCATTTAAGTCTTTTTAGATTGCGAACACTACCCAGACTTCCATAGATTAGATGATTGATTTCTTCATCACTAATAGATAATAAAGAGTCCCACGTTTTTATATTATTTGATAAGAGTATTTTTTCTTCTTGATAAAAGGCTTTAGGAAGATCTTTCAATAATGACTTATTATTCATCAGTCTCTATTGATGTGATTTCTTCAATAGCAGCGTTATTCGATAAATATTCACTTGAAGAGTAATTCCTATCGGGTAATTCTATTATCTTTGATTCTTTTAAATCATTGATTAATTCACCTAGAATAATTGGTTTACTTATTCCATCACCAGCTGATTCTATCTTTCTTAGCCTGACTTTGACCTGAGCACCATTCCTCCCCCCCCCTTTCAAATTACCAGCTATTTGTAACAATGTTGGTTTGATAGCTTCTTTAGGAAAGTCATTTGATGCTTGAGCAACAACTAAATCAAATCCATTGTCATAAACAATAGGAGCATATTTGTAACCTTCGACATTAAAAGGAGGAGTATAACTTTGCTCAAAGGCCCAGCAACTAAAAGATAGTAAAAGTGTGAAAATTGTTGTCCCAGTTAATCTGAATTTAATTCCCCAGTTGAATAAATAAGCCAAAATAGTCAAGACGCCAAGTCCTGAGCCTCCCCAGGCTAGCCATTTCGTAACATCTTGGATAACTTCACTCATAGACATAGGCTGGTTTCTCCTGAATTGATTCTTTATAGTTTGTTAGCTCCCCCAAGTTTGAGAATAATGTTTCATGGGAGATGAGTGGAGCTCTAAAAGATTAAAGCAGTGGGGACTTGCTGGAACCTTTGCTGCGTTGAGCGGTGTTTTGATTTGGAGTGGCGCAGATCTGCTGGTAGGTAGGACTATAAGCCGCTTTTCTCCACAAATAGAAAAAACATTATCTAATTCATTAGGTCATCCTTTGAAAATAGGTTCCTATAGGGGGCTCAGGCTATGGGGAATTGAGTTAGGGCCAACAAGACTACTTCCAGGGATTAAAGATTCTTCCTCAGTTAATATTTCAACTTTAACAATTAAATTTGCTCCTTTTGCGAGTTTATTTAATTGGCAACCAGTTGCAATATTTAATCCAAAAGGAACAGAAATTTTATTAAGCAAAAATGATACTGGTTCGTTTTGGATCGTTCCACAGAATGAAAATCCAAAAAAAATCAACCTTCAATTAAAATTTAATTTAAAAGAACCAACCAAAATTTTATTAAATCGTGGGGATACGACATTACTAGCGAAAGGTAACCTATCTCTTGATCTTGGTAAGAAAAAGATTTATGGTGCGATTAACATAGACTCCAAAAAACAAGGAAGTCTATTCCTTTCAGGAAAGGGTTATTGGGATGGAATAGAATTCCAAACTAAAGTAAAAGTTAATAAACTTAGTCTTGGTATCTTTGAAGGGATTTTAGGAGATAATTCTAACATTATTGCTAGAGGAAATATAAATGGAAATCTAAACTTGGGAGTCAAGAAAGGTTTAATAAGGTGTAAAGGTGGTTTGATCTTTAACAATTTAACTCTAAATGGGGGAGGTCTAAGTGATACCTTATCTGCAAATAAATCAACAATAAAATGTGATAATAATAAGCTTCAGTTAAAAGACTCAAATTGGAATTATGGATATTGGAATATATCTAATTCGGTTGAGATTCCGTTTTACAAAAAGGATAAAACTTATATAAATTCTGTAACCAAAGTTAAAATTAAAGATTTCGAACATAAACCACTTTCTTTGAAATTAGAATTACCAATTTCAGTAGTTAATAGACAATTTATCCCTGGAGAGTTAAATGCAGATTTTAATTTAGAATCTTTCCCTTTAGGTGCTTTAAATCAAATACTAAATGCATCACTATCAGGAAAATTAAATACAAAAGGTGGTTTTTATGGACCATTAACTTCTCTGAACTCTACCATTAACCTTTCTTTAGAAAATCCACAAATCAACGGTATTCGATTGAGGGAAAAATGGAGAGGTTCTTTTACTCGTATTCCAAGTGAAAAGAAATGGGGTAGTTTGAGAATGGAATCGGAGGGTGCTTCTATCCCCGGGAATCTTCAAATCAACTTGAATAAGTATGGTAATTTTAATAGTTTAAATCTAAATAGATTAGGTGGTGAAATAAGTTTAAAACCAAAATTAAATGCCTTTGAATGGGACGCTAATAAGTTTAGATTAGATCGAGTTGAGGTTGCTTTCCCGCCTGAGAAAAGTTTTAAACGAATCTTTGGGGAAGTTTCAGGTAATGGAATACTTTCTCTTGACCCATTATTTTTTAATGGTGATTTGAATTTAGATTATTTTAGATTGTTAGGTTTCAAATTAAAAAAAGCAAGTATTAAAGGTCAAATTAAAAATTCAGAAACTAATTTAACAGGTGAATTAATTCCATCGGAAAATGGAAAGATTAAATTTGATATTAATAATGTGTCCGAATTTTCTTTGTTAGCTCAAGTAAAGGATGTAAGCTCTAATTGGATTGCCGCAACGGCTTTAGAGTTTCCTAAATTAGGATTGAAGTATTCTGATGCAATGGGTAAGGCTGAAGATATAGAAAAATTTATAATTGGTTATCCTAATAGTTCTATAGATAGTCAGTTAGTAGCCTTAATTAAGTCTCAGAATTCATATAGAGAAGAAATTGCTAAGATAAATAATCAGAGCATAATTAATCCTTATGATCTTAATGGGAAAATTAATGCTGATATTAAATTAAGTGGACCAAGCCTTTCTGATTTAAATTTAGAAGCTAAAGCCTCTGGTAAGGTTTGGACAAATAAATTGAAGATTATAAATTCTAATAATATTAGACCTTTTAAAGCAACTTTTAATGGAAATCTAGCTTCAGGAATGGGAGATTTCTCATTACTTAATTTTAATTTTTCATTATTATCTTTAGTTGCACCGATACCTTCAGCAGTTGACGGTTATTTTGGTTTAAAGGGTAAATACAATTTAGGTAATCTATCCCCACGCGTTACAGCAGATTTAATTATTAAGGATACAATAATTTATAATAGAAATATTATATTAGATAATGGAAATATTTTTATTAAAGATAACTATCTAGAGTTTGATATCGCTATAAGGGATAAATCTTCGGCAAATCCTGTTAAGTTAGTCGGAACCTACCCACTAATAAGTTCTTACCCTATTGATCTAAAGGTCGAAAGTCATGGAGATGGGTTGGCTTTTTTGACGGGGCTAACGAAAGGGAATGTATCTTGGACCTCAGGGACAGCTGATCTAAGCGTCTTAATTAGTGGAACCCCTCCAAAACCGGTCGCGAATGGTTTTTTGGTTTTAAAAGACAGTGAGTTACTTTTTCAAGATAAAGAAATTAATAATTTGAATAGCACAATAGTTTTTGATTTCAATCGACTTGAAGTCCGTAATCTCAAAGCAAATATAGGAGCAAACGGTTTCATTAGCAGTCAAGGTGGAATTTCGTTATTTGATGCTCAATCAAGTGAAAACGAGCCATTGGCTCTTTCCATAGAAAAAACACGTATTAAAACGGCATTTTCTGATGTCAGTGCTTCATCTAACATTGTTATTAAGGGATCTATTTTGAAACCTCAATTGGCAGGTGAAGTTTTTATCTCTGAAGGTTCAATTTTTGCTAAAAGAGCTAATAATCCAGATAAGACTACATCTGACAAATCGAACCGTTATGAAGATTCTAAGGCGAAAATAAGTCGTAGAGTACCAGAACAAAACTGGAACCAGAGAGAACCTCTAGTGTTATTTATACAAAATGAAGATGCACCTGCAAGTCGAATAGTTAGTGCTGGCTTGCCTAATGGATTTGAATCAATAATGTTTGACAATTTAAAGCTTGTACTTGGCCCTTCATTGCGATTAGTCTCTCAACCATTGGCAAGCTTCGAAACAAATGGCTTCCTTCTCTTAAATGGCGCTTTTGACGAGACTCTTGATGTTAGCGGAGTTATTAAACTTGTTAGTGGCTACGTTAATCTCTTTACGACTACTTTTAATCTAGACCAAAGTGAACCTAATGTCGCAGTATTTGTACCGTCTATGGGTTTGGTTCCATATGTTGACGTGACTCTTAAAAGTCGTGTCCCAGATAATGTTAGAGACGTAAGTAATTTTTCCTCTAATGGCATGGCATCATTTGGTATTGGAGGATCTCGTTTTGTAAATGTCGAAGTGACAGCCTCTGGACCTGCAGATCGCATTAGTGAAAATTTTCAATTGAGAAGTACTCCATCTTTGGGAAGAACTGAGTTGTTAGGACTTATAGGAGGTAATTCTCTTGCAAATTTAATAAGTAGTGGAGGTAATAGTGATGTACTTGCTAGCTTTTTGAATAGATCTTTTGCTTCATACCTCCAAGGCAATATCAATGGATTTTTAAGTGATAGGCTTCAAATTTCTTTGTATCCTGCATATATAACTGGATCAGATTCAGAGGATGATGGGAGTGATAGTGGTTCTTCAAGTAGTGATCAGGAGGGTGCTAATTTGCAAGAGCAACAGGCATGGGTGACTGAAATAGGAGTTGACTTTAACGATAAAATTAATTTCTCAGTTCAGGCTGCTCCTAATCGACAAGATATTCCACCGAAAGGAAATATTACTTTTCAAATGAACCCTAATGTAGGAGTACTAGGCTCGTTTGATAAGAGTGGAAATTGGCAAAGTCAGCTCCAACTCTTTTTTAGATATTAAATAAATGACTAGTTTATTAAGAATAATTTAATTAAAAAATGCTCAGTTCGATAGATTTTTATCTTCTTTTATTGCTTGATTCACCATTAAAGGAATATTTTAAAGACGGTGAAATTATCTTTGATTAAACAGTTGATCCAAATCAAATGAGTACAAACTTTTCAGTTCCTGATCCTACGCCCCAGCTAATAAAAGTAGCAGAGAGTGCAAAAGAGGCTTCTATTTTGCTTGGTCAATCCACTAATGAACAAAGGTGTGAGGCTTTGACTGAAATGGCAAATGCTTTGAATGATAATGCTGATGAAATATTAAAAGCAAATGTTCAAGATCTTGAAAGATCAGAAAAAGAAGGGTTGAATAAATCACTTTTATCAAGACTTCAGTTAACAAAAACTAAACTCAAAGGATGCATTGATGGAGTTCTTAAAGTTTCAAATCTTGCAGATCCAATAGGTAATAGACAACTTCATCGGGAATTGTATGAAAACCTTATTCTTGAAAGAGTGACAGTTCCATTAGGAGTCTTAGGAGTGATATTTGAATCCAGACCTGATGCATTAATTCAAATAGCCTCGCTTGCTGTTCGTTCTGGGAATGGAGCTTTATTAAAAGGAGGAAGTGAAGCAAAAGCCACAAATCAAGCAATAATGGATTCTCTTGATAAAGGTTTAAGTAAATCAACTGTGGGCTCTGGAGCGTTGTCTTTGCTCACTACACGTCAAGAAAGTTTAGGTTTACTTCGTTTAGATCGGTTTGTGAATTTGATAATACCTAGGGGTAGTAATCAGTTAGTCCAGTTTATTCAAGAAAATACACGTATCCCTGTTTTAGGGCACGCTGATGGAATATGTCATCTATATGTTGATAATTCTGTAGATATTGATAAAGCTATAAGCATAGCTTTGGATAGTAAGATTCAATACCCTGCTGCTTGCAATGCAATTGAGACATTATTAATTCATGAAGATGTTGCCGAGATGTTTTTGAAAAAAGGCTTGCCAAGTTTTTCTAGTGCAGGAGTTACTCTTAAGGGAGATGCAAAGAGCCAATCTTTAGGGGTGAAAAACAAGGCTAATGAAGCAGACTGGTCTACAGAATATCTTGATTTAATTCTTTCAATAAAAATTGTTCGCAATGTTGACGAAGCTATTGAACATATTCGTAAATATAGCTCTCGTCATACTGAGGCGATAGTTAGTGATGACAAGGGAGTTGCTGAGAAATTTTTAAGTTCGATAGATAGTGCAGGTGTTTACCATAATTGCTCTACTCGTTTTGCTGATGGTTTCCGATATGGGTTTGGAGCTGAAGTTGGGATAAGTACTCAAACTCTTCCACCGAGAGGACCAGTTGGATTGGAAGGCTTAGTTACCTATCGCTATTATCTCAGAGGTGATGCTGATCTTGTTAAGGATTTCGCTTCTGGAGATAGAAGTTTTTCTCATATTGATTTACCGTTATGAGTCAATTAAATAATTTAAGCGCAATTCATATAAAAGATTTAAATCTATGGGCCCATGTAGGTGTTTTAGAAAGTGAGCGAATACATGGTCAAAGTTTCCTTCTTGACATCAGTTTCTGGTTGGATTTGGATGAGTCATCAAAGTTTGATCAATTAGATAAATCAATAGACTATAGCGAAGCAATTAAAGCAGTTAAAAAACTTTCATTTGAAATCAAATGTTTAACGATTGAATATTTTAGTGATCAAATTTTGAATCTTCTTGAGTCTCTATATGGTCCAGTTCCAATTCATATCTTGCTGACAAAATGCTCGCCACCAATACATGGATTTACGGGAAGTGTCCTAATCGAAAAAAAAAGAAATTTCTTATATCCCATTAATTAATTGGATACAAACAATAGACCAATTTTTCTTGTTCATGGTTTGTGGAACAATCCTAAATTATTTGAAAAATTAATTAAAAAAATAAAAAAGATGACTATCAATTGTACAGACCACATTTACCACACAAATATGGAAAAACATCTATTAGGCATTTAGCTCATGATCTTGATTCTAAGATTGAGGAATTAGTGGGTTCTGAAATCGAAATTGATATTGTTGGTTTTTCTATGGGTGGATTAATTAGTAGGTTTTGGATGCAAAATTATGATGGTTTTTTAAGAACTAAACGTTTTTTTAGTATTGGTAGTCCTCATTTTGGTACTTTCACAGCTCAAATGATCCCTTCATTTTTGATGCCAGGTATTGCAGAGATGAAAAGAGGAAGTAGTTTACTATCTCAATTAAACAATGATTTGACTTCTCTAGAAAAGGTTGAATGCACTAGCTTTTTTACAAAATGGGATTTGATGTCATTCCCAGGGTGGCAAGCAAAACTTCCTATTGGTGATTCCTATCACTTACCTGTGTTGACACATAAAGAATTGATAACAAATTCTAATTCCCTAGACATCTTAGCCAAAAAGATTTTCAATAGTAGCTAGTTAAGACCGCTATGTCTAATTAAAGCTTCAGTAGAGGGAAGTCTTCCTCTGAATTGTTTGAAAACCTTATTGGGTGAACGACTACCACCAAGACTAAGAATTGAATCGCGATATTTTTTACCAATCTTTCGGACTTGGTCCTGATTAGAAAGGCCTGCCTCTTCAAATGCGGCAAAGGCATCAGAGCTAAGTACCTCAGCCCATTTATAAGAGTAGTATCCAGCAGCATAGCCACCAGCAAAAATATGACTGAAGGCACAGAGAAATTGATCTTCTGGAATAGGATCCATCACTGTTGTATTTTTTGCGATTTCTCGTCGCAATTCATCTGGGGAAATTCCTAAATCTTCATTCCATTGACTATGGAGTTTTAGATCAGTAAGAGCAAAATGTATTTGTCTTAAAGTCGAAAGCCCAGAATTAAATGTTCTGCTTAGCCTCAATTTATTAATTTCCGATTCTGGTAGTGGTTCTTTCGTCTTCCAATGTATTGCTATTTCAGAAATTGTTTGATCTTCTAAGCACCAATTTTCCATAAATTGGCTTGCTAATTCGACAGCATCCCATTCAACGTTATTAATACCGGCTGCTTGAGGGTAATTTACAGTTGTCAACATATGTTGTAGTCCATGACCAAATTCATGGAAGAGAGTTTCTACTTCTTCGAAACTCATTAAACTTGGCTTGTCTGCAATAGGAGGCGTTTGATTGCAGACTAAATAGGCTACTGGGAGAACAATATCATCTTTCGTTTTTTGATTTCGGCACAAACATTCATCCATCCAGGCACCTCCTCTTTTTGTCGCAGGACGACTGAAGGGATCTAGATAGAAAGATGCAATTTTCTGGCCATCTAAATTCTTAACATTGAAGAAACGGACATCTTCATGCCACAAAGGAGCTGTATTACTTGCTTCTTCAATGTCAATTTCAAAAAGTCTTTTGCATAAATTGAATAGACCATTAAGAACTTGATTTAAAGGAAACCATGGTCTGAGTTTCTCCTGGTCAAGGTCGAATTTCTCTTTGCGTAGAACTTCAGCCCAAAAACTTACATCCCATGGAGATAGCTCAAAATCTTCGTTTTCCCCATTTCTTTTGGCACACTCACGAAGATGAACAACTTCTTTTTTAGCATGAGGCATTGCTGCTAATCGTAATTCTTCGAGTAACATATCAACAGCTTTTTCATTATCTGCCATCTTTGTGGCCAAGCTAATTTCACACCAGTTTTTATATCCCAATAGTTTTGCCTGTTTATTTCTGAGATCTAGAATTTCTTCAATTATTTTTTTGTTATTAATATTTCCATCGCTAGCTCTACTCACAAAGGCTCTATAAACTTTCTCTCTGACATGTCTATCTTTTGCATAAGTTTGAAAAGGAATGTACCTAGGCATATCTAAGCCAACTCTCCATGGGCCATTTGATGCTGATGGATCATTATCTTCTTCATCTTTGTCACCAGCTTCCTTTGCAGCAAGAGCTAATGTCTCAAGCGCTCTTTCAGGAAGACCCTCGACTTCTGATTTGTTTTTCAATAAAAGACTCCAATTCTTAGTCGCATCTAATACATTGTTACTGAATGTAGTTGATAATTCAGCTAATCGCTCACTGCGAGAATTAAAGAGAGCTTTTTCGTTGGCCTCTAGACCAATTCCTTTGTTTTTCATGGTTATTAGTTCTGTCTCAATTATTCTTATTTGTGTTTCATCCTTTATCTTTCCATGCTCTTTTAAATTTGAGAGCGCCTTGAAAATGACTTCGTTTTGAGCAAGCTGATTACTAAATCTAACTATAGTAGGTTGCTGATTTGAATAAACCTCACGTAGTTCAGCGGAATTGCATACAGCATTCAGATGACTTACCACCCCCCAACTCCACCTAAGCTTTTCACCTATTTCATAAAGCTGAGGCATTACATCTTCCCAACTCAGTGAGCTTTTTGTGTGTAATTGTTTTTCGAGCTGTTCTTCTAGTTTATTTAATTTTTCATTTAGTTTTTTTATTAGTAAGGGTATATTTTCAGTGATCTCGTTAGGGGTGATTTCATCATAATTAGGAAGACCTTCACCTTTTAATAATGCTGTTTGCTTAATTGAAGTCATTTTTTAGATTCAAAAACTAACTTATTGGTACAAGGTTATTGGTAATTAATGATTGTGCGAGAGCATTTGTTGATACCTCATATAAATCAATAGCTATTCTTGGCCAAAAACCTATTACTAATGTAGGAACTAAGAGACTTAAACCTATAGAAAGCTCTCTTGCATCCATTTCTTTTACTATGGACAAAGCTGGTATCCTAGGCCCAAAAAATACCCTTCTACACATTGAAAGAAGGTAGATAGGAGTTAAAACCAGTCCAATAGCTGCTAAAAGGATTGTTATTGCTCTAAATAAAGAAGTGAATCCTTCTTGACTAGTTATTCCTAGAAAAACTGTGATTTCACTTATAAACCCACTCATTCCTGGTAAGGCTAGTGAAGCTAGCGAACTGGCCAAGAAGAATGCAAAAGTAATTGGCAAAGCTTTTGCTAGACCTCCCATATTGGGGATTGAAAGAGTATTGGTTCTTTCATAAAAACTTCCAGTAACAAAAAACATTGCGGCAGCAATCAGTCCATGGCTAATCATTTGTAGCATCGCTCCACTGATTCCAAGAGCATTAATTGCACCAATCCCTACAAGAACAAAACCCATATGACTTACTGAACTGCAAGCTATGCGTCTTTTTACATTATCTTGAGCAAAAGCATTTAGAGCACCATAAATAATATTTACTATCCCAATGATAATCAGCGCTGGAGCAAGTATTAAATGAGTATCCGGTAAAATTTGGACGTTAAATCTTATGAGAGCGTAACCTCCCATTTTTAATAAAACACCAGCTAATAACATCGAAACTGGTGCATTTGCCTCCCCATGAGCATCTGGCAGCCAGGTATGAAGTGGAAAGATAGGGAGCTTGACTCCAAAACCAATTAAAAAACCTAAATAACAAAATATCCCAAAATTACCAGTAAAAGATTTGGCTGCTATTTCACTTAAATTAAAGGTAAATTGATCTCCAGAAAGAGCTAAAGCAAGCCCACTAATTAATATTAAAAGGGAAGCTAGCGCTGTATAAAGGATGAATTTTGTTGCAGCATATAGTTTTCTTTTCCCTCCCCAAATAGCAATCAATAGATAGACAGGAACAAGTTCAAGTTCCCAAGCTAAGAAAAATAGTAAAAAATCTTGTGATAGGAAAACTAAAGCTTGGGCTGAAGCTTGAATGAGTAACAAAGCAAAGTAAAGCCTTGTTTTTTGTTTTATTTTCCAACTTGCAGCTGCGGACAAAAATGTTATTAGCCCGCTTAGAACTACTAGCGGTGCAGATATTCCATCAACTCCTAATGACCATTCGAGTCCTATTGAAGGAAGCCACTGAAGTCTTTCAATCAACTGCAGACTTTCGCTGCTGGGGTCAAACAAATTGGCAAAAGCCAATATGATTATTAGAAAATCAGCTAATAAAATAACTAAGGCAATATTTCTTGGCAGATTAGAATTTTTACTCTCTTGCGTTGGGAGGAAAGGCATTATCAATGCTCCCACTATGGGTAGGAGCACAATGAGTGAAAGCCATGGAAATACTGTTTGAGAATCAATACTCATAGGCAGATTGGCATCCATGATTTGGGGCAAGTCAGCCATAAAGCTATCAGTTTTTGTTCGTTTTCATGAGTAGAACTACCCAAAGGTGTTTGAAATGCATTCGCTTCCTCTGAGTTGGAGGCTCATTAAAGGAGCACGACTTGCTACACCAGCAGCTTCCCAGGCTTTGACCATTGCGACACTGACTTCTCGGCCTTTAGTCGCTTTGCACAAGGCAAGAATGCTTGGTCCTGCTCCACTTATTGCACATCCTAAAGCTCCGGCAGCCTTTGCTGCTTCTCTTACCTCCAATCCTCCTTTAATCAATCCCCACCTATAAGGTTCATGAAGCTTGTCATGCATGCCATCTGCAATTAGATCCTCATTTCCGGTTCTTAGTCCTTGAAGAAGAAGAGTAAGCGCACCTAAATTGATTACTGCATCATTAACTGGAATGTTTTCTGGCATGACACGCCTTGCTTCGCTTGTACTAAGGCGAATGGATGGAATTGCGACTACCGCTTTTATTGATTGATCCCAGTCACAGCGGACTACACGCCATCTGTCGTTTGCGGTTTTAGCTGTTACGCAAAGACCCCCTATTAGCGATGGAACAACATTGTCAGGGTGACCTTCTATATCTATTGCCAACTCCAATAATTTTTCTTTAGGCAATGGATAACCAGCAAGTGCATTAGCTCCAACCAGTCCTGCCACGATTGCTGTAGCACTGCTACCAAGCCCTCTTGCAGGAGGCACCGCTAATTTTACTCTTGCTTCAAGAGCGACTGGCTCAACACCTGCAGTTCTCCAAACTCTCTGCGCGGCTCGATAAAAAAGGTTTTCGGGGCCGCCTCTTAAATGATTGCCTTCAGTACTCTCCATTATCAATTCAAATCTTTCAGCATTACCCTCAATTCTTTTAATAGTGAACTGATTGGAAAGATCTAATGCTGCACCAAGGCAATCAAACCCTGGACCAATATTGGCTGTAGTAGAAGGAACCTCTACTACGACAGTTTGTCCTATTTTTGGCGGCCCCATGTTTTTATCCTTTAACTAAGTCTCCCATTTGATTCGGCACTTAAGCGTGCCCTGCAAGCTGAACTGAATAATGTCGCCTCTGGATCTTTAAGAACAATCAATGGGATTTCCTTTAAATAAGATTGAAAGCGACCCTTATTACTAAAAGCATTAAGGAAGTTAGAAGAGTTTATTCCATCGAGGTTTTTTGCGGCTGTTCCTCCTGAAATCCATAAGCCTGAAGAGCAAAGTTCTTGTAAAGCAAGGTCTCCAGCTGCTGATCCATAAACATTTAGCCATAATTTCAAAGCTTCAGACATTAATTTGTCTCCGTTATTTGCTCTCTCCCAAACAAATGCGGGTAAATCTGTGAAAGCTGATTTGTCATTATCCATTTTTTTTAAAGTTTCCTGAAGTGGGTGGTTTTCATTTAATGGATTATCCAATTTCCATCTGGCAATCATTCCAAGGCCTGTCCCACTAACTATTCTTTCAATGGATACTCTTTGAATATTTAGCTTGTTTTTTAGCCATTTGACTAATTCCCATTCGTTTTCTGTTCTTGGGGAAAATTCCCGATGCCCCCCTTCACTTGGAAATATAAAAATGTTTTTAGGTGTAATTAATCCTCTGGACATTCCTAAGCCAGTACCAGCTCCGATAATGGCAACTAATTTTTGATTAGTTTTGTACTCAGAATTTAATGTTCCTTGGATTACTTCATATTGGGATTTTTTGAAAAATGGTATTCCATATATTAAAACTGAGAAATCATTTATTAATTCAATATTATTTATTTTTGAAAGCTGAGATAATTTTTCTGTTGCGATATCCCATTCTAGATTTGTGATCTTAACTTTCTGGCCTTTTATTGGTCCTGCTACTCCAATACACATATATTCAGGGAGTGATATATGATCTGGTAAATGTTTAATAAAATCTTTAAATATTAAGTAAAAAGATTTCCATTCTGACGAAATATAGTACTTTTCAAATAATTTTTTTGGATAGTTCTCGTTTGAATAAACAGCTAATATTGTTTTAGTCCCTCCAAGATCTCCAGCAAGTAAATTCATTAGTTATTAAAATCGTTTTGATTTAGGATTGATTAACTTGCATACCTTTTTTGCTAATTGATTCGTCAATTATTAATTTAAACTTGTCTATACTCATATTTCCAAGATCTTTACCTTCTCTTGTTCTTACTGAGATTTCATTATTCTCTTCTTCCTTATCTCCAATAATTATCAAGAAAGGTATTCTTTGCATAGTATGTTCTCGTATTTTAAAACCAACTTTTTCATTTCTGATATCAATTTCAGCTCTGAACCCAAAATTAACTAATTTATCTTTAGCACTAAAACATGCTTCATTATTTCTATCAGTTATGCCCATAATCATTATTTGAACAGGTGATAACCATGTAGGAAAATTTCCTGAATAATTCTCAATTAAAATCCCAATAAATCTTTCAAAAGAACCTAAAATAGCTCTGTGAAGCATTACAGGTGTTTGTTTTCTTCCTGTAATATCTATATAACTTGCATTGAGCCTTTGAGGCATTGAGAAATCCACTTGAATTGTTCCGCACTGCCATACTCTGTTGAGACAATCTTTTAGGGAGAATTCTATTTTTGGACCATAGAATGCACCTTCTCCAGGGAGTAGCGACCAATCTAACCCTTTTGAATCAAGTGCCTCAGATAAGGCTTTTTCTGATTTGTCCCAGATATCATCACTCCCAACCCTTTTCTCTGGTCTTGTTGAGAGCTTAATAAGAATTGAATCAAAGCCAAAGGTTTTATAAACCTCAAATACCAAATCAATAAAATTTTGGACTTCTTCTTGGATTTGTTCATCGGTACAAAATATATGTGCATCATCTTGAACAAAATTTCTTACCCTCATTAAGCCATGAAGTGCACCAGAAGGCTCATTGCGATGACAAGAACCAAATTCAGAAAGTCTAATAGGAAGATCTCGATAGCTTTTTAAACCTTGATTGAATATTTGTATATGGCAAGGGCAATTCATAGGTTTTATTGCATATTCCCTGTTCTCTGAAGTCGTAGTAAACATATCTTCTTTAAATTTATCCCAATGGCCTGATTTCTCCCAAAGACTCCTATCAACTACTTGAGGAGATTTAACTTCTTGATAATCATATTTTGTAATGGTTTCCCGAATAAAATCTTCTAAAATTCTATAAATAGTCCACCCTTTAGGGTGCCAAAAAACCATACCGGGTGCTTCTTCTTGCGAGTGAAAAAGTGAATACTTTTTCCCTAGCTTTCTATGATCTCTTTTCTCAGCTTCTTCAATTCTAGTGATATATTCTTTTAATTCTTTCGAGCTTTTCCAAGCTGTTCCATATATTCTTTGTAGCATTTCATTGTTAGAGTCTCCGCGCCAATAAGCCCCGGATACTTTCATTAGCTTAAATACTCTTAGATGCCTTGTATTTGGCACATGAGGACCTCTGCACATATCAATATATTCTTGATGTTTGTATAACTTTATGATTTCATTTTCAGGGATATTTTTAACTATGTCTAGCTTGAAAGTTTCACCTCTATTAGTAAAAACTTCCTTTGCTTTCTCTGGACTTACTATTTCAACATCTACATTATAATCTCTGTTAACTAACTCTTTCATTCTTTTCTCAATTTTGAGAAGATCATCAGGAGTAAAGGTATCTTTATAAGAAATATCATAATAAAAACCATCTTCAATAACTGGTCCTATTGCCATTTTTGCTTCGGGGTATAATTGCTTTACAGCATGTCCAAGAAGATGAGCGAATGAATGTCTAATAATTTCTAGTCCCTCATCATCTTTAGATGTAATAATCTGTATATGAGAATTTTGAGTTATAGGAATACAAGTATCAATTAATTCTCCATTCACTCTCCCCGCTAGCGCTGCTTTTGCTAAACCAGGACCAATTTCTGATGCTATTTGGTCAATTGTGACAGCAGAATTATATTTTTTTTCAGTTCCATCCGGTAATGTAATTATTGGCATAATTTTCTACAAATTTGAATAAAATCCTAGAGCTTCTTTAACTCTATTTAATGTTAACTTAGAAACCTCCTCGGCAGTAAGTTTGCCTTTATTTAGTATTCTTTTTAACTCTTCTGGATCATTCATTAGTTCTTTATATTTTTCTTGAATAGGTTTGAGAACGTTAATCATTGCCTCTGTAAACTCTGGTTTGAATTTACCCCAGCCCATTTCTGCGCAATACTCAGCTGCTTTTTCTCTACCTAGGCCAGAAATTATAGAATAAATTGTTAAAAGATTGTCAGCTTCAGGTCTTGCAGTATTACCGAATTCTAATCCTAATTCTGAGTCGGTTTTTGCACGTTTTATTTTTTTAGTAATGATATCTGGACTGTCTAATAAAGTAATCCTACTATTTTCGTTTGGGTCGCTTTTACTCATTTTCTTTGTTCCGTCAGTCAGGCTCATGACCTTGGAACACTCTTTCAAAATTAAGGGATTTGGAACTTTTAGTATTGGATTTTCTTTTGTTCCGAATTTTGAATTAACTCTTTGAGAAGCAATATCTCTCGCAAGCTCTAGATGCTGCTTTTGATCTTCTCCAACAGGAACCAAATCAGCGTCATAGAGAAGAATATCCGCTGCCATAAGGACTGGATAATCTAATAATCCAATAGATACATTGTCTCCTTGTTTAATTGACTTTTCCTTGAACTGAATCATTCTCTCCATCCAGTTTAAAGGAGTTAAGCAATTTAGTATCCAGCAAAGCTCGCTATGGGCGCTTATCTGACTTTGAATGAATATTGAGCATTTATCAGGATTCATCCCACAAGCGATATACAAAGCCGCTGTAGATAAAGAATTTTGATAAAGAGATTTTGGGTCATGCGGAGTCGTTATCGCATGAAGATCAACAACGCAGACAAAAGTTTCGTAATTTTCTTGTAATTCAACCCAATTTCTTATTGCTCCAAGCCAATTACCAATATGAACATCTCCGGTGGGTTGAACACCAGATAAGACTCGCTTTTGATTCACTTATCCTTGCTCGCTTGAAATTGTGGAATCATCTTCATTTGAACTTCCTTCTTTTGCTTGATCATTATCTTTTTCTTCAGGATCTTGAGCAACATTGTTTGCCTGATCAGTATCAGCGACCTCTTGTTCTTTAACTGGTTTTTCTGGTCTTGCAAAAGGGTTGGGCTTTGAGTTGATTGAGCTGTTATTTTCACCGTTATATCTTCCCCTATTACTCCTGCCTTTTCTTTGGTCGTTGGCGGGCGCTTGAGACCTATATTCGTTGACTAAATTTTCAAGACTTCCATCTTCAAGCATTTGCGCAAGAGTTCGTACTGCGAAACCAAGCACTGCGACAGTAGAACGAAGATTGAAGGCTTCTTGTAATGATCTGGCTGCTCTCATTTCATTATCACTTAAGCGAATGCGAAAGCCTCCCTCTCTATTGTTAGGACCTCGGCCACCTCTGAAATTATTGCGACCATTTTGTCTTTGGTTTTGGAAATCGCCACCACCTGACTGATTATTGGTGTAAGAGTCACCCATGAACATATTTGCCAATAGGGGCAAGTGTGACGCATAGCCGGTACTTTTGCGACAAATTTGAATATCTTGATTAGCACTTTCACATCTAATAAATCGATACCAGCGGAATAACTCGATTTTATTTAGGTATAAATTTCTTTTTTTAAAAACGTAAAACCTTCTTTCTTTGCGGTTATTAAGGGAAAGTTTGCTTTAAAATGAAAGTTAGCTAAGAAGAAACTGTAATTATTGAAATATGGAAAATCATTCATTAACAAAATCATCTCTTTCCCTGCCTTCTTTTTCTATTCCCAAAATTAGTCTTTTTATTGGGCTAACAATTACCGGTCAATGGGTTTTAAGTGATGTGGCCCATATCCCTGGGGGTGGACTTGGATTGCTATTAGGACTTGGTTGTATTTTTTATTTTTTAAAACCAGGAAAGGTTTCATTTGATGCTCCCTCTACTGTTCAAGGTTGGGTAAGAAGATGTCATGACGTTTTAGAGAATTTCGAGTACTTACTTGAGGATGGAGAGCAAAGTGAAAGAAAAAAAGAAAGAATTAATTCCTTGCAAAAAATCATTGATAGAAGCGAAGATCAAAGCATTGGTTTCTTGAAAACAAAAGGCGTAAAATTACCTGATAAAGAGCAATTGGAAAAAGTTTTAGGAATAAACAATCAAATAAAAGTTTCTTTTCCACCAGCTCTTCCTGTAAGAGATCGAAATTGGATTTTGCCAGATTTAATCCAAGAGCAAGATTTTATTGTTTACTCTTTGGCACTTCCAATGAGCGCAGCTGATCTTTTGTGGATTAAAAATATCCCTACAGATCAACCAGCCTGGCTAATGGTTGCCAGTAAAGAATCTATTGATTGGTCCGATGAGCGAAATGCATTAGAGGCTCAATTACCAGATAGATGGACTAACAGAGTATTGAAATGGGATGGATCTCAAACAGAAATGGCAACGGTTCTTTCTCCAATTAAGAAACTTCTTGAAAATCCAAAGAAAAATACTGATATTACTAAGCAAAGACTTTTGTCTCGATTGCATACTTCTTGGCAAAAAGATTTAGAAAAATTAAGAAGAGAAAAATTCAAGGTTATTCAAACAAGATCTCAATGGATAGTTGCTGGTATCGTTTTCGCCTCCCCTGTCGCCTCAACTGATTTGCTTGCAGTTGCAGTGGTTAATGGCTTAATGATCAAAGAAATGTCGAAAATATGGTCTTCCAAAATGAAGCCAGAATTACTTGAAGCCGTCTCGCGACAGCTAGCAATGGCTGCAATTGGTCAAGGTGTTGTCGAATGGAGTGGACAATCCTTGTTGAGCTTAGCAAAGCTTGATGGTTCCTCTTGGGTGGCAGCTGGAACAATTCAGGCCTTGAGTGCTGCTTACTTAACAAGAGTAGTTGGAAGGTCGATGGCCGATTGGATGGCTCTTAATAATGGAGTCACTCAGCCTGATTTAGAACTTATTAAGCAACAAGCTCCTCAACTAGTATCAAAAGCTGCTGAGCTAGAGAGAGTTGATTGGGTAGCTTTTTTAAAGCAATCAAAAGAGTGGATTCAGTCTCAATCTAATAATTACAAAGTTAAATCAGTTTGATTTTATAACTTTCTCTCTAGTATATTTTTTACCTATATTTAGATAAAACATAAATATTTTCTAATTTCAAATTTATGTTCAATAAAAAGATTTTTGATGAGTTTATTTCTAAGAAAAACAAGATAACTAGTTTATCTATTTTTATTGCTTTCAATATTTTACTTTTTACAGGATGTGCAAATAAAAATACTTACAAACCAAATAATGAAAGGTCTTTTGTCTTAACTACTTTTACAATTTTGGCAGATCTTGCTAGAAATGTTGCTGGGGATCGACTTCTAGTCGAATCAATTACTAAACCAGGGGCAGAAATCCATAGTTATCAATTTACACCCAGTGATATTGTGAAAACGAAAGGAGCAAAACTGATTATTGAAAATGGCTTAGGTCTTGAGGCATGGTTTTCAAAATTTATGACTAGCACAGGTGATATTCCCAATGTGAAATTAACCGAGGGGATTCAGCCATTATTGATAGAAGGTGATGCTTATTCAGGGAAGCCAAATCCTCATGCCTGGATGTCGCCCAAAAGAGCTATGAGTTATGTAGACAAAATAGTCGATGCTTTTATCAAAATTGATCCTGATGGAGCTCTTGAATACACATCTAACGCTTCAACCTATAAAGCTAAACTTGAATCGCTTGATAAAGAGCTAAGAGATTCTTTATCCTCTATTCCTAAAGAAAGAAGATTTTTGGTGACATGCGAAGGAGCCTTTACTTATCTGGCCCGTGATTACGGAATGAAAGAGGCATATTTGTGGCCAGTTAATGCTGAAAGTCAGGTAACCCCAAGGAGAATGGTGAATCTAATAAAAAAAATTAAAGAGAATGACGTCCCGACAATTTTTTGTGAAAGTACTGTGAGTGCAGAAGCACAAATGGAAGTTGCGAAATCAAGCGGAGCTGCTTTTGGAGGTACCTTCTACGTTGATTCACTATCAGATCTAAATGGTCCAGCTTCTACCTACATAGATTTACTAAGGCATAATGTTCGATTAATTACTGAGGGTCTATCCAATTCAGCAGTGAAAAAATAATGAACCCAATTTATAAAAGTCACGAGAAAGATTTTATGCGGATTGAGGCAGATCAAGTTTGTGTTGACTACAACGGCACAGTTGCTCTCTACGACGCAAGTTTAAATTTAAAAGCGGGATCTATCTGTGGACTTGTGGGGATGAATGGTGCAGGAAAGTCAACTTTTTTCAAAGCTCTAATGGGCTTCGTTAGACCATCAAGGGGGAAAATAAGGATCAATGGTATTAAGGTTAATCAAGCCCAGAAGGAGCAATCGGTTGCATATGTTCCACAAAACGAAGGAATAGATTATTCATTTCCCGTGAGTGTTTGGGATGTCGTAATGATGGGAAGATATGGAGCTATGAATATTTTACGAATACCAAGAGAATCCGATAGAAGAGCAGTTGTTCATGCCCTTGAAAGAGTTGATCTTTTGGATCTTAGAGAAAGACCAATAGGATCTTTATCTGGAGGGCAACGCAAAAGAGCTTTTCTTGCAAGAGCAATTGCACAACGTGCATCAGTGCTTCTTTTAGACGAGCCTTTCTCTGGAGTTGATGTACCCACTGAAAAGCTCATGGCTGAGCTATTTCTTCAATTTCGACAGGAAGGACACACTATTTTGATATCTACTCATGATTTGAACCATGTTAGAGATTTTTGTGATTTTGTTGTCCTTATCAATAAGACGGTTCTTGCGTATGGTGAAACCTCGGAAGTTTTTACTTCGGAAAATCTAAATAAAACATTTGGAGGAATTCCACCAAATCCTTTATCAGGTCCGACGTCAAGTAAAAATTTTGTAAATGAGTGAATTCCTAATTTCCATTACGCCAATTGATTGGCTGTTGGATCCATTAACTCATGACTTCATGAGAAGAGCTTTAATGGTTAGCGCATTAGTGGGAGGGGTTTGTGGGCTTTTATCTTGTTACATGACATTAAAAGGTTGGGCATTAATGGGTGATGCTGTTTCTCATGCTGTCATGCCAGGAGTAGTTGTTGCTTATGCACTAGGGCTCCCTTTTTCCTTAGGTGCTTTTGTATTTGGAGTTGGTTCGGTTGCTTTGATTGGATTTGTTAAACAGAAATCTAGAATCAAAGAAGATACAGTAATAGGACTAGTTTTTACCGGTTTTTTTGCATTAGGTCTTGTATTAGTTTCAAAAATTAAAAGTAATATTGATCTGATGCAAATTCTTTTTGGAAGTCCTCTAGGGATTTCTCGTTCAGATGTTAACCAGACTTTGATAATTTCATTTATTGTTATATCTATTTTGCTTATATTTAGAAAAGATTTAATGCTTTATTGTTTTGATGCTAAACATGCTAGATCTATAGGAATAAATACAGGTATACTTCATTATTTATTACTAACTTTATTATCTCTATCCGCAGTAGTAGGTTTGCAAACTGTTGGTATTATTCTAGTAGTAGCAATGCTTATCACTCCTGGAGCGACTGCATACTTGCTCACTGATCGTTTTGATAAGATGACTTTTTTAGCAGTCATTAGCAGTTCATTCTCTAGCATTTTAGGTGTTTATATAAGTTATTGGTCAGATATTGAAACAGGTGGATCTATTGTTTTAGTTCAAACAGTAATTTTTCTGATAGCATTTTTATTTGCCCCAAGATATGGAATATTTAAAAACCAAACTTTTATAAATAATAATTAAACTAATTAAACAATGAGTAATCTTTTTTCTGAGCAAAAATGGAGTTGGTGGCCACTTTTCCCGCTCTATCCTTATGGCAGAAAAAAAACAATTTTCCGTGAATTAGTTCCTAATCAGATTTGGAGTTTCGAACAACTTCAAGGAATTTATTATGTTGCTGTTCCAGTGAGGTTGTTAGTTGTAAGAGTAAAGAATGAATTGATGATAATTAATCCTCTTCCTCCAACTGATGAATTGCTCAGAGAAATATATGTGCTTGAGAAAAAAATTGGTCCAGTGAAAACTATTGTTTTACCAACAGCCTCTGGCTTGGAACATAAAATTGCTCTTCCTGCTCTCGCTAGAGCTTTCCCTGATTCAAGAATATGGGTTTGCCCGGGGCAATGGAGTTTCCCGTTTAAACTGCCTCTTGATTGGTTGGGAATTCCATCTAAAAGAACAAATATTTTATTGGCTGATGGATTTCCTCATAATGAATATTGTGACTGGATTCCATTGGGGCCAATTGATATTGGACTAGGACGTTTTCAGGAAATATCTTGTTTTCATAAACCATCAAAATCTTTGTTGGTTACTGATGCACTTGTGGCTATTGAAGAAACTCCTCCAGAGCTTTTTGATTTCGACCCTACCCCTTTATTGTTTCATTCAAGAGAGAAGGGGTCTGAAGAGCTTATTGATACACCAATTTCAAGAAGAAAAGGTTGGCTTCGTTTGGTTCTTTTTGCTTCCTACCTAAGACCTGAAAAGTTGGTGATACCAAAAATAAAAGAAATTTTTAGAAACTCTTTTAAACCAAAATTAAGAAATAAAAGAGCACATTTTGGAATATATCCTTTTGCTTGGCAAAAAGGCTGGGAATTGTCTGCTAAAAAACTAGTTGGAAAAAACTCCCCTCTAATACAAATTGCTCCTGTAATAGAAAGGCTTGTTTTCCCTAGGGGCCAAAAAGCTTTAATAAAATGGTTGAATAAAGTTGAATCCTTACAAAGTATTTCATGGCTAATTTCTGCTCATTACAGCGGTAAGGTTAAACTTTCAAAATATGAAATAAAAAAGCTAAAAAATAAAATTAATAAAGTTGATTGGGCAAATAACCAAGGTGATTTTGGATTTTTAGGTTGGCTAGATCAAAAATTATTGGATATCGGTGTAGTACCGAAAGACCCTTTAAAAAAATTTAGTGATTAAATTTTATCAGGGTCAACTGACATTTCTTCATCACATAAAAGTGTTTCCTCTAACTGTTTTCTTTGCTCCATTTGTCTTAAGAAATAACCTGTCATCATTGCAGAAGCTAATAAACTAGCCAAATTATCCTTGCTAGAGGTTACTTTTACCTCAAATTGCTCTCCAGGTAGCATTCCAAGTAAACCTTGGACATTGTGTCGGATTATTTCTTGAATTTCGGGACTGGCAGATTTTGCAACTCTTTGCAAAACGTCTGCAGGTTGATCTTGTAAGTACTGAATTAGAGCATTTGCCTCATGACCCTCATTATTGTCTGTAGCTAAAAATTCAGGATTAAACATCCAGTTTTTTCCATGTAATTACACAATATCGCAAAATGTACTCTAATAAAATTTAATTTAGGTTATGGGAACCGAATAGGACCTATTTTTTTTAATGGCCAGTACCTTGCAAGTGCTGTACCTATAAGATTTCTTTCTGGGAGAGCTCCCCATATGTGAGAGTCTAAACTGTTATTTCGGTTGTCTCCTAACACCCAAAGTGAATAGTCAGGTACATTAATTGCTTTCATTTCGTATTCAATAGGTTCTTTAATCCAAGGTTCATTTATTTCTTTTTCATTTCTATATAATTTTCCATTAGTGATTTCTATTTTGTCTCCAGGTAATCCTACAACTCTTTTTATTAACGCTGATCCATTACTGTATCCAGCTTCTGTAAGAATTTTTGGAGGTTTAAAAATAACAATCGTATTTAAATTTAAATGTTTATTTAACTTCTGATTTAGTCTTGGAGTTATTTTTTCTATCAATATTCGGTCTTGAATTTGCAAAGTAGGAATCATTGATCCAGATGGAATCCATCTAGGTTCAACTGCTTGCCATCTTAATAAAAGCGCAATTAGTATCCAAACCAACAATCCTTTCCAACTATTTTGGTTTTGATTCTTTTTTGATCCAGTGGATGTCATGAATTTTCTTTGTTTTAGTTTCTTGTTGGAAAGTTTTTTACAAAAATCGAAGTAGTTGTTCTTTTGGCAATTTCACTAGCACGTTACAACTTCTTTATTAGCTTAGAGCTACTTAAAACCCTAGTAGCAAAGGGAGTGAAATATTTTGTCCTTTGCCCGGGTAGCAGATCAGGACCTCTTGCATTGGCAGCAGCAAGTCTCTCTAAAAGAAAAGAATTAACTCTAATAACATCCATTGATGAAAGGTCGGCTGCATTCCTTGCTTTAGGAATAAGTGCAGCAAGTGGACAAATAAGTTGTGTTATTACAACTTCTGGAAGTGCTGTCGCAAATCTTTTGCCAGCGGCTGTTGAAGCAGATAGGTCATGTCATCCTCTCTTGTTTTTAACTGCAGATAGACCTTTGAGATTAAAAGAATGTGGAGCGAATCAAGCAGTTAATCAACAGGATTTTCTGAAGTCTGTTTGTAGACATTTTGATGAATCTCCAAAAGAAGGAATCCATTTGATCTCTAAAGAGAGACTGACATCTTTAGTTGGGAAATCATTTGAAATGGCTTCTAAAAGTCCTGGTCCAGTTCATATTAACCTCGCTTATGAGGAGCCTTTGCACCCTTGCGAAATTGACCAGAAAAAAGTTCTTGATGGATGGGGGCTTGAAGGATTCTTCAAAGACAACATTACTTCAAAAAATATTGAAATTGTTGGAAATTTTCCATCTTTAAAACTACCAAAATTAGATCCATTCTCTTTGGGAATAATTATTGTTGGGCCATGGAGAGGAAAAGCAAAACAACTAGTTTCTTTTAGGGGAGCATTAAAGAAATGGCAAAAATTAACCGGATGGCCAATTCTTGCTGATCCACTTTCTGGCGTTGAAAATAATCAAGAGGGTTTAATCAATCACTGGGATCTTTTTTTCTCAACAGGTTTATTTGAAAAAATTAAAGAGATTCAAGTTTTACGTTTGGGTCCAATTCCACCAAGTAGAGAATTACAAACTTGGCTTGAAAAACCTGGGAAAGTTCAATTACTTATTACCGAGGGAGATTTTAGAAATCTTGATCCAATAGGTGGCGCAACTCAATTTAGTGAAGGGTTTTCTTGTTGGGTTAATAAATTGCTGGAGGCTATCCCCAAAGAGCCAGCATTAGAACAAAAAATTGTTAGTCAAAAGTTGACGAAAGAGCTTATAAAATATGATTTATTCATCCATGATTGGCTTGATAAAAAGTTATTCAGAAATGGGTTGATTACTGAACCTGCTTTAGCCAGATTGCTTCCTCGCTTGTTACCAAATTGTTGCCCTGTGATGCTTGCTTCAAGTAGTCCCATAAGAGATTGGTTAAGTTATTCGGGAGAGGGTGCTTTCTTAAGGAGGTGCTTTGGCTTTAGGGGGGCGTCAGGAATTGATGGGACGCTCTCAATGGGTATGGGATTATCAGTGATTATGGGTAGAATGGTTTTGGTCACAGGTGATTTAGCACTTCTTCATGATACAAATGGCTGGCTATTTTCAAAGGATAAAAATATTAGTCTTATCGTAATCATGATTGATAATGGAGGAGGGGGTATATTTAATCAATTAAATATAGATAGAATTCAAGAAGGAGATTTTGAAGAGATTTTTTTGATGCCACAGCAAGTTTGTCATCTTACACTTGCTAAAGCCTATGGCTTGAAATATAAGCAAGTTGCATGCTTGGATGATTTGGAACAAGCAATTGAATGGAGTTTTTCTTTATCAACAAATGTATTAATAAGAGTTTGTACTAACTCTGTTGAAGATCATACATTGAGAGTAAGTTTACGTGAAGACCTAAAAAAAACATTATCTGAGAGTTTATCAAGTCTTGACTAGATTTAATTTAAACAATGACTTTAAAACCTGTTTCCCCTAAAAATATCCCTAGAAGAGTTCTCCCGGGAGAAATTAATACTTCATGGGTTGCTGTTGGTGAATACAAAGATATTATGCTTGACATAAGTCCTGAAGGAATCGCTCGAGTTGCTATAAATCGTCCTGAGAAAAGAAATGCTTTTCGACCTCAAACAATTTCAGAACTTTGTGATGCATTTATAAGAATAAGAGAAGATCCTAAAATTGGAGTTGTTCTATTTACAGGAGTAGGACCTTCCAAAGATGGAAAATTCTCTTTTTGTTCTGGCGGAGATCAGGCTATACGTGGAAGTGGAGGATACCTTGGTGATGATGGAATCCCGCGTTTAAATGTTCTTGATTTGCAACGTATAATTAGGAGTCTTCCAAAAGTAGTTATTGCGCTTGTTCCTGGTTTCGCAATCGGAGGAGGACATGTTTTACATCTGATTTGTGATTTGAGTTTGGCTGCAGATAATGCAATCTTTGGACAAACAGGACCTAGAGTTGGGAGCTTTGATGCAGGATTTGGCTCAAGTTATTTAGCAAGGGTTGTAGGTCAAAAGAAAGCCAGAGAAATTTGGTTCCTATGCAGGAAATATGGAGCAAAGGATGCATTAGATATGGGACTAGTAAATGCCATAACACCAATTAATTTGCTCGAATCAGAGGGTGTTAAATGGGCTAGAGAAATACTTCAAAACAGTCCGACTGCTATAAAGTGTTTGAAATTTTCTTTTAATGCTGATACTGATGGATTAGCAGGTATCCAAGAGCTTGCTGGTCAGGCAACACATCTTTTTTATACGACTGATGAGTCAAAGGAGGGAAGAAATGCTTTCATGGAGAAAAGGGATCCTGATTTCTCCGAATCAAAATGGCTTCCATGATTTTATTTGGTTTATCCAAAAGATAAATCTTTCTTTTTCATGAATTAAATGCGAATACTTTTTGCTGCTGCTGAATGCGCCCCAATGATAAAGGTTGGAGGTATGGGTGATGTTGTTGGTTCTTTACCTCCTGCGCTTAAAAAACTTGGACATGACGTTCGATTAATAATTCCGGGGTATGGAAAACTATGGACCTTGATGGATATTTCCCCTGAACCTATTTTTCGTGCCAACACAATGGGTGTTGACTTTTCTGTTTTTGAAACAAGACATCCCTCCAATGGGTTGCCAATTTATTTAGTTGGACATCCATGTTTTGATTCTGAGCGTATTTACGGAGGAGAGGATGAAGATTGGAGATTTACTTTTTTTGCTAGTGCAGTCTCTGAATTTGCATGGAACTCATGGAAACCACAAGTTCTACATTGTCATGATTGGCATACTGGAATGATCCCAGTTTGGATGCATCAAGACCCCGAAATCAGCACGGTATTTACTATTCATAATCTCAAATATCAAGGCCCATGGAGATGGAAACTTGATCAAATAACTTGGTGCCCATGGTACATGCATGGTGATCACACTATGGCATCAGCAATGTTGTATGCCGATAGAGTGAATGCAGTATCTCCTACTTATTCAAGGGAAATTCGAACATCTGAATATGGAGAAAAATTAGAAGGACTTTTAAATTATGTTTCTGGGAAATTACGTGGAATATTAAATGGAGTTGATCTAGATGAGTGGAATCCGGAAACGGATAATTCATTGCCAGCTAAATTTAGTGTAGATAATATTTCTGCTAGAGCAATTAATAAAAGAGTCCTTCAAGAAAGAATGGGACTTGAAGTGAATCCAGATAAATATCTAATGGGAATGGTTGGTAGGCTTGTTGATCAAAAAGGTATTGACCTTTTACTACAAGTAGCTAATAGACTTCTTTCCTATACTGACTCTCAGGTTGTGGTTCTTGGTACCGGAGATCGCTATTTAGAGTCATCTTTATGGCAACTTGCAATTGAGTATCCTGGTCGTTTTTCTGTTTTTCTTACTTATGATGATGCGTTATCTAGGCTCATTTATGGAGGCGCTGATGCATTCCTTATGCCTAGTAGGTTTGAGCCATGTGGAATTAGTCAATTATTAGCTATGCGTTATGGTTCTATTCCGATAGTTAGAAAAGTAGGCGGTTTAGTTGATACAGTAGAGCCTTATAACCCCATGAATGAAACAGGTTCCGGATTTTGCTTTGATAGGTATGAAGCAATTGACTTTTATACAGCCTTAGTACGTTCTTGGGAAGCATATAGACATCAAAAAAGTTGGAAGGAGTTACAAGTAAGAGCAATGTCGAATAAATTTAGTTGGGATAGATCCGCGAGGGAATATGAATTAATGTATAAAGATGTTTGTGGAATTAAAGAGCCTTCTCCTGATGCCGCTGAGGTCGAAAAGTTTTCTTTCGGCCAAGAAGCAGATCCTTCACGGAAAGGAAAAAAATAAAATCATAGGATTTTTGAGTTTTTTTGATTACTTTGCTTCTGTTCAAATATTTGTATGAATATTACTTTTAAAGATTTAATTAAGCTATGGGGGGAGCCATGCAATCAAAAGGGAATAGACCTTGATTTACCTATCGCTCATATATCTACTGATTCGAGGACAATTGAAAAAGGCGATTTCTTTGTCCCTTTAGTAGGCAATACATTTAATGGACATGATTACTTAGACAGGGCTTTTGATATTGGTATACAGGCAGCAATAGTTTCTGAACAATTTAATGGTTTGGTACCTACTTCCATTCCTCACTGGGTGGTTCCAGACACTCTATACGCCTATCAACAGATCGCATTACTTCATAGGAGAAAATTAAATCTTCCTGTAGTTGCTGTTACTGGTTCAGTTGGTAAAACAACTACAAGAGAATTGATTCGGGCAGTACTGTCTCCTCTTGGTGAAATTGTTGCAAGCAGTGGGAATGAAAATAATGATTTTGGTGTTCCCAAAACGCTGCTTAGAGGGTCGGAAACAGATGCTGCATTTGTTCTTGAAATGGGTATGCGTGGCTTAGGTCAAATTGAACGTCTCTCTCGAGCTGCTGAACCCGATATTGCTGTAATTACAAATGTAGGACAAGCTCATATCGGTATTCTTGGGAATAGAGAAAATATTGCAAAAGCTAAGTCGGAAATCACCTCATATCTTAAATCTGATGGCGTTGTGATAATTCCTTTTGGTGACAATCTATTAGAAAAAGCTTTATTAGAAAAATGGTCAGGACGTATTGTTCGAGTAGAGATAGAGGACAATTCACTGAATTGTTTAGGTTGTAATGACGAACATTTAGCTTCTCAAGATATTGAACCAGATTATATTTCTCAAATTGACAAGCAAAATAATTTAATATTTTTTGAGGGTAGTAAATTTAAATTGCCTCTTGAAGGAAGACATAATGCTATGAATTTTCTTATGGCATTGACCGTCGCAACAGAATTAGGACTATCAATTAAGAATCTTGATCAATTAAAAATAAATTTGCCAATGGGAAGAAATCGATTGGTTGAATGTGGACAATATTTAGTTTTAGATGAGACCTATAATGCATCTCCCGAATCTGTTATTGCATCTTTAGAGTTATTAGTAAGCAAGCCTGGCAGACACTTTGCAGTTTTAGGTACGATGCTTGAGTTGGGTTCTGAGAGTATTTCACTTCATCAAAAAGTTCTTAAAAGAGCCGTTGAATTAGGTCTCGCTGGAATTGTTTTTGTCTCTTGTGGGGAGGAGTTTCATATCATAAAAAAGATAATCAAAGAATTACCTAATTATGACGTAGTAAGAACACCAAGAGCTGCAGCTACATCACTACTATCATGGCTTTCACCTGGAGACAATATTTTAATTAAAGGTAGTCGTAAGTTGGAATTGGAAAAAGTATTACCATATTTACAGTAATAACTTGGCAGTTATAGTTAATCAATCTTAGTTCTAATAATTGCTTTTGATCTTTCAACTACTAAACTTTTATCGGGAATATCTTTACATACTGTTGACCCCGCACCAATTGTGACATGTGCCCCAATTTTGATGGGTGCAACTAGGACTGAATTGGCACCGGTTTTTGAATGATCATCAATAATTGTTCTATGTTTATTTTTGCCATCAAAATTAGCTGTAATAGTCCCTGCTCCAATATTAATATTCTTCCCTAGATCTGAATCTCCCACATAGCTTAAATGATTAATTTTTGTTCCTTCACCAATAAAACTTTTTTTAATTTCTACAAAGTTCCCTATTTTAGAATTTTTACTTATGTTTGATTCGGGCCTTATGTGAGCGAATGGACCAATTGATGTATTAGTCCCAATCTCTGCTTCATTGATGTATGACTGAATAGCTAATACATTTTCCGCAAGTGTTGAATTTGTGATAACACTACCTGGCCCTAAATGACATCCATTACCAATATCGCATTTACCACGAAAATGTGTTTGTGGCTCAACAATTACATCTGTACCGAAGCTTGAATCCTCACTCAGAGAACAACTAATAGGATCAACAAATGAAACTCCCTTTCTCATCCATAAAGATTTAAGCTTTTCTTGGATATAATGTTCGCATTCAGATAATTGAAACCTATCATTAATGCCCTTGATCTCAAATGGATTATCCACCTGGAAATGTAATGCTTTTTTGAGCAAACTTATAGTATCTGTTAGATATATTTCATGCTGACTATTTTTATTAGACAATAAGTTTAAAACGTCTAATAATTGTTGCCAATTAAAACAATATATGCCTGCATTTATTAATTTATTTTTTTTCTGTTCATTAGTGCAATCCTTCTCTTCGATGATTTTCTTTACTAGTCCAGACTTATCTGTGAAAACTCGTCCATATCCTGTTGGAGAGGATAAATTTGCTGATAAAAAAGTTACACTCGCGTTGGATCCTTTGTGGAATTTTAAAAGTGAACTTAGAGTTTCTTCTCTTAGCAGAGGTACATCGCCATTTAATACTAAAAGCTCTCCTTTAAACCCTTTTAACTTTGGTATTAATTGCTGGATCGCATGTCCAGTACCATTTTGAGGTCGCTGAAGAACAAAATCTAAGTCTTGATGATTTTTTAGAGAGTCCTCTACAAGGTTAGCTTGATGTCCTACAACTATTAATCTACGGCTTGGACTGAGTCCCTGAGTGGAAGACAAAACCCTATCAATAAGTGATTTTCCTGCCAAAGGGTGAAGAACCTTAGGCAGGTTGCTTTTCATTCGCGTACCTTTCCCAGCCGCTAAAATTGCTATGGCAAGCATTAGAGTACTTTTTTGACGAAATCTAATTGCTTTATTGCTATCGCGCAGTATTCCATCTTTTTCTCCAGGATGAAGTGTTTATTAATTGACTTTTAGATTGCTCTATTTCTCTTGTTGAAATAATTTCTTGAGAGCTCCCTTTTCCTGTTGGATCTCTGTAAGGAATTGATGAACGCGTATTAAGGTGTTCTACTTCTCTAGTGCTTAAGTCTTTAAGCTGACATTCTTTTGAAATCAAATCTTGTTCTGATCTTTTTTTCATAGCAACTGTCCCTAAACTCCATTTTTTTTGATCAACGATTGATGGAACTATTGAATAGATTTTTAAACCTGCTCTTTTGAAACTCGCTCTAATTGAGGCAGCAGTTGAATATGTAATCAAGCGGCCTTTGGCGGATAGCCTTCCGGTTAATAAATAGATGAATTCCTCACTCCAAAGCTCAGGACACTTTTGTGGAGAAAAAGGATCGAGAAGAATTAAATCAAATCTTAGTGAACTTTGTATTTCGTATATTTTTTTTCTTGCATCTCCCCAGTGAATAATACCTTCATTAAAACCATCAGTCCACTTACCTGATTTGTTTAAGCAATTAAAAAAATGCAATACTTTTGGAGACCATATCTCTTGAAATATCTTTTCTTTAAGAGCAAGATTTAGAGGCCTTTGATCAATCTCAAGCCCATGCCATTCAATTTTTATATTGCTTTGAAGTAATTTTTCGAAAATACATCCTGTATTATAGCCCAATCCCATGCAAACATCTAAAACAACTATTTTTTCAGTGTTAGAAAATTGTTCTAATTGAGCGGGTAATAGATATTTATCAATTGATTCTTTAAGTGCTCCGTCCTTATCATGAAATCCCTCTTTATAGCTAAAGCTATAAAGACTTAAACTCCCATCTTTTGTTGTATGTTTTTTGAAACTATTCAATTCTAAAAGAAGCTAATTCTTTTGTTGAAGTCTCTTAAGATCACTCCAAAATTCAGGATATGAGATTGCTGCAGCTTCACTACGACGTAATGTCGAATTTGAATTAGCCAAGATTGATGCAATAGCTAAACTCATTGCCACCCTGTGATCATCCTCGCTATCAAGCTCGCATCCTTTTAAATTATTTCCTCCATAAATGGTTAGACCATCTTGATGTTCATCTACTTTGGCTCCCATCCTTTTTAATTGCCTGGTCATTACGGCTAAACGATCAGTTTCTTTAACTCTCAATTCACTTGCTCCCTTTATTTGACTGATACCATTACAAAAACATGCGGCTACAGATAATATGGGTATCTCGTCTACTAGTCGAGGCATAATATCTTCATCAATCTTAAAAGGTTTCAAGTTTTCTTTGTAGAGAACTTCTATGTCACCAACAGGTTCACCTGCTACATCTCTTTCGTTTGTTACATTGATACTTGCCTCCATCATCTCTAATACGTCAAGTATTCCAGTCCTTGTCGGATTTAAACCAACATTTTCAATGATTATTTCAGATCCTGGTATTATGCTACCTGCAACTAGCCAAAAAGCAGCGGAACTAATATCACCAGGAACTATAATTGATTGACCTTTTAGGTCTTTTCCAGGGAAAACAGTTATATGTCTACCCATTTCACCACCTACCTCTATATTGGCTCCGAAAGCTTTTAACATTCTCTCGCTATGGTCTCTTGATCTGGCAGGTTCAATAACAGTCGTTGAACTTTCTGCCTTAAGAGCAGCAAGAAGGATTGCAGATTTTATCTGAGCACTTGCGACTGGTGTACCAATTACGGCCCCTCTTAATTTATTCCCCATGATCGAGAGGGGGGCAAAGTCTCCACCACATCTCCCAGAAACTTTAGCCCCCATCATCTTTAATGGCTGTCCTACTCTTTTCATTGGTCTGTTCCTTAGTGATTTGTCTCCTGTAAGGATGAAATGATGACCTTCTTGACCGGCTAATAACCCCATTATTAATCTCATAGTTGTTCCTGAATTTCCGCAATTCAAAATGTCTTGAGGCTCTTGGAGACCATTTAATCCAACGCCATCAACTTCAACGATGCTTCCTTTTTTAATTGGACTAATCTTTACGCCCATTAATCTCAAACATTCAGCAGTGCTCAAAGGATCTTCAGCAGGTAAAAGACCTTCAATGATTGTTTTCCCTTTGGCTATAGCCCCAAACAGTAGTGCTCGATGTGATATTGATTTATCTCCAGGTACTTTCACTTTCCCACAGAGTGCTCCTCCCTTTTGAAGGTCTTTTAAAGACTGCTCTTTAGTAGGAACTTTCAATGAAAAAACAATATATTTTCTTATTTTATTTATCGATTAGCTTTATTCTTGATTTATGAATTGTTTATTTTTTTTTGACGCATTAGTTCATCGATGACGTACCCAAATAATTCTGGACTTGGTTGGTTGTTTTCCAACTCAGATAACCCTAGCTCTGCCCATCTTTCATCGACTTTGTCTTCAAGCTCTTTAGGCCTTGTTAATGGTTTTCCCCAATCATGATTTTTCTCTGGGCCAATTTTTGTTGTTGCATCAATAGCTAATCTGCCTCCCAGTCCTATGTTCTCACTAGCGAAGTCAAGGGTATCAAAAGGAGTGTTTTCTAATATGAATAAATCTCTTTGAGGGTCAACTTGACTGGATAAAACCCAAACCACTTGTCTAGGATCTCTTACATTAATGGTCGAGTCGACGACAACAACAAATTTTGTATAGGTAAATTGTGGTAAAGCACTCCAAAAAGCCATTGCAGCTCTTTTTGCCTGACCTGGATATGCTTTATCAATAGATATGACTGCTAACTTATAACTCAAAGCTTCCATTGGAAGGAAAAAATCAATAACTTCAGGAATTTGTTGTTTAAGTATGGGTGTATAAATTCTATTTAATGCTATTGCAAGCATGGCCTCTTCTTTTGGAGGTCTACCGCTGAAAGTGGTTAAAAATATCGGGTTTTTCCTTTGAGTCATACAGTGGAATCTAATTAAAGGTGAGGATTCAGCAGCTCCATAGAACCCCATATGGTCTCCAAATGGACCATCCATCATCTCTTCACCCGGAGATATAGATCCTTCCAGAATAATTTCACTGTGACTTGGTACCTGAAGATCGATGGTTTTGCATTTAGTTAATCGAACACCTTCTCCTGCATATAAACCTGCAAATAGCCATTCGCTGAGTTGTACTGGAATGGGAGTTGCTGCAGCCATAACAAGAAGTGGGTGAACTCCAATTGCAACAGCAACTTCTAACTTTTTATTCATGGCAGCTGCTTTTCGAAGATGCCTAGCTCCTCCTCTGACACTTAACCAATGAACTGTCATGCTCTTTGCAGATTGTTTTTGAAGTCGATAAACACCAACATTTGGCACGCCAGTTTCAGGATCTTTTGTTATTACTAGACCTAGAGTGACGGCACCGCCAGCATCCTCTGGCCAGGGTCTTAAAAGTGGCAACTGATTTAGATCTAATTCCTTTTCACTAATTACTTTTTGATGGCACGGTGGTAATAGATCAATATCGGGACGGGCTTTGAGTAGATCCCAAGCAACTGAAGCAAAAGCTTTGGTTTCTTTAAATCCTTTCGGAGGCCTTGGTTGCTGAAGAAGGGCTAATTTTTTCCCTAAATCTTCCAATTGTTCTTGCTTCTCTAAGCCCATACTCCAAACCACGCGATCCATTGTGCCAAGTAAATTGACTGCAACAGGTATTGATGATCCTTTTACATTTTCAAAAAGTAGAGCAGGTCCTCCCATCCCAAGGACTCGATCGCTTATTGCTGCGATTTCTAGATCACTATCAACAGGACTGCTAATTCTCTTTAATTGACCTTTTTTTTCTAGAAGAGCAAGAAAATCTCTAATGTCCCGTGTAAGAGGTTCTTTACGAAATAATTTCATGAAGGTCTGCACGATTAACCTATTTATCTAGTTACTGTGACGCAAGTTGTCAGCCTTTGTGGAAATGAAACTTTCTTATTTTTATGTAGCAGCAGATGTTCCTATTGGGATTATTCCTGAATCCTCAGTGGTAATTGATGTTCTAAGAGCTACAACAACTATTGCCTGGGCTCTTGAAAATGGAGCTGATTCAGTGCAAGTGTTTGCAGATGTTGATGAACTTAAAAATCAGGCAAAGACATTTGACGCTAAAGATAAAATTCTTGTTGGAGAGAGAGGAGGGAAAAAATTAGATGGATTTGACTTGGGAAATTCTCCATTGGGAGTCTCAACTGATCGAGTAAAAGGGAAAAGAGTTTTTATGAGTACTACAAATGGAACAAGGTCATTACATCGAGTTAGAGAATCCAAAAGTTTGTACACAATGGCACTCCCAAACAGGAAAGCTATTGCTGAAAGATTGAAAAGTGATAATCCTAGAGAAGTTTGGATTGTTGGTAGTGGGTGGGAAGGTTCCTACTCTTTAGAAGATTCTTTAGCTGCTGGGGCTTTAGCCTCTCTTCTGATGGATCAATTAGAGTCGGTTCAGATATTAAACGATGAATTGATGTCCTCAATAGCACTTTGGAAAAATTGGGAGAATGATGTTGAAGGATGTTTACGTGTTGCAAGTCATGGACAAAGACTTGCAGGGATAGGCAATCATGATGATGATTTTGCTTGTTGCTCTTCTTTGGACAACCTTTCTATTGTTCCAAAACAGATTGAGATGGGCGTACTTCGCTCAAACTAAACTTTTAAATTATTTTTCTTTTAACTCAGTGTCAGATTTTTTGGCTGCGGCCTTACAGCTAACCAGTACCTCAGATATAGATGCAAATCTCAATGCCGCAGAAGAACAAATTGAGTTGGCTTCCAGGCGAGGGGCTGATCTTGTTGGACTTCCTGAAAACTTTGCATTTTTGGGTGAGGATCAAAAAAAATTAAAAATTGCATCTTCAATTTATGAAAAATGCAATAGTTTTTTAGTAACAATGGCAAGAAGATATCAAGTTGTTTTGCTTGGAGGTGGTTTCCCTGTCCCCGCTGGCGATGGAGTAAGAACTTTAAATAGAGCGGAGTTGTTTGGAAAGGACGGTCAATCTCTAGCAAAATATGACAAAATCCACCTTTTCGACGTTGATCTTCCTGAAGGTAATACCTATAGAGAGTCTGAAACAATAGTTTCCGGAAGTGAATCTCCACCTGTTGTTGAGGTGCCAGGACTTTGCAAAATAGGGTTATCTATCTGTTATGACGTGCGGTTTCCTGAACTTTATAGGGATTTGGTCAATAGAGGAGCAGATTTATTAATGATTCCAGCTGCTTTTACTGCTTTTACGGGAAAGGATCATTGGCAAGTCTTGCTTCAAGCAAGAGCTATTGAAAATACTGCTTATGTTGTTGCTCCAGCTCAAACGGGTCGCCACTATGGCAGAAGACAAAGTCATGGCCATGCGATGGTTATTGATCCTTGGGGGACAGTTTTGGCAGATGCAGGGGTTCTTCAAGGAGCAGCAATAGCTCCTGCTGATAAAGAAAGAGTCGAGAGGATCAGAGGACAAATGCCCAGCCTAAAACATCGAAAAACAGAGCTTTTTATTTGATGTTTGAAGTTCAATCTTTAAAGTCAAAACTTGCATTTATTGCGGGATCTTTTTTTTGTTTAAATCTTTTTATTTCTTTACCGCTCAGATCTGCTAGCGCTCTTGCTGCATGGGCCTTAACTAGTAACGGTACCCTTAGATTACGAACTTCCACTGGGGCTAAATTAGATGCTTTTTATCAATCCTCAAACAGTGATAAAGGTGAAAGGGTATGGATTGATTTCCCTGGAGAATTAAGCCGTCCTAGAACTATTAAAGGTAATGGATCAGTTAAGGAAATAAGATTAGGTAAACCTGCGAAGGGTAAGACAAGGCTTGTTATTGAGTTTCTTCCATCAGTTGAATTAGAACCATCAAAATTACAATTAATTGGTATCACACCAAACACATGGGAATTGAAATTTATTGGTTTAGAAAATAATTCTTTTCGTTCTATTGAAGAAGGTAATATTTTAAGAAATTCAATAAAAAGAACTTTTGAAAAAATAAAGATTCAAGATTTAGATATTTCTTCTTTACCCAATGTTCCTTATGGAAAGTATAAAGTTGTTATTGATCCAGGCCATGGTGGTTCGGATCCTGGTGCTGTCGGAATTAATGGATTAAGAGAGACTGATATTGTTTTGGAAGTGTCAAAAAGTGTTTCAGGATTTCTAACAAATAAAGGGGTGAAAACTATTTTAACTCGGAATCATGAGAGAACATTAGACTTACAACCGAGAGTTACTAAAGCTAATAATTCAAAAGCTGATGTTTTTGTTAGTATTCATGCAAATGCAACAAGAGGAAAGCAAAAAGATGTAAATGGTTTAGAGACCTATTATTACTCTGGTTATAAAGGTTATTCTTTAGCAAAAAATATTCAAAAACAAATTTTAATTTTCTCTCCTCAAAGCCCAGATAGGGGGGTTAGGAGATCTAGATTTTATGTAATTAGAAAAACATCCATGCCTGCAGCTTTAGTAGAGATTGGATTTGTTACTGGTATGTATGATGCAGATTTATTACGACAAAAAGGTTACAGAGATAAAATATCTTTTGCTATCGCTAAGGGAATACTGAATTATCTAAAAGTCTCAAATTAGATATGCGACTTGGATTGTTTGATAGTGGTATAGGAGGCTTTACTGTTTTAAAAAAAGTAATGGAACTATGTCCCAATAATTCAATTATGTATTTAGCTGATACAGCAAGACTTCCATATGGAGTCAAGTCAAATAATGAGATTGTTCAAATTGCTGAAGAAATATCAACTTGGTTTAGTTATCAAAAAATTGACGCTTTTTTGGTTTCATGTAACACAACAAATGCCATTGCCTTGGATGTAATTAAAAAAAATTTAGATGTCCCTGTTTTTGACTTGATTGGGTCTGCGGCCTCAATCATCAAGGAACCTAGAGTAGGTGTCTTAGCAACTCCCTCTACTGTTAAAACAAAGGCTTATACAAATTCGATTTTAGAATGCCAACCAAAAACGTTTGTAATCGAACAACCATGCCCTGAATTTGTTCCAATGATTGAAATGGGTAATATTGATTCGGATGAGATTACTAATGCTGCAATTAGGTATTTACAACCTCTTTTAAAAGAAAATATTTACTCTTTAATTCTTGGCTGTAGTCACTATCCTCTCATAACTCCATTGCTGACAAAAATGTTACCTTCTAATGTTAAATTGATTGACCCAGCTGAAGCTCTTTCTTTGAAATTAAAGTTGTTTTTGGATTCAAAAGTGAGCAATTATTCAAAGAAAAAAAATTTAGTTGATTTAAAGTTTTATGTAACCTCTAATCTTAAAAACTTTCCCAATAAAGCTAATTATTGGTTGAACGTGTTTCCTGAAGTTAATCTCGTTTCACTGCAGAAGAAGGGTTGTGTCTCTTAATATCAAAAAGTAGAGCGGTTTTATGACCACAGCCACGGAAATTCTTCAACCTGTAGAACTTGATCTAGAAGCATTGCTACTAGATCTTCGCAGCCTCATAGGTGCTGGACACCCTATTTTGCAGGCAGCTGCAGAACATCTTTTTAGTGCAGGGGGTAAACGTTTAAGGCCTGGGATAGTTTTATTGATTTCAAGAGCTTTGACGTCTGAAAAGGATCTTCCTTTGAAGCATAGAAAGTTGGCCCAAATTACTGAGATGATTCATACAGCTTCTCTTGTGCATGATGATGTCGTTGATGAAGCTGATACTAGAAGAGGTGTTGAAACTGTTCACAGTCGATTTGATCCCAGGATAGCTGTTTTAGCAGGAGATTTCCTATTTGCACAAGCAAGTTGGCATCTAGCAAATCTTGAAAATTTAGATGTTGTTAAATTGTTAAGTAGGGTGATTATGGATCTAGCGGAAGGCGAGATAAAGCAGGGGCTCAACAGATTTGATTCAAGTCAATCCTTTGAGAGTTATTTAGAAAAAAGTTATTGTAAAACAGCTTCACTAATTGCTAATAGCTCCAAAGCTATTGGTGTTTTATCTGATGTAGATGAAGAGAGTTTAAATTCACTTTATTTTTTTGGAAGACAATTAGGATTAGCGTTTCAAGTGGTTGATGATATCCTAGATTTTACTGGAAATGATAAACAATTAGGCAAACCAGCCGCTAGTGATCTTCAAAGTGGTTATCTTACTGCCCCAGTTTTCTATGCTTTGGAAGAAAATCCAACTCTGAGTGAACTTATCAATGGTAAATTCTCTAAAAAAGATGATCTTGATAAGGCTTTGTCTCTAGTAAGAGATTCAAGTGCGATCAAAAAATCAAGAGAATTAGCCGAAAAATTTGCGTCTGAATCAAAAGATTCAATTTCTTGGTTGCCAGATTCCCCATCCAAAAAAGCATTACTTGAATTGCCTGAATTTGTAATTAGCAGACTTTATTAATTCAATACTCACTCAAAATTTGTTCAATTTCTTTTAAATGGCTGATTTGTTTTAAATTAATTGGTTGATCAAGAATTTCTTTTTTCTTAATTTGATCATGTTTTTCTTTTAAAAAGAAAACAAAACAACCTGCCGCTAAGGCAGAAGATACTCCAGCAATTGAATCTTCAACAGCCCAACAATCCTGAGGAGCTAGATTTAATTTTTCAGCAGCTAATAAATATGGATCTGGAGCTGGTTTCCCTTGAACTAGTAATTTGTCATCCCCTAGGACTATTACAGAAAAAAGATTTATCCATTTATGTGGAGCTGTTTTTATTTGGAAAGATTCAAAGCTGCTACTGGTTACTAAGGCCATTGGGATATTGTCTTTATGACACCTTTTGACCAAATTCTCTCCACCTTCCATAACTTTTGCTTTAAGGATGAGTTGTCTTGAGATGGGTTTATGTATGTTTAGTAAGTGTTTCGCCTCCACTGCCTTTGGAATTAATTTAACCAGTTCATTGGCACAATCAATTCTCCTTTTACCTCTTAAGAGTCTTAATTGACTATAAGTTAGATTTAGATCGAAAATTGCGGCGGTTTCTTTCCATGCTTTTCCATGTAGGGGTTCTGAATCAATTAGAACTCCATCAAGATCAAATAATAATGCTTTAGGAAAATTACAATTTTTCTTCATTATGAATTTGTTTTAAATAAGAGTTTCACTATTCAAGCCTTTTGGTCAGAAATAGCTTGAATGCAATAAATGAAAAAGTTGTTTTTATCTTTCATGAACTCCGACAATTCTAACTCTATTGAGTCTGTTCTTCAGGAGCAGAGAATTTTCCCCCCCTCTGATGACTTTTCCAGTAAAAGTAGAATCTCATCTTTCTCTAAGTATTTGAAACTGTCGGAGATAGCTAAATCAGATCCAAATAAGTTTTGGGGTGATGCAGCTAGAGAAGAATTACATTGGTTTAAATCTTTTGATAAAGTACTTGATTGGTCCAATCCTCCATTCGCTAAATGGTTCGATGGAGGGAAAACTAATATTTCCTTTAACTGTTTAGATCGTCATTTAAATAGTTCAACAGCTAACAAAGTCGCCTTGATTTGGGAAGGTGAGCCAGGTGATCAAAAAAAATATACCTACAAAGAACTACATAAAGAAGTTTGCAAAGCAGCTAATGCACTCAAGTCTATAGGCATAGGGAAAGGTGATCTTGTCGCTTTGTATATGCCGATGGTGCCTGAAGCTGCAATTGCAATGCTTGCTTGTGCAAGGATAGGAGCACCACATTCAGTGGTATTTGGAGGCTTTTCCTCTGAGGCGCTCAGAGACAGATTAATTAATGGTGAAGCGAAAGCAATAATTACAGCTGATGGTGGTTTTAGAAAAGATAAAGTAATTCCTCTCAAAGATGCTGTTGACTCAGCATTGGAAGGTGGTAGTTGTCCAAAGGTCGAATCAGTTTTAGTTGTTCAAAGGACTAAAAAAAATATTGCCATGGTTGATGGTAGAGATTATTGGTGGCATGAAATTGTAGATAGTCAATCAGCAGAATGTTTGCCGGAACAAATGGATAGTGAGGATTGCTTATTTGTTTTATATACTTCTGGCTCTACAGGGAAACCAAAGGGAGTAGTTCATTCAACTGCTGGGTATAACCTTTGGTCTCATTTAACTTTTAAATGGATTTTTGATATTCGTGAAAATGATGTTTATTGGTGCACCGCTGATGTTGGTTGGATAACTGGGCATAGTTATATCGTCTATGGCCCACTATCTAATGGCGCAACTACTGTTATGTACGAAGGTGTTCCTAGGCCATCAAATCCAGGTGCTTTTTGGGATGTAATTCAAAAGCATAAAATTTCGATTTTTTATACTGCTCCAACAGCCATAAGGGCCTTTATGAAAGCTGGGGAAAAGATTCCCCAGCAATATGATTTATCTAGTTTGAGGCTTTTAGGAACTGTTGGAGAGCCAATTAATCCTGAGGCTTGGATGTGGTATAGAGATGTTATTGGAGGGGGGAGATGTCCAATAGTTGATACATGGTGGCAAACAGAAACTGGTGGAGTAATGATTAGTCCCCTTCCCGGAGCGACCCCAACCAAACCTGGATCAGCAACTTTCCCTTTGCCTGGGATTGAAGCCGATGTGGTCAATTCATATGGGGAGTCTGTCGCCAGTAATGAGGGTGGATATTTGGTAGTTAAAAGACCATGGCCTGGAATGATGAGAAATGTTTATGGAGATGAAAAAAGATTTAGAGAGAGTTATTGGGAGTATTTAAAACCCTCAGACAATAGCTATATATATTTTGCTGGAGATGGGGCTCGAAGAGACGAAGAAGGTTATTTTTGGGTCATGGGGCGAGTTGATGATGTTATAAATGTCTCTGGTCATAGGCTTGGAACAATGGAAATAGAATCAGCTTTAGTTAGTCATGAGCTTATTTCAGAAGCTGCAGTAGTTGGTAGGCCTGATGATTTAAAAGGTGAATCAATAGTAGCCTTTATCACTTTGAAAGCTGGTGCAAAAGTAAACGAAAATATAGAGGCACAATTAAAAAAACATGTAGTGAATGAAATAGGACCTATTGCCAAGCCTGATGAAATTAAATTTACTGATTCTCTTCCTAAAACTAGAAGTGGAAAAATAATGCGCAGAATTTTAAGAGCACTGGCTTCAGGCGATGAAATAAGTGGAGATACAAGTACTCTTGAAGATCGATCTGTTTTAGATAAATTAAGAAGTTAAGATTTCCCAATGAGTTATTTGATTGACTATTAAATCAATATTTTCGTATTTTAAAGAGTTTTCGAGATTAGATTTTAGTAACTTTTCTCTTAGTCCCACGCTGACTGGGGTTAGATGATTACCGTCTAGGTTCATGATTTTAGATTTATCAGCGGATCTTTCCTTTAATGATTGAAGTAAAAGATCATTTTGATCTAGGTTATCGTTTTTAAATTTAATTAATAGATTATTTATTTGCTCATAGTGTTCTCTAACAAGATTTAATGTTTCGCTAGGACTTGGACTGAATTCAGTCTGAAAGTTAAGCTTTTGAGACATTTTTCTAAGCAAAGGTATTGATTTATCTGCCTTAAAATTATTAAAGCTTATAGCTACTAAACCATCGCAATTTCTTCCTCCATCCGGTGCCAGCAAATGTAATTTGCATCCAAGACTATGACCCAGTCTTATTGATTTTTGTATTAAACCAACTCTTTTTTCAAGAATTTTTCGAGATTGACGGAATTGTTTCCACGCATGATTTGCTTGAAGTTGATGATCAAAGTTAGGAATATAGCTCCATGAATGAACTGCAAAATCTCTTCGTAAAAAACTAGAAATAAGTCTTTTGTATGTAATTTCTGGCTTGATTGAGATATAGCTACCACCAATTAGTTCTACAAGACCTATTGGTCTTGAGGGCCATTGACAAGAAACATCGCTTATACGCCTAAAAGTGCTCATTAGATGATAATCACTCTTCAACAGAACTAGAGAACGATTATAAATTAAAAATAAGTATCTTTTATTTCTAATGTTCTACTAAGTTTTTATTCAACTATGTTTTTTTGATGATAATAGAAGTATGACTAATTAATTTTGAAGTGAAAGAAGAGCAGAATCACCAGAAAGATAGCGAACAGCTTGGCTTTCTATATGAAACAACTAAAGAAATTGCCAATGAAAAAAAGAAAGATCTTAGAGAAAAAAAATCTTTTAAATCAAAAGAAGAACAGGCTGAAATTTTAAGTAAAGAACATTTTCCTGAGAATATCTTGATTTTAGATACTGAAACCACAGGTCTTGACAATGAAAAAGATGATTGTCTTGAGGTAGGTTCGATCCTTTTCAATGTAAAAAGTAGATCGGTACTAGCGCAGCAATCTTTCCTTTTGCCAGTTGAAATCAATAACGCAGAAAAAATAAACAATATTCCTGCTGAAATAACTAGATTTCCTCAACCTCTTTCTGAAGCAATTAAATATTTTGAATCTTTAGTTCGAGTATCAGATGTGATCGTTGCTCATAATGCAGAATTTGATATGAAATGGTTTGGTCTAAATAAATTGCCTCAGATTGAAAAACCATGGATTTGTTCTATGGACGATATAACTTGGCCAACTGATAGACAATTGAAGACTCGTCCTTCAGTGAGAGATCTTGCATTGGCTTATGGTGTTCCTGTTTGGAATGCACATAGAGCTTTGACCGATTGCATATATTTGGCAGAGGTTTTTATAAGATGTAGCGAACTTGAAAAACTATTGATAAGAGCTTTAGAGCCAAAAATTCTGGTTCGCGCTGAGATTTCCTATGATGAAAGGTATTTAGCTAAAAACGCTGGTTTTAGGTGGAATGATGCAATTAAGGGAGCTTGGTCTAGGAAAATGAGTCGTCGGGAAAAGGAGAAATTAGAGTTCCCTGTTCAGGAGGTTGACTTTCATGGTTGAAGTAGATTTTTTCATAAAGTACTCATTTCAAATCTTTGCTATATGTTTAATGTATTGATTAAGAAGTTTTTCTAGAGTTTTTCCATGATTGATTTATGAGAAAATATTTCACTAAGAAAAATATAGTTTGTCAGTTTCCCCTTGTTAAAAGTAAACCTGACGGTAATGAATTAAAAAAGCGTCTCAGGCAATGGCAGCATTCAAGAAGTTGGGCTCGTTTAATTTGTGAAGCTGAAAAAATGTGGAGTCTTGAATCAAGAGAACTAAAGAGACTTGGAGCTATGGAATTAATTCAACTCCAAAACGAAATGCCTTTTAATGTGAGAAGAAGAGTTAATTGTTGGTTGGTTAAATATTCGGGCGCTACTCGTCTAGAGGATTAGGCTTATTGCCCTTCCTAAATTGAGTCTCCCCAAGTTGGTTTAACAAAACTCATTGATTAAATATGATTTTTCAGTTTACGTAAACAATTACTATTAAACAAACAACAAATAATTTTCTGAAGCTACTTTGATCAATCTCAAGAATTTAAGAGGAATGGTAGATCTTTTACCTGCTCATACTCAGGGCTGGCAGAAGGTTGAATCAATTGCACTTGAACATTTTAGACGAGCTGGGCTTCAAGAAATTAGAACACCAATTATTGAACAAACAGAATTGTTTTCAAGGGTGATTGGAGAAAATACTGATGTTGTGGGCAAAGAAATGTACAGTTTCGACGATAGAGGTGGTCGTTCATGCACTTTGAGACCTGAAGGCACAGCTTCTGTCGCGAGGTCAATTGTCCAGCATGGATTATTAAATAATGGCCCTCAAAGACTCTGGTATAGAGGACCAATGTTTAGATATGAACGCCCTCAAGCAGGAAGACAAAGACAGTTCCATCAAATAGGAGTTGAATTTGTTGGATTAGCTTCTGTTATGAGTGATGCTGAGGTTATTTCAATAGCTTGGAACTTTTTAAAGGATGTTGGTCTAAATGATTTGACTTTAGAAATTAATAGTCTTGGAAGTAATGAAGATCGAAATATTTTCAAAGAAGAATTGAAAGATTGGCTTAATCAGAGATTTGATTTATTGGATGAAGATTCTCAGAAAAGAATTAATGTTAATCCCTTGAGAATATTAGATAGTAAAAATAAATCTACAAGAGAACTTTTATCTGATGCTCCTTCTTTAAACGACTTTTTATCTAATGAGAGTAAAACTAGATTTGATTATTTACAGGAGTTACTTGTTAATCTAAAGATTCCATATGAAATTAATTTTAATTTGGTAAGGGGACTTGATTATTATTCTCATACAGCTTTCGAAATAACAAGTGATCACTTGGGTTCCCAAGCAACTGTATGTGGTGGAGGACGTTACGATGGCTTGATAAGTGAACTGGGGGGTCCTCAAACTCCCTCTATTGGTTGGGCTATTGGAATGGAAAGGCTGATAATTTTAGCTGGAAATAAAATTTTACAATCAAAGTCTCCAGATGTTTATGTGATTCATAAAGGTGAAAAAGCTGAGAAACTTGCTTTGGAAGTTACTTGTCAGTTACGGTTATCAAACTTAATCATTGAATTGGACTACTCAGGTTCATCTTTTTCAAAACAATTTAAGCGAGCAGATAAAAGTAGGGCCAAATGGGCCTTAGTTATTGGTGAGGATGAGGCTTCTAAAGGTCAGTTGTTGATGAAGAAATTAAGGGATAAACAAAAGGATGAGGTGAGTAGGGAATATATTTTCTCAAAGGAGGATCTAGATGAGTTAATTAAAAAGTTGATTGACTAAGAAAATGATGGATTATTTTAAATGAGCTCTATTAAAATCCAAAAAATATGTTGTATTGGTGCTGGTTATGTTGGTGGCCCAACCATGTCTGTTATCGCAGATAAATGTCCCGATTTAGAAGTTAGGGTCGTTGATATAAATAAAGAACGAATTGATGCATGGAATGATTCAGATCTCAATAAATTACCAATATTTGAACCAGGATTAGATCGGATAATTTCAAGAACAAGAGGGCGCAACCTTTTCTTTAGCACAGAAATGGAAAAGTCAATATCTGATGCTGATATGATTTTTATTTCAGTAAATACTCCAACAAAAACAAAAGGTCTTGGGGCCGGACAAGCAAGCGATCTTAGTTGGGTTGAAGCTAGTGCAAGGCAAGTAGCTAAATATGCGAAAGGACACACGATAGTAATAGAAAAAAGTACTCTTCCAGTTCGTACTGCACAAGCAATAAAAGAGATACTTAAGACAACAAATAGAGTTAATCAAAAGAATAAAATTGAAAAAGCTTTTTCTGTTTTATCGAATCCTGAATTCTTGGCTGAAGGGACCGCAATTAATGACTTGGAAAAACCTGATAGGGTTTTAATTGGTGGAGAGGATCTTGATGCTGTAGATGCACTGGTTAATATTTATTTGAATTGGGTCCCGAGTGAAAAGATAATTTGTACTAATTTATGGAGTAGCGAGCTTTCAAAATTAGCTGCTAATGCATTCCTAGCTCAAAGAATCAGTTCAATAAACTCTATTTCAGCCTTTTGCGAAGCTACTGGAGCTGATGTTCAGGAAGTTGCAACAGCAATAGGAACAGATAAAAGGATAGGTAATCAATTCCTTAGTGCTGGCCCTGGCTTTGGCGGTAGCTGCTTTAAAAAGGATATTTTGAATTTAGTTTATTTAAGTGGATATTTTGGTTTGCCAGAGGTTGCAAATTACTGGAATCAAGTTGTCGTACTGAACACTTGGCAACAAGATAGAATCTATAAAATTGTTCTTGAGAAGCTTTTTGGTACTGTTAATGGAAAAAATATAGCGATCCTCGGCTTTTCCTTTAAGGCAAATACAAATGATACTAGAGAATCTCCTGCAATAAGAATTTCCTCAGACTTGCTCGAAGAAGGAGCTATCTTATCAATTTATGACCCTAAGGTTTCATCTGAGAGAATAGAGGAAGATTTAGAAAAATTCTCATCTAATAATCAAGGAATATGGAAAATGGCTAAATCCATTCCAGAGGCATTGAAAAATGTTGATGCAGTTTTAATTCTTACTGCATGGGATGAATTCTTTGGACTTGATTGGAATTATTTAGCTTCTTTGATGAGATCACCATCTTGGGTTTTTGATACAAGATCTGTTGTCAATCGACAAGAAATCCAGAAAACAGGAATAAATCTGTGGAAGTTAGGTGAGGGGAGCTGAAATAACCAAAAAAAAATCATATGACTATTATTGACTCTAAATAAGCTAAATTTAATCAAGGTTTTATTTATTTGATTTTACAAAACATAATGTTCTTTAAATTTATTTTCAAAAAGAAGAAAAAAAAAATTCAGGAAAAATCTGACCAAAAACTAGATATGAAAAAATGGATGAGTTTAACAAAGGAAGAAAGACTTCAAATAGATTTTAAAGAAAAGAATAAAATCATGAGAAAGAAAAAGGAATTGCTGAAATCAATCAGAGAAGAATATATTAAAATAACAAAGAAAAATAGTTAACAACCTGTTCTGAAAATTAATATAAAAGATGATAAAAAAATGTGTTCTATTTGTTCAGAGGCCTGACATTTTAATTTTATGATTTGGCCTCCAGTAAAAGCATGGACTAGCAAGCTTCCTATTGATGGTCAAGTGCATTTTGTTGCAATAAATTATGGTGGCGAATCACCAAAGGAATGGGTTGTTTTGATGTCCGTTTTAGATTCTAGTGTAGTATTAAAAGTCTCTTGGTCTAAATTGATTGACTCATCTAATTGGAAGTCTGGATGGGATGAAATAACTCATCTGGAATATTCTAAATTAGATAATAATAAAAGTAAGTTTACAACTACTGATTTTTCTTGTCCATCTTTAGATTCCGGTTTAACAATGCCTATAGATAAAAATGCCATAAGGCCTTGGTTTGACAATCCTAAATAATTTATTAACGGAATTAAGTATAATTTAATTATTACTTGTTTAAGAAGTTGATTTCTTGAGCTTGCTTAGTGGCTTCCTTTGCTTGGCTTTTTACGTTAAAAAAAGATACTAACAAGTTAAAGCATGATAGAACAATCAATGTGGTTATCAGAGAAAGAAGCTAGTGAGATTTTAAGAGTTGATGAACAATCTTTAGAGGTATTGAGAGAGAGGGGGTATTTAAAGCCAGGATCTCACTGGAGAAGTTCAAATGATCCTACTCAGTTACCATGGAAGCCAAAAGTTTTCTATTTTATAAGCGGATGTAAAGAAGTTATTGATTCCTGGAAAGCTAATAGTGCCTCTGTTGATCAAATAGCAGCTTAAAGAAAAACAAAAAGCTGTAATTTTTTTTGTTTTTATAAATATTTTTCTAAGCCACTAAATTTTCACCTTTACAATCTTTGATAGACGTCTCGAGAATTGGATAAAGAGAAATCATTTTTCCGTATTCGGGCGATGTTCTATAAACATTCGCTTTTTTTCTATAGTGGTCTTCTGTCTCCATCTCTAGACTATGAAGTCGGTTGAAGTTCATGATTTTTATCCAAAAGGATTTAATTATTTATTAGTTATAAATAAACAGAACAAATTAATCTTTTATATTAATTACATATTTGCATGTATTTATATGGATTCTGAGAATCAATTGGTCTGGAATGCCTGATATAAATTCTTTTTATGTATCAATTAATTCTTTAATTAGAAACCCATTGTTAGTCAATTTTCTTGATTTTGTTTTTGTATGTCCTTGGCTGCCTTTTTCTTAATGTTTAAAACCCGCTCTTTTTGATATTTTTTTATTTGCATAGCAGAGTTAAATTAAATAATAAAAAAATTTACATATTCTTTCTCTTACATGAGTATTCGATGAAATTGCAGTATTCTCTGTTCGGTTTTGAAAAATAGAACTTCTAATGCAGACCTATGGAAATTCAGCAGTCACCTACGGGTGGTGGGCTGGTAACTCAGGGGTCACCAACCGTTCAGGCAAATTTATTGCAGCACATGCCGCTCATACCGGTTTGATTGCTTTCTGGGCTGGTGCCTTCACGTTATTTGAATTGGCTCGATTTGACCCTTCCGTACCAATGGGTCATCAGCCTTTAATTGCGCTTCCTCATTTAGCAGCTTTGGGTATAGGTTTCGATGAAACTGGAGCCTTTGTTGGTGGAAGTGCGGTTGTTGCCGTTGCTGTGTGTCATCTAGTTGGATCCATGGCTTATGGAGCAGGTGGATTGATGCACTCTCTTCTTTTCTCCAGTGACATGCAGGAATCTTCTGTGCCACAGGCCAGAAAATTCAAGCTTGAATGGGACAACCCAGATAACCAGACTTTCATCCTTGGACATCATTTGATTTTCTTCGGTGTTGCATGTATTTGGTTTGTTGAATGGGCGCGAATTCATGGAATCTATGATCCTGCTATTGGTGCTATTCGTCAGGTTGAATACGACCTTAACTTGAGTCATATCTGGGATCATCAGTTTGACTTCCTAACTATTGATAGTTTGGAAGATGTTATGGGTGGTCATGCTTTCTTGGCTTTCTTAGAAATTACTGGTGGTGCTTTCCATATTGCTACTAAGCAAGTTGGAGAATATACGAAGTTCAAAGGAGCTGGGCTTCTTTCTGCAGAAGCTATTCTTTCTTGGTCACTAGCAGGTATTGGCTGGATGGCAGTTGTCGCAGCATTCTGGAGTGCAACAAATACCACTGTTTACCCTGTTGAATGGTTTGGAGAACCATTAGCACTTAAATTTGGAATCTCTCCTTATTGGATTGATACTGTAGATCTTCCAAATGGTGCTCATACATCTCGTGCTTGGCTAGCCAATGTTCATTATTACTTTGGATTCTTCTTTATTCAAGGTCATCTATGGCATGCTCTTAGGGCAATGGGATTCGATTTCAAGCGAGTAACTGGTGCTTTAAGTAATCTTGATACTGCTTCAGTATCATTGAAATAGTTAAATAAATTTAACTAATAAAAAAGCCCCAAATCCTTGGGGCTTTTTTAATGGTTTCTATTTATCAATAAGTCAGTAATAACAATGATAATTAATGAAGTTTCTTATTAGATAAATATTTCTAAAATATTTATCTAATTAATTTCTGATTATAGATTGTTCTAATATTTACTAATAATTAGAGCTAACTAAATGATTTAATTGAGATATGATAAGAATCAAATTTACTTTCGATGTTAAATATACATATGGGATATTATTTTTTTGGGGTTTTGATTTACTTCCGTAACCTTGTTAATAGATGAGTCTGTCGTTTTTAGGTTTGGAAGACCTATATAAAACTAATGCAATCCCAACATTAGTCCTTTCCTTAGGTTTGCTTGGAATTATAGGTATTCTTATAACCCTTGGTAGAAGATTGGATACTGCGATGAAGTTGGAAAGATTTGGTATCCCCATAGCCCTTTTAGTTGGAGCATTAGGTTTCTTAATTGGTCCTTATGGACCTTTTTCATTATTGCCAGAGAGGGTTCTGAATACTTGGATGCAATTACCAACACCACTGCTTACTTTGGTCTTTGCAACATTAATGCTAGGAAGACCTATTCCAAGAATTAGTGCTTTATGGAAACCAGTTGCTTCGCAGGCATTGCTTGGACTTTTACTAGGCTTCGGACAATATGTTGTTGGTGGGATAATTGTTTTGTCATTTCTGCTTCCTTATTTAGGGGTAGATCCACTGATGGGATGCATTATTGAAATTGGTTTTGAAGGAGGACATGGAGCTGCGGCAATAATGGGGGATAGTTTTATGAAGTTAGGCTTCCCTGAGGGGTTAGATCTGGGATTCGCAATGGCAACTGTTGGTTTACTTGCTTCTACTTTGCTAGGGAGCGGTTTAGTTGTCCTAGGTAGATTTTTGGGATGGCTAGTACCAGCTGAACAAGAGATAACAAATGATTTAAATGACATTGAATTGGAATTTAAACCAATTGAACAACTTAAGTTGCTTTTATATAATTTTGCTTTAGCAGGATTAGCTGTACTGGTTGGAATATTTTTACTCTATTGTTTAAGGCTATCTTCTACTTATTTGAGTGATATAAGTAAGCAGGTGATATTAGCTTTCCCAGTATTTCCACTGGCTTTGTTGGGTTCATTTTTTACAAGATTTTTATTAGAAAAAACTGGAAATACTAAATTAGTCTCATCACTTTTTCAACGTGAGATTGGCATACTTTCCACAGATTTACTAATAATTACCGCCATGGCCGGTTTGAATTTACCTTTATTGGTTAACTACTGGATTCCAATAACGATTTTAGCTATTGGTGGATTGATTTGGAATCTTGCAGGGATGTTGATTTTTTCTAGATTATTTTTTAGAGAAGAATGGTTTGCAAGAGCAATAGCAGAGTTTGGAAATTCAACAGGAGTTGCAGCTAGTGGACTATTACTTTTGAGATTGGCTGATCCTAGAAATTCTACTAATACCTTACCTGTATTTTCTATTAAGCAATTATTTCTTCAACCACTTCTTTCTGGAGGCCTAATTACTGTAATAGCACCTTTGTTTATTAGTAATTTTGGGCTTAAAGGATGGACAGAATTTTGTGGATTAATTTCATTGTCTTTATGCTTAGTAGCAATATCCTTGCAGTCAAAATATACAAAAGTCTCAGCATAAAAATTAATAGACTTTTTTAAAGTTATAATTTATATAAGTATTAGTTTTAATAAACGATTACCCTTCTTTATATGAACCGACAAATTTACAAAGAAATCCCCCCTCAAGAATTAAAAGAAAAATGGTTTAAAAGTCATCTACTTGGAAAAGAGGTTGAATTAAGAGAACTATATGAGTTGCCTCAGGATCAGTTGGATTTAGTCATGGCAGAGACTGCAGAGTTTAGGAGTGATATAGGAAATAGAGATAGAAACTTAGGTAAATTTTGTACAGCTGGTTATTTTTTAGAGTTATCAAGAATCATTGATAAAAGAAGGAGTTCAGAATAGTTCCCTACTTTATTGTCCAAAAATTAGAGGCTTATTTTGCTTTCTCCATGGTTCATTTTTCTTCATAACTAATGGATATTTTTCATGGGTAAAAAAATAACTTAACCAGTTACGTAAAAATTGGATTTCTTGGTTTTGATCAAACTTTTTTATGTCCGCTATTCTAAATTGCCTGACAAATGGCCAGATAGCCCAATCAGCTAAGGTCTCTTTTGCATCAACAAGAAATAGCGGTTTCCCTTTGCTTGAAAATTCTTTTAACCTGTTATTTAAAGATACAAGTATTTTCATGCCCGCAGCACGATGAGTTTCTGATTCTTCAAGATTGAATCTAGATGCATATTTAAAACGATCCAAATGATATTTAAATACTTGATCATTTGTTTCTATAAGATTAAATATTTCTTTTAAGTTTTTATTATTACCAAATAATGCATGCATATTTGATCTTTCAATACTCCAGACCATAATGTCTAAACTCTCATCAATTACTTTATTTAAACTAGTCTTTAATACGGGTACAGTTGCTTTTTTAGAAATTTGAATTAATTCATGAGGCTTGTTCTTTAGGTCGACTTCTCTTAACTCCACTACTTGATTTGTATTTATTAAAGCCCATCTAGCTCTAATTGCGTAAGGACATCGTCTAAAGCTATATAGAATATTGTGCTTCATAATTTTCCTGTTAAAATCATTTTGAACCCTATGCCTAGATATGATTTTTCAATCCTATAAGTCGTAAATAGAACATACCTTATAAGTATATCTTTTATGATTTTCTTTGGAAATTATATTTTACTATAAAAATATAATCCATTATTTTTATAATCCAAACCCTTCATTTATCAAGAAATTTAGATTATGTCAGGATTTGTCTATTTAATGAAAAATGGTGATTTATATAAACTTGGTTGTACCACTGATTTGACAAGTGAAGCTAGTAAAATGAAACCGGGTGAAATAATTTCTTCTTTCAAAACTAATGATCCCAAATCTTTTGAGGTAAGGTTGTTAAGGCTATATAAGAAAAAAAGAATTCCGGATACGAACTATTTTCGTTTGTCTGAATCAGAAGTTAATAACTGTAAGAAACATTTAGAAGGTAAAAGTAATTTTCCAAAAAGCTTAAATGACGAGTTAAGAATAGGATTAAATGGTTCTTTCTTTTTCGCATCTATAACTTTTCTGATTTCATTCCTTATTAACAAGTTGTTTATATTTAGTCTTTTTCTTTCAATAGTATTTGCCTCTCTCCCTATGTGGACACTTGCAATTCTTGGTAGTTTCGGAGGATACGACACCGATGATCTTACACTTTTTTCGACAGTCTCCAACAGGTTTAAAGGACTTTTGATAGCTATTTCTATGATCTCAATTGCATATGTTTTATATACTTTTTCACGCTTTTCAATTGCTTTTTAATCTAAATAATTATTTTTTATCTCTATACAATAATTTATAAATTATTGCTTGATTATCAAATCATAGCTATAAAGATATTTAATAGGTAATGACCTTTAGCGAGTATGAACATTTCTGACTATCTTCAATTTTTAGAACCGATACAAGAACAGCTTAATAAGGTTTACTCAATCGCTTCTTTGGCTCTTACAGTTTTGGTTTGTTTGTGGTTGTTTAATTTTATAGTAGGTCTAATACAAAGAACGTATTCAGTAGGAAAGGCTATAGGTGGTTTTTATAGGAATTATTTTCATAAGTATCTTCGTAAGGCATTTCTGGGAGTATTAAATACATTTAAGAAAACCACTAACCCTATTTAACAAGAATATGCCTTTTCTTTTAAATGGTTGTTTCAAGTTGACAATTGAGTGCAAGTTCAAAAGGAACAGAACTATTTGGTAAATTAAGTAAATTTGAACAAATACTTGCAATATCATTTGTCTGTATCATATCTTTTTTGGGAAAATGATTTATTTCTTTTGCCATGTCTGTATTTACCCAGCCTGGGCAAATAGCTGTAACTCTAATACCTTTTTCCCATCCTTCATTTCTCATTGTTTGGCATAAGCTCATTAAAGCGAATTTACTCATTGAATAACTAGCTAAATTACCTTTTGATCGTTTTCCACTCATTGATACCAATACAATAATTCGTGGTTTATTACTAAGGCATAAATACTTCCAGGCATCTTTTGTTAATATCCATGGCCCCATCACATTAACTTTCCATATATCTTCAATATCTTTAATTTCATTATCATTAAATAATAAATTTGTCCTTTTGAATATACCAGCGCAATGAATAATTGTATCAATACCTTTAAAAGTTTCGATGGTTTTCTCTACCCATTTCTTTGATGAATTTTGATCAGTTGCATCATAGGTGTGTACCAAAAAACTATTCGAAGTATTTAATTTTGGATCTAAGGGTGTATTTAATAAGTCTTCTCTTTCTCTAACTCCTAAGCTTATTGAATGTCCTTCTTTAAGTAATTTTAATGCTATCGCTTTACCTATACCTCTAGTTGCTCCACTAATAAGTATTTTTCTCATTTATTTTTAATTATTAATGCTTTCAATAATAAATTTAATTCTCTACCATGCATATTCATTAATCCTTGTTTGATAGTCCATGGTGATTTTCTAAACATCTTCCACATTGCCGATATCAGTTCTTTAAGACTAAGTGTATTTGTAAGGAATCCATACCATTGTTTATTCGGTAAACTAAAAAATTCTACAAAAAAACCTCTTAGTAACTTCTCTTCGAATCTCATCAACTTTTCTAACCCAAATTTATAAATAGCTTGTTTTCTTCTAAGTTCTGATGGCCATAATGTTTCCCAACCTTTCTTTGCCAATGAAGCTGACGATGCTTTTGGGTCTTTCATTGCTAATGAAAGCGCTTTAGCAACTTTAGGAGCTCTTCTTAAAAGGCTGCCAACCATGTATCCCGATGCGGGATGTACCATTCCAGCAGAACCGCCAAATCCAAGGACAGGCTGAGTTAGATCAGGGATAGGCATGTTCATTGGCAAATATGAACCATGCTCTTCATGCTCAAGACTTTTTATTTCTAAACCCCGAGTCTCTAATCTTTTTTCCAGTCTTCTTTTTAACTCATTAAGAGAGACTGGAGGAAATAACCCTAAAGATGTTTCTTCTAAGAAAAACTTTCCATTACCCATATCCATAGCGTATAAAAACGTTGGAGCTTCTTTTCTCTCCTCTGGATCCAAGTGGTCACAACGATAATCCATTAGAACAAATTGGTCTTTGTCGACAGGAGGTGCGTTGAACTCTCCTACTATCCCGTAACAAGTTTGAACGGCTACTGGCCCTTGATTAGGAGACTTAATAAAAACAGGTTTATAGCCAGTAGCGTCAATTACCACTCGAGCATTAAGTTCATTTCCATTAGATGTTTTGACTGTGCTAGTTAATTGATGCGTTTCTAAGTTGATTGCTGATCCTTTATGCCATTCTATTTCAGCCTTATTGCATTGCTCCAACCAATAAGCTTGTAATTTGTTTTTATCAAAAAGTCCATAATCTCTATTATGTTTCGTAACGGCATTCTTTTTAGAATTTGGATCCTTGTCTCCCTCACCAAAATAACTAATGGTGTTCACCCATCTATGTTCAAGTAAATGACTTAGACCAAGCTCGTCAACCTCTTCACCCCAAATCCCATAAGTAAAGGGCCAAGGTTCGTCCGGCGATTGCTCCGATAAGATTTCAACATTTAAATTTTCACTCGCTAATGCTGCCGCTATTGATAAAGCCCCTGGACCTGATCCGAGTACTAGAGCATCTTTTAATGCACTAGTAGTCATGGTTGCCCTTGAGGAACATACATATTTCCTTTTAATTGGTTTAGAAAAATAGGATTTAATTTCTTAGAATAGAATTTAGTTATTTGATTGCCTCTCTGGATTACCACTTTAAACACCTATGCCTATAGAATCAAGAATAGCTCGTGATGGCATTATCAATGAATTGTATTAATGTTTTTTATCAACCTAATGATTTTATTTTGTTTTTAAGTATATCTGAAGTTTTTTTGATTGAAAATTGAAATAATAAACAATTTAATTCCAAAATCAATTAATAGTATAATTAAAAATTTATGAATGAAAAATCAAATATCTCCAAAAAAGATAAACCTTTATCTATTTTTATAACTGGTGGTTCATCAGGTATTGGTTATCAAGCAGTCTTAAATTTAATTTCCCTTGGTCATAATATAATCTTACCTTGTAAAAATATATCTAGAGCCAATGAAGTATTGACTAATATACTTAATCAATCTTCAGTTGAATTATCTAAGGAAGGTAAGATTGTTACTCCTATAATGGATCTTTCTGATTTGAAAAGCATTGATTCTCTTTGTGCTGAACTTAAGAATAGACGCGTGAATATCGATATTTTAATTTTGAATGCCGGTCTTCAATATACAGGATCAAAAACACCTAGGATGTCAACTCAGGGCATTGAATTAACTTTTGCAGTCAATCATTTATCACATTTTTATCTCACAGAAAAGATTTTACCTTTAATTGATAAGAACAATGATCCGAAAATAATTATTACTTCTTCAGAAGTTCATAATCCTAACAGTGGTGGAGGTAAAGTAGGAGCTAAGGCAAGCTTGGGAAACTTAAAAGGATTAGAATCTGGTGCAGGGTTTGAAATGATTGATGGAAATAAATTTAATGCTGATAAAGCATATAAAGATAGTAAATTATGTAATATTCTTTTTGCTAGAAAGTTAAGTAATAATTTGATGAGCATGAAATTATCAATTCCAGTTATTGCATGGGCTCCAGGCTTGGTTATCTCTAGAGATAACCAAGGATTTTTTAGGTACAGCAGAAAATACAATCAATTAGGACAAAAGTTATTTGCTTTTTTAGCTCGAGATGTTTTAAGAATAACAACATCAAATAAAAATGCAGGTTTACTTCTAAGCAATCTAGCTTGTTTATGTAAATATAGAAAACCTGGTTTCAATTATTATAGTAATAAAATTATTTCATCAGGCAAATTTATTTTTGAAGAAACGGAAATTAGTAATGATGCACAAAGAGGAGATTTATCAGATGATTTATGGGATCTATCTAAATCTCTAATAGATAAGATACTTAGATAAATATCTCTTATTTATTTACATGAATTGTTTGGGTTGGATATGCGAAGATAATATTTTCATTTTGGAACTTCTTCATTATTTCTAGATTAATTTCTTGTTGAGCTGACATTGCTTGAAGATAATCACTTGTAGGAATGTAATAAACAAGTTCAAAATCAAGACTGCTATTTGCAAATTCGATAAAATGACATCGGTCGAAGATTGCATTTTCAGTTTTATCAACGATATGTTTTATCATCATGGGTATGCTTTTTGTTTGTTCATATGTAGTTTCATAGACCACACCTAATTTATGAACAAGTCTTCTTCTCTTCATCTCAGCATAATTTGAGATTACTCCATTTGTGAGTCTGCTATTGCTCATTACTATTGCTTCTCCGTTAATACTTCTTAGGCGTGTGGATCTGACACCCACGCTCTCAACTTTTGCCCAGATGCCATCAATATGAATAAATTGTCCACTTTGAAATGGTTTGTCTAGGAGGATCGTTATGTATTCGAAGAACTCTTGAACTGGTTCTTTTAAAGCGAGTCCAGCTCCTATACCTCCTGCACTTAAAAGAGCCCAAATGGCTGCCATTTGGACACCCATGTTTTGAAGATAAAAAATAACTCCCAGACTCCAAACAGATGCCCCAACCATTGGACTAAGTGAACGAATCATTTCACTGATAGATTTATCATCGATTTTGCTTGCCCATCTTTGTATTATTTTCAAAAATACTCTATTTACAAATCTGACAATATAAATAAGGCATAGGAACTTACTAATACCAATTAATGTCTTATCTAATATTCCACCAATTAGTAAGACTTTCCATGCAACTATGAAACTTAAAATTAAACCTAAAGGTTTAATAGTCTCGATTAAAAGACTAGCTATGTAGTCATCAGTTTTGCTTTGTGTTGCTGAGGTTATTCTCCTTAATGCCTTTTTTAGGATTTTTGGGCTTACCAGGGAAATAATGCAACCTATGCTAAAAGTAAGTAATGAAATAATTATGTTTTTATAAAAATCATCCATGATTTCAGATTACTTTTCTTCAGATTGCCTGAAAAAAATGATTTGTCTAGATATTTTCTAATTATTTAATTTGAAAATGATTTTTTTAAAATTTTACTAACCCCCCTAAATTCTTTTCTATCAGAGGTCTTACATAATTCACATATAAGACTTTCAGTCGTAGATGCAACAGCACCAGATAATATAAGCCTTAAAAAAGCAGTATCATTATCTATTTCATTTCTACTTCCAATACCATCTCTTGGGATGAGTATGTTTAAACCTTTTTGTAAAAGATCAATTGATGTCTGAAGAATACATATATGACTTTCAATTCCGCAAACTATTATATTTTTATAATTATATTCATTTATATAATTTATAAAGTTATTATTCTTACTACAACTAAATTCCATTTTTTCAAATCTAGGATATTCATTATTATCTATAATTGATTCTATAGTCCTCCCAAGTTTTAATGGATTTTGTTCCGTAATAGCAATGCGTACATTAAGTAAATTACAAGTATCGATAAGCTTTTTTATATTAAATATCAATAGTTGATTGTCTTTAATATTGTTTATAAGCTTTTGTTGAACATCTACTATAAGTAGTAATGTTTCATCCTCTTCTAATATTTGATTATTAGTTTTTGTGGTGGGATTATTTTTTAAAAATTTCTCCATTTCAGAATTTCTTTTATTTTAATTAAATATAAATCATTTAAATAATTTAGAGCTTTTTATAACTAAAATACGTTGAGTAATCCAAACCCTGTTGCAAGCTGTTCTCATTACGCTAAACTATTGAGAAAACAAGCTTATATTGGTTTCCCCCTCTTCTTATCGTACTCATCCTTCTCCTTTTGAATCTGGACTTCGTTCAGATGGTAAAAGAATGACCCCACAAAGGAAAAAGGTTCTTTCGTTATTTGAGGAGATTGGTTCAGGAATACATCTCAGTGCGGAGGAGGTGCATTCCAAATTGACAGCTTCTGGAGACAAAGTTTCTCTTGCGACAATTTATAGAACTTTGAGACTCTTGGTCAAGATGACTTTTCTTAATGAACTTGATTTAAGTGAAGGAGGAAATAGATTTGAATTGCTTAGTCACGATCATCCAGATCATCATCATTTGATTTGTATTCGCTGTGGAAGAACAGAAGAGTTTGAAAATAATGAAGTTATTAATGCTGGCAAATCAGCAGCTAAAAATTTCGGATTTAAATTATTGGAGTCCTCGTTAAATGTAAGAGCACTATGTCCGATTTGTCTTAACCAATAAACTTTTTTAGCTTAATTCTCCACCACAACTTGAACCAGCTCCAGCAGTACAGCCAAAACAATGATTCCCTATTGAAATAGGATTATTCTTTAAAGAGACAAGAGGAATCAATAGATCATTCAAGTGCTTAACGTTACCATTTTTCTTCATTCCAAGCTGTTGATTAAAATCACAATCATATAGATAACCTTTCCAATCAACACTAAGAGTTGTTCTACACATAACTGAGTTAAGATTTCCTGGATTATGATTATCTTTTAGTAATTTATTATACTCTTCTAATTTCCCAATTATCTTTAAGTAGTTTTCATATCTATTAATTGGCATATTAGCTAAAACAAATAAATTCGAGAAAAAAATACCATACCTTTCTTTTAGTTCTCGTCTATAAATATTTTCTAATTCTTTTTGTGATGGTGGAAGTTGCGGACCGCTTGGATTATAGACTAGATTCAAAAGTAGATCATTATCTTTGATGCCGTAACCAAAAGTGTTAAGCTGCTTAAGAGCTAATATACTTTTTTCAAAAACACCTTTACCTCTTTGTTTGTCTACATTTCCCTCGAGATAACAAGGGAGTGATGCTGTTATTTGTACTTTATTTGATGCTAAAAAACTTGCTAAATCTTCATAACCTGGCTCAGTAAGTATTGTTAGATTACATCTGTCCATTACTTCAACATTAAGACTACGTACTTCTTCTACTAGTTGTTTAAATTTAGGATGAAGTTCTGGGGCTCCTCCAGTAATATCTAGTAAATTAATGTTGTTAGCTTTTATAACTTTAGGTATAAGATTTATAACATCATCGCTCATCATTTCTGTTCTACTTGGACTTGAATCAACGTGACAATGACTGCAAGCTTGATTACATTTATAACCTATATTTATTTGCAAAGTATCAAGATTTTCTCTATTGATTTTTGGGAATTTTGTTTTAGTTATCTCCATAAAGATCTACATATGTCGAGCATAATATTCATTATAGTTAAAACATTTATTAAAGTGCGAATATTTTATAACTTTTTTAAATAATAAGCTAAAAGTTACTAGCTAATTGTTTAAACCACTTTATATATTCTTTTGGACCATCGTTAATAACCATATTGAATTTTAAATTATCATGAGGATCACTAATACCTCTCATATCAGTCCCAGTAATTCTTGGTCTTAATACCTGATCGTTACAGCTGTTAACGAATAAAACCTGATTATCTTTCTTATATGATTTCCCCAGCCTTTGGATCAAAGTTAAGAATCCTCTATCACTTCCACCTCTTAACCAAGAATTATCTTTATTATCTTTAACCGAGGTTACTGTATCGCCAACACCTATTAGCATTGGCATTTGATCACTAGGAATTTTATCTCTGCATAGCTCTATTAATTTATTATGTGTCTTTGGGGCATTCCTGACGTTGAAGTTTTCACCGAAAGGATAAAGGCCAGTTTTGTTTGCTATGTATTTATTTAATAGCAATAAAAGACCTGCTTCTTTTATTGCACCCTTGATAATGAACTGAATATCTGTTGTCCCGAATTCATTTTGAGTGGAATATTTTATTATTTCTTTACCATCCCTTATTCCTAGGTTTGGCATCAAATGCAGGTAAAAAGAGTTATCTAATTCAAAATGTTTAGAATTTTCTAGTAAATTATTCATTATTTTTTGCATAATCAATTGCAAATCTTTTACTTTTTGAAAATCATTTTTAACGAAGCTAAAAATTTCATTAAAGTTTAAAGTGGGAGTAAAGCGTGTGTCACATACAGCTACATCAATTAATTTATTTCTTAATTCATCTGAAAGGTTTGGTAAGAATTCTTTTAATTCATGAGTTAACATTGATCGCATCATCTTTGGAACTTCTGCTAAAAAGTTAATCTCACTATTTTTGAGACCTGGATAGGATAAATTACTAAACCTATCTTGATATTCAACTCCGCACGCCGCAAGTCCAGGTAAGTAAAAACCACTTTCTTTCGCTATTGTTTTTGAATTAAGTGCCTTCTCTACTAAACGATTAACTCCTCTTCTGCCTTCATGCTCCCCGCAGGTTAGTACTGCAAACTTCTCTTTTAATCTTGAAACGTCCTTCACATATTCTTTGTTGATTTCCCTTTTGAGTGGGTCCTGTACTAGTGGAATACAAACGCCGTCAAGATCCTGAACTATTAGGATATTTTTTTCATTTATTATAGTGTCAATAACTTCTTCTTTAGTCTTAAACATTTTCATAAAAGAAGCTTTTAAATATTAGTTTACTCCAGTTCAAATGAATATACACTTTCTTGGTAAGTATTATTCTTAAATAAGTATATAGATATATATTCAGTATAATAAAAACTATTCTAAAAGTTTCTTATTACTGTATATAATGTAATAGAATGCAAATAAACTGTGTTTAATAAGAATTTAAGTAATAGCTTCTTTGCTGAGCCTTATTCAAGTGAGCCTATTGCTATAAGAATTAGAGAGGTTTTGAACGGAAAAGTTGGATTTTACAGTGTCGGCTTGTATCCAGCTTCTCTTGCTTATAACTGTGCGTTGCAAAATGAAGGCTTAAACATTCTATTGGCCCCTAGAGAAGGTAGAGAACTTTTCGGGGCTTTTTCTGATATTGATCTCTCTGAAATGGATAATGACATAAAAAATAAGATTGAATCTATGGCAATTTCAAATAGTGATAAATCAGGAAGATATAATACTCTTAATGATTTAATAATTAACTGTGAATTAGTTGTTTTGAGTTCAAACAGTAAACATATAATAAACGACGTTAATTTAGCATTTAAACTCAGAAAAGAACTTAATCGAGATAATGTTTTAATTGCATGCTTGGTCGGCTCATTTTGCCATGATGATAATTTGAATGAATCTTTCGTATTGTGTGAGAAATTAAATAATCTCGCTTTCTTTTCAGGGTTTCATCGACACGGAGCTCTTCGAAATCCATTAGATAGTTTTACGGCTAATTTCTGTCATCCAGATGCTATGAATGCAATATTAGGTGCGAAATTATTAAATAAAATTTCACCAAATATTCAAGTTTCCGCAGGTATACATAATGTTGAGGGGCAATACATAAAAGCTGCTAAAAATATATCTTCAATATTGGCGGGTTTTGGGCATACTTTTCATAAGAATAATCCTGGATTGCTGCCAACTTTATTAACTCTATTATTAGATCAATGCCTAGATCAGGCTGCCTACGTTTCCATGAGTCGAGCAGATAGAGAGGATTTATATAGAAAACAACCTTTTCCTATTACTGAACTTGGATATAGTGTTCAACGAATAGAGGCGTCCTATCTGAAGGATGGAGATTTAGTTCAGGTACGAGATCATACATTTACTCAATTGACAGCTATGGTTGCCGATGTGAGAGGCAGCATGATGTTGCCTGTAAGCGGGAAGCCAACTAGAAATTTTCAAGCTGGTGAAGTTCTAGCTGAAAAAATGATTGAGTATAAAAGATGTCCAAAAGGTGTAGATGAGTTTATAGAATGGTGCGAGCAATCAGGTCTTAAGCGTGGAGCTTTAGAAGGAATAAATTCTTTAAATTATTGGCCAGATATCTTAAGAAAATATGCAATACCCTTGAATAATTCCTCAATGATTAATCTTTTATATATGTGTATAATGGGTCCTAATGAAATTAAAAAATATATTTATAATGTTATGACAAGTAGCCGTGAATTGGCTAATTATTGTCAAGAATCTGTCAAGTCTTTCCAGAGCAAGAAAATATCTGATGCGCTAAATAATTTCCATTTAAAAACTTCTATAGATTTTCTAACAAAGGCACTAATTGATGAAGATAAATTACTTTTTGAGTTAACTGGGACTGGCTTTGATAATCCTCTAGGAATTGAAGATAAACCGATTTATGATAGAGTTATTGATTATATGGAAACTTATTTAATAAAATCTAATCTATAAAAAAACTCTATGGATTTTGAAAAAATAAATTTAATTACTAAGAATTTTTTTGAGCGTAGTAAAGTTTTAAAGATAGAATTTATAGAATCTGGCCTTATAAATAAAACGTTTCTTATTGAACATTTAATTAATGGGAAAAAGTCTAAATTTATTTTGCAGTGTATTAGTAATATATTTGAATCCTATGAGAGAATTAATATTAATCATAAATTAATAACTGATCATATTAAAAATAAAACAAAAAAAAAACATCTTAAATCTGATAACCATAGATGGGAGACTCCATGTTTAATTAAGTGCAATTCTAATAATCTTTTTGCGCTCCCTTTTTGTTCAGATATTTGGCGAGCTATGGAATATATAGACCATACTATTAGCTTTGATATTTTAGATAATAATCGAATGGCATATCAAACAGGTCTAGGTCTGGCTAAGTTTCATAGAATATGCTCCGATATCGATCTTAAAAAATTAGAAAATACTATTAAAGATTTTCATAATACAAACTACTATCTAGAACAATTTAATATGATTATTAAAGATTATAATTTCATTAAATTAGATGTTAATGTAAAAAAAAGAGTTCAATATTTAATTTTTAGCTTATCTAATCATATTTTATATGTTGAATCTTTATTAGGATATTTGAAGAGAAAGTTAATACAACCTAGTTTAATACATGGTGATCCTAAGTTAAGTAATTTTCTTTTTGATATTCAATATAAATATGTTGTTTCATTGATTGACCTTGATACGGTATCTTCTGGTTATTTACTTACTGATTTAGCTGATTGTATTCGTTCGATTTGTAACAAGGCCGGTGAGGATCCAGATAATATAGAGAATGTATATTTTGATATTAATTGTTTTAAATATTTTCTTTCAGGTTATTTCTCAATAACTAATAAAAATGGTGATTACAGATTTGATCTCCTTCCCGAATTTATTTATTTGCTAATAGTTGAATTAACTATTAGATTTCTTAACGACTTTTTACAATCAAATAGGTATTTCAAAATAAAATATCAAACTCATAATCTTTACAGAGCTGAGGTTCAATACCGATTACTTTCTAGTTTCGTTACTCAACTTCCTACTTTGTCAAAATCACTGCATGAAATTGGGATTTCTTCAAACCCAACTTTTGTCTCAGATGTACAAAAAATTGTTTAGGGTTTTCATAAAGCCCAACTTGTCACTAAAGTAAAATTGATATTTATTTTTTCTTGTGGCAAAGGAATTAACCCATAGGGCTGATGAACTTAAACAATTAGGTTGGAATCAGGAAGATTTGTACAAATATATTGAATTATGGGATTACAGGCAAAGGTGGGGCTCCATAAATTTAGAGAGAGAAGATAGGTTGTTTCTAAGAAAAGCTGAATCTTTATTGCCTGAAATTTCTAAAAACAAAGTTTCAGTTAAAAAACCTCTCAAAGAAAAGTCATATTATTGCTGGATTCAGTTTTTTCTGAATGAAATGAATGAATTTGAGTCTAATGAAAAATTGGACGATGGTATGAGAGGAATTTGGCCTATTTTTCTAGAGGAGGAATTGAGAGTAATTGATTACTTTGAACCAGTCTTAGGCTTACCGGATACGATTAAAGCCAAATTAATTGGTCCTATTAGAGAGGATTTAGTCAAAACAGCTTTGGAAAACTATAAAGAATCAGTTATTACAAAGCAATTTGATTTCCAAGGGGCTTTGGAAAATGCCAAATCAAGTGGCGAGAACTCTAGCTGGCGATCGCTTAGGGATAGTGATTATGAAAATAATCAAGACTATCAAATTATTGATAAATCAAACGTTCTAGAATTCCGTAAAAAAGTCAATCAAAAACTTTTATCATTTATAAAAGAAAATTTACCATCTCTCTCTGAGTCAGATAAATCTTTACCTCCTAATGATTGGGTAAATTAAGTAGCCAATTCTCAACTTATGTGGCTAAAAAGAAATTAGAGATAATTAATTCTTTGACTTCCCAACGATTTGAAACTCTTCAATTGCATGCAGGCCAAGTACCAGACCCTGTTACCAATTCTAGGGCGGTTCCTATTTATCAGACAAGTTCATATGTTTTTAACGATGTAGATCATGGAGCGAACTTATTTGGTTTAAAGGAATTTGGAAATATCTATACACGCTTAATGAATCCTACAACGGATGTTTTTGAAAAAAGAATTGCAGCACTTGAAGGAGGAGTAGCTGCTTTAGCTACAGCATCAGGACAGTCTGCACAATTCATAGCTATTTCAAACTTCCTTACGGCAGGAGATAGCTTTGTATCAACCTCGTTTTTGTATGGTGGTAGCTACAACCAGTTTAAAGTTCAATTTCCACGCTTAGGAATCAATGTCAAGTTCGCTGATGGTGATGATGCAGAAAGCTTTGAAAAACAAATTGATTCATCTACAAAAGCAATTTATGTAGAGTCCATGGGTAATCCTAGGTTTAATATTCCTGATTTTGAGGGGCTCTCGAAATTAGCTAAATCGAAAAATATTCCTTTAATAGTTGATAACACTCTTGGTGCTGCTGGAGCTTTAATTCGGCCTATTGAACATGGGGCAGATGTGGTTGTACAAAGCGCTACAAAATGGATAGGAGGTCATGGAACTAGTCTTGGAGGGGTAATTGTTGATGCAGGAACTTTTGATTGGGGAAATGGAAAATATCCTTTAATGAGTCAACCCAGTGCTGCTTATCATGGTTTGGTTCATTGGGATGCTTTTGGATTTGGGAGTGATATTTGTGGAATGCTTGGAGTTCCTGCAGATCGAAATATTGCTTTTGCTTTAAGAGCTAGGCTAGAGGGATTACGAGATTGGGGGCCTGCAATTAGTCCATTTAATTCATTTTTATTGCTTCAAGGATTAGAAACTTTAAGTTTAAGAATAGAACGACATTGCTCTAATTCCCTTTCATTGGCTAAGTGGTTAGACGATCATTCAAAAGTTGAGAATGTTAGTTATCCAGGATTGCCATCGGATAAATACCATTCAAGAGCTTCTTCTTATATGACCAATAGAGGGAAAGGCTCCATGTTGATTTTCTCTCTCAAAGGTGGTTTTGATGATGCAGTAACGTTTATAAACTCTTTGAAACTTTCCAGTCATCTAGCAAATGTAGGTGATGCAAAGACATTGGTAATTCACCCTGCTTCAACAACTCATCAACAACTATCTCCTGAAGAACAGTTGTCCGCAGGCGTTACTCCGACTATGGTAAGAGTGTCTGTTGGTATAGAACATATTGATGATATTTTGGAGGATTTTGAGCAGGCCCTAAATTTAATTTAATTTAATTTTCCCAAGAGGTGTTTAGATAGATATGGCTTTAATACTTCCTCGTAATTATCATAAAATTTCATCAATTGAAAAAAATCATATATCATGGATTGAGCCCGAACTAGCAGAAAGACAGGATATTAGACCTCTTAGAATTGGGATATTAAATATCATGCCTTTGGGAAAACAATATGAATTTAATTTATTGCACCCTTTAGGGCTTTCTCCCCTACAAATAGAACCTATATGGATAAGATTAAAATCTCATTCATATAAAACTTGGGATCTAGAACATTTAAAAAATTTATATGTTCATTGGGAGGAAGCAATGTCTCCAACTCCTCTAGATGGGTTGATTATTACTGGTGCGCCTGTGGAGCATCTCCCATTTGAAGAAGTTAATTATTGGAAAGAATTAGTAAATTTAATTGAGGAAGCAAAATTAAAATGTGCTAGTACCTTAGGATTATGTTGGGCTGGTTTTGCAATGGCATATATGGCTGGAGTTGAGAAAAATAATTTCAATAAAAAGCTTTTTGGTGTATACCCAATGAGGAGTCTTGTGCCTGGTCATTCTTTAATGGGAACACAAGATGATGAGTTTCTCTGCCCCCAAAGTAGGTATGCTGGTTTGCCTGATACTGAAATGGAAAAAGCTGAAAGAAAAGGCAATCTAAGATTATTGGCCCATGGGGAAAAAGTAGGTTATACAATTTTTGAAACACCTGATCAAAGGCAATTAATGCACCTAGGACATCCAGAATATAATGTTGATCGATTGAGATCTGAAATGGAAAGAGATAAGGAAAGAGGCGACGTACCTCCTCCAGAAAATTTTGATTCGACTAAATCAAATACCTCATGGCGATCACATAGAAACTTATTATTTCAACAATGGTTGTGGTTCTGTTATCAACGAGTAAGCCTAAGTGTTTAACTATCAGAAATTAGATTTTCTGGTTAATAATTTTTGACTATTTTAAAGGAGGCATTACATTCCCTGGATCATAAATGGCTTTGATTTCTTGTAATTTTGGTAGCCAATCTTTAAATGCCGATGATAATTCTTTTTCATGCCATTCTAAATGTGGGTGTATTTGTGCAAGATGAATACCAGGGCATATAAATTCAAGATTATTCCAACACTCTTTCATCCATTCAAGGGATCTTTTTCTCTTTGATTGATCGTAGGCTCCCCAAGCCCCATTAATCCAAGGTTTCCAGATCGCAGAACGATGAACAAATGATGTATCAAGATCATTTAAATGTGTTAAACCCCCTAGTTGTTGAGAAGCTATATAACAACTTTTGTTAGGCCTTTTATTAATTAACTCTTTGAGGATTTTTAATACTTTTGGATTATTCTCTTGCCAAGCAGGACCAAGCAAACCAAGAACTTCTGAATGGTTTGAATTATTATTTTTAATATTTCCTAAGCTTAAGCTTGGTAAAGAGTTCAGATTGGAAAATTTATCTATGACTCGATTTCGCAAGAATGGTAATTTTTCTAATAAATTAATCAAGATAGATTCATCACTGGTGCTTTTAACTTCACCAATTGCATGAGCAAAGATATCTTCTCCATATATCCACTGAAAGCTAAGTGAGTTAGGCCAACTTTCTGCTTGATTAATACATTCAGATAGCTGAGAAAAAGAAAGATTTGCTGTCCAACTTAATATTGGTTTTAATGGCTGGGTTTTTAACTTTACTTTTGTGATTATGCCAAGAAATATAGCTGCTCCACAAAGGGCTTTCCATTCAAAAGTGGATTCGCTTTTTGTCTGTGGTCGTAAAAAGTGAAATTCTTTTCCATTTCCCCAAAAACCTTTAACCTCCATGATTTGATCTATTGCTAATCCTTTGCTTCTACTAAGTGGACTTATTCCACCGGTCAAGATATAACCAATTCCTGTCTTTCCAGATAAACCAATTGGAAAACTTCTTTTGTGTTTTTGTAAGAAAGAAGACAACTCTCCCATCGTTACCCCAGCCTCAATTTCTACATGCTTTTTTTTTAAATCAAAAGATATGTTTTTGTATTGTTTTCTTAGGTCTAAAATCCAATGTTTATCTGCGGCGGCTCTGCTTGTAGTACCTCCACTAGATACTAAAAATGGTCTATAAGTTGGTTTCGATGATTTTAGTGATTGGAGAAAATCTGAGTTGACAGTTTCCAAAACGCCAAGGACATCACTGTCCTTGGCGTTTTGATTATGAAATGATATTGAATTTTTAATAAGCTGCTCCTTTTTCTATAGTGAATTACTTAAGTTGATATTTTATAGAACTATATTCAATTAAGGTAGATTATTAGTTAAAAGCGGTTTGATTTCTTTGGCATCAACCAAGTATAAATATCCACCTAATATTGGAATTATTTTATGCGGACATGGGAGTAGAGATCCTCAAGCAGTAGAGGAGTTTATTAAAGTAGTTAATAAACTAAAATCCAGGATACCTGATATTCCAGTTGTATTTGGATTCCTAGAATTTAACCGGCCAATAATAAGTGAGGCCTTAGATCAACTTAGAAATCTGGGAGTGGAGAGAGTAATTGCGTTACCCGCTATGTTATTTGCTGCGGGACATACTAAAAATGATATCCCTGCGGTTTTGAATATGTACTCTGCTGAGAATGGACTGCCCATTCAATATGGTAGAGAACTTGGACTAAACTCTATGATGATTGGAGCAGCAGGTGCAAGAATTCAAGAGATAATTGATATTAATCAAATATTTCCTATTTCTGAAACATTACTTGTAGTAGCAGGGAGAGGCTCATCAGACCCAGATGCTAATTCAAATGTTTGTAAAATTACAAGGATGCTTGTTGAGGGATTTGGTTTTGGATGGGGAGAAACCGTTTTTTCAGGAGTAACATTCCCCCTTGTTGATCCTGGCTTGAGACATGCTCTTAGATTAGGTTTTAAAAGAGTAATTCTTTTACCTTATTTTCTTTTTTCTGGTGTTTTAGTAAGTCGTGTTAGAAATCATTCGATTAGAGTTGCAAAAGATAATCCTGATGTGCAATTTTTAAACGCAAGTTATTTATCAGACCAAGATTTAGTTATTGATACTTTTATGGAAAGACTTCAAGAGGTATTTAATGGAGAAAATTTTATGAATTGTGCTTTATGTAAATATCGCTCTAATTTATTAGGCTTTGAAAGCGAGGTTGGATATGAGCAGATCAGTCACCATGATCATGTAGAGGGCTGTCTAGACATTTCCCCAGAAAACAAAGAGCATCAACACGCTCATGAACATTTTCCTTATCCAAACGCAGAACATCCTTTAGGACCTGTCACGCTTCGCTCTTTAAATCAAAGCAAAATCTAAAAAAAATAGGTTTAAATTAATGAATCATTTGTCTCTTTCTTGCTTGGGACACAATGGACTCGTTATTTATACATTTTTTTAATGTTTGGTTTTGGCTCTTTTCCCCAACTGATTTCCACAACAAGTGAACAGTTTTCCACTGCAAAAGACTAAAACTCTAGTTTTCGTGAAGGACTTGTGGGATTTAGTAGATATTTTAATAGTAATTTACACTTAGACATCTTAGGTGGGTAAGTGTATTCTATTTGCGCCCTCTCATCGAAAAGGCTTGGTATTAAATGAGTCTACCACTGTCTCGTATTTCTGGTATAGCTTTTCTTTATCTTTGACGTTTTATTGAAAATTTAAGATCCTTATCTCATAGATGTCGAACTTTTAAAAAAGGAAATGGAGTTTAATCAAATTGAGACTCGTATTGATGAATTAAAAAGTGATGAGGTTAGGCTCTGTGAAAATGACTTGGACCTAATGTCTATAAGTCTTGAAGCTGAGGTCCCTGAAGCTCTATATGTAGGCATGAAGGATTTTATAAGTGGAAACCAGAATTGGGATCAATCCAAGCTTATTAGCTCAGCTATCGCAAATTTTTTATTTCAAAATGGCTCTGATGATAGGGCTGTTACTGAGAAGTATTTAAATGATATTTTTAATCTTTAAAGTCGATAATTGCCTTTTCGCAAGCTCTTTTAGTTATAGCCATCATTGTTAATGTTGGGCTTTGCCAAGATGATGTTGGCCAGCAAGCCCCATCAACTACCAATACATTTCTGCATTCCCATAGCCGATTCCAATTGTCTAAAACGCTCTTTCCTTTGTCATTTCCCATTGGTGCTCCTCCTACTTCATGTATGTAATAACCGGGAGGTGGAGCATCATTTTTAGTGGCAACAGATTTACTTAGAATTTGTTTGGTAAATGGAATATTTAGGATTTCATTCACGGGAATAATTCTACCTTTTCCAGAATTGATAATAAGTTCAATCATTTTGTTCATTTCCGAGACTATTCGTTTCTCATTTTCACGCCAAACTATTGATATGTGTGGGATGGAAATATCATATGCATCTTTGCTCTTTGAAAGAGAAACAGTGTTTTTATGATTAGGTAATACTTCTCCATGACCAATAAGGAATCCTGTTTTTGTATTTTTATATTTTTTTAAAATATCTGGAGGCTCAAATCTATCGATTCCTCCCCAAATTCCATATCCTCCAACATAGTTGTTTTTAGTGGAGCGGTTTCTTCCAATTGGGATAAAGAAGCTACCTGCTCCTGTTAAAAGATGATTGTTATTTTTATCTGAATAATTAGTCAAATTCTTTTCAATTGGGACAGTGAAAAACCTACAGGTTGATATATGATCCATTAAGTTCTTACCCAATGAATTGGAGGGGTCAATTAGACCATTTGAATTATTACTTTCTTCGGAACTTAATAGAATCCTAATTGTTTGTATGGTTGATGAACATAAGATGATTAATTTACTTTCTAACTCACTTCTCTCTCCATTTTTTTGATTTACTACAATAATACTTTTTGCCGCCTTCCTATCCTTGTTTAATACTATTTTATCTACAATTTGATTTGAAAGTATCTCTACTTTTCCTAACCTAACTGCTTCTTTTAATGTACTGCCTAAACTACTAAATCTGGGCCATTTGGTTTTATCTGTATTGGCTCCAAATCCTCTGGAATGTATAAATGGAAGATTTAATTTTTCTTTTATATTGGAAGCGAATCTTGCTTCGCTTTCTGTGAATGGAAGGTTGCCAATATATTCTCCATTAGGTAGTTGATCGAGGTCATCTTTGTTGCCATGTACTCTTAAAAATCTCTCTATTTCTGAATAATGTGACTCAAGATCTTTATAACTAATAGGCCATTCAAGATTGTATTGTTTATCTTTTGAGGCTTCAAAATCTTCATCGGCTAATCTTAAGGTTATTCCTCCCCACGTAAGGCTCCTTCCACCAACTTGATTTCCTTGCGTCCACATGAATGGAGATTTGGCTGGGAATGTATATGGATTTGCTTTTTTATTTGCGTATAATAAGGGATTTGATTTCCAGAAACCTGGATGTTGAGGTTGATTTTGATAATTTCCAGTTGATACTCCTATCAGTCTCCGAATCATATTGCAAGGCTCAGTCCCGTTTGCCTGCTTGATTTCTAGCTCAGGACCTCTTTCAATTACTAATACTCTTACGCCTGCCTTCGCCATCGTTAAGGCAGCCATGCCTCCCGTTGCGCCGGAACCAACAATTATGACTTCATATGGCTTGTTAATCATTTCCTGGAACTTGTATATTTTTAATTTGGTAGATTTAGAGGTTTGTTTTTTTGATACATAAAATATATTAAATCATAGGGTTAGTTTTTAGCTATTTAGAAAATTTGATTTATTTATCTCGTTTTTTTTTTTTTTCTAATAATTCTTTATCATGGAATATTTTCTATTTGATGATTGTTAAATCATTTTTATGTAATTATTAAGAGCATTGTATTGATCTTAATAATTTGCAAGTAAATAAATAATATATTTACTTTGATTTGGTTTTTATGATTGTGGAGAGATTACAGTATGAATCTTTTAATTCTAATATATATATTAATTCAATATTCAACTGTTAGACCCTTTTGAATTAAAATATAATCATTGTTAGGAATTAGAAAGTTATGTTTAAACGTCTTCTTTTCTTTCTAGTCTCGGTTTTATTTTTCTTGTCTACTCTGCCAGCTTATGCAGCGCTAGATTATGGGAAGCAAACCTTGATAGGCTCGGATTTCTCTAACATTGATTTGAAAGGGGCGACTTTCTATTTAAGTGATCTCCAAGATGCTGATTTTTCAGGTAGTGATCTTCAAGGAGCTAGCTTTTTTGATGCAAAACTTGAAAACGCTAATCTAAGTAATACAAATATGAGAGATGTAACAATGGATGCAGCCATACTTAACGGTGCAAACCTCTCAAATAGCATATTAGAAGGTGCTTTTGCTTATAATGCTAAATTTGAAAATGTTATTATTGAAGGTGCCGATTTTACTGATGTATTAATTGCGAATGATGTTAAAAACAAGCTATGTAGTATCGCAGATGGGATAAACAGTGTCACCAATAAAAAGACTAGTGAGACATTAGATTGTTAATAAATAGGATGCTTTATAAGAAAAATATTAATCACTCTAAATATATTTTTTGGGTTTCAGTTTTATTCATATGGATTATATCCACCCTAGCTGATCGGATTTGGTGGAATTTTTATAGCAATACGCCTTCCTGGGATCAGGCTGATTATCTCAATAGTGCCCTTGACCATGCTCGTGCACTTTATTTCTTGGATGGAGATGGGGCTTCAGACGTTAGTTCTTTTCTGGATAAATCTCCAAAGATTCCTCCTTTGGCCTCAATAATTAATGGAGCCGTAATTGCCTTTGCTGGCGATTCTCCTGATAAGGCTGCCTGGTCCTTAAGTCTTTGGAATGCATTTTTTATCTTTAATATTGCTTCATGGGGGCTTTATTTGAGAGGAAAAAAATTTGCGCTTTTTTGTGTACTTATTAGTGCATTTTCTCCTTTCTTATTTGAACTAAGAACTGATTATGTATTGGAGTTACCTTTAATCTCTGCTATTACATTTTATTTGTTTCATCTAGGAAGGTGGAGTGATAAATCAATTGGAGGAAAATGGATTCAATTAATAATCTCTTCTTTTGCATGCGCTTCCTCTTTATTGATTAAGCAGAGTTCATTATTAGTTATAATACCTTCTTTCTTATTTATTTTTATTCTTTCTTTTAAAAGAGATAAAAAGTTTAAATTACAATTTCTATTCTTATTTCTTATCAATCTTCTAGCAATTTTGCCTTGGTTTTATCATAATTGGATAATGATATTAAGTGGAACTTACAGAGCTATTTTTGAGTCGGCAGCGATAGAAGGTGATCCATCTATTTTTGGTTTAAAAAGTATTTTCTGGTACTTCCCTTATTTAGATAATCAATTTGGAGGTATTATTTTTTTTACTGGCTTGTCTGGAATAATATTTGTCTTTCTATCCTATATAAGATCTTTGAGACCTTCATCAAAGTTAGTAGAAATTTTTGATAATAACAATTATAAATGGACATGGATCTATTTTAATTTAATAGCATGTTGGACTTTTACAACTTTTATTCCTAACAAGGATGAAAGATATATTGCATGTACTGTACCGTTAATTATTTTACTGTTAGCCCTTGGATTCTCTAAGTGGAGTGATTGGTTAGTTACTTATTTTAAATTTAAATATTATGCTTTATTATTGATCCCTCCTATAAGTGTTTTCTTTTCCAATTATGTTAATAAGTTTAACACTTTAGAAAAAATTTCAAGTAAATATTATCCTGTTAAAGAAATTATATCTATAGTTAAATCAGATCAGACTTTTGATGAAAAAGAAACAGTTATTGTTGTTCCAAGTACGCCAGATGTTAATCAGCATAATGTAAGTTATTTTGGGAGAATGAAAGGTGGAAATATTTTAGGTAGACAATTAGGTCAATCTCTTTTGCATATAGAACCTGTTCTTAAATATTCTAATTGGATTATTTTGGCTGAGGGAGATCAAGGTTCAGTTTCAAGTAATTCAATAGCTCTAGATAAAGCGATTAGAGATAGTTCTATTTTCATAAAAGTTCGAGAATTTCCTAGAGATAAAGAAGGTAGCTATTCTTTATGGAAGAGAAGTTCAAGTTTATTTAGGCAAAATGAATTTCATAATAGATTTATTGAACTAGCAAGTGGAATGGGAAAAGGTCCATTAGGCATTAAATTAATTTTTGATGAAATAGAAATAGAACATATGCTAGATGGGCATTTTAAATATCAAAGTATAGTTAGAGATAAGGCTTTATCCAAAATAAGTTCAGACCCCGAAAATGTTGAATATTTATGGTCCTTATCTCTTCTCAAGATATTATCGAATAGACCTTCTGAAGCAGATATTTATCTAAGAAATTTAGAAGTCTTGTTGCCTAATAATCCCTGGCCAAGTACTTACAGAGCTATCGTTACTCTTGCTACTTGGAATCCTTGGAAGGCATCCTTAATAGCGGATAGAGCTTATAGGAGAAATCCAAATTACTTACTAAAAAGTTTGGGTGATACTAGTGCACTCTTTCGAGGAGCCTTTTGGCGCTTAAAGTCTGCTTCAAATAGTGTTCCGAATGCAGTAGCAAGTATTGAAGAAGCTTTAAAACCAACAGCAAAATAGAAGTTTAAGATAAAATCTCCATTTCTAGTGGCAGGATTCAGAGTTGGTCTCTTTCAAATGTTTTTGTTATTTCTTTTAGAAAGTCAACTATTTGGATATTTGTATACCCAAGCTCGGTTCTAAGCCCTTTGCATGAAGATGTAATCTCTTTCCAAATGTCAGCCCTTACAATTGCTTCTCTGTCTTTTAAGTAACGCTCTTCTTTCATTTTGGTTTAATTATGTAAGTTATGGGTTCCTCAGCTTTTTAAGGAAAGCAACCTATACAAATCTTAGAGATTTACTTAGTTGCTTAGATTGATATCTGATCAGTATCTTAAAAATCTAAAAAACCTATTTTCGAAAATACCTTAACGAAAAAAAAAAAAAATCATGAGAATTATGGCATTCTTATAGGTGTTAAATATTTGTTTTACTTATATTTGTAGTCACTACAATAATTCATTTTTAAGGTTCTTTGATTGATTTACCTAATATTCGGACTTATTTATCACATTGAAGGGACAATTATTAAATTAAATACTTCCATACTCTCCGATAGGGAACGGAGAGTGGGGGATTCGAACCCCCGATGGAGTTGCCCCCATGCTAGTTTTCAAGACTAGAGCCATAAACCACTCGACCAACTCTCCATTTAAAATTTTACCTTATTAGCTTCTGAAATCTTAAAAAAATTGCTCAAACAACAATTTCTTTCCTATTTCTACTGACTCATTTTCAAAGAGGATACTTCTAGAGCTGTAAAAATTTCAGAACCTATAGATTCTCGGTATGCATAAATGTCAATGAGCTTATTTGTGCAATAATTTCACTCATTGGTAAATCACATTCATGGCAAGCAACAAGAGCCCACAATCTCGTTTCCTTGGAGACCTTCCTATGGAGGGTGGTATTAGTCAAAAAGAGAAATATCGTTATGTAGCTCATTTGATGTTTTTTATTGGATGCGCACTGTTTTCCTTTGGGATTTGGGCTCTTTCCGGCTTTACTGCTTCAAGCGGGGCATCAGGACCATTCCCTTTCTAAATTGAGAGGAATATACAGTTGATTTTGAATTGATAGACCTAATATAAAAATTATTGAACAGACAACTTATTTATAGTATTTTCTCTATCTTCAATAAGTGTTAGGAGCCATTTTGACCCTAAAGCTCTAGAAATACTTCTGTTTTTAAGTAGTTGACAAATTCTTTTGTAGAGTTTGTCTGATTCAATATTCGAATTGAACCATTTTTCGAATTTCAGAATTTCATCAGGGTTTTTACAAGCCCTAAGTTGATCGATAAGTGCATCATTAGTACTTGTGCCATTTATACTTAATGGTTTATCAGTCGTAGTCATTTAAATTTAAGGAACACAAGACCTATTTAATAGTTAGCTACTTTTTCTCATTTGGACAATTATCTTTAAAACTTCTTTGAAAAATAAACTTGTTTTATTAGTTCAGTTGCTTTTTTCTGTTGATACAAAATACAACCACCCATTCAAGATTGAATGACTAGTCTTAAGATGGTTTAGCAAGCGGAAGTAAGCATTTATCAGAATCGCAACCTGCTGGCCCGGCTTCCGTAAGTTCCCCTTGATCATATCGACTAAGAGCATCAAAGAAATCACAATTGTCTCGTCTTTTTATGACCTCCTCTTGCAGTTTTGTGTAACATTCTTCGTCAATAGGTTCAAAAGGAAGTCTGGGGAAGGTTGCATTTGCATCAAACCTTGCCAGCAATGCAGCTGAAATATAACCTTTGTTTTCATTGATTGAACTATGGAGGGCTTTAGCTAAACCCTCTATTTCATTTTCCCTGAATTCAATTGTGGCAGAGGTGTTGTGGTCCGTATAGTTTGTTTGAACTTGCATATAAAAATCAAATTGAGCAAGAGCTGAGAAGTTATTAATATCAATTTCATCCGCACCGGGTATGTTTGCCCAACTGACCTCAGTCGGTATTTCAACTAGCCACTCAGTACACTTTGGATCAAATGGATTGTCTAGCAATTTTCCATTTTCATCCTTATCTGATTGAGAAGGAACGATTGTGTATCCATAATCCATGCAAGCTAATGCAACTGGATCGTTCTTCCTAAAAGTTATTCTTCTAATAAAACGTTGAGCTTTGGGAGGATGCCAACCTGGTGAAGCCCCTGTCAGAAGACTTTTTGTACCTGCAGGTTGTACTGTTGTACAACGACTTGGACGGCGAATATTATGTCTATCACAATAATCAAATACTGTATCGTTGACGACTTTTCTCCATCGACTCAAAAAGGTAGCTTCTTTTAGTTTGAAATCTTTTCCTTCTTTTGTCTCAGGTCGTCCGGCTTCCCACCATTTTAGCCATGGTGTCCCAAAGGCATGAACAAAAAAGTCAAACAGTCCTGTGAAACTGACACCAACGATGGGATCCCATTCACGACTTTTTCTGTATCGCTCTACTTCGAATCGATGATTAAGGAGACAGGCAACTGACAAAGCTGCTGCTTTGAAAGCATCTTTTTGCTGATTTATGTCTAATGGATCAATTTGATTAAGATGGATTTCTGCAAGATTACAGTGAAAATCTGAACCTAGAATTTCTCCGCAAGGATTAAGACCATATCTACTGAGTCTATGAAAAAGTTCTTTCTCATCAAAGGGACCGTAATTTGATTGAATCCATTTGGAGGCTTCTTCTTTCCCTTGGTCACAATATATATCTATAAATTCATTCCTGAGTTCTACTGTTGAAAGTATGTCTGCATTTGAGCGAGCAATTGCTTCTGGTGCAAATTGAATAGCTCCTTCCCCTGAATGAAATTGCTTAATAACGGCATCAACAAGAACCTCTAGTTCGGGTTTGGTGTGGTAAACCCGAGTATGGTTTGCCATTCTTAAAGCATCCTTCTCTGGGTCAATACTCCAATTACCATCAGAGTCTTGCTTCCATAAATTTTCTTTAGCACCAGCTGCTTCAAGATCTTGAGAAGAAAATTGGCGCATACCTGCACTTCTTCGAATATTGCCAGCAACGATTGTGACAGCTGCTTCGTCGATTAGTAGACAACATTCAATTGAAGTTAGTTTTCTTCCTATTGCTTTGTTTAAAAGATTAGCTACGCGAGGATATAAATCTTTTAGTTTTACAGGGTTCGCCATACCTCCGAAACCTTTGAGTGATTCACCCGCTGGCCTAACATCTTTTAAATCAATAGAGACATTAATAAATTTAGAATTGAAACTATTGTCACTGCTTAGTTCAAGTATCTTTTGATAGCTATCAACCCATCCACGTCTACTATCCCCAACTTTTATTAGTACGTTATTATCTTGAATAGAGAATGTAGTCTTTTCATTTCTTTCTTCAGAAGGGGTTAGCCCAATATCTGAAACATGTTCAATAATAATTTTATTTTTGACCTCTGGCAGTTGATCAATCAAGTGAGGCTCAATTATTGCACCCGTCCCACAACCCATCATGGCTAGATCCATCATAAGTCCGAAGGCTTGCCAATCAACAAGATTTGTTGAGGTGCAATTGTAGGCACCAGAGAAATTCTTCTCTTTCTCAATCCATTTTGTTCCGCCTATCCAAAGCCATCTACCTGAAGGAAGAGCTTTTTTCTCCTGTTGCATCCTTTGCATTAAATTTATTTCTGCTTCGTTTAATCCTCCAAGCTTCTTAAGACCATCGAGGTTTCGTATATTTACTTGTTCCCAGCTTTCACGACCTGCTGGAAGTTTCCTGCTATAAGTTCTGTAAAAGACAGGATTAGCAGCAGGTGCAGTTATTGGAAAATCAGTTGTAACATTTTTTTTACCCGATGCTGAATTATTGGTTTCGGGCTGGCTTGTTGCGATTGTCAAAATCTTTGTATCTCTTTGGTAAGTACTACGGTAACGCCATGTATAGCGTTAGCAAGTTTTTTTAACACCATCTACAGGGCTCCAAAGAAAAAAAACAAATTTTTTCTTTCTTAATGAAAAGAACACCGGAACCAGAACTTATGCAAATCCCTTCGCAGGTAAGGGCTTATGCGGATGCGGATTTCTCTAGGAGTGATTCTATGGTTGTTAAGTCACTTGAAAAATTTTTAAAAAAAGCAGGAAGAACTCTTAATAAAAATGATTTAATTTTTGATATGGCATGTGGGCCAGGAAATATTGCAGAGAGAATTGCCAAGAATTGGCCTTTTGTAAATGTTGTAGGAATTGATGGCTCAAAGGAAATGTTGAATGAAGCAGAAAACAGACTTTCCCTAAATCTTACGAAGAATCTCTCTTATGAATTGATTGACATTAATTCGATAGCCTCAGGTGAGATACATTTCCCTTTTAAAGCTGATCTCCTAGTCAGTAATAGTGCCTTGCATCATTTTCACGATCCTTATTGTTTTTGGGGTGCCTTAAAAAAACTTGGTAAAACAAAGTGTATTCATATTCATCGTGATTTAATAAGACCTGCTTCTGATGAAAAAGCATTTGAGCTAAAAGAAAAACATCTTTCAAATTCTCCAGAAATTTTAAAAAAGGATTTTTATGCATCTCTCAAGGCATCATTTACAGTTGATGAAGTATCTCAACAGCTAGTCGATGCAGGGTTATCTCAATTAGAGGTTTTTCAAGTTGATGAGCTTTATTTTGAGATTATTGGATGCATTTAATCTTTTCCCTGAATAATTGAACAACCAAAAACAATAATGAAATCAACTTCTCAAGACAAAACTAATTTAGATCCAAATTCAGAAGAAGAACTAACTATATCTTTAAGTACGGAAGTTGGTAAAAGAAGAAATTTCGCGATTATTTCCCACCCTGATGCAGGGAAAACCACTTTGACTGAAAAACTTTTACTTTATGGCGGAGCTATTCAACAAGCAGGAGCAGTAAAAGCACGAGGAGAGCAGAGAAAAGTTACTTCTGATTGGATGGAGCTTGAAAAACAAAGAGGTATATCAATCACATCAACTGTTTTGCAATTTGCTTATAAAGATAAGACCATTAATTTATTGGATACCCCTGGTCACCAAGATTTTTCGGAAGATACATATAGGACACTTGCCGCTGCTGATAATGCTGTGATGCTCGAGGATGCAGCGAAAGGACTTGAACCTCAAACAAGAAAGCTTTTTGAGGTTTGCAGAATGCGTCAAATACCAATTTTTACGTTCATCAATAAGATGGATAGGCCAGGTCAAGAACCGCTGGAATTATTAGATGAGATTGAGTCTGAATTAGGATTATTAACCTTTGCAGTTAATTGGCCAATAGGAAGTGGTGAGCTTTTTAGAGGTGTTGTTGAGCGTGCAACCAAAGAAGTTGTTTTATTTTCTCGAGCGGAAAGAGGAAAGCAATCTAGTGAAATAAGGTTGAAAATTAATGATCCGGAACTTAAAAATTTAGTAGAAGAAGAACTATTGACCAAAGCACTTGAAGAGATTGATATTCTTGATGAGGCTGGTTGTGACTTGAATCAAGAATTAATATTATCTGGTGAATTAACTCCTGTATTTTTTGGATCTGCAATGACCAATTTTGGGGTTAGGCCATTTTTAGATAATTTTCTTGAGCTATCTCAGGGACCCGTTGCTCGAAATAGCTTTAATGGACCAATTGTTCCTACAAGAGAATCATTTAGTGGATTTGTATTTAAATTACAAGCAAATATGGATCCAAAACATAGAGATAGAGTTGCCTTCGTGCGTGTATGTAGTGGGAGGTTTAAAAAAGATATGACAGTTCAACATGCTAGGACGGGTAAACAAATCAGGCTCTCAAGGCCCCAAAAGATTTTTGGTCAAGATAGGGCCGTTGTTGATGATGCTTACCCTGGGGATGTTATTGGTTTGAATAATCCAGGTATGTTTTCGATTGGAGATACATTATTTATTGGACCTAGAGTTGAATTTGAGGGGATTCCATGTTTTAGCCCCGAGATTTTTAGCTGGTTAAGAAATCCAAATCCTTCCGCTTTTAAGAACTTTAGAAAAGGTGTCAATGAATTAAGAGAGGAGGGAGCAGTCCAAATTCTTTACGATAAAGATCAAAGCAAAAGAGATCCAATCTTGGCCGCAGTTGGTCAGCTTCAGCTTGAGGTAGTACAACATCGACTTGCTAGTGAATATGGAGTTGAAACTAGGCTTGAACCAATGGGTTTTCAAGTCGCTAGATGGGTAAAAGGCGGATGGCCGGCTTTAGAGGAGGTTGGGAGGATTTTTAATTGCAAAACGGTTCAGGATGCTTGGCTTAGACCAGTACTGCTTTTTAAAAATGAATGGAATCTAAATCAGTTAAAAGAAGATCATCCTGAAATGGAATTAAACTCAGTTGCTCCCGTCGTCAGTGGTGTTGATCCTGTTTCCCTTTAAAGTAGATTAATATTTAATTAATAAAGAGAGTTCATAAATCTTTTTTTGAAAATCTATGGATCTTGGTACTAATTCACAATCAAATTCAAACTCACAAGATCCATATTTGATACTTGGAATAAATGAGGGTGCAAGTTTTGATGCTATTCAAGAAGCAAGGGACAAAAAGTTAATTGAGGCAGGAGAAGACCAAATCACTAAAGCAAAAATAGAAGCTGCTTATGATTCGTTGCTAATGGTAAGTCTTAAGTCAAGACAACTTGGTAATGTAAGTAACGATGCAATAACTGCATCAAAGAAAGAAAATGAAGCAAAGAAAGTTGGTGACATAGGACCTGGTTCTCTTCTCACTAGGTTGAAAAATTTAAATCTTCCTAAATACGAGGCATCAAAATCAAATTTTTTACCAAGATTAGAGTTGCCCTCTGGACAAGAATTAAACATAAGGATTTCTCTTGGCATATTGGCTTTTTTACTCGTTTTAATTGTGCCTTCTGAAAGTGTTGAATTAATACTTTCATTCTCAACAATAGGCTTATTCATTAGTCAGTCTCGTAGAGGGAGGCCTTTCTTTCCCTCTATCCTCTGGTGCATTCTTCTTCTAAGTGTTGGACTTCTATCGGGTGCGTTACTTTTGGGTGGTGCTCAATCATTTATTGATAATTCTGGATCATTGTCTTCAGACAAATTTGAAGCGATTCCCGCAGTATTTTTGCTTTGGTTAGGAGTGATTTTCCTTGATTAATCCTTTAATCGATTAACGATATCAATTCGTCCTCGTTAACAAGATAAACATTTTTGCAGAATTGACATGTAAGTTCTGCTTTCCCATCCTCCTTTATCATTGCCTGAAGCTCTTTTTTTCCCAAAATCTTTAATGCTGATAGGCTTCTTTCTCTTGAGCATCTACATTTAAAACGAACTTCTTGAGATGTGCTAATAATATCTGAATGTGATTGATCAAGATCAGGAAAAATTTCTTCAATTAAAGAAATAAGGTTGCTCCCTTTTTTGTTTAATAATTCACTAAAAGAGTTGATTTCTTTACATCGATCTTCAAGTAGGGCTATCAATGAATAGTCTCGTTCAGCTTTGGGTAGTATTTGTGCTAAAAGTCCCCCGCTACAAACTATTCCATCCTGATTAATTTTTTCTCCAACAAACACAGCTGATGGAGTTTGTTCAGAATGTAATAAATAGGAAGCTATGTCTTCTCCTATACCTCCATTAATTAATTCAACTGTGCTGTTGTGTGGCTCACCTTTGCCATCGTCTCTAATAACGTGAAGATAACCAATACCTGTAGCTTTTTTAAAATCAAATGAATAGTGACTGCTTTTATTTTTAATTAGGTCTAATTCAAGACTTGGATCACCAACGTAACCTCTCACACTTCCATCTCTACCCGCATCAATAGTTAATCCTTTGAGTGGACCATTTGAGCTTACCCTCAAAGTCACCCTTCCATGATTTACCTTCATTGAGCTTGCAAGCAAGAGGCTTGCACTCATGGCTCTACCAACAATTGCAGAAGTTAGATATGAAAGAGAATGTCTTTCTTTTGCTTCTTTTGTTGATTCAGTTGTTGATACGGCGACTAGCCTGATCCCTCCTTTCGCAGCAGTAGCTCTAACTAGTAAATCTGTCATTGATTAGTTGAATTGTTTACTCAGGGATAAGTTGACCATTGTGCAACTCATAATTGTCGGTATTCAAATTTCTAAAAAGTTCGGGTTCATGTGTAACTATTAGAATAGTTTGCTTGTCTTGAAGCTTTGCGAGTAACTCTATAATTCCGTTTCTCACTGACCAATCTAAACCTGCTGTTGGCTCATCCAATAAAAGTACTTTTGGACTCCTTAAAAGTTGAACAGCAATAGCTAGTCGTCGTTGTTGTCCGCCACTAAGAGATTCTGGCGGCTTCTTTAAATCTAAATTGATCAACCCCACTTTTGTTAGAGCTGAAATTTGTTCTTCAGTCGTTAACCTCTTATGTCCAAGACGTAATTCTTGAGCTACCGATAATCCAAGAAAATATCTTTCTGGAAATTGAAAAACTAATCCACATAACCACCTGCGCTGACGGGCATTTAGAGTTTTGTCGAACCATGTTATCTCTCCTTTTTGATATCCCGATAGACCGCTAATGATTTCTACCAATGTAGTCTTTCCACTTCCACTGGGTCCTCTAATTATTGTGATTTTTCCAGTATTTGATTTTAAACACAAATCTCGAAGAATTGGTTTCTCTGCTGTTGAGGGATGGTAATAAATATTTTTTAAACTAAGCATTATTTTTTATTGAGGCTTTGATCAATTAAATAAAGATTTTTCAATTTTCTTTAATCAATTTACATTAGATTGTGTTTGATATCTTTTAGTTTTTCTTTTTTAAGATCTATTGTTTATGGAAGTTCGATTTCGTGAAGTTGATCCTTTCAATTGTTGGATATGGCTTAGATATTCAGATGTCCCAAGCAAAGGAGAAAAAGAATATGTCGATGGTATTTTTGATTCTTGGTATGTGCTAGGTAGACTTGGAGGATTTAATTCTGAAAATTTGCAAACTCACGAAATGGGTTCTGATGTCAGTTGGATGAGCTATGAAAATGACGAAACTTCCTCTAGTCTTCCATCATTAATGCATAATCTTGGGGAATTTGAATTTAATGAGTGTTGGGCTAGATGTTGGGTCGATTTAGGTACTTCTGATCTCATCGCAATTGATGTTTTGATAAATGTACTTAAACAAATGGATGTTGATGTTGTAAAAATAGAGGAACTAATTATCGGAGGAGTAAATCAAGATTGGCCAGTAGAAGAACATCCTGATGCAATTTTTTCTTCAACAGAGTAATTTTCTATGGCTGAGAAAAGAAGATTATTTATAAATCCAAATCGATTAAGTGATGAAATCGATTCAAATGGAGAGTTGAGATTGACCTCTAATGAATCACATTATTTATCTAGGGTTATGAGGATGAGATCGGAAGATCTTTTAGATGTTATTGATGGAAAAGGTCATCTTTGGAACGCAAAAATTGTTCAAAAAAAAACTATAAAACTTACCAATGGTTTTGATAAACCTCTTCAAGTCGTTTCCAGAAAGAGACCATTAATAGGTATTGCTGTAGTTATTCCTAAAAAGGGGTTTGAAAACTTTTTACATATGAGTTGTGAGATAGGAGTTGATATTATTCAACCATTATTTTCAAAACGATCAGTAGTTAAAGAATGCAATAACGAAAAAATTATTAGATTTCAAAAAATCATTCATGAAGCCGTTGAGCAATCTGAAAGACTCTGGAGTCCAGAACTAATGCAGGTATTGACATTTCCCAATTGGATAAATGATTTGCCTTCCGATGCTCAAATCGGATTTGCCACAACTCGCATTCAAAATTTGCAAGATTGTGTGTATTGGTTAAAAGAAACATCAAATAAAGTCAATCAAGTTTGGATGGTAATTGGCCCAGAGGGAGGCTGGAATAAAGATGAAGAGGCATTAGCTTTTGACGCTGGCTTATCTGGGGTATCTATGGGAGAAACTATTTTGAGGACATCAACAGCTGCCGTAAGTGCCTGTCAGTTAATGACTTCATGGAGAAGACTTAAATCATCCCTTTAAGATTGAATATTTTTGATCATAAAACTGTCTATTGTGTAGAAATAGGCATGATCATTAGGAACGATGGCTAACTTCTCTTCTATAAGCGGTATTTGGATTCATGCTTTTTTGATTAATTTCTTGTTGATATTTGTGGGACATAGGCTTCCATTTTTAACTAAGAAAGGTTGGATTCATGCTGGAATACTTGGAACACTTTTATTAGGATCTATTGGTTGGAATGGTTGGATATCAGTTTGTGTATATCTCTTGTTGGGAACTTTAGTTACAAAAATTGGATACAAAAATAAGGCTTCCCGAGGGATTGCTGAAGCAAGAGGTGGTCAACGTGGCCCTGAAAATGTATGGGGGTCTGCAGCAACAGGTTGCTCACTCGCCTTATTAAGTTGTCTTTGGCCAAATCTTTTAAATTTATTCATGGTAGGTTTTGCTTCTAGTTTCAGTGCAAAACTTTCCGATACTTTTTCAAGTGAAATTGGCAAAAGATTTGGTAAAAGAACTTTTCTAATTACGACTTTAAAGCCAGTATCACCAGGAACAGAGGGGGCAATAAGTATCGAAGGTTCGATGGCTGGTTTGTTAGGTAGTTTTATAATGACTGTGTTTATGCTTAATCTATCGATCATCTCTGGACTATCTGTTGCTTTTATAGTCTTCTTCTCTGGCTATTTAGCAACTTTTTTGGAAAGTTATATAGGTGCAGTGGTGCAAAATCAGATTGATTGGATGACTAATGAGTTAGTTAACTCTATACAAACATCTATAGCTGCTATTATTTCTATCTTTTTATATTTGAATTTTGCTTAAAATATTTAATTTAAATCAGCCCAATTTTTTAGTGCTGTCCATTCACTAATTTGTTCATAAATCCATTTATGACCCTTAGTATTCAGATGTATTCCATCTGATGAGAGTAATTCTTTAAATGATAATAAGTTGATCATTTTTTTATGGAAAGATAAAAACGGGACATTTAATTCTAAGCAAGTTTCTTCAATTTTATTTTCATACTTAGAACAAGCTTGATTTGAATACCAAAGACATTCTGCAAAAGGCATTGAGTCTTCATTAACAGGTGTTAATCCAAGAACCATTATATGTACTTCATTTTTAATTTCGTTTACTAATTGTTTTAAACCAAATTTAAAAGCATCTTCGGAAAGTTGGGGCCTGCCATCTTTTCTTCCAATTCTAGCTGTATCATTTAATCCAATTGATAGCAAAATACCTTCAGGAACTTTCCTCCTTAACTCTCCCCTTGTTGCCCACTCATTCTTATATCTTATAGCAACTTTCTCTAATCCATCTCCTCTTACTCCAAGGGGATAAATAATAGGGGCACCATCTAAATTCAACCATTTTTGTCTTAATCTCTCAGACCATCCACCTCCCTCTAGATCTCCCCAACCATAAACCCCACTATCTCCAATTATGATTAATTTTTTCTGATATTTATTCATAAGTCGATAAGTTGAATAAAATAACTAATTAATGAAATTGTTGGTTGAACTCTTTAACCAATAATTTTGAGAAGAGTTAAATAAATATTCTCCTGACATTGTTAATAAAGAGAAAGTAGCAGTTATTATCATGACTTGTGCCCAATCGAATGAGCTTAGTGATTCCTGTAATTGCCAACCTAATCCTACTCCTCCGACTGCACCTATAATTGCTGTTTCCTTTAGGATTACGTCACTTCTATATGCACCATAAGCTAAGTAATTATTACTTTGGGGGGCTAATATTCCATAAAGTGTTGCTGATTTATTGCTTGAACCATTGCTTTTAATTGCTCGATAAATACTTTTTTCTTGATTTAGTATGTTATCTGTAAGTAATCTTCCCATGACACCCATATGTGTAATTCCTAGTGATAATGCGGCTACAGATATATTAGGATTAGTAAAAAGAAGAATAAGTATAGTGGTCAATGGAGGAGGTATCAATCTAAAGAAGATCCAAATAAGATTTTGAACTTTTAGAGGGAATTTACCTGGGAATAATACTAGTAAAAGTGGAGGTGTCCCTATTGCAATACCAGACGCGAAGAAAGTTATTAAAATTGTTGTAATGATTAGTTTAAAAAGAGGTAAGGTATTAAATCCATTTCTTATCTCTACGAATGAAGGTAAATTTAAATACGAAAAGCTTAATGGAGTAAATATCTCAAAATTTAGATTATAAAGCCAACTAATACCTAACGATAGAGATAATGAAAATATTGAGATTGAAATTAAGAAAGAATTTTTCAAACTAATATTTTCAGATAAATAAATTCTTAAATATCTTATAAATTTCTCTAATAAAATCATAACTAACCAAAGCATCCACAAACAAGTCCACATTTCATTGAACTCAAAGGATTTTAAAGTTAAATATAGTTCTGTTCCTATCCCTCCTAATCCAAATATTCCAAGTAATGTTACACCTCTAATTGCACATTCAAATCTGTAACTTCCATATATAGATACGATAGGTATTAACTTTGGTAGTAGAATAGTTATAAATGAGCTCATAATATTAGATCCAGTTTTCTTAATTGCTATTAGAGGGTGTATGTCAAAACTATCTAGTTGCTCTGAAATTACTCTTGCTGTTAAGGCTGAATAGGGGATGACTATAGATATAATTGCCACCCAAATATTCAAACCTAAAATTTGTATAAATAGCAGGCCCCAAACTACTTCATGTATTGATCTTGGAATTGCTAATGAGTATTTTATGAATTTACCTAAATAAGAAAATTTAGGAATACTTTTCCAAAATAAATCTGTAGATAGTACACCTAAAATAATTCCAATAAGCATACTTATAACCCAGCTAGTTAAAGCAGTAGCAATTGTTATTTGAAGTCCTTCCCATGCGCTTTTAACTACTTCTTGATTGAACGATGGTTTTATTGCTGAGCTTATGAATAGAAATATGATATCTAGCCCCCCCATATGAAATCCTTTGATAATTTCTATTAGAATGGGAATGTAAGCTATTGATGGGATTAATGTTAATAAAGTTGATACTGGTTTTATTAATTTCATTATAAATTAAAATAGCCAATCAAACTCTGATTGATTAATATTATGAATTTCTCTATCTATTACAATCTCTCCATCTTTTAACCCAATAACTCTATTGAAATTATTTATTAAATTAATTTGGTGAAGACTGATAAGTATGGTCTCAGGGATTTTAATTCTAAGATAATTTTTATGATTAATAAATAAATTTAAGATATTTTTAGATAATAGAGGGTCTAAATTTGAGAAAGGTTCGTCTCCAAGAAGAATCTCTGGTTCTTGTCTTAAAAGACGTGCAATTGCTATTCTTTTTTTTTGCCCACCAGAAAGTTTATTTATATAGGAATAAATAGTTTTTTTAGGCAGAGAGACTGCTGCTAGGCATTCTTGGCATAAACCTTTATCTAAGACTCCGAGGAGATTCTTTAAAGCCCATATGAAATTGTGTTTACCTAGTGCACCGCAGTTTATATTCTGAGCGACATTTAACTCTTCTATCAAAGATAAATCCTGCCATATAGTTCCTATTTTTGACGACTCAATATTTGAAATATTGTTAATGTGAGAACCTTTCCATATTACATCTCCTTCGCTTGGGATTAGTGATCCATTCGCGATCGAGATTAATGTACTTTTGCCAGAGCCACTCTTGCCAATAAGCGCTATCTTCTCACCTTTATTAATTGTTAAATTAATATCTTTCACTCTAATACTTTCTTTGCTGCTATGGCTTATATTCTTTAATTCTAGTAATTTAGTCACTTAATCTTTCCAATTTTTCTACCTATCTTTTCTATTTTATTATAATTCTCGTTTTTTGATATTATAAATTTATTTGCGCTAAATAATTCGAGAATTTGTTTTTGTTTTTTTTGACCTTCATTGAAACGTAAAAATACATTTGTAAGCTCTTTCGTAAAACCTTTTTTGAACTTTTTATCTAGGTTTCCTTGAGCAAGCCAATGATAATTATGATAAGAAGGAGTCTTCCAAATTACAAAGACTTTTGAGCGGTCCACTCGTCCTCTCTCAAGATTTCTCTTCCATACTTCTTCGCTAAGAGCACCTGCCTCATATGAACCACTTTGCACAAGCATTAATGTTGAATCGTGGCTACCACTAAAGCCTGGGCTTGCACCTTTGAAATCTTTAAATTGAACACCTGCTTCGGTTAAAAAATATTGTGGCATCAATCTTCCTGATGTTGAACTTTCAGAGCCAAAAGTAAAACGCTTTCCTTTTAGTATTTTTAAGTCATTTATGTTATTTATTTTTTGGATTGAACTTTTCTTGTTTGCAATAAAAACACTATGGAATTTTTCATCAATATCTCTTTGTGCTATTACCTTGGATCCTTTGCTTTGAAGTCTTGCTTGTACACCTGTTAACGCACCGAACCATACTAAATCTAAACTCCCGGTCCTAAAAGCTGTTACGGCTGCAGCATAATTAGTAACTGGCTTATAACGGACTTGAACATTGAGCTGCTCGCTTAATTCAGAGGATAATACTTTATATAGACGATTCAGGTGCTCTGGGTTTTGATCTGGTATCGCCCCAATGTGAAGTATTTCCTCTGCTTTTAATGAACCAATATTAGATAAATTAAATATTGATAAAAGAGCAATAGCAATTTTCGTCAATTTGATTGGTCTTGGCCGTTGATTCATTCTTTTTTAATTTAAAAATCATTTAATAGTCTTTCTAATCTATCAATTCCATCGTTGATCATTTCATTTGAAGATGAATATGAGATTCTTATGCATTTGTCATCTCCGAAAGCAATCCCTGGAACTATTGCTAGGCCAACCTTTTCTAGTGCCAATTTACAGAAACTTATTGAATCGATATCCTCTAGATTAATTTCTGGGAAAACATAGAAAGCTCCAGTAGGAGGGACAAAAGAAATATTTTTTATTTTTTTTAGTCTTTCCGTTATCAATAACCTCCGTTTGTTATAAATTTCTGCCATTTCATGAACACAATCTTTTGAGCCCTGAAGTGCGGCAATAGCTCCTTTTTGAGCAAAACTACATACATTGCTTGTACTTTGACTTTGTAAAGCAATGGCTTTCTTTATTACCTCTGTATTTCCTGTTAGGTATCCAATCCTCCAGCCAGTCATTGCCCAAGCTTTGGCAAAACCGTTGACTGTGAAGATTCTATTTTTTAAATCTGGTGCTATTTTTGCGAAACTGTGATGAACTTGATTTGGAGAAATAAGAAATTCATAAATTTCATCACTCATTAAAAAAATTCTTGGATGTCTTCTTAAAAACTCAGAAATAGTATTTATTTCTTGCTCGGTTAAAACGCAGCCTGTTGGATTACTTGGAGAGTTGATAATTAGTAACCTTGTTTTTTCAGTTACGTTTTCTTCTAGAGAATTGATATCTATTTTGAAATTATCTTTAGTTGAAGATTTAATTTTAATTGGCTTGGCACCAGCTAAAAGGGTTATCTCTGGATAACTAAGCCAATATGGTGCAGGTATGAGGACTTCATCTCCAGGATTTAAAACCACTTGAAATAAATTGTATATTGCTTGTTTTCCTCCATTTGTTACCAAAACATTGTCTGTTTTTGTGGGAACTTTATTAATAATTGATTGTTTTTGGGCAATGGCTTCTCTTAATTCTGGATCTCCAGCAGCAGGTCCATAACGAGTTTTTCCATTTTTTAATGCTCTTAGAGTGGCATCGATAATAAATTCTGGAGTATCGAAATCAGGTTCTCCAGCGCTTAAACTACAAATGTTTTTTCCTTCGGCTTTTAAAGCTTTAGCTTTTGCACTGATCTCAAGAGTTAGAGACGGTTTTATGGAGAGAGCTCTTATAGATATCTGTGAATTGTCAGTCATCTTCGAAGCATAACTTCAAAATGTTTTTCTAAGATTCACTTTTAAAGTGAATTGATCTAATTACAAACTTACTACTTAATCAGATAGTTGCATGCCTTTGATGAAAATAAACTTTGTGATTGCTTCTGAAAACCCTAAAGAATTGTCAGAATTTTATGCAAAGATCAACTCTGACAAGGCAAATAAAGGTTTTAATACAACTCATTATTTTATTTCATTAAGTAATCAATCCAAAATACATTTTTATCGACCTAATGAAAATCATGAATGGCAAAGGAAAGGAAACTCAACATCATTGTGTTTTCAATCAGAGCCGTCTGAAAATCCATCAAAGTTTCTTGAAAGGTGGATATCTGAAATTTTGGAAATTGGAGGTAGGGCTATTGGGCTACCAAAACGGGCTGAGTTTGGATCTGAGCAATGGGTGCTTGATCCAGAAGGCAATAAATTCTTAATTTTGGTGCCCTATCTTTATAAAGGATCAGATATGGAAGCTCTAATGTGATCAAAGATCTCCCCCCTTATAATGACGTTTCTGAAGTTTGTGATTCAATCAATCCCATAAACAAAATCGTTGTATCAAGGGGGAAACCTTTCGCTAAATTGATGATTATTGGAGAAGCTCCAGGAGCAAAGGAGGAGGAGTTAGGAGAGCCTTTTGTAGGAAGGTCTGGAAAATTACTTGATAAATTACTTCAAAATGCTGGGATTGATATCAACCAGGATGTTTATTTTTGCAACGTGGTCAAATGTAGACCACCGCAAAATAGACGCCCAACTAAGACTGAAATACAAGAACATCTTCCATGGTTATTTCAACAAATAAAACTTTTAAATCCTAGAGTAATAGTCTTAGTTGGAGCAACAGCATTAGAAGCAATTTTGAAAATCAAGTCTCGTATTAGTATCTACAGGGGCAAATGGATTGATTGGGAGGGCAAACTTGTGATGCCTGTTTTCCACCCATCTTATTTACTTAGGAATCCATCTAAAGAGGAAGGAAAACCCTTGAGCCTGACTAAATCGGATTTTTTAAAAATTAAAGAAAAAATTGATTTTTTATAATAGCCCTTAAATATGTCATTCTTATTTATTAAAGAGGCTCAATTGTTAACCCATGATTGCGACCCTGGAAAAGAATATGGAAGGAAATAATCTCTCTCAGCGATATAGCACCAGAATTATTCGTAGAAATACTAGAGCCGTAATGGTTGGTGATATTGGCATCGGTGGTGATAACCCAGTGCGTGTCCAGTCAATGATTAATGAGGATACGATGGATATTGAGGGCTCAACGGCCGCAATAAGGAGATTGCATGAAGTTGGATGTGAGATTGTCAGATTAACTGTTCCAACTCTTGCAAGTGCAAAAGCTGTGGGGGAAATTAAGAAACTTTTAGCTAGCACTTATAAGCCAGTTCCTTTAGTTGCGGATGTTCACCATAATGGGATGAAAATAGCTTTAGAAGTTGCTAAGCATGTAGATAAAGTTCGAATAAACCCTGGTTTATTCGTTTTTGAAAAACCTGATCCAAATAGAACTGAATTTACTCAAGATGAAATTGATGTAATTAAACAGAAAATAATACAAAAATTTGAACCAATTGTTAATACTTTAAAAGAGCAAAATAAGGCTCTAAGAATAGGCGTTAATCATGGCTCTTTGTCAGAAAGAATGTTATTTGCTTATGGAGATACTCCTTTTGGAATGGTTGAATCGGCTATGGAATTTATTCGAATATGTCATTCATTAGATTTTCACAATATTATAATTTCGATGAAGGCTTCTCGAGCTCCAGTGATGCTTGCTGCTTATAGAATGATGGCTGACAAAATGGACAAAGAGGGATTTAATTATCCTTTGCATTTGGGAGTAACGGAAGCAGGTGATGGGGATTATGGAAGAATTAAAAGTACGGTCGGTATAGGTACTTTATTATCCGAAGGTATTGGAGATACAATAAGAGTTTCTTTAACCGAGGCACCTGAAAAGGAAATACCAGTCGCATATTCGATTTTACAAGCTGTTGGTTTGAGAAAGACTATGGTTGAATACATAAGTTGTCCTAGCTGTGGTAGAACATTATTTAATTTAGAGGAAGTAGTAGCGAAAGTTAGAGAGGCTACTCAACATTTAACTGGTCTAGATATAGCCGTAATGGGTTGCATCGTTAATGGCCCAGGAGAAATGGCAGATGCAGACTATGGTTATGTAGGTAAAGGTGTTGGAACCATTGCTCTTTATAGAAATAGAGATGAAATTAAGAGGGTACCTGAGGAAGAAGGTGTTCAGGCCTTAGTTGATTTAATTAAAGATGATGGTAAATGGGTAGACCCTTAAAAAAAACAGAATCAAAATTTTATTGTTTTATTATTAGGAAAATTATTTGATAATTATGTTGAAAAGATTGTTAAAAATATTTTTATTAATCGCTGTTTTCCCTTCGCCATCTCTTTCCTTCCAGGCTAATTCTTCTACTTTAATTACCAATAATCCAAAGGAAATTATTGATCAGGTCTGGCAAATTATATATCGTGACTTTTTGGATTATTCAGGAAAATATAAGGCAGAAAATTGGATTAAATTAAGAAAGGAAATACTATCAACCAAATATTTTGATACTAGCGATGCATATATTGCCATAAAAGATATGTTGAAAGGATTAGATGATCCTTATACAAGATTTTTAGACCCTAAAGAATTTAATGAGATGAGAATAGATACAACGGGTGAATTAATGGGAGTAGGTATTCAAATTTCTCTAGATGAAGTTACTAATCAAATTGTTGTTGTGTCACCAATAGAAGGAACTCCAGCTTCTCTAGCAGGAATAAAACCTAAAGATATAATTGTATCCATAGATGGTAAACCTATTGAAGGTCTGAGTATAGATAGTACCGTTAAACTTATTCGAGGAAAAAAAGGAACGAAGGTTGAACTAGGTATTGTTAGAGGCGATAAGTTATTAAATGTTTCATTAATACGGGATAGAATTGAAATTAATGTAGTAGATAGTCGAATAAATAATACAGTTCTAGGTGCGAAAATTGGTTATCTAAGGTTGAAACAATTCAATGCAAAATCTCCAAAAGAAATGAGTTTATCGATTAATAAATTAGAAAAACAACAACCTTTTGGTTATGTATTAGACCTTAGAAGTAACCCTGGTGGTTTGCTTGAGGCAAGCATTGAAATAGCTAGACAATGGATAAATACAGGAATAATTGTTAGTACTAAAACAAAAGATGGTATTACTGATATTAGGAAAGCAACAAGTAGAGCACTAACTAACAGACCAGTTGTTGTCTTAATTGATGAAGGATCTGCAAGTGCTAGTGAGATTCTCTCTGGAGCAATTAAAGATAATAAAAGAGGAGTATTGGTTGGGGCAAAGACTTTTGGTAAAGGACTGGTTCAGTCTGTCAGGTCTCTTTCTGATGGATCAGGCCTAACAGTTACAGTCGCTAAATATCTAACACCAAGTGGTAAAGATATTAATAAGAATGGAATAGAACCTGATATTAGAGTAGATCTTTTGTTAAATGACAAGAATAGGTTAACAAATTCAGATCTAGGAACTTTAAAAGATAGTCAATATGTTGCGGCTGAAAATATATTACTGAAAAAGTTTAAAGTTGAAGGTGATAAAAATTCTTATAACCCCTTGAAATCTAATTTAGGTTACGCCCTAAAAAAATAGTTAAAACTTATCAATTCTCCTATATCCATACCAGTCAGGAATAAGTTTCTCACTTCTTTCTTCTGGATCTGGTATTAAATTTATTTCCCAATTCTTTATTTTTATAGGATGCAAATCATCAACTTGTTCCAAATGATTAATACCTGAGTAGTCATCATTATGTATTTTTTTTAGATTTGATTCCCAACTTTCTTTGGCTTTTTTCTTTGCTTCAATAGCTTGTCTTGCAACAACTAGATTGAATTCGTGTTCTTCGTACATCTTTTTTGGATTGTACCCGCCTAAATTAACAAACCAAAGTGATAAATCTTCTATTCGTGGACTAATTAAACTATCTTTATTGGATTTAGATATAACTATTTCATATCCATCAACATATTTAATACACTTATAACTATCAATATGAAGCCCTCTCTTTTTCCCTAACCATTGTTTCCTAAGATCAGGAAATGTATCCTCAATTGTTTCACCTAAGACCCATCTTACATCGTGTATTTCTATATTACTTTTTAAACTTCTTCCCCCTAATACTACAACAAAAAGGGATACAGTCATAAGTAATGTTAATTGCTCATATCCAACATTTTTTTTAGCGGCTTGTAGGCCATTGATCTAATTTGTTCGTCCATGTGTAACTCCGGATTCATTTCTTTTAGACAATTTAATACTTTTTCTAATGTATTCATTCTCATGTATGGACATTCATTGCAACTACATCCATCTAGTCCAGGTACTTCGATATATGTCTTTAAAGGGTCTGTTAATCTCATTTGATGTATTATGCCTGGTTCAGTAAGAACTATAAATTTATCATTCTCACTACTTTGAGAGTAATTAAGCAATTTGCTTGTTGAACCTATGAAATCTGCTAAATCTAATAGATTCTCCTGACATTCTGGATGAGCAAGAACTTCAGCGGTTGGGTTCTTTATCTTTAACTGTATAAGAGATTCTTCATTAAAAGTCTCATGTACTAAACATCTCCCAGGCCATAAAGTTAATTTTCGACCGCTCTGACGTTCAACCCATCTACCAAGATTCCTATCTGGTGAAAATAAAATTGGTAGATCTTTGGGTAATTTGTTTACCAGATCAACTGCATTACTACTTGTACAAATTAAGTCACTTTTTGCTTTTACTGCTGCACTGCAATTTATATAGCTGATAGCAAAGTGATCGGGATGTTTGTCTAAGAATTTTTGGAAGTCCTCTGGTTGGCAATCATCTGCGAGTGTGCAACCAGCATCAAAATCAGGAAGAAGAACAGTCTTATTTGGGCATAAGATCTTTGCTGTCTCAGCCATGAAATGAACGCCACAAAAAACAATTACGTCTGCATTTGTCTCAGAGGCTTTTCGGGATAATTCAAGTGAATCTCCAATAAAATCAGCAACATCCTGAATCGCAGGCTCTTGGTAGTAATGAGCAAGAATTATTGCGTTTCTTTTTTTACGCAAAAAATTGATCTCATCTATGAGAGTTTTTCTTTTATTTGAGACTGTTATGTCAGTCTTGTAATAGGAAACAGTAGTAATTAGTTTCCATCTCAACGTGTTGGGGCAGTATAGAGGGTAATTTCCAAAAAAATCTGACAGATATCCGAATTGCTATCGCTGGGGATTTACATGGGTCATGGAGTCAGGATGATCTGGATTTGCTTTTGGAACTTAATCCTGATGGTGTTTTATTTGTTGGCGACTTGTCAGATGGTGATTTAAGAATTGTTCGGGCAATAAATAAAATCTCTATTCCCACTTCAGTAATACTTGGAAATCATGATAGAGGGAGAGATGGATCAGGCGATGTTTTAAGAGCTCAATTGGATTTGTTAGGTGAAAAAAATTGTGCATGGAATTTATCAAAATGGGGATTAAATGAACTTTCTGTTGTTGGAGCTAGACCTTGCAGTGGTGGGGGAGGATTTTTCTTAACATCAGAAGTTAAATCTGTATTCGGGGAGGTCAGCCTTGATGAATCTGTCTTTAGGATCGTTTCTGCCGCCAAGTCTGCACCATTAGATTGTCCTTTATTAATACTTGCTCATTCCGGGCCAGTTGGCCTTGGATCAGAATCTTCTAGCCTTTGTGGAAGAGATTGGAAATTGCCATCTATGGATTGGGGCGATAAAGATCTTGGTATCGCAATTGATCAAATTCGTAAATTTAGGGTTCCAGAATTAGTCGTTTTTGGCCACACTCATCATCAATTAAGAATTGGGGGGAATCGAACTAGAAAAACTTTTGCTCAAGATCTATGGGGAACTTCATATTTGAATGCAGCGTGTGTTCCAAGAAGAGGTATTGATTCTGCAGGTGAGAATTTATGTCATTTCTCTTGGGTTGAGTTCTCTAATGGCAAACTTGTTCATGTATCTCACAGATGGTTTAGGAATGATGCATCAATTGCCTATAAAGAGATTTTATTAAACCAAAATAACTAGTATAAGTTTGACTTTTATTGTCCTAATACTCAATAGATTCTAACTTTGCTTGTTTAAATCAGTATCCTTAAATTTTCTTTCTGCAATCAAATAAGCACCAATGGCAGAGCCTATAAATCCCAAAATGTTTCTCATTAAAGGCAAAATGTCATTAGTTCTAGTTACGACAGGAGCAATGCCAAAAATTCCAAATAACATTATCCAAAGTGGGGAAAGGAGCAAAAGCCATCCTATTGAAAATGATTCATTTTCTTTTCTTGGTGACGCTGCGAAACCTGCAATAATCCCTCCCAACAAAGAGGTCAATAAAGTCCATTGCCATTGTTCTTGGGGTAAGCCAGGTACAACTTCACAACCACCACGATCTAAACAGGTCTCTACAGCTTGTATTGAAGCTAAGATTGAACCGTCTTCTCCATTATCTCTTACGTAAAATTGGTTGCCAAACCTGGTTTGTAATTCCACCCAAAAAATTCTTGGCATTAGTGCAAAATAAGCATCTCCAACATTAAAACTCAGTAAATTTCCGCCTCTTGGATCAGCGATTATAAGTAAACTTGTTTCATCAAGATTCCAATATTCTTTGACTGCTAAACCAGGGGTTTTTTCATATTGCGACAAAACCCTTATTTTCCAACCGGTTTCTTTTTCATAAGAATTTAGTGAGTTCTCCAAGTCTGATTTTTGTTTCTCACTCAGAGTTTTTGCAAGATCGATTATGGGTGTTTGTTCTTTTGGTAATAGTTCAGGATTATCGTAAGCATATGCTCTCCCTACCATTGAAAACATTATTACGAGTCCCAGACAAAAAATCATGGCTCTTTTAAATGATTTCTTCAGCATGTGCTTGATTTTCTCTGAAGCTATTCTCCATCATGATTGACCCGACCGCGAGATGTCCTGAATGGTTGGTTGATCGAATCATTAACAGTGGCGGTTCAATTAGTTTCCACAAATATATGGATTTGGTTTTAAATGATTGTGAAAATGGATTTTACTCAACAGGAAGATTGAATATTGGGAAGGATGGAGACTTTTGTACCTCTCCATCATTGGGAAATGATTTTGCACGTTTATTAGCTATTCAAGTTGTTGATTGGCTTCTTGATTTAGAAAAATCAGGAATTAAATTCGAATTATTTTCTCTTGTTGAGATTGGGCCAGGAGAGGGTACTTTAGCAAGAGATTTGGTATTGGCTATTGCTGAATTAGCACCTGCTTTAATCACTAAAATAGAGCTTGTTTTAGTTGAATTAAATATAGGGATGAGAGAACGACAAGAAAAAGTAGTTAATAATTTGGAGGGAGTTAATTATCGCTGGAGTAACATAGAAGATCTTATTTTAAGGCCAGTAACAGGTGTAGTTATTGCTAATGAAGTTTTAGATGCTTTCCCAGTAGAGAGATTGGTCTTTACCGAAAGTGAGGTTTTTAGACAAGGAGTTACTTTGAGAAAAATTAATAATGAATATTTTTTAGAGTTTGTTGACCTCAAGCTCAATTCTGAGATTATTAATTTTTTAAAAGAATCTAAAAGTCTTTTAAATATTGATTTCCCACCAAAAGATATTTGTAATAGATGGATAACTGAGTGGCATTGTGATCTTCCTAGTTGGTTTGAAAAATTGTCTAAGGTTTTAATAAATGGCTCATTACTAGTTGTCGACTATGCGATGGAATCGAATCGCTATTACAACGTAATGAGAAAAGACGGTACGCTTATATCCTATAGAAATCAAGAAGCAAATCCTAATGTTTTAAAAGATGCTGGCTTGTGTGATTTAACAGCTCATTTATGTATCGAATCAACCATTAACTATGCCCTGACTAATGGATGGAAGTTTATCGGTGAGACTAGGCAGGGACAAGCTCTCTTGGCATTAGGACTTTCAAGTTTTCTTTATTCTCTTCAAAATCCAAGCACTAATAATCTATCAGCAGCATTAAATCGAAGAGAGTCTTTATTGAGACTTGTAGATCCCATGGGACTGGGGGAATTTAGGTGGTTGGCTTTCCAGAAGGATAATAGTGATGATCTGGTTTTAGGGAATCGTTTTCTTAAGGAGCCAATTAGCTAAGTTTTTGCAAGCATTCATTTATTTCTTTATTAGAAATATTATTAAATAATTTCACATCACCAATTTTTAAGGGCATAACGAAAGTCACTTTGCCGTTTTTCACTTTTTTGTCTCCTTGAAGTGCGCTAAGAACACTTTCTATTTCAAGCTCTGGCCACTTTGATGGTAAACCTGCTTTCTCTATTAAATTTTCCTGTCTTTTTGCGTCAATTTCTCTCCAAAGTCCTTTCTGAACCGCTAGTTGACCGACTGCAACCATACCCATTGCTACTGCCTCACCATGAAGCCATTTACCATACCCACATAGAGTTTCTATAACGTGGCCAAGTGTATGTCCATAATTTAAAAAAGCTCTAACTCCACTTTCCTTTTCATCTTTTACAACAATATCTGCTTTAGATTTAGCAGAGCGCTTAATTATTTCTATTAGTAGCTTCTCTTTTATTTTTGAAAGATCAGAAATATTATCCTCCCTCTCAAGAAGTTCGAATAGTTCTATGTCTGATATAACTCCATACTTTATTATTTCAGCCATACCTGCTTTGAACTCTCTTGAGGGGAGAGTAAATAATGTTTTAGGGTCTATTAATACCAATTTAGGTTGATGAAAAGCACCTATAAGATTTTTACCTTTCGAATGATTTATACCTGTTTTACCACCAATAGAAGCATCAACCATGGCAAGTAATGTTGTAGGAATTTGGACTACATGAATTCCACGCAACCAAGTAGCTGCTGCAAAACCAGTCATGTCACCAATCACGCCACCTCCAAGGGCAATCATTAATGATCCTCTTTCTAATCTCGCCTCATATGCCGCATCGTGGATTAAATCTATAGAAGATTGATTCTTTTGATCTTCTCCTGCTTTTAATATTAAAAGTTTTGGATTGTATTTACTTTTAATCAGACTTTTAATTATGCAATCACCATAATGTTCGGAGACTTCCTTGTTAGATACGACTAGTACTTTTAGTCCTTGTCGAAAACCAATCTTACATAGCTCATCTCCTATGTATTCAAGACTGTTTTTTCCTATAATAATTTCGTATGGGTTGTTAGTTAAAGAGACTTTAATATGGAGGTTGTCTTTATTCACAGTTGTAAGGTTATAAGATTTTTGATGGTTTATGACGTTAAATCATCAAGATATAACAGTAATTATATTGCTGACGCACTCATTTCATACGCAAATGATTTCTGTTCGTATAATTTCGGTATTTATTTCAGGATCAAAATAATCTCCTAGTGGAATCTTCTTTGGCTTGTGAATTAAGGATGTTTTTATTAAAATCACCATTCTTTGATTTTTTTTATTTGTTTGTCCGAAATCTTTGTTGTTTAGCTGCAAGTACGCAAAACCTAAAAAAAGAGGTCTTTAACTAATGATTGGGGTCGTGGGTGGAGGACAGCTTGCCATGCTTTTGGTAGAGGCTGGAAAGAAAAGAGATGTTGATGTGGTTGTTCAGACGGCAGCACAGACTGATCCTGCTGCAAAAAAAACTAATCAAGTTATTTTGCAAGACCCTACGAATCCAGTAGGTACAAAACTTCTTGCTGAAAAGTCCCGCTTTATTACTTTTGAGAATGAATGGGTTGATATTAAAAGTTTACTTTCTCTTCAAAATAATGGAGTTTCTTTTGTACCTAAGCTTCAATCAATAGGACCTTTAATTAATAAAATAACTCAAAGAGAGCTATTGAATAGTCTTGATATTCCATGCCCTGAGTGGTTGCCTATACCGTTAACAAAATCATCAGAATTTGAACTTCCTGCCGACTGGGGATTCCCATTGATGGCAAAGGCTTCAAAAGGTGGGTATGACGGTAAAGGCACTAAAATCATTAAAAATTTAAAACAACTTCAAGAATTTCTAGTAATTAAAACTGAAGAGCAATGGATGATGGAGAAATGGGTCTCTTTCGATAAGGAATTATCCATCGTTTCCAGTAGGGATTCAAAAGGAATTGTTCGTAGTTTACCAATCGTGGAAACCTACCAATCTGAACAAGTTTGTGACTGGGTCCTTGCTCCTGCTGATATCAATCATGACGTTGATCTTATGGTGAGAAATATTGTATCTTCATTGCTTGCTGAGTTGGACTATGTTGGAGTTATTGCTATTGAATTTTTCTATGGATCTGAAGGATTACTTGTAAATGAAATAGCTCCAAGGACTCATAATTCAGGTCATTTTTCCATAGATGCTTGTAGCAGTAGTCAGTTTGACCAACAAATATGTATCACATCTGGTATGGAGGTCCCCATTCCAGAAATGCTTGTTGATGGAGCTTTAATGGCAAACTTGCTTGGTTTGCAAAATGACTATCCATTAACACTTACCCAGAGGTTGGACGATTTAAGGAGTATTCCTGGCTTGAATGTGTATTGGTATGAGAAAGAAGAAGAAAAAAAAGGTAGGAAGCTTGGTCACGTTACTTATCTTTTGAATAATAAAGATCCTTTATCTAGAAAAAAGGAAGCGTTGGACATTTTAAAAACCATAAGATCTATTTGGCCTACCTCATGATGATATTTTGTTTAAATTGAATTTAGTACTGCTCTGTTGGTATTGGCCTTCTCAAGTGCTCTGATCTGACTCTCTTTCGATATGGGGAAGCTGTCGTGAAAGTAACGTATACCAGCTTGCTCTGGAAACGAAGCTTCACTTTGAATCCCCCTCTGGTTCTTCCAGGTCGATGCTTCTTGGGCCTTACGGCAAAGTGGTACTTACTTTTAATTTATGTATTTCACAAATATTCAAATGTTCATAATTTAATTTTTTAATATTTATATTTATTGATTTTTAATCCTTACTTTTTAAATTTACAAACAATTTATATCAAGAGGTTAATCCTCTGGAATTTCGGACCTTTCGAAGTAGCTCATGATCCTCTCTTGCTCTTTTGTCAAGAATGGCTATGTCCTTTCTGGCTTTTTTATCAACTTTTTGAATATCTTCCCTTGCTCTTTGGTCTAGTAGTGCAACATCTTTTCTTGCCCTTTGATCGATGTTCTCTAGATCTGCTCTAGCTCTTTGATCAACGTTTTCTATATTGATTTTTGCTCTTTCTACCATGCTCGTCATTGAGTCAACCATCATTGACAATGCTGCTGGCACTTGTTTCCCACTAGCTGAAAAAGAGGATTGTTCGTTAAGACTAATACCAGTGTTTGCTTGATTCGAAGCCATAGTTTTAATTAAAATAGGCTTGCTTTATTCGAAGCCTTTTTTTTTATATTTCTATTATCTCCTTTTTTTTGCTTAATAAATCAAAATCTGCTGAAGAAAAACGAGATGTAATAGAGAGATGATGGTTTTGAAAAAAGCTCATTCCACTTAGGTTGATTTTTTCCCAACTTTGAAGAAGTCCAGATTTTCAGATCAATTAGCAAGATATTAAAAAAATAGGACTAATAATATTTCCCTTTTGGATAAAGTCTCGCTATTTTCTGCTTTTGATTCTCTTGTTCTGATTTTTTCCTTTTATAATCCTTGTATGAAGCGTCACCCTCATTAAGCCTGAAAAAGACAAAATAGAACATAACCCCTGTAAAAATTAATCCTATGAAGAGCACCCAAAAACCAATTAAACCTGTAGGAGACAAGTATTCGATGTTAAAAGAACTACTTCTCATCTGCATTCGATAAAAATACTATTTTTTAATCTTATCTGCAATAAATAGAAAATGAAGTAATAGATTATTTTTCTAAAAACCTATTTTTTTAAGCTTTTAACTAAAGGGTTTATTGGCTATTAATGAGGATTTTTACGCATTAACACATGGAAAAATTTAATTAAAATTAAATATATTGTTTTTATTTAAATGGAAGGAAACCATAACTATGCTATGAACTTGATAGTTCCATTAATGGGAATTGCTCCTTTGCTAATGCTATTTATATTGAAAGGAGAGAAAAAATCAAAAGTTACAAAAAATTGGACTAGATCAACTAACTAGAAAAATAAAAATAAGATTTAGCTTTAATTATAATTTATTTCGAAATTAAAAGTGCTCACAAGATAAGTTATACTTTCTAACTAAATATTATTTATATTAAAGTATTTCTCAACATATTATATTCAGCACCTTTTATATTTATAAGTAATCTTAAAAAAATGAGTTGATAGTTAATTCAAACCATTTCATAGGTTTTTTTGGTTTTCACCCGCGATTTCCTTTTCTTTTCGCTATCTTGTACTTGAATTACTGTTTAAAGAGGATTCTTCAAGAAAACTCTAATAAATTAAATACATTAGCCAACCATGACAAAAAACAAAACCCAACAATTTGCAAAGTTTTATATAAAAGATTTAAAATTGAAAAATATAAAAAATAAAAGTCAGAAATTAGAGATCAATCAATTCAATTTTTTGTCATCCGTCAATTAATTTTTTGATTTAAACCCTTGCATCATTTATAATAAACTTTCTAAAGAAATTATAACCAAAAAAGTATTTTGTAAAAAAAATTTGTTTTAATTTCTAGTATATAGTATTTTTTCAAGATATTAAATTAAATAATAGCTACTAATAAATTGATAGTGCTTATGTTGAACTCTCTTCTATTAACAATGAGGATTTGTATATCTTCTTGATAAGAAGCAATCCATACAATGAGAAATAGCATGTGGATAAAGAAATCAGATAAACTATTTCATTTCTAAGATCTTTGATAAGTGCATTTACCTAAAAAAGTTTTGTTAATTTATTGGAAAATATAATCGTTAAACAGTATGTTTAGTTACTACTAAATTTACAAATATGAAAACTGCACAAGATAGATATTTTGAATGTTTAGAAGTTTGTATTGAAGATGAGCAAGGAAAATCATGTCGCCAAGTATGTGCACCCATATTAAATGATGATCCTTCTGATCACCCTACAGTTCCAATAATTAATAATCAGTAAATATTGACTTTGAAAATCTAATTTTAAGCGTTACCTCTATAACTTTTTTGTAAAAGAATTAAAGAGTTAGATTCTGAAAATTTTTAACCCATATCTTTTTAGATGAAATGGTCACTTTATTGATTGGGAGTTTTATTTGGGTGTTTTGTTGGTTAGGATTATCTATATTTCTTTTAATTATGGATACCCCTATTACTCACATAAATTTATTTAACGCAATGCTTGCTCTGTATGTGATTGGTTACCAATTATCTATATGTATAGATTGGAGTTGGATCCCCATGAATAAAGAAGATTATCAGCTTCCCTATCAAGACAAATGGAGCAGAATTAGTTAGGTAAATATTTTAAAAATTTCTTTGCAAAGATTAAATGGTTAACATTGACAGCAGACTTAAATATTATTAACCACGTGAAATAATCCGAATGAATATCCACCTATAAGTATCCATCCTAATATCGCTGAGATTATAGTAGACCTTCTGTTGTGTCGTCTAATAGCATTTTCTATCATTTCATTTACGTCTTCTCTATTTATTAGATTTTTAGATTTTGGATTGGTAGATGTCATTTGTTTTATGTAAATTTGATGCTTTTAGATCGTTTGATAAATCAATGTTTAAGCAAATTCAATTTGAGAGTGAGTTTGCTAAATAAAGCAGTGATGCCTTTCTAGCCCGACTTACTAGAAGGCAAGTGGATTAGTGGCTGAAACAAAAAATGGATCCTATGTAAATATTTGTTAAGATTATAAAGGATTTTTCTGTTAGTTGTGTAGGTAAAATCACTTTAATATGAATTTTCGTCAAATTATTAAGCAGTCTTTTTCATATTCTGACTTTCCGAAGTTTGTTATTCAAGAATGCGCATCCCCAGATTTCTATTCCATCTAAAGATAAATCCAGCCAAAGTGTATGTAATATTAATTTTGTGCTTGGTATATTTTTTATTTCTTAATTAATTATTTTAGAAAATTCTTGATATCAGTAAATGCATCTGCTTACATTTTTTCTTTAGATTAATATTAAACTCTAATAATAGAAATATATCATCATTGAGAAAATTAGAATTTAAATTGGTATTTTCATACTATTTTTGACAAGATCAAATAAAATAAGATAAAAGACCTAAATTTTTTTTTCAAATATAATTTTATATAATTAAATTTTTATTTCCTTCCTTGATATTTAAATAAGAAAGTAGATAGAAAAAATTAAATGTTGTTTTCATTATTGTCTGTTTCATTCTTTTCTAATAGCTTTTTAGTCAAAAAAGAATATGAAGCTTGATGTTTTTGTTTCCACTCTTTATGCTCTTTTATCTGTTTTTTTAACTTTTCCAAGCTCTCTTTTTCTTCTGGATAAACCCTCTCTAAATATTCTGGACTTAAATTTATATTTCCTTCATATTCATAAACCATTTCCTCAAATGAATCGCATATTCCAAGAATATCTGCCATAAAATCTTCAAACTCATCAATATTTATCTCCTGAAGAACTTTTCTTAATTTACTTTGACTAGATTCCTCTGGCTCCCATTCTTTTTTTAAAACGTGTAGAAGATTGAGCTGACCAATTCTATCTAGAAGATCCCATTTTGATGCGTCATCGGCCGAGTAAAAATACGAGCCATCGCCAGATTGATAAAACTTTCCTCTATCTTTATCCATTTATATCAAAATGTGAAAGTATTAAATCTTGTATATGAGGTTTGCAGTGGTAAAGCATTTGATTCTATTTGTTAATCACTAACTTAGAGTTTAGTAAAATATTGAATTTTGTTTGCTATTTTTAGAATAGCATTTATTTTTAAATTTTTCTACTTTTTTGGTTGTTTTTAGACTTAGTATTTATTTATTGGAAATTATAATATTTTTTATAACCTATTAAATATTATTTTTAATCAAAGAAATCTAATGGTAAGGGACCATAAGTTTTTGAGATCAATAAATTATCATTATATTGACAACTGATCAATATACCCTCTCCCAGGCCAAATTCAATTCTAGCATGAATCTCACCAGTTTTTTGATTTGCCTTTAAGAATATTGGACCATCAGAATTAGGTATTGTGATACATTTCATTTCTTCATATTCAAATTTTTCTTCTATTTTTCTAATTACATGAATTCCTTTTTTTAATGAAGGTGACATTACTCCTACGGTTATCCAATCAGATTTACGAAGAATAAAACTTAATTCATTTAAAAGTATTTTTGATTGAATTTTATTTATTTTAGGGGCAGATCTAAATTTGTCGAGGTCTTCTAATTTGTTGATATCAATTGTTTTTTTAGACATTTAAATCTTAATTGTTTTTTTATGTTATCAGTTAGAGTAATTTTATCCTAGTATTTACTTTTTAGTAATCGATTTTTAGATACCTTTAATGAGTGTATTAAAATTAAAAAAACAAAAATATATTTACCAATAATAAAATTAGAAAAATTTCTCAAATAGATTAATATTATTTTTCAGCTTGTTTTCATAATAAATTCTATTCTATTATTTGATTGAATTTAATTCCTATTAATTAAGATTGTTAGATTCTTTTATCCTCCTTGATTCATGTAGTTTCTCTAATTCGTTGTAGACGTCACGTAGTGTTTTTTGTATGTGATCTAAATTCTCGATCGTTCCAAGCGAGTTCATGGCTTTTATAAGGCTTTCTTTCGCCTCTATCAAACCTCGACATTGAGGACTACCAGCTTCAGAGGACATCTTTCTTTGAGTTGTTGGTATAAATTTATTATATCTATTCTTTTAATTGATTAATTTTCTCTAACTTTTTTTAAATTATTATTTCTTTAACTTCACTTTAGATTTGAGACTTGACGACGACTGCTTTTTTAATTAAAAACAAAAAAAAGACTTATTTTTGTAATGTCAAAAGTAGACAACTTAGATGCCCCTACTGGTTGGCTGAAAGATCCTCACGATAAATGGGCTATCCATTTTGATTTTAAGAGGTTAACCCATGAAAAGATGTCTACGGATTTTACAATTGATATGTGGGGTGTCGTTCCAAGCGGTAAACCTATGAAATTTAAGAGTAGAAGAAAGGTTACAAAAGAAGAGTCATTAAAGACTTGGAATCAACTGCTTTCTTCAAATTGGGTCGAATTTGACTTTGATAAGCATATTACCGCCTGATAAGTGTTTTAATTTAATGTGCATTCTTATTTTAAATAGTTATTATAAATCATGTATTTATGATTTAAAAAATTGCTAAATATTTCCAATAAACTTCTTAAACTAGTTTTTATATTCTCTGCGGTGATTACTGGTTGGACTTCAATTATTTTATTATCTAATACAACATTTGATTTAGAGATTAAGGAACTAATTACTAAAATGTATTTGAATCAAAAAAATTTTGTTGTTAATGTCAAGGATCTATCACTTTTATTGGTAAAAGATGCAAATCAACGTTTTTCTGACGAAAACTAAGACATAATTCGATTAAATAATCCAAAACCAGATTAATAAAATTGTCTAATAAAACACTTTACCTTGCTTCTCCATATGGGTTTTCTAAGCATTGGAGTTTAAAGCTTTTACCTGAATTTATTACTAAACTTGAGTCTATGGGCGCAAGGGTTTGGGAACCTTTTGCTCGAAATAGTAGCATTGATACTTTAAGTCCTGGTTGGGCTAATAAAGTATCTAGTTCAAATTTTAATGATTTGAAGCAAGCTGATGGTTTATTCGCAATAGTTAATGGCACCCCTCCTGATGAAGGTGTCATGGTTGAGATTGGGATCGCGGTTGCTTTAGGAAAACCAACATTTTTATTTAGAGATGATTTTCGTAAATGTACTGATTCAGATGAATACCCCCTTAATTTAATGATTTTCTCAGGGATTCCAGCTGATTCATGGAATGATTACTATTATTCTGCTTTTGATGAAATTGATTGTAAAAAGAAGGCTATTTATAAATGGTTGAGAAATTAAATGGATATGTTCTTTATCGCTTCGTATATACAAAAATTATATTATCTTTCTTTTTATATATGATATATGAAAGATAATCTATTTCACTTGAGTGATATAAGGATTGAAATATCTTTTAAATCTTTTGATGAACTTCGTAAGATTCTATATTTTTATCAGAGAAATAATCTTTATAAAATTAATATTCCCTGTAAAAATAGTTTAAAGAAAGATTTCTTATTGGAGTCGATTAGAATTTCAAAAGAGGAATTTCCAAATATCGATATTATTCCTCACTTTAGTATCCTACATGAATTTAAAAGAGATAAGATAAATACTCAAGATTCATTCCTTAACTTTCTTAAAACTGTAAAAACTTTAGGTTGCGAACAGATACTTCTAGTTTCCGGTTCTCAAAAAAGGTCTACATTAGACTCTGTTTACGCTTTGTCTATGCTCAAAGATAATCCTCTTTGTTTTAATCAAGATATTTCTATCGGTGTAGCCTTTAATCCTTATTTACCTGGATTTTTGTTTGATGAGGAGCTTTTAAGATTGGAAAAGAAACTTCAATCAGGTTTAGTCGGATCTATCTGGATTCAATTTGGTACTGATTATAAACTTCTCAAAAGCAGGATTAAAATACTTAAAAATATCATATCCTCGACTATGAAAAATAATTCTAAAATTTCAAATATTATTTTTTTTGGTAGTATCTTAATTCCATCCAAGCAATTTCTAGCTAGATTTAAATTTAGGCCATGGAAAGGTGTTTATTGCTCTAGTGAATTTTTAGAATCGGTAGATCTTGCTAATAAGCTAATTTCGCAATTATTATTAACCTACAAAGAGTATAACATTTGCCCTATAATTGAAACTAATATATCTAAAGATGATCATTTGAATAGATTAAAAAAGACTCTTATTTTATAAACATAGATTTCTATTTATTCGTATTTCTTTTGAACTACTTTAACTTATTAATCAAATTATTTACTATCATATGAATTTAAAAGTTAATGTATATTTTTTTAATAAAATATTTTTTTAATTCAAATTGTTATTTTAATTTTAAATATAAATTTTTTTATAGAGCTCTTCACAGAACTGAACAAATGGTTTGAAGGGATTCATTCCATTTTTTGTATTTAAAAATTTACGTTAGTTTGGTTTGAGATGGCTCCTGAATGGAGGTTTAGCAGTTGACTAGAAATGAGCATTTTCTATTGCTAACTATTGTAAAGGGGTTGTAAATTTATGTAAATCAACTTGTATTTCAATTTTCTTTATTTTAGGCAACTTTTTTCTTTTTGGCCTATAAGAGTTTCTACTTTCTTATTCATACCAGTTTATCTGGCTGTGTTAGGTTGATTTTTTTTTGAACGAAGTACTTATTTTTTTATTCTTACAAGTGTTGATTATATTAAGCCTCGTTTGATTTTAGTGTGACACCCTCTGCTCGTTTATATAGTTGCTTGTTTGATTTATGTCCATCTATTTTTCGCGGTCCATTAAAAATTCTATTAATTTAAAGTATGTGAATAACTGACTAATGTTTTCATCAAGGAAAAAAACACCACAAAAATCTGCTCCTCTGTCAAGTTCTTTTGCTGCCGATACCTTTCTACTAAGAAGAGGCTCCGAAGCTACTAGATACAAAGTCGCTGCTTTGATGATGTTCGTAGCTGGTTTTGGCTTGCTAACATTAGGTACTTGGGTGCTTAACGATTTTAATTTTCTTACTTTTACAAATTAACAAAGTCGGTTTTGATTCTTATTTTCTTTGTATTTTAACGCATCCAGAATTTATTTATTAGATTTTTATTTTTTAAAGTTCTTAGTTTAAAAACTCTTCCTTTAGTAATCTAAAGTTTACAGTTACATATGATTAGATGACAAATTCTTGGGATAAATATTTTGCTCATTATTCCGATTGGGATGATGCACATTGCTTTAATGTAAGATTGGAAATCAAATTTGAGGATGAGATAAAGAGACTTGGTTATGTTGAATACTTTAATTCTGATGATATGTATCTAATAAACAACAACATATCTAACAAATTAATCCCAAAAAATAAATCTTACAAAAAGAATCAAAATGAGATTCTATTATCTTTCGACGTGCCTTATGACTGGTCAATAGATACAGATTGGGAGGATAAGGCTCTTATCCTTCTTGGAATATGTGATGAGTGGGTAATAGACTCTTCCGTTGAGGACAAATAATAAATATTTAACCATTCGTTGGTTTTGAAGTTAGGAATAATTTTATGAGTAAAAAATAAGTGCGAGACCTTTTTTAGTTAGATAGAATTCTTTCTCTTCTCTACTTAAATCCATTGCTAATTCTTCACCTTCTTTAATAGCTTGTTCATAAGGAGGCTTTGAAGGAGAATTACCTTTGTAAATTGCTGCAATACCTAATGGGGTTGCGTTCCATGCAAAATTAGCTGTTTCTCCAATAGGAGGCTGATTTAAGGCTTCTTCAAGAAGATTTGATGAGTTTGATTTGGGCCGAGTTGCTGTTGAAGTCATGTTTATATTTAAGATTTCTTATAAAAAAAACTTGTTTAGTGATCCTTAGAAGAACATATACGTCCACTTTCTAATGCATTGGATTGTTTTATGCGTCATTAGTGTTGATCTCTGCATCCTTAATGCTTATAACCCTTTTAATCATTTATTAGCTGGAGAGATTTTTATTTAAAAATTTAAAAAATTAGATTATTATTTATCTTGCATCATTTTTTGAAAAACAATAAATTGTTTAAACTGCTCAAATAACTCTTCGTTAAAATTTTCTCTGGGCTCGGATGAATTAACCTTTTTAGTATAGTTATATTTTTTTGTGTTATAGGTTATACCTTTATCTGAAATTAATTCATCAAGATCATTATGGCTGAAAGTTGAATTATCGGCATTATTTTCCCTGCTATAAAGCTTTTCTCTAATTAGTTCATTAGAGTTTTTAAGATCGATTCCCTCTCTAGCTATCAATGCCTCTTCGACTAATATACCTACTACTTTTGATTGGCTAAGTTTTTCTTTATTTGCAATTTTGGTTATCGTCTCTTGAGCATTTATTGATGGAAGATAGCCAATCCTTTTTCTTGTGGAGGGCATACATAACTTTTCTTATAGAAATTAAATTTACTTTATCTTTTGGTTGAATTTCAAATATTTTATTTATTTCTTGACCTAATATTTTTAAAAAAACCATTCAGCCAAAATTATTTTTGCTTTTTTCATTTCATTCTTGGCCTTGAGCTCATTTATCTTTTTTAGAGCTGAATACGCCATTTCTCCTTTTTCCCAAAAACGAATGTGATTTATAGGACTTAGAAGATTAGATTCACTACTGGAATTGGTACTTTTTTTAGGCATAAGTTTTCTCCAGAGAGTTATTTCTTAATTTGAATTAATTAGTTATTTATAATTCCAGAATAGACTATTGACTCACGCCTCTATAAAAATTGAACAATATAGTGAAATAAAATCTTAAGTGATTAAGGATTACTATTAGTTGGTTTTCAAATTTATTAGTTTAATAAAGAGTTTTCAGTGTTTTTTGTCTTCAGGAAATTCTGGTTTCTCCTTCTTTTTTCTTCTGCCGTCTGAAAGCTCTAGTAAAGTTGAAAGTTGTTCATATACTGATCTGAGTGATGATAATTCTGGCAGTAAACCGTCGTTCCTAAGGTCTTCATCCATATATCTGAGCTCTTGTCTCACATAGGAAAGAATTGATTTTGCTTCATCTCTTTTTGGACCAGCCATATTTTTTTTAATTTTTTTAAAAAAACATACAACAAAAATCAACTGAATTAAGATTTCAACTGCGTATCAAGACAATGTGTTTCTAAGCAATATTCTTTTCTTTTAATTTAAATTTTAAATATAAATACTCACTATTTTTTTAAATAGAGCTTTGTATCTATAAATAAAAGTAATAAATAAATAATTTATATATGATTTTATTAAAATAAAAGTAATTCAAATTTTATCATTTGATGATTTCAGATCTTGTTATTATTGGAGGTGGTGCCGCTGGTTTTATGGGTGCAATCACAGCGATTAGTAGTGGACTTAGATCTGTTGTCATACTAGAAGGTACATCAAAAGTGCTTGAAAAAGTTAGGATTAGTGGTGGTGGTAGATGTAATTTAACTAATTCATGTTATGAGATCTCTGATTTAGTAAATAATTATCCCAGAGGAGAAAAACAATTAATAGGTTTGTTTAATAGATTTTCTACTACTGAGGCTTTTAATTGGTTTCAGAAGAAAGGACTTAGTCTTAAAGTAGAAAAAGATGGTCGAGTATTTCCCTGTTCTGATTCTTCTGAAGATGTTATTAAATGTTTGACCGATGTTGCAAAAAACTCTGGTGTAAAGATACTAACTAATTCTCATGTAAAGCAGATAAGCATAATAAAAGAGGGCTTTAAGTTATTAGTTAAAGGTAATAATTTCTTTGAAACAAAAAATATTTTGATTTGTACTGGTGGTCATCCTAGTGGACGTAGACTAGCAAAGAGTCTTGGACACTCTATTGTTCATCCTGTTCCGTCTCTTTTTTCTTTTTCTACTGATGAAAAGTTATTGAAATCTTGTTCTGGAATAACTTTAGATGTTCAAATTAAACTTACTATAAATAAAAAGAAATATACTGAAAAAGGATCTTTGCTAATAACACATAAGGGATTTAGTGGTCCAGTAATACTCAAACTCTCAGCATTTAGTGCCAGAAATTTATATGCAAATAAATATAAGGCTGATTTAAGAATAAACTGGATTTGTATGACTGAAATAGAAGCTAGATCAAGTATTGATCTATATAAATTAGAACATGCTAGGAAAAAAGTAATTAACAATAAACCTTTTGATAAACTACCAAGAAGCTTATGGAAAGCTATTCTCTCAAGCTTAAATTTTGATAGTCAAATGAAGTGGGCTGACATATCTAATTATCAAAAAGAGTCTTTGGTAAAATATCTAATAATGAAAAACTACTTAATAAATGGTCGTGGCCCTTTTGGTGATGAATTTGTAACCGCTGGTGGAGTATCACTTAAGGAAATTAATTTTAAGACTATGGAAAGTAAAATATGTAAGGGGCTATTCTTCGCTGGCGAGGTATTAGATATTGATGGTGTTACTGGTGGCTTTAATTTTCAACATTGCTGGACAAGTGGCTGGGTTGCAGGAAAATCTATCGTTTTAAGAAGCTAGCAAATCCAAACGATTTTTATAAGTTTTTTGTCTCATTACCTTTGAAAACTATACATAAAATATCCGCATTTTACCCTAGTGATGCAATTAGTGCTGGTATTGCCACTGCTATTAAACCCACAGCAGCCGTTGCAGTAAGTAATGATGTGCTCACAGCCTGTAAAAAATTTTAATTTAGTATACATAATCGATTTGCTACCTTTTGTTAGTTTTATTACTATTGATAGGTGACTTTGTACTCTCCTTCCGTTTGGTTAAAGATATTAAATTTTAATTGATCCAAATTTAAGCTTAACCAGCAAGTGAATCCTTCTCTTTATATTCAGAAGTCTCTAAGACCAGCTTACAACGATGGGTATTAATACTTATCGTTGTAAGCTGGTCTTCTTGTTTCCACGCTTTGTGGCTTGACATATCTAAAGTTTATTCAAAATTGACTAGGTTAAATTGCTTAATTCAATCTTCTATAAATCAGTATTTAAAGATTTTGCTTTTCTTGTATTAAGAGTATTTACGGGAGCACTGTTAATACATCATGGATTTGAAAAGTTAAATGACATTAATAATTTTGCTGATGCATTTGTACGCCCTCTTCACTTGCCATTCCCCGTCACCCTTTCTTACATAGCAGCGGGCTCTGAAATAGGCGGTAGTTGGTTGTTAATACTTGGCCTTGGTACCAGATTAGGAGCATCTGCAATACTTGGAACTATGAGTGTAGCTATTTATCATGCAATAGTTACTTCGGGTTTTAATATCTATTTATTGGAACTTTTATTACTTTATTTTGCTTCTGCTTTTTCAATAATTTTATTAGGACCAGGTATGTTCTCGGCTGATTACTTAATTAAAAAAATTTCCAAATCGAATCCTGAATTTTTTAAATCAATTTTTAACAAAGAGTCCTCAGTTCCATCCCTAGCATCTTCATATAAACAATCAAATAAAGCCATCAAGCAAAAGAGAACATTCGACTTCCCCTTCTCCAGTTTTTTATCTTAATAAAAAAAATAGTTATTTTTTATTAATTTCTTTGTTTTTCATTGATAAGTAGAACCACATCCAAGTTGGTAATGTAATAAAAAATCCAATTAATATAATATAACTTTTTGTTGTGTCCCAAGCAGCTTCATCACATTTTTCTTTTATTTTATTTGAAGGATTTACTTTGCTGCTTAAGTTCCTACAAATATTTAGTCCATGAATACTGAGCGTTCCATATGTTATGGCTGTTGGAACAGTAGCAAGAAATATTGCGAGTATTAGATTGCCTAGCCTCAAGTTGAGGTCTTTCCTTTTTTGTTGATCCATATATATATTTTTATCGATATCTAGGATATGGCACTGTATATTTCTTATTTTTTTACAAAGCACTAAGTTTTTTGGATATGCTATTCAATTTAATGATCTGCATTTTTTTAAGTAAAAATCTTTACTTTTCTAGTAATTAATAGCTTTATATTTTTTATGTAATTAATTAGCTGAAAAGTTTGGAGATAACTTGTGGGTTTATAAACTTTGTGAATTTGTAGATGCTGTAGATACTAATATTAGGCTAAAATTAATTCCTCGTAGCAATCAATCTATTTTATAATGTCCACAAGTAAGAGAGAAGAAGTTAGTTCTCATCTGCGTTATATCAGGCAAGAACTTCGAGACTTGGATCAAATGCTTGGCCAATATGGCTTATTGCCTGAGTTGTCAGAGCTTAAAGAGGTCTATAACTCATTAGATGCTCTTCATCAATTACTTTCGGGTAAAGTTAAAAAGAAACCTAAGCCCGAGTTTGATGATTGATATCATTAAATACTCGTTGATTAAAATTTGAAACCTTTTGAGGGATTAATAAAACTGTATTTGTCTAAACTTCTGCAATCGATGTTTCTTCTTGGAACCTTCCTTTTTAAGGGTGTTATTCGTCTCTTTAACTAGTTATATTTTTGTTGAAAAGTAATTTCTCTCTAATAAGTCATGAATAATTATTTCTTTAACAAAGACTTGAATTACTACTGCCATTGGAATTGCCAAAAGTAAACCAAGTGGTCCAAAAAGAATAGTGAATATAAATTGTGCAGTAATTGTTAAACCTGGAAGTAATTTGACTTGTTTATGCATTATTGAAGGAGTTATTACATAGCTCTCAATATTTTGAATTACCACATATAAGCCCAGAACAGCAAGTGATTTCCATGGAGTATCTAGCAATGCAACAGAAAGAGGAAAAATAGTGCTTATTGTTGGTCCTACATTTGGGATTACATTTAAAATACCAGCTATTAAAGCATTTGCTATTACAAGTTTTATTCCTAGTAAATAAAGACCAATAGAAGCAAGTATTGCTACAAATATTGAGCTTAGTAAAACTCCAGCCATCCAACTACTTAAGGCATCACCGCATCTAAGTAGAATAGTTCTTGCTCGTCTTCTATAAAATGATGGGACTAATAATATAGCGACTTCTCTATAGGAGTTAGGCTGTAAAGTTATCATTAAACCAACTGAAAGTATAAAAAATAATTGAAGAATACCTATACCAACATTACTAACCAGGTTAACCAATTTTTTGATGCTATCTGTTACTCCACTAGCAAGAGTCGCACCATCTGGAATCATGCTAAGTTTATTTGTTAATATTGTTCTATCGGCTATGTTTGGAATATTATCTTTATATATAATCTCAGCAAAATTAAAAAAGGTATTTATTGATAGCTCCCATAATTTGCTTACTGCTGATGGTATTTGATTGATTAGCTCTTGAAATTCGCTAGTGAATTGTGGTATTATTATTACTATTGAAATGCTTGAAATTAGTAATATAGAAATTATTGTTATTACTAATGATATCCACCTAGGGAATTTAAATAAATCTCTTATTCTCCCAGTAATAGTGCAAAGGGCCATGGATATAATTATCGAAGCAAAAAAAAGTATGATTATTTCTTTTAAGCCCCATATAATTAATATAGAAACAATTAATGCTGTGATTGATAGAAAACTAGTAGGTTTCAATTTGATTAATTGTGAGACAGAGAATTTGCATACCTTGAAGCGAAACGCATAAATCTCTCGAATTCCTGTTCTGAATTCCAATTATAAGTAGACTTTACTTCCTTAACATTATTTTCTGAAATAGTTAAATCTATTTTTTTAGTTGTAAGCTCACCCTCTGAATCAATTAGATACATTTGTTGTATCGATTTGAAATTCTTTGAGGTTATTGTTGTAGGTTTATAAAATTTATATACTGCTTTACCTTTTTTGCCATCTAGATTTCTAAATAAACGTATTTCGGGATGATCTTTTTCGTTTTCCCCTTTTACAAATTGAATAGATACATTCTCATTCATTTTAGTCATCTTTTGCTTGAATTTAATTAATAGAAATATCCTTTGTAAAAACTATAAAGGATTGAGCTTTTCTTTTAAGATTTTATCTAAAGATGATTTTAGGTTTAGACCACTAAGATTAATTGAATTTATATTAGTTGTTTTTTTAAGTTCGAATTCATAACACTTATCATAATAATCGAGCATCGCTTCACAGGCTTTTGACCATTCTTTCTTCTCAATTGCAGTTAATGCCTCTTTTGTTTTTTGTGGTCCTAACCTTTTGCTTATTCTATTTACAGCGTCTTTTAATTCAGTTTGAGAGTTTCGACTATAAAGATTGACTAGATTTTCCACACGTTCATTTCTTGTTTTTAATATTTCAAGGATTGGTGCTTTTTTCATTTTTGTATACAAATTATTTGGTATGCGACATTTTCCTAGATTAGAACTTTCAGCTTCAAGCCATATCTCAACGGCATTATTTCTGTAAAAGTTATAAACAGATTCTGCTAAAATATTTTCAAATTGTTGTGTTGTAGGTTGATTGCCCATACCTAATGAACCAAAACTGCTACCCCTATGATTAGCAATCCCCTCTAGATCAATTACATATATATTTTCTTTATTGATGTAATTTAGTAAATCTGTTTTTCTTGTACCCGTTTTACCTCCTATCAGTCTTATTGGTAAATCAGCCTCAAATTGATTTAAAACCCATTTTCGATAGCTTTTATAGCCACCTTTTAATAAAGATGTCTCAATGCCAATTGTTCTAGCAAGCCAGGCAAAAGAACTAGATCTCATGCCACCTCTCCAGCAATATATTCGTAATGACTTATTAACACTTTTTTCTAAATTAGTTGTTTGAACGATTTTTTGTAATAGTTTTGTGGTGTTAGGAATGGTTACTTTTAAACCCTTAAGTATTGCTGTTAAGCGACTTTCTTTTTTATAGCTTTTACCAATAGTCTCTCTTTCGCTATCAGAAAATAAAGGAATATTGATAGCACCCGGCCAATGTCCTTGGCGAAATTCGTTTGGACTTCTTACATCAACAATTGGACTTGTTAAATTCCGAAAATCCGTTACGTGATAGCTCGAATTGGTAGGTTTCTCTGACATAGTATTAGTGCTTAGGTCATTTTAGGCCTGCGGTAGATTATGACTGAAGAAAAATCACATCCAAATAAAGAGAGCATAGAGGTTTTTTTGGAGTCTTTTAAGATGGCTTCAGAAAGGAAACGACTAGGGCTTTTAGATGGTTTAGAAGAAAGGGCTGAGGAGCTTCTTAGCCTAGGTGTAAATCTAATGTCTGGTTTTGATCCTCGTATTTGCGACTGGACTCCTGGCTTCATTTTGCAGCTCATTCATAAAACAGATGAAAACTTCATAAGAAATACACTCAAGTGTGATGATCTTTCTTGGTTTGATGCCCCATCAGATGTTGGTTTTGATTACTCACCTCTTCAGAGGTATTTATTGAATGAATGCTATGAGGATGCTGACCGCTTCACCAGCTCAAAACTTAGAGAGCTGGCAGGAGAAAAGGCAGTAAAAAGAGGATATGTTTATTTTTCTGAGGTTGAATCAATACCTTCCATTGACTTATCAACTTTGGACAAGTTATGGGTTGTTTATTCAAGAGGGAAATTTGGCTTTACTGTTCAAGCAAAAATATTAGATTCCTTAGGTGGAAGATATGACAAGCTTTGGCCTCGAATAGGTTGGAAAAAAGATGGAATATGGACTAGATATCCAAAAGCATTTAATTGGTCTATTGAAGCACCAAATGGACATATGCCGTTGGTTAATCAGCTGAGGGGTGTTCGATTGATGGACGCGTTGTTGAACCATCAAGGATTTAAAGCTAAAAGCTAAACATTTAATTATTAATGCTTAATTTTTTCTCTTAGAACAGTTTTTATGACTTAAGTTAAAATAATTTATAGTCTAATTCTTTGATCAGATGAGCAATTTACAAAGAATGTTTTAATTAATTGTGGAGAATTCTAAAAATTGGGCTGTATTTATTCATCCCTCTACTTTAAAATTATCAGCATTTATTGAAACCCTTTTAGAGCCTGTTATATGTAAAGAAACTGCAAAAAAAATTGAATTAGGTTTGCACGAGGCGCTTGTTAATGCAGTAGTACATGGGAACTTATCTAATCCTAAAAAAGTTATTCGTGTTAGAAGAATTCTTACTCCAAACTGGTTTGTTTGGCAAATTCAAGATGAAGGATTAGGTATAGTTAAAAATAAAAGGCTAAGTTCATTACCTTTGAAAATTGATGTTGATAGTGGGAGAGGAATTTATTTAATTCATAAGTGTTTTGATGATGTTAGATGGAGTAGGAAAGGAAATAGACTTCAGTTATCACTAAAGAAATAAGTATTTAATGACTTTTACATCCTGTATCTTTGATTCCCTCATTTATCCATAATATTGCTTGATTAAGTAAGTCTTCTATTTCTGCATCATCTCCATCATTAATTAATTGTGAAATTGCCGAAATAATTAATTCTGCGCTTCTTCGTTGTTTATTTCCCCTGAATTTATGCCAGTTGTGGTTATTAAGACTGATTTCATTATGGAGCTCTTTTGTAAGTATATGAACTTTTTCAGGCCATATGTATTTATTTTTTTTTAGCATGATTTGATACTTATTTGTGATTTTTTTGAAGAAATCCTTTCAATAAAATTAAGCTGGCTTGTTCGCTTTCCATACTTTAGTCATGAAATGAGATTCAGAAGTTATTGCGGAAAAACCACATTCTTCTAATCTTAAATTTATGTTATCAACTATGTAATCTCTGTAATAAGGTTCGTGAAAAATTTTGTGAAAGTTTTCCATTATTGTAATGAATTTTGGAGAATCTTCTATCTGAATGGAGTCGGCAAGAACAAGAGTTCCTCCAGGTTCTAGCAACCTAAAACACTCGTTCAAAACATTCTGGCGCGCATCTCTAGGAAGTTCGTGAAATAGAAAAACACAGGTTAAAGCCTGAAAACTCTCCGATGCATATGGCATTTTCTCTGCATTTCCTTTAGTTAGTTGAACAAGATCACCATTTCTGGAACTGAGGTATTTACTTGCTTGCTTTAGGTATGAACTTGATAAATCAAGACCATAAAGTTCAACTTGAGGTAATGCACTTTGTATTTGCTGGAGTGTTCTTCCAGTTCCTGTAGCGATATCTAAAATTTTTACTTTCTTTGACTCTTCAGATAAATATTTTTTAAGACCTCTTTTCAATGGAGATAAAACCCTTCTTCTCATGGAATCGGCTGTCCCATTGAAAAGAATCTCAACTTGTATGTCATAAATTTCAGCGGAATGTTTACTTAGATACCCGTCTGTTTGATGATGAAAATTTTGCAAATAGTAAGCAGGGTAATCTTTCTCATTTATATTTCTAGGGATTTCTCTGGTTTTATTTTTTTTTCGCCTCTGCCAAGTTTGGGGCATATCTAGCCAAACCAAGGGATATTTCTTAGCCCATTCCAACCATGGAGCTTCGAATAGTTGTGATTTAGGGTAAATTCCTTCCTCTGCTTCTTTCCAATCAATGGTTTCTAGATTTTTCATTGATCTTCTAACTTCTTTTATTAAGTCTTGATTTATTGGAAATTTGCCTGGAGCTGCTTCAGGTGCAAACACTTCCATCAACTTTGAACTCAACTCTTTATGAGCTAACCCAGCAAGTGTTTTTCCTTGTTGAAGAGTACGATATGCAATTTTTTCAAGGCTTGGCGCTGCCATGAACCATTATTTAATTTATGTATTATCTAACAGATTTGATTGATTAGTGACGAGTTAACTAAAAAAAAATTAAGGTCTATGCATATTTGTACATAGACCTTAATTTTGTATTCTAAAAATTAATAAAGAAATTTAAATTTTAGGCGTCATAGTACATAGTGAATTCATGTGGATGAGGCCTTTGTCTTAGCTGTTGAACTTCTTCGTATTTCAGCTCTATCCAGTTATTAATAAAGTCTTCAGTAAATACACCTCCTTCCGTTAAATATTTGTTGTCACTTTTTAATGCCTCCAATGCATCATTCAATGAGGAGGGAACAGTGTCTATTTTTGATAATTCCTCAGAAGGAAGCTCGAAGAGGTCAACATCAACACCATCTCCAGGATCAATTTGATTGTTGATTCCATCAATACCAGCCATCATCATTGCTGAAAAAGCAATATAAGGGTTAGCCAATGCATCACCAGAACGGAATTCAAGTCTCTTTGCTTTAGGACTTGGTCCTGTTAATGGAATCCTTACCGCCGCTGATCTATTACCTTGTGAATAAACTAAATTGACGGGTGCTTCGAAACCTGGGACTAATCTTTTGTAGCTGTTAGTCGTTGGATTTGTAAATGCTAGGAAAGAAGGAGCATGCTTGAGAATTCCACCTATGTACCATTTAGCTGTTTGAGATAGATTTGCATATGTGCCTTCTCCATAAAATAAGGGCTCACCACTTTTCCACAAACTTTGGTGAACATGCATTCCTGTCCCATTGTCATTAAAGACTGGCTTAGGCATAAAAGTCGCAGTTTTTCCATATTTCTTGGCTACATTTCTAACAATGTATTTGTAAATCATCACATTATCAGCTGCGTTAATTAGGGGGGCAAATTTCATCCCTAATTCATGTTGGCCAGCTCCAGCTACCTCATGGTGATGTTTCTCAATTGGTATTCCCAATTCACCCATAAGTAGAAGCATCTCAGACCTCATGTCTTGAGCGGTGTCATTAGGAGAGACTGGAAAATATCCTTCTTTTAGTTGAATTTTGTATCCAAGGTTTCCTCCTTCTTCAACTCTCCCTGTATTCCAAGGAGCCTCGATGGTATCAACGCTGTAAAAACTTCCACCTTCGCCTGAGTTATATCTGACATCATCAAAAATAAAGAATTCAGGTTCAGGCCCGAAGAATGCAGAATCTGCAACACTTGTGCTGCCTAAATAATCCAATGCTTTTTGTGCCAATGCTCTTGGACACCTGGCATATGGCTCTCCGCTTCTTGGCTCCTGAATTGAACAAATCAAGCTAAGAGTCTTGTGATGGTAAAAGGGGTCTATCCAACTTGTTGATGGATCTGGGACCATCGCCATGTCGGATTCGTTTATTGCTTTCCAACCGCGGATGGAAGAGCCATCAAAGGCAAGTCCTTCTGTGAAAGAGCTTTCTTCAATGAGATCTGAAGCTACAGTTAAGTGTTGCCATTTACCATGTAGGTCAGTGAATTTTAGATCTATTAGCTCAATGCCCTCATCCTTAATTTGACGAAGAACATCTTGAGAGGTCTTGCTCATGATGAATTTGATTTGCAACTTAGATACTCATTATGAACGTAATAAGTGTTTGCATCTCTTTATGTATCGACACGCACTTTTTTTAGACTTTTAACAGAAAAATATGAATATTTGCTGTCTTATTGGAGAAATCTAGCTAATTCCTATTGCAATCCCTAAAAAAAACTCCCCGACTTTGCCTATTGCCTTTTAGGCTCGGTAGATATACAAAACGATCTGTTTTCTTGGCCACTCAAATTCTTCCTTCTGTTGATAATCAACATCGTAAAGATTTTGGTCCAACTGTTTCTCCTGAAAGGTTATTGCTTGGGCCAGGCCCATCAAACGCAGATCCTGCTGTGTTGAAAGCTCTCTCTCAGCCCCCCATTGGTCACTTGGATCCTTTTTATGTGGACTTGATGAGTGAGGTCCAAGAGTTACTCAGATATGCATGGCAAACTAGCAATCGATTAACGCTTCCAATGAGTGGTACCGGAAGTGCTGCAATGGAGGCAACGTTGGCAAATGTTGTTGAACCAGGAGATACGGTTTTAGTTGCAATAAAAGGATATTTTGGACATCGACTTGCCGATATGGCAGGAAGATATAAAGCAAATGTTGAAACTATTCAGAAAGATTGGGGGAATGCATTCTCTCTCGAAGAAATAGAAGATGGGCTGAAGGAACATAACCCAGCTGTATTAGCAATTGTTCATGCAGAAACCTCAACAGGTGTTTGTCAACCTATGGATGGAATTGGTGATTTGTGCAGAAAATATAATTGTTTACTTCTTGTAGACACAGTGACATCTTTGGGAGGCGTTCCTCTTTATTTGGATGAGTGGAAAATTGATCTAGCTTACAGTTGCAGTCAAAAAGGATTAAGTTGTCCTCCCGGATTAGGTCCTTTCTCAATGAATGAGAGAGCTGAAAATAAAATGTCTAATAGAAAAGATAAGGTTCCAAACTGGTATCTAGACGTTTCTTTATTAAATAAATATTGGGGTAGTGATCGCGTATATCATCATACCGCCCCTGTAAATATGAATTTTGGCATTAGAGAAGCGCTTAGATTGTTAGCAGAAGAAGGATTAGAAGTCTCATGGGATAGACATAGAAAAAATGCGGAATCACTTTGGAATTCTTTGGAAAATATTGGTTTAGAATTACACGTTAAAGAAGAATTACGCTTGCCAACTCTAACGACAGTAAAAATACCAGAGGGCATTGATGGTAAGTCATTTACTAAGCATCTACTAAATAATTTTGGAGTTGAGATTGGAGGTGGCCTTGGTGATTTGGCGGGTAAAGTTTGGAGAATTGGTTTGATGGGTTATAACTCAACCCCTACTAATGTAGATAAGATAATAAATATTTTTGAAACTGAATTACCTAAGTTTAGATAATAAACTTTTTCTTGATAAAAGTCTTTTGTCTTTGAACCAATCTACGATTAGTTTTCTAGATTCTTCTTCCATTATTCCTTTTTCAATGAGAAGATTATGATGAGCACTTTTATGTTCTGCGAGATTAATTGTTCCACCTAGTGCGCCTCTTTTTGGGTCTTTCGATCCATAGATAATTCTCCCCATCCTTGCTTGTATTAAAGCGCCTGCACACATTGGACATGGCTCCAGATTTACAATCAATGTACAGTCATTAAATCTCCAATCATTATTTATCCAAGAAGCTTGTCTTAGCGCTACTAACTCAGCATGACCTAAAGGATCTTTCATTCCTTCCCTTCTATTTCCTCCATAGCCAATACATCTGCCTCTTTTGTCGAGAATAACTGCAGCGATGGGGACTTCCCCTCTCTCGCCTACAAGTTTTGCTTTGGATAACAATCTTGTCATCCATTTTATTTTTTCTTCCTGACTAAGTGAGATTGGTTTTGACAATTTTTTAGATGTTTGGAGAATTATCAAATAAAATGTTTACCTAGAGATTAATCATTTTTTTTTTGGTTTGAACTGGATCATCAAATACTACAAATAGAGACTTATTTTCATTGGAACCTTTTGCATCACCTCACAATTTAGATAGAGAACTGCATTCTTTACTTGCTGAAGCCTCAAGTAATCTTTGTGATTGGTTTGCTGAATCAGGCAGTCAAGGTCCAATGCCTGATTCATTTGATTTGCCTAAGGCCTTTCCTGATGAAAAAGGTGTATCCAATAAGGTTTTATTGAATGATCTTCAATTATTAATGAATGGCTCTTACCGACCATCTCATCCAAGGGCTCTTGCTCATTTAGATCCTCCTCCTCTGTCAGCATCAATAGTAGGAGAGCTTATTTGTGCAGGTTTAAATAATAATCTTTTGGCTGAAGAATTATCACCTAGCTTGACATGCCTAGAAAGAAACCTTTGTAAATGGTTTTGTCAGAAATTAGGTCTTGGTGATTTGTCTGGAGGGGTGGCTGCTAGCGGGGGAAGTTTAAGTAATTTAATGGCTTTAGTAATTGCAAGAAATATTTCTGGTCTAGAAAATGATCCAAGTGCAGTATTTTTTGCAAGTGATGATTGTCATGTCTCATTTTTAAAATCTCTAAAGATTATGGGACTTAAACAAGAATCTTTGCAAAAAGTTCCTACTGATGAAAAAGGTAAATTAGATATTTCTTATCTGTCCTCAAATTTAAAAAAAATAAAATCTCAAGGGAAGAAATGTTTTGCTGTAGTAGCTACTGCCGGAACTACTGTAAGAGGAGCTATTGATCCACTCTCTGAAATCTCTCAATTATGCAAAAAAGAGAAAATATGGCTTCATGTTGATGGCGCAATTGGTGGAATTTATGGTTTGTCAACAATAACTTCAGAAATTGTTCAAGGCTTAGATTCAGCAGACTCCATAACTGTTAATCCACAGAAATTATTGGGTATTGCAAAAACATCCTCTTTATTACTGGTAGCTAATAAAAACCATCTTTCTTCTACCTTCTCAACTGGACTACCTTATGCCGAACCAATTGCAGGCAATGACTTTCATGGAGGAGAACTTGGAATTCAAGGTACTAGATCCGCTGAGTCATTAAAGTTGTGGATTGGTTTAAGGCAATTAGGTGAAGAAGGTATTGAAAAAATACTTTTGGAGTCTATCAAAAGAAGATGTTATTTAGAATCAATAATTGATTCATCAAAATTTAAAATAATATCAGGACCCCTTCATCTTCTAGCTTTAACACCCATCAATTATACTTATTCTCAAGCCTCCGATTGGTCTATAAAAACGAGAAACTCTTTATTAGTCAATAATTTTATGCTTTCAAGACCAATTTATGGAGATAGATATTATTTAAAGGCAGTTATGGGAAACCCTAATACTAAATTTGAGGATTTAAAAATTTTAGCTAATCTTATTAACCATTCAATTATTTGATTTAAAATGAATAAGAATTTTTTTAATAAAAAAAATATATTGGCTTTTGTAACAGCTTCAATATCAATTTTGATTGGCCTGATTTATTTGGCTTTAGTTTTTATTTTAGATTTTAGAGGTCCTATGATCCCTCCTCCCTCGGAGGCCATGCTCTCGGTGGTAGTTTTTTGAATTTTTTTTCAACTAAAGGATCAATAACTCTCTCATAAGCCTTTCGAATAAAACTTTTGAAATACTCATCTCTTTTATTTAAGTTGTAATGATATTCAACAACTTCTTGGATTCCACCGTCTCCCCAATCTTGGTCTTGTTGGAAATAAGTTATAAAACTTGCTCCTGAAATTCTAGTAAGCCAAGATACACTTATAGCCTGAATTACTTTGCTAACAACTAATGTTGGAAGTGAAAGACTTAATGTTGAGCTTATCAGTGAAACTCCACCTTGAACTAAACCCATAGTTGCAAGTGTTTTTCCTACTGAAATTGCTAAATTCTTGGCTCTCTCTTTTGTTATTTCAACACCATAGATTTTTGCTATTTCAATTACCATTTGTGCATTCACAGCCGCAGCAGCGATCATATCGATAACAGGTAATGGTGTTAGCATTAATGCTCCGCTACTGAGCCAACCATACTTGTCAACACATTTTTTAGCTGATTGACTTCTTTGCTTAACTAATAATTTCTTACCTTCTTTCCCAAGATTGCTACATTGAAGCAATATATTATCTGCTATTAACTCCTCACCTTCTTCATGCAGGATTTTTGCTAATCTTCTAATTAGATTGTTTATTTCAGGGTCTGGTTGAAAGGGCTTTTTGCCAGGGATTGCAATTGACTGAGGGGATGCGGATGTACAGATAATATCTTTTGGTTCAATAAAATCATTACATCTAGAATTTAGAATTTCGATTAATCTTCTTTCTTCATTTTCTCCTCTTAAATCTATTTTATTAAGAACAAGTAAAAGTCTTTTGCCCAATTTAGATAAACTCATAATTGTTCTTATTTCTTCAGAACGTAAATCTCCTTCTATTACTACTAACATTAAATCAGCTTTGCGAGCTTCTATTAACGCACTCTTTTCTCTTTCTCTGCCTGCTTTCCCAGCTTCTAATATTCCAGGTGTATCAATGATTCTTATTCCTCTTGGAAGTCCTTTAAGTTTCAGCCGGAAGGTTTCTTTCCCTCGTGTTGAGCCCATTTCGGGACTAACTTTACCAACTATTCTTTTTAAAAGAGCTCTTATTAGTGAGGTTTTACCGCTAGAGCCAATTCCAAAAACTACTAAAATAATATCCCCTCTATCTAACTCTAACGAAACTCTATCCTTTTCATCCTTTAGGGCCTTGGCCTTGACTTTATCATTAATCAATTTGATTAACTGATCAATACTTTTTAATGATTTATCTGCAGCTTCCTTTTTGGTTGTCAATGAAAAATCTAATAATTTCTTTTTACCCTTTGTTTTAAATATAGATTGTAGAAAGTTTTGCAACCAATCTATTTTCTTTGAATAAACTAAACCGCCTATTAATAAAACCGTGATTAATACTGCAGGTATATTTATTAATCTAATGATTGCTCCAACTAAGCCTACAAATATCAAGCCAAAAAAAATTATAAATATATAAAATAATATTTTTTTTGAATTGTAGATTTTCATATAATAACTAAATCTGTTTAATAATTCGTTTTTGGATTGTCTTTAATCATATCGATTATAAAACATATTATAGCAATATTTATTGATATATCTGCTACATTGAAAATAGGAAAATTAATTGGAACTAGCTCTAAAAAATCTAGAACATAACCTTTGAATAACCTATCAATTCCATTGCCTACAGTACCACCTAAAAGATATGCAAGCCCAATACAATTCCAATAGGATTTTGGTGGGGATTTTAAAATAATAGTAATTAATAATAATGAGGCAATAATACTTATAACAGTAAGAGAGTTTGTTGAGTTAATAAAAAGACTAAAAGCAGCGCCTTTGTTTTTTACTAGGGTGAAATTTAATAGATTAGGAATAATACTTTTAGATCTTTCAAATCCTAGTGTACTTAATACTGAGAACTTACTAAATTGATCTAATAAAATAATAAAAAGAGAGTAAGTTAATATTTTCATACTTCTACTATTAAATGTAATCATTTTACTATTAATACACGTTTTAATAGTATTGATAATAGACTTATTGATATGCATAGTAATAATTGATTTGGAAAAGGTATTAAAGTATTTACCAAGATAAGATCGGATAAAGATTCTAACCAATTACCAAATATTTTACCAAAAACAAGATAAAAAATACCTATAATATGTATAATGCACAATGATATTGCAGTATAAAATGAATAATTAATTAAATTAGGTTTTGAGGTATTTTTAGCTAGAAAACCACATGTCCAAGCAGCAGGAATAAATCCTAGTAAGTACCCAAATTCATGAGTTAAGATATAACCTACACTTCCTCCTCCATGAAAAACAGGTAAATAAAATAAACCTATAATCAAATACGAAATTGCAGAAATTGTTCCTATTTCGGGTCCACAAACCAATGACGTCAAAAGAAGCCCCTGGATTTGCCAAGTGCTATTAAGTGGGATATTTGAGAGAGATAGGTCTTCTTGAGGAAAAATTATTGATGATGGTATCATTGCGCATATTATGATTAACATTACGCCTGTTATTGCTTTTACTCCGCTACTAAATTTATGCAATGAATTTAATTAGCATATCTTATACATTATTATTTACAAATTGATTGATATGTCAATAAGATCATTTAAAGCTACTTAGTAATAATGAAATTTTCAGTTGGAGAAAAAGTATCCTTACAAGTTCCTTTGCCATATTTGAAGACAGCAGATTCAATATCAATGCTGAGACCGCCAGATCTAGTTTCTCTCGATGAGGTAGGCATGATTATTGGAATAAGACCAAATGATTTACTAGAAGTGAAATTTAGAATGGGCAATTTTTTGATTCCTTCTGAAAGACTTAAGATTTCGGGTAAAGACAACTGAAGAAAATCAAATGAGACTTGATTAGGTTTTCCAGTTTTCAATGATTTTCGGAATAACTTCTTTGTTACTACAAACGCTTAGAAATGGGTTCCTTAAATATTTATTAGCAGCATTCTTGATTTCTTTACTGGTTATACTTTCAAGTCTTAGAAGAATTTCTTTATCGTGATCCTTTGTTAGACCAATTCCTAAAAGATGAGCTTTATGCTCAGCTCTTTGACTAATACTCTGCAAAGAATGTGCCATTTGACCACGAAATTTTATCTTTACAAGATCTAATTCCTCAGGAGAGATTTCACTATTAATAATTTTTCCCCAACACTCTTTTAGTAATTTAAGAGTAAGGATTGCTTTTTCTTCAGTTGTAGAAGCATGCATAATAAATGGGGTTTGATTTTCTCTAATAGGATGATAAACTCCTGCTTCATAAACTACTCCATACTTTTCCCTAAGTAGCTTAAATAATAAACTTGACATTCCACAACCTAAGTAACACGATAATAATCTAAGAAAAATATCCGATTTATTATCATATCTAATTGTTGCTTTACCTAGTAGAAGAATTACTTGTTTTGTATTTAATTCTCGTGTGTAAATACTGGTTTCTTGTTTGTTTTTTAAATCAATGTCATAATTTCTTTTAGACTTTATATTTTGATCATTAAGGTTTTTACTAATACCCTTAAATGCAATTGAATTTTCTATATAACTTTCTAAGTTAATTGGAAATTTTCCAGAAATTACTAAGTTTTTTTTTCTATAAATTAATGAATCTGCCAATGGCAATATATCTTCTTTAGTGATTTTCTTTACATCACTGATGGACCCCAGTGGATCATGTCCATATGGTCCATCACCATATACAATTTTTCTCCAGCCATCAAAAGCTAGTTGATATGTACTCTCTTTTTGTCTTTTAATGGCTTTTATAGTTAAATCTTTTTCTAATTCAATTTGGTCTATTTGAAGTACAGGTTTTGTAATCATCCAACCAATTATAGGGAGAAGTTTATAAGCATCACTTTCGATACATTTAAGACTGATTAGAAGACCATCTTCGCAGGTATCACAGTTTAAATTTGCTCCACTATTTTCTACAATTTCAGAAATTTGTCTATTATTGTATGGTCCGCAACCTCTAAGCATTGTTGAGCTTAAAAGTTGATGGATTCCTTTTTTATTTTTGGGATCATTTCTGCTACCTTCTTCTATCCATAGTTTTGCGGACATTATATTTTTGCTATTAAGTTTGTCTAGAATTATATTCATATTTACTTCTCAGGTTCAGCAATTAATGTAAATGCATTTTCTGGATTAAATAATGGAAGAATTAATTCATTTAAGCGGGAAGTTGTCCAATAAGAGATGTCATCTATTGATTTTAATATTGCTTGGTGTCGACCCCATAGAGCTTGATTGCCTAATGTTGAGGCAATTTGAGTACTCAACTCTAGACCAAAATAAATATTATTTATAACTAATTTTTTCGCACGTTCTAAATTTTTATTAGTAACTAACTCTCTAATTGATTTTTTAAGAATGTAATTAATTTCACTTTCGGCAATTTTAAGATTTTCCTGTGGGCAACTGACATCTAAAAGAATTAATCCACCTTCTTCAAGAATTTGTAAATCAATATCTATTGATTCAATAATACGTTTTTCTTCTCTTAATTCCTTAACAATAAGACTACTTTTTCCTTCGCATAGCATTGTGGCAACTATTTCGGCGCCTAAAATTAAGACCTGTTCTTTTGCAGGTGGAAGTTTCCAGGCTTTCAATATCCTTCCTCCCTCAAGCCTTGGAATAGTTTCTTTTTTATAGCCTTTATTAAATATAATTTTGTTAGTTATAGCGGTCTTTTCTGAGATTGTTCTTAATTCCTTGATTTTACTATTGTTAATTATCGAATTAATTTCGTTAGGTAAATCTCCGGCTATACATAGCGTACAGTTTTTACCTACATAATGATTTTTGTGGAATAATTTCATTTGTTTAGGATTAAGGCTTTTAACAGTTTTTTCATTACCAAGTATTGGTTTAGAATATCTATGAGGCGACAAACATTCATTTAATAATTTCATATAAATAATTTCATCTGGTTGCTCAATATTTTGTGCGATTTCTTCTAAAACAACTTTTTTCTCAATTTCAAAGGCATCTTGTTCAATTTTAGGAAATAATAGTAATTCTAATATCAATTTTAGTCCGTCTTCTATTTTTTCTGGGGGTACTAGAACGTGATAGTGAACATCGTCTAACCCAGTTGCTGCATTACTACTTCCACCAAGAGATTCAATTTTTAGATCGAATTCACCCTCTTTAAGGTTTTTGCTCCCTTTAAATATCATATGCTCTAAAAAATGTGCCATCCCTTCTTCATCTTTCAATTCATAAAGACTTCCCCCTTTGCACCAAAAGTCAATACATGTCAAAGTTGATTGTTCTATATCAGCTACTACACATGTAGTGCCATTAGGTAATGACCAATGATTTACTTTCATTCTAAATATCTTAAAGCACGTTAAATCTTTGTGCTATATTAATCTATGATAATATTTAAAATCATTTCATTTAATATTTATCTAATTTTTATATCTATATTTTTTCATATTTAAGTTTTCTTTATTTACTTGCTTTGTTCTTAGTATAATGTTTTTTTCTTTTTCTGAATTCTATATTTGAATTCCTTTTGCTTATTCAGTTGTCTTTAGATAAAAATTTCTTATTTATTTCTTTTTAGCCTTAATAATAATATAATATTGTGTAAGCATAGTTATAAATAAACATTTCCTATGAATCTTAACCAAATCCGTTTAGCTTGAGTTATTAGTTTTGGAGTCAGGTTTTTGCACTCAAAGTAAATTGAATCCTCTTTTGCTTGAGGCTTTCGAGATTATCAAGAATAGAATCAATTCGTTGACTGATGTAAAACCTCTATACATTGACCCTAAGTCGAGCAAGATTTACAGCAATTTAAATGAGGAGGAATTATTTATTATCAATGAGTTTTTTCAAGCAAAAGGCTTTAGAAAAATTCATTTAGAAGTTGCAAAGCTTGGAAAATCATTGGAAATACTCCATTGCGTCTTTTTCCCTGATCCTTGTTATGAGCTTCCTATATTTGGTGCTGATTTGGTAGTTAATTCAAATAATATTTCCGCTGCCATAGTTGATTTGTCACCTGTTGGGAAACATTTGCCTGATTCCCTGATTCCTCAAATGAGATCATTAAAAGTCCCTAAATTCAATGAACCTGGGAAGTTGCCAGAATGGGGGTTTATCTTTTCTCCGTATGTATGCTTTATTCGTCCAGTTGATGTTCTCGAAGAAAAATTATTTTTAGAACTCATTGATCAATATTTGTCACTACTATTATCTTTACTAGTTAGGGTAGATGCAGACGAAATTAATTCGTTGGATTCAATGGAAAGACTTAATTATCAAAAACGATATTGTTTGAATCAAAAACGAAATGATAAAACCAGGGGGATTTTAACCAAATTTTTTGGTTCGCGTTGGGCAGATGAATATATCAATAAAATTCTTTTTGAATGTTAATTATGTCAAAGCTTTCATCTTTAAAATTTTTATTCCTTCTAGGTATTACACCATTATGCCTAGTATTTATTAGTGGATGTAATAATAAAGATTTAGAAGTAAATCAAACTCTCAAGGATATTGAAGTTGTCGATAGGATTGAAGGTGTTGCTGCTTTGGGCCAATTAAATCCTTTCGGCGAAGTAAGGAAATTAGCAGCACCCACTAGTGGAAAGGGCGGTACTCCAAGGTTGTCTAAATTATTAATTCGAGAAGGGGACTCTATTAACAAGGACCAAATCTTAGCTGTTTTTGATAACCGTCCTAAACTTGAAGCTAATTTGAAATCTGCGGAAGCTAATTTAAATATATTAATGAGTGAAATCAGTATAAAAAAAAGAGAAATTAATAGATATCAAATCCTTGTTGATAAAGGAGCAGTCGCTGCAATTGTTTTAGACAAGATGAAAGACGATTTGTTTATTTCACAGACCAGGATTTTAAAGCTTAAATCAGCTATCGATGCAATTAACGTTGATTTAGAACAAACACAATTAAAAAGTCCAATTGATGGAATTGTTCTTCAAATCTTAGTTCGGGAGGGAGAGAGACCAAATTCGTCTGGTGTAATTAATGTTGGCGCTAATCAATCAATGGAAGCGCTTATTGAGGTATATGAATCCGATATCGATAGAGTTCAATTGGACCAAACTGTTGATTTGATTAGTGAGAATGGAGGATTTATTGGGTCTTTAAGTGGACAAGTGAGTTTGATTAGCCCTCAAGTCAGGCAAAGAAGAGTGCTTTCAACTGATCCAACCGGCGATGCTGATTCAAGGATTGTTGAGGTTAGAGTCAAGCTTGATAATTCATCGGCTAAAAAAGTTTCTCACCTAACTGGAATGAAAGTTATTGCTCGTTTTCAGCCGTAGTGGAATTAAATAATTTTTTTAAAAAAAGAAAAATTCCCCTTGCTTGGCTTTTGCTGACAAGACAACCCTTAAGAATATTTGTAGCTATTGCAGGAATAGCATTTGCTGGAATCTTGATGTTTATGCAATTAGGCTTCAGAGATGGTTTGTTTGATGCAAGTGTTACTGTTCATAAGTTATTTGACGCAGATTTGGTATTAATTAGTCCTCGCTCAAAAAGTTCAATAAGTATGAGTGGGTTTCCACGAAGAAGATTAGTTCAAGCAATGGCGCACAGGGATGTTATTGGAACAACTGCTGTCAATTGGAATTTTCTGCTTTGGAGAAACCCTGAAAATTTATCTACAAGATCTATTCTTGCTTTAGGATTTGAGCCGAATAAGCCATTATTAATTGATTCTGACTTTGAGAGAAAGGCTAAAACTTTAAAAAATAAAGGAAGAGTTTTGTTCGATGATCTTTCCAGAGATGAATTTGGGCCTATATCTTCCTGGTTTGAATTAGGGCGTTTAGTTGAAACTGAAGTCGCAGGTAAACGAGTAAGAGTTTCAGGGATAGTTAGTTTAGGTCCTTCCTTTGGAGCAGATGGGAATTTAATAACTAGCAGTGAGACATACTTAGAATTATCTCCAGGTAATCCTAACGGAAGTATTGAAATTGGTTTAGTAAGGCTAAAGAATGGATCTGATATTGAGAAAGTTGTACGTTCTTTAAATTTTAGTTTACCTAGTGATGTCAGGGTTATGTCTTTGAAATCTTTTATAGAATTTGAAAAAAATTACTGGAAAAGTAGTACATCGATTGGTTTTATTTTTACCTTGGGTGCTGCAATGGGATTTATTGTTGGTTGCGTTATTGTTTATCAAATTCTTTATAGTGATGTCAGTGATCATTTACCTGAATATGCGACCTTAATGGCTATGGGTTATAACTTAAGAAGCTTATTAGGAGTTGTAGCTAGAGAAGGATTTATTTTATCGATTATGGGATATATACCTGCTTATGTTTCAGGACAAGCTTTATATGCTTTAGTTAGATCTTCAACTAAATTACCTGTTGAAATGAGTTTTAGTAGAGCATCAATTATATTTTGTTTGATACTTTTTATGTGTATGGGATCAGCTTTAGCGGCAATGAAAAAATTGGCAGATGCGGATCCTGCAGAAATATTTTGATCAATAAATCGAATGTTTTAGATTTACATAACCTATGAAAAATAAAATTAATAATACTTTAAATATTGGTTCATTGAATCATTGGTATGGGCATGGAGAAATGAAAAGGCATGTTCTTCAGTCTGTCTCAATGGAAATTTCCCGTGGCGAGGTTGTTTTACTAACGGGACCTTCTGGATGTGGAAAAACTACTCTTTTAACTCTGATTGGGGCTCTTCGTAAAGTTCAAGACGGTGATCTTAGAGTCTTTGGTAAACAACTTTTTGGAGCCAGCAGAAAAACTAGACAGAATCTTAGAAAAAATATTGGAATGATTTTTCAGGGGCATAATCTTTTGAGATGTCTTACCGCTGAACAAAATGTTCAAATGGGTGCTGACCTTTTAGATGGTTTTTCTTATAAGGCTCGAAGGGCCCAATCTAGAGAATGGCTTAGAGCTGTTGGGTTAGAAGACCATTTGTCTAAGCTGCCACATGATTTATCAGGTGGGCAAAAACAGCGAGTTGCTATTGCAAGAGCTCTTGCAGCCAGACCAAAATTATTATTAGCTGATGAACCAACATCTGCATTAGATAGTTCAACTGGTAGAGAAATTGTTGATTTGTTAAAAAAACTAGCTTTAGAGCAATCCTGTTCAGTGTTGATGGTTACTCATGATCCAAGAATATTGGATGTGGCAGATCGTCTCTTGCGAATGGAAGATGGCCAAATATTGCCTTCTGTTTAGTAAATTAGATATATATCAAAAATTTTAGGAATTTAGTATGTCCAAAAGACGAAATCTTAAGAAAGAGAAGCAAGAGAGAAACCGAGCTTATGCAAGGAAATTTAAAAAACGCAAGCTTCGCAATGATGGCAGGGGAGAAGGTGCAGGTAATGGTGTTACAGGCACTGCAAATAATGGTGGAGCTGCCGATTAATAATTCGCTATTCAAATTAAGAAATATTCTTTTTAAATCCTTTAATTTAAAGTGTTTGAACCAACCTTTTGATTTTATTTTTAATTAAGGATGTTAATTAGCGTTGTTATACCAACTTATAACAGACTTCCGATACTAATAAAGTGTCTAAATGCACTGGAAAATCAAATTCTTAATGGTGAAATTTACAATTTCGAAATTGTAATTGTCGATGACGGATCAACAGATGGAACAGTTGATTGGCTAAAGAATAATATTGAGTCTTATCCTCATTTAAGACTTTTTGAACAAACCCATGGCGGTCCTGCTCTAGGAAGAAATCTTGGAGTAGAAAAGTCAAAAGGTGATCTAATTGTTTTTATAGATAGTGATCTAGTTGTAGATAGATATTTCCTAATGAATCACGTTGACTCCTTGGGCATGGCTTGGAAAAAGCTCGGAAATAGAAAATGTTTTACCTATGGATCTGTTATAAATACTTCCAATTTTAATAATCCAAATTCTGAACCTTTTAAACTTCAAGACTTGTCTTGGGCTTACTTTGCAACTGGAAATGTTGCTATTGATAAAAATATTTTAGAAATATCAGGCCTTTTTGATCCCTCTTTTCGTCTATATGGTTGGGAAGATTTGGAATTGGGCGAAAGACTAAGAAACATGGGAGTTAAGCTTGTCAAATGTCCAAGAGCTATTGGATATCATTGGCATCCAGCATTAGCTCTTGATCAAATTCCTCAGTTGATTCAAATTGAAAAAGAGAGAGCAAAGATGGGATTAGTTTTTTATCGTAAGCACCCCACTTTAAGGGTAAAATTCATAATCCAATTCACTTTGTTTCATCGTTTTCTTTGGGAATTTTTAACTTTTGGTGGACTTATTAATACAAAGACACTTAGACCTCTCTTGTCTTTTCTAATAAAAAATGGTCAATCCGCTTTGGCTATGGAATTGTTAAGACTTCCTCTTAATTTGATTGGAGTGAGACAAATTTTTAGAGAAGCATCATTAATCGGCCTTCGGTGATCCATAGTTTGTTAGATTAATAAAGCAATTTAAAACCGCACACCTGACTGTTTCGGGTGATAAATAAAATTTGATTATTTAATCATCTTTTATGTTATCCCTGTTGGGTGGAGGCGAACCCGGAACCCACAAAAAAACATGGCTGTAGTTTCTCTCTCAGAGATGATGGAAGCTGGTGCTCACTTTGGACACCAGACAAGAAGATGGAATCCCAAGATGTCTCGATACATCTATTCTGCTCGTAATGGGGTTCATATTATTGATCTAGTAAAAACTGCTGTTTGTATGAACAGCGCCTACAAATGGACAAGAGGGGCTGCAAGAAGTGGTAAAAGATTTCTTTTCGTAGGTACTAAAAAACAAGCTTCAGAAGTAGTTGCTCAAGAGGCTATTAGGTGCGGAGCCTCCTATGTCAATCAAAGATGGTTAGGTGGGATGCTTACAAATTGGACAACAATGAAAGCAAGAATTGATCGATTAAAAGATCTTGAAAGAATGGAATCAAGTGGTGCTATTGCAATGCGCCCAAAGAAGGAAGGTGCTGTTTTACGTAGAGAATTAGAGCGATTGCAAAAATATCTGGGTGGACTTAAAGGTATGAGACGTTTGCCTGATGTAGTAGTTTTAGTAGATCAAAGGCGAGAAACAAACGCTGTTCTAGAGGCAAGAAAACTTGATATTCCATTAGTGTCAATGCTTGACACTAATTGCGATCCAGATCTCTGTGAAATTCCAATACCTTGTAATGATGATGCTGTCCGATCTGTTCAACTAGTTTTGGGTAGATTAGCTGATGCCATTAATGAAGGCAGACATGGCCCTAATGAGTAGTTAGTATATTTATTTAATAGAATTCTTATTTACTTTTTCTCACTATCACAAAATAAAATGGCGGAAATAACAGCTAAAATCGTTAAGCAACTGCGAGACAAGACATCCGCAGGAATGATGGATTGCAAAAAAGCCCTTATCGAAAATAAGGGAGATATGGAAAAGTCTATTGAATGGTTAAGACAAAAAGGTATTGCCAGCGCTGAAAAGAAATCAGGAAGAGTTGCTGCTGAGGGCGCTGTAGGTAGTTACATCCATACAGGTTCTCGTGTAGGTGTACTTCTTGAATTGAATTGCGAGACTGATTTTGTTGCTAGAGGAGATTTATTCCAAGGCCTTTTGAGAGACTTATCTATGCAAGTAGCCGCTTGCCCAAGTGTCGAGTATGTAAGCGTTGACCAAATCCCAGAATCAATTGCGAACAAGGAGAAAGAAATAGAGATGGGAAGAGATGATCTATCCGGTAAGCCTGATCAAATAAAAGCTAAAATTGTTGAAGGAAGAATAGGTAAGAGATTAAAAGAAATGGCTCTCTTAGAACAACCATTTATAAAGGATAGTTCAATAAACGTTGAAGAGTTGGTAAAACAAGTCGCCGGTAAAATAGGAGAAAATGTAAAGGTTCGTAGGTTTACGAGATATACTCTCGGAGAGGGGATTGAGGTTCAAGGATCTGACTTTGCAGAAGAGGTCGCATCTATGACTTCAAGTTGATCTTGTCTGAAAAAAACTATTCAATTGAATCTGATTTTGATCCTTTAGATCAAATAAGTTTACTTAAACAAAAATGTAATAATATATCTCCTTATTTATATAGGGCAAATTCTTTTTATCTAGATGAACTAAGAAACTTCCTACCTCAAACTATAAAAACTTCATTATTCTCGCTCATCACAGAAAGGCTTGGAGATGATTTTGGCTTTTCAACAGTCAGCTCTAGAAAAACATTTCAGTTGAAAATAGATAAATTAGTTTCAGATAATATGTCACTAATAACAATTGAACATTTAAATGAACTGGCTAAGAAAATTGATGAAGAAAATATTCAACAATTAAATAATGTAAAAGATGAAATGTCAAATGCACTACATATGAAAAATGATTCTGAAAAATCAGAATCATTTAGTAATGCTAATTCAGTTAATATAAGTTTCATGCCGCCTTTGGATAATTTATCAATTACTGAAGGATGGACTGGAGAGTTAAAAGCTCCATATTCAATAGATGTTAAAGAACCTTATCTGAAAAGTAAAATATCAGAAAGTGACGATATAATTAAGGATATAACTAATGAATTTGATTCATTAAAAGATGATGTTAAGAGTTCCGATACTTTTAATTTGAAAAGTAAAGATATTGAGATTTTACAGTCTATATTTGCATTGACAGATGAATCTATTTCAAGTGACTTAGATTCCAAAACAGAAGACTCATCTCATGAGCCTAGCTCTTATGAGGATGTAAAAAACAATCGATTTTTACCACAATCACCAATTGGATTATATGAGTGGATGATTTCTATCGATACAGCTTTGGTAAGAAGATTGCGTGATCTTTCGCATTCTATTAATACTGAGCTTTTAAAATCTGGCTTGGTAAATACACTTGTTCCAATTAATATTTTAGATGCTGCTTTATCAGGTCAATTAATATCCTCTAAGTCTATATCCAATATTCTAACTTTTAAATTACCAACGAATAATCCATTAGCCTCTGGAGGGTTAGAGATTGATTGCTTGCTAATCACTCCTTCTGATATGGAATTTGATAATCCCAGACTAAGAAAAATTAGAACTAATATTAAACATTATCAAAACGTACTATTGGGTATGATCAAACAACAACGTTACTGGCAAGGTCGCTCAATAGCGGAAGAGGTTAAAAAAGAATGGTGGAAGGATACAACAAAAATATAAGCAACACTGATTCAAAATCTACTCCTTATAGCCAACGAAGTGAACTAATAGCTTGGATTCGATCTTTACAACAAGCTTTAACAGTTGAGGTCGATCACGGGTTTACTGATATTAAAGGGAGAACAAACAAATTTTCTTATTTTGTAAGTGGATATTTATTACGCGGTCCTTCCACACTTTTTCAAGAGTCTGATTTTTCTAAATTAAAGGATTTGGCTATCCGTTATGAGGAATATTCAACTATGTCTACAGACGATAGACGTAGACTAATAGTTCAGACGAGGCAGACTCTTCATGATCTATACAAATATGACGAAGGTGTAGAGAAAACAGAGTCAAAAAAATTAAAGATAAGAAGAGCACATGATTCTATTATTTATCAAAGAAGTTCTTTGACAAATATATTAAGTTTAGGAAGCTCTATTTCCGCTATTAAAGGGGTGGGCCCAAAACAAGCAGAGAGATTGTCTGTATTGGGTCTTATATTAATTCGTGATCTCATAAATTATTTCCCACGTGATTATGTTGATTACACTTCATTGAAAACAATAGATAAAACTCAAGCAGGTCAGAATGTGACAATCGTCGCAAAAGTGAGACGATGCAGTTCTTTTAAAAGCCCTAAAAACCCAAATCTTTCAATTCTGGAGTTATTTATAAAAGATAGAACAGGAGGAATGAAAGTTACTAAATTTTTTGCAGGTCGTCGTCGTAGCAGTATTGCCTATGTAAAATCTCAACAAAGTTTGTATGCTGTTGGTGCAACTGTTGCTGTAAGCGGGTTAGTTAAGGAAAGTAAATATGGAAAATCATTAAATGATCCATTAATAGAAATTATTGATAGTCCCAATAGTTTTTTAAAGTCTAGAACTATTGGTCAAATTTTCCCGGTTTATTCTTTAACCGAAGGTATTACTGCGGATAAATTCAGAGATCTAATACAATCGATTCTCCATTTGACGTCTGAGATAAATGATCCACTCCCTCAAGGCACCTTAAAAAGACTAGATCTACCTACTAAGAAGGAAGCTTTTTTTCATATTCATAATCCTGAGGATTCAAAAACTTTGGCTAGAGCAAAAAGAAGAATTGTATTCGATGAATTCTTACTATTGCAACTTAGTCTTCTTTTAAGACGCGATTTACATAAGAAAAGTGATTCCCCTAAATTAAGTATCGAGCCAAGTATTGATAGCCTAGTTGGAAAATTCTTAAGCACTCTTCCTTTCTCTCTAACAGATGCTCAAAAAAGAGTTTTAAAGGAAATTAAATCAGACATAGTCAAAGCTGAACCAATGTCTAGATTATTACAAGGTGATGTTGGTAGCGGAAAAACTGTTATTGCTATTTCAGCACTCCTCACTGCAGTTCAATCAGGATGGCAGGGTGCTTTTATGGCCCCAACTGAGGTCCTTGCTACACAACATTATCAAACACTCAGTAAATGGATTCCACAGATTGAGTTGAATGTAGATCTGTTAACTGGTTCTACACCCAAGTCTCGTCGTAAACAAATTCTAACTGATTTAGCAAATGGCTCTACAAAAATTCTTGTGGGAACTCATGCATTATTTGAAGATCCAGTTGTCTTTGAGCGACTTGGACTTGTAGTTGTAGATGAGCAACATCGTTTTGGGGTTAAGCAGAGGAACAAGCTTTTGAACAAAGGATTACAACCCCACTTGCTAACGATGACTGCTACACCCATACCTAGAACCTTGGCGCTTACTTTGCATGGTGATCTAGATGTTAGTCAATTAGATGAGCTTCCACCTGGCCGAACTCCTATCAATACTCAGCTGATATCACCAAAAGAAAAAACTTATGCATATGATTTAATCAGAAGTGAAATTAATAAAGGACATCAAATTTATGTTGTTCTACCTTTAATTGAAGAATCCGAGAAACTTGAACTTAGTGCAGCTATTGACGTACATCATCATTTGTCTACTGAAATTTTTTCAGATTTTACTGTTGAATTACTTCATGGCAAAATGAAGAGCGTAGAAAAACAAGAAGTTATTAAGAATTTTCTCAATAAAAAAAGCGATATACTTGTCTCTACCACAGTTATAGAAGTTGGTGTAGATGTTCCAAATGCCAGTGTGATGCTAATAGAGGATTCTGATCGTTTTGGTCTTGCTCAATTGCATCAATTAAGGGGACGAGTGGGAAGGGGAGCCTCCAAGTCTTACTGTCTCCTAAGTCATCAGAATAAAAATAAATTATCTCGACAAAGATTGGAAGTCTTGGTGAATTCTAATGATGGTTTTGAAATTTCTGAAATTGATTTGCGTTTTCGTGGACCTGGACAAGTTTTAGGTACAAAACAATCAGGCTTACCTGATTTTGCTCTGGCATCACTAGCTGATGATGCTGACCTACTTGAACTTGCAAGGAATGAGGCTCGAAATATTTTAGATTCCGATCCTATGCTTACAAATAACTCAAAGCTTCGTTTGCTCATAAAAGAACAGTGGGAGAAATTTAAAATTGGTAATAAATTAAATTAATTTTTTATTATTTATCACTATTGAACTCATTTATTTTTACGGTTAAAATTTAATAAATATTTTTTACGTTTGAAATTTTATACTCATTTTTTCTATAAATCATGAAGTTGAGACCTTGGAACAATATAAAAATAAATGAATGTAATGAGCCTTTGATTTCAATTCCAGAAACCATATTTCGATTAAAACCACATCCTTATATGTCGTTAGGTGCTCCATATTCTAATGGAGCAGATCCATGGGTTTTACGCAGGAGTGTTTTGAAAAGATTAATTCAAGCGCAGCAATATCTTTCCGAGATTAATCCTCAATTACAGTTGGCTTTGTTTGATGCCTGGAGACCAATAGCTGTCCAAAAATTCATGTTTAATCACACTATCAAGGAAAATTGTAGATTGAAGGGGATTGAGATAAATGATCCCTCTGCTAATAGAGACATTACTGATGTAATTGAAGAGGTTGGTCGTTTCTGGGCAAAACCATCATCTAATCCTCTTACGCCTCCTCCTCACAGCACAGGTTCAGCTATTGATTTGACTCTTGCCGATATGAGTGGTAATCCATTAGATCTTGGCGGAGAAATTGATTTTATTGGCGCTGAATCAACTCCTGATTTTTATAAGAAAGACTATTCCATGACGCCTAGCTCAAAATATCAAGTTTTTCAAAAAAGAAGATCCCTTTTATATTCAGCAATGTCACAGGCTGGATTTGTTCAACACCCAAACGAATGGTGGCATTTTAGCTATGGAGATCAATTATGGTCTTGGTTAAGTAAGAAAGGTAATCCTATTTATGGAGCAGCACTTGAGGTAAGTAAGGACATTACACTTTTAGATCCAAGTTTAGTTACATGATCTCCAAGGCTTGATGAACCCCCAGTATTTTTCCAGCTAAGAAATAATGGTTCTAATGTTTTCTCTAATTCATTAATAGACATCTTTTGTAAATATGGCGTTGCCAACCTTTGTAAATCAGTGCTACCACCAAGCCATAGTTGGTATTGATTTAAACCACTACCAACAAGAGCTAATTCTGCCATATATGGGCGGGCACATCCATTGGGACAACCTGTAACTCTTATTAAGATTGATTTATTTATCTCTAGGATTTTTAATTGATTGTTAATCCGTTCTAAAAGCTCTGGTAAGAATCTCTCTGCTTCTGTCATGGCAAGTCCACATAAAGGAAGAGCTGGACATGCCATGGCATGTCTGGCCAATGGATCAGGACTTCCTGGTTCATTAAAACCTATTTTAATTAGTGCATTCTTTACACTGGCTTTTTGATAATTTCCGATGTTGCACAATAAAAGATCTTGGTTAGGAGTTAAGCGTACATCCAAGGCATATTTTTCAACTATATTTCTAAGTCCTTTCTTTACCTTCCCTGTAAGCCTGCCTGATAATACTGGTAGCCCAACAAACCATAATTTGTCAGATTGTCGATGCCAGCCTAAATAATCTTCAAGTATTGTATCCCCTTCGTGCTTAAGAGTGTCAATTCGTTTTGTAAAATATTTAGTTGTTAACTGCTTCTTAAACCAATCCACACCCATGTCATGCAAAACATATTTAAGTCTTGAGTGTCTTCTCGTTTTTCTATCTCCATAATCTCTTTGAAGAGCGAGAATAGATTGAACAAGCTCTAATATGTATTTACCTTCTACAAAACCAATGGGATCTGCGACCCTCGCGAATGTCGTATCTAAGTTGTGTGTTCTACCCATACCTCCTCCTACGTAGACATTACATCCTTCTAGAACTCCTTTTGCATTCGTGAAAGTCACTAGACCTATGTCATGAGTAAGGATATCTACAGAGTTATCTCCTGGTACTGTAGTTGCGCATTTGAATTTTCTTGGCAAGTAGGTTGCACCATACAAAGGTTCGTTTTTGTCCCCACTAAATACACCATGATTTCGTTGCAGCTTTCTGCTTTTTTTTACTTCAGGCGATGGCTTAATAGCATATTTCATCTCGCCATCAACCCATAAATCAATGTATGTTTTCTCTGCTTTTTGGGGTGATAAAACATCGGCAATATCATTAGCTAATTTTCTCGCAGCGGGATAAGATCCTTTTTCGTAAGGGGCCGCTGGAGCCATTACATTTCTATTGACGTCTCCACAAGCCGCTAGGGTAGATCCCATCGACTTGACGATTGTTCCTATTACTTCTTTAATATTGTCTTTTTTTATGCCATGCATTTGGAAACATTGACGTGTGGTCGCTCTAAGCGTTTTATTGCCTAGTCGATCAGATAGATCATCTAATGCTATAAAAAGGGGGCCTGGGACTAAACCAGCTGGATTTCTTAGCCTCAGCATCATTTGCCAATCTTTACCTGTGCCACCTCTTTTTCTATGTTCCCGATCATCTTGTTGATAACTACCATGAAATTTTAGTAGTTGTACTGCATCGTTTGTAAAGTGATCGCTGTCGTTTATCAATTCACTTTGAAGAGGCTGACTTAAGTAATTACTATCGGCTTTAAATTGTTCAAATTTCGCTCGAGGGGAATTGTTAGCGATGCAAGGTGAAGGAACAGTCTCTTCTTTTTCTAAGGAATTTTTACTTTCATTTTCTTCAAAATTCATCAAAGCTTCAATAGCTGCATTACTGAATCCAGCATCTTTTAAATCTTTTTCTATATTTTTAGGAGCTTCTATTGAATTACTTTTTTTAATCGCCTCGAGTCTTATTCCTTTAGGTAATGATTCATTGATCTGGTCTGCTTCTTCTTCTCTGAGCTTTTCATCGAATTTTTGTTGAATAGCTATTTCTGCTGAGCTTATATTCTTTTCGGCTTCTTCTTTTGTGTTACCTATTTTTTTTACAACATCACATGTTCCAAAAGCATCCCTTAATTTACCTCTTGGTACAGCAACCCTGAGGTAAAAACCAGATCTTCCAGGTATTTCTATGATCTTGGGCAATGGTACCTACACTGGTACCTACACTGTATCATTTTTCTTGTTAGTTGGTGCTTAATTGTTCAAATCAAGCCATGAGTAATAAAAGATGCGTTCCTTTCATTTTAAATTTTTTCTAGGACACAGAATGTAGAAGTAATTCTATTTTAGATCTAATCTTGTATAGAACATAAGGAAATTTTTTTGTCTACTTACCTTTTAGAAATCGGCACTGAGGAATTACCAGCTGATTTGGCTGAATCTGTTATTTCCCAACTTGAGTTAAACGTAAATAATGACTTGAATTCTTCTCACATAAAATTTAGTGAAATTAAAGTTTCTACTACCCCAAGAAGAATTGCCTTAAAGATTGAAGGAATTGCTCCATTTTCTGAAGACAATATCTCAGAAAGAAAAGGCCCTCCTGTCGATCAAGCTTTTCATGATGGAAAACCTACAAAAGCAGCAATTGGTTTTGCTAAAAGATTCAATCTTTCTCCTGAAAAATTAGAGATCCGTGAAACGGTAAAGGGCTCATTCGTTTTCGCTAAATCAGTTGAGAAAGGCAGGCCCGTTGAGAGTTTATTGGCTGATCATTTACCTGGATGGATCAACAAAATTCAAGGAAGAAGGTTTATGAGATGGGGCAAAGGTGATTTTCGCTTTTCGAGACCTATACGATGGATTGTTTCTTTGATTGATTCAGAAATTTTACCTTTTAGAATTTCAGGGTGCGATCCAGAAATTCAAATTAGCAATCTCTCAAGACCTCATAGGTTGCATGGATCAAAATTAGAAATAAAGAATGCAAAAACTTATTTTGATCAATTGCAGGATGTCGGAGTAACAGTTGATAGGAATAGTCGCCTTTCATGCATAAACGATTTAGTTCTTAATCATGAAAAAAATAAAAAAGTTAAGCCAGATCTGACTGAACCACTTTTAAATGAGCTGACAGATTTAGTTGAGTCTCCTTTACTCGTAACTGGGAATTTTGATGAAGCATTCCTCGATTTACCCCCAGAGGTTTTGTCCACTGTGATGAAGGTCCATCAAAGGTACATACCTTTATATAAAGATAACGTTGATTTTGATCCTTTATCACTTGATTCTCGAAATATTCTACTTCCTAGTTTTTTGTGTATTAGTAATGGATTATCTTCAGCAAAGGAAAATATTATTTTAGGAAATGAAAAAGTATTAAAAGCAAGGTTCTCTGATGCTAAATTTTTTATAAAGTCAGATTTATTAATCACTAGCGCTTCACGTATTAATAAATTAAAAGATGTAACCTTTGCTGAAGGATTAGGTTCTCTATATGACCGTGTAAATCGGATTGAATGGCTTACTAAATTATTAACATCAAAACTTAAATTTGACCAAGCGGATATTGAAAAATCTTTGAAAGTTGCACATTTTTCAAAACATGACTTGGTCAGCAATATGGTTGACGAATTTCCAGAGTTGCAAGGAATTGTTGGATCAAAATACTTACTTCATGAGGGTGAAGAAAAAGATGTATGCCTAGGAGTTTTGGAACATTACAAGCCCAAAGGCTCTGCAGATTCTCTTCCCTCAAACAACTTTGGTAATGCAGTATCATTAGCTGAACGTTTTGAATTGCTTTTCAGTATTTTTGCAAAGGGAGAAAGACCCTCTGGTTCATCTGATCCATATGCTTTGAGAAGGGCTGCTAATGGAATACTTCTAATTTTATGGAAAAAAGATTGGAAATTAAATATCAATGAAATACTAAATTATTCTTTAACTTATTGGCAGCAAATTTTCCCTTCTCTTCCTTTTGATATAAGCAGTCTTTCGAGCGAGTTGATGGAGTTTTTCCGTCAAAGAATTATTAGTTTATTAGAAGAAAAAGGTATAGATTTTGATATTATTAATGCAATTGCGGGAAATACAACCTCAACATCAAAACTATTAGATGATCCAACAGATGTTGATTTTCGCTCTTCATTATTAATGGATATGAGGAAAAATAATACACTTGATTTGTTGCAAGCTGTAGTAACTCGAGCCTCAAAGTTGGCAGCTAAAAGTTCTATATCAAACGATATTATAGATCCTTCCACTTTTGTTGATAAGTCACTATTTGAAAAGGGTTGTGAAAGTGAAATGTTTAATGTTTTGGAGAAATTAAAGCCTCTAGCTATAAATGGTGATCGTGTTAAATATAAGTTGTTGGCTGATGGCTTAGTCTCAAGTGCAGAAACTTTAGCCAACTTTTTTGATGGAGAAGGAAGTGTAATGGTTATGACGGATGATATTAATTTAAGAAATAACAGGCTTAATCTATTGACAGTCCTCAGAAATCAGTCTTTAAAGCTCGCTGATTTCAGCAAACTTACTTAATTATTTTAACTGTTGTTGGTATTATTTTTTACTGGTTTTTATACCACCTTTGATTGAACTAACAGCTAACATTTTATTTACTTCTTTATCATCTCTAACTGCACTTGGCACTGGCTTGTATGTGCTTGGTGCTAATGCCTTTCCTCTTAAAACAGAACCAATTGTTAATAGGGTAAGCTTTAATTGTTGAAGTGGCTTCATGGCAACTACAGTTTTGTAGAGATAACTATCAAATGTAAGTCTTTGCACATCCATGTCACCACACATCTCTACAAAAGCTTCCCTTGCTCCATCACTGGTATAGAAAATTCTTTGGAGAATATCTAATACGGTATAAGTAGTTCCATACTTTTTATCCCATTTTTTTAAGTATTTTTTGAGATCATTTTCTGTAGGTATTATTTTTCCATTTTGACTTGATTCGACAATTTGCTCGGCACACATCCTTCCACTTTTGGCAGCGAAATAAATCCCCTCTCCTGAGCTTTTGGTTACATAACCCGCGGCATCTCCAACCAGAGCCATTCTTCCAACAACTCTTCTTGGCCTTGGATGTTCAGGAATTGGATGAGCTTCTACTTTGATGACTTCTCCATTTACGAGTCTCTTCTTAGCTCTTTCTCTGACACCAATCTGAAGGCTTTTTATTAAACCACCATTTTGTTTCATTGTTCCTGTTCCAGCTGCTACATGGTCGTATTTTGGAAAGACCCAACCATAGAAATCTGGTGATACATCTGTGCCTACATACATTTCTGCCCTGTCCTCGTAATATTTCATTTCCTCTTTAGGAAGCTTTATCCTTTCTTGAATTGCTACTGCATAGTTGTAATCACCAGCATCCATTGCTTTAGCAACTCTGCTTGTTGCACCATCTGCCCCAACAATTAGATCCACCTCAAGTTGTTTACCTTTCTCTTCAGATTGGTCGTTAAGGACTTCGGTGTAATGAAGTGTGTATGGACCTTGTCTATTACTACCAGTTTCTATTTTTGATACCAATCCGTTTACTAATGTGGCACCAAGTTCTGCAGCACGATTTCTCATAAATGAATCCATCACTTCACGCCTCAACATGCCTATATATTCTTTGTCGCTTCCTGGATAAATATCATCCAAAATAATGTCTACTTCTCTATTTGAAGGGGATATCATTTTCATGTTCCTGACTTTCCTATCAATTATTGATTCAGGAAGATCAAACTCAGAAACCATACACAATGGAATCGCTCCTCCACATGGTTTTGCATTATCTAGCTTTCTCTCGAATATCCAAGTTTTAATTCCCGCTTTGGCCAAAATTTCTGCAGCGCATGATCCACTTGGACCACCACCAATAACAGCAACTCTTAACATCTTTGGATGAAAAATTTAGTTCTCTATATATAAAACTTACATCCTTATCTCATAGAAAGTATAAAGATTGGAGATACTCGTTACTATCGAAACATCATTTTTGTGAATTTCAATTGTTTTGACCATAAGCAGATCGTATGAATTATCATGATGACATCCCTTTGGCCAAAAGGATTAGGTCCATTAAAACCCTTACTAGCAGGTCTTTTTTACGGTTTGGAATTCTTTTTTTTGGACTTGGTATATCGTTGACGTTTTTAGCTAATAAATCAAATTTTCGCCAAACAAAATCTTTAGATGATTCGATTAATTCTACTGAGATAAATCAAAATAAAAGTTTGTTAGGCCATCTTCCTTATCCTGAGGCTTCAAAAAATGAGTTAATTCTTTTCTCTCCTGGTATTTACGTTCATAAAGAAATTTATGAAAGTTTTAAGGAAATGCAATTTATGGCTTCCCAAAGAGGAATTTCTTTACAACTGTTAAGTGGTTATAGATCAATTGATTTGCAAAGAGATATTTTTTATGAAAATAAATCTATTAGAAATCAAACTGCTGTTGAGCGTTCTATGGTCTCAGCTCCTCCTGGCTATTCCGAACACAGCACAGGATATGCAATCGATGTTGGCGATGGGAATTATCCAGATACTCATTTTGAGGTTGATTTTGAACAAACACCTGCTTTTAAATGGATGAAGAGGCATGCCCCTAAATATCATTTTGTTCTTTCTTTTCCACCCAATAATAAACAAGGTGTAACTTATGAGCCTTGGCATTGGAGATTTGAAGGGACTGTTAATGCTTTAAGAAAATTTGAGGATGCTAATAAAATTATAAAATTCAAATAATTTTGACTTGATTTCTTTCACTTCTGATTTTTTATTCGATATTTTAATTGGCATTTAAAACAGTTAAATGAAGTCATGGTGAGATAATGTTTGTAATTCTATTAAACAAAGAAATTTTAATTTTTTAAATTATGAGTTTTGATATACAAGCCATAAGGAATATCGCAATAATTGCTCACGTTGATCATGGCAAGACAACTTTGGTTGATGCACTTTTAAATCAATCTGGGACTTTTCGAGATAACGAGGAGGTCCCGACTTGTGCAATGGATTCAAATGATTTGGAACGTGAAAGAGGAATAACAATTCTTTCGAAAAACACAGCTGTTACATATAACGACACAAGAATAAACATTGTTGACACACCAGGGCATGCTGATTTTGGAGGCGAAGTCGAGAGGGTTTTGGGAATGGTAGATGGATGTCTTCTTGTTGTTGATGCTAACGAGGGACCAATGCCACAAACTCGATTCGTTTTAAAAAAAGCTTTAGAGCAGGGTTTAAGACCTATCGTTTTTGTTAATAAAATTGATCGTGCAAGAGTTGAACCTGAAACTGCGGTAGACAAAGTTTTAGATCTATTTTTGGAATTAGGAGCTGATGATGATCAATGTGACTTTCCTTATCTATTTGGGAGTGGATTAGGTGGTTTCGCAAAGACTGAAGTAAAAAGCGAAAGTGATAACATGAAACCGTTATTTGAATCAATTATTAGGCAAGTTCCTCCTCCAGTTGGCGATCAAAATAAGCCTTTACAATTACAAGTCACCACTCTTGATTATTCTGATTTCCTAGGAACGATTATTATTGGAAGAGTACATAATGGTGTAATAAAAAATGGTCAAAGGACTTGTTTAATAAAAGAAGATGGGAGTTTAAAAAAAGGAAGGATTAATAAATTATTAGGATTTAAGGGATTAAAAAGAATTGAAATAGATGAAGCAAATGCTGGAGATATAGTTGCCTTGGCTGGATTTGAAGATGTTTCTATTGGAGAAACCGTAGCTTGCCCTGATGAACCGAAGCCTTTACCTCTAATAAAGGTAGATGAACCTACATTGCAGATGACTTTTGTCGTAAATGATTCCCCATTTGCAGGGAAAGAGGGCAAGTTTGTAACCAGTCGTCAGTTGAAGGATCGTTTAAATAAAGAACTTCTTACGAATGTTGCATTAAGAGTTGAGGATACAGATTCACCTGATCGTTTTTCTGTAAGCGGTAGAGGAGAGTTACATCTAGGAATTCTTATTGAGACAATGAGAAGAGAGGGGTATGAATTTCAAGTTTCTCAACCACAAGTCATTTTTAGGACCATTGATGAAATCAAATGCGAACCCGTTGAGACCCTAGTCCTTGATGTCCCTGAAGCTTCTATTGGTGCTTGTATTGAAAGTCTTGGTGTAAGAAAAGGTGAGATGCAAAATATGGAAACGGGTACTGATCATCGAACTCAACTTGAATTTGTCATCCCATCAAGAGGCTTGATTGGATTCAGAGGGGAATTTATTCGTGCAACAAGAGGTGAAGGGATTATGAGTCATTCGTTTTTCGAATACAGACCATCTGTAGGAGATTTTGAACAAAGGAGAAATGGAGTCCTTATTTCATTTGAAGAGGGTGTCGCTACTTTTTATTCCTTAAAAAATGCAGAAGACCGCGGACAATTTTTTATTACTCCTGGAGCTAAAGTTTATAAAGGGATGATTATTGGGGAGAATAATCGCCCACAAGATCTTGAATTAAATATTTGTAAGGCAAAACAACTGACCAATATGCGATCAGCTGGTGCAGATGAGCTAGATCAATTGCAATCTCCAATTGAAATGACATTAGAAAGAGCTCTTGAATACATTGGACCAGGAGAGATGTTGGAAGTTACTCCTGAATCTATAAGGCTGAGAAAAATTAATGCAAAGAAAAATATGAAAAAATAATGACTTTTATAGATAAACAAGATGATTTATTTATAAATGACTATCGTTTTGAAATAGGAATGAAACTATTTAATTCTGGTCAGTGGTATAAATCTCATGATGTTTTTGAAGAAATATGGCATGAGACTGGCGGGCCAGAAAGGCAGTTATTACAGGGTATTTTGCAAGTAGCTGTTGCTCAAGTTCATTTAGAAAATAGCAATATAAATGGGGCGACGATACTTTACGGAGAAGCATTAGGTAGATTAAAAAAATTTCAATTATCAGATTCAGGACTGGATATTGAAGGACTTTATAAATGCGTTTCAAGGAGATTGGAATTTCTACAAATTGGTAAGGACCTTGCTGATTGCAGTTTGCCCTTACTCAGTTTCCTTTAAAAACTTTGTTAAGCCTCCAACAGTTTTGCTAATGAAAGAGAGTTGACTTCATATTATTTTTCTTGTTATGTTTTTTTGGGCTTGCATCAATTTTGAGTACAAATTAACAGTACAATTTTAATTAATTCAAATTATATAGATCGACATTCTGCATCAATTAAAATGGAATTAAAAAGAATCAGTCAAATACAATTACCGGGTCAGCGTTTTTATGAGATATTTTTACCTATTTTATTTATTATAATAGGTTTATTTGGTGCATTTAATCATGCTCTTTGGAGAGATGAGATGCAAGGATGGCTCGTGGCTTGGCAAAGCAATAACTTAATAGATTTATGGAAAAATAACGCACCATCTGGACATCCTATTCTCTGGTCATTATTAATTTATTTTTCGAAAAATATTACTGGAACACCAGTAAGCATGCAACTGATGCATTGGCTTTTAGGTAGCTCAGCGATCTTGATTTTTTGGAGATTTAGTCCTTTTAATCTAACAACCAAAGCATTATTTACTTTTGGTTATTATCCTTTCTGGGAATATTTTTTTGTGTGTCGGCATTATGTAATTGCGGAATTAATAATATTTATTTTTTGCTCTATTTATCATTTAAGACGTACTACATACATACCTTTCGCTCTTTGTATAGGACTTTTAGCTAATACACAAGCATTGTCCTGGTCATTAGCATTTGCTGTTGGAATGACGCTTGTCTCGGATTGGTTTTTAAATCCGTATCAAAGAAAAAATTACATGAGAAATAATAATTGGATTTTCGATTTAATTTCAAGTATTACTATATCTCTCTCATTATTATCTTTTGGAGCTTTTAGTCTTCTCCAAGTAAGAGATTCAGTTAAGCTTTTAACTTCTTTTATTGATATACGTCATTTTCTTAGAGTAGTAGGACAGATTTTTGGAGGATATGTGCTTATTATTCCTAATTCAAGTAGATTTTTTGATTTAATTTTATGCGCATTAATTACTTTAATTTTGGTTTTCAGTACAATCATATTTATTAAATTTTATCGTCCAGCATTAACTTATTTTTTGAGTGGCTTTATATTTTTATTTCTTTTTAATTATTTTTTATTTTTGGGAGATGGATCAAGACATTATGGATATTATTTCCTATTGATTATCTCATCATTATGGTTAGCATTATCTAATAAAGATAAACAACCTACGTCTTCTAATCTTCAAAATTTGTTTACTAAAGGTAATTTATTTTATTTCCCTAGATTACTTACTATTTGTTTAGCTATACACATGGTAGTTGGGATCCATATGGTCATCAATGATTTTCGATTGCCTTATTCAAGTGGAAAGGAAACTGCTCAATATATACAGGCTAGGGGATGGGAAGATTCTCCAATATTTGCGACTAGAGATGTTGAGGTGGCAACAGTATCTGGATACCTTGATAGAGAATTTTACTTACCTGAATTGAATGGATATGGAAGTTATGCTCAATGGGCTAATAGGGTTATACTAGACAGAACTAAAACACTTGATGAAGTACAAGTTTATTTAGATAAATATCCTAAAGTAAATAAATTATTACTACTTTTAAGTAATCGATCGTCTATTAAGAATTTGGAGCCAGGTGAATCTCTTTACTTTGAAAAATTTAGGGTAAAGGCTGATTCTAAATTTGAGAATTCCTTTCATGATTCAGAGATGTTTTATTTATATTGGGTTGAGAGGAATCTTGATTAACCACATATATTTTAGTTATAATTTACTTTCTGATGATTCTCATGTATAAGCTTTTCCCTGATAGGATTTTTTAAAATGACTCTACTTATTGAGAGTTTGGTATTAACCTTATCCAATAAAACTATTGTTAAAAACGTCAATTTAAATGTTAATCCTGGAGAGATAGTTGGTCTTTTGGGTCCAAATGGTGCGGGTAAAACTAGTACTTTTAATATGATCGTCGGCTTGATTAAGCCAAACAAAGGCAATATCTACTTGGAGGGAAATAGTATAAAAAATTTTTCGATGACAAAAAGAGTTCAATTAGGCCTTGGTTATTTAGCTCAAGAACCAAGTATTTTTAGAAACCTTACAGTCAAAGAAAACTTGGATATGGCCTTGAACCAATCAGGTTTATCTAAATCTTTTTGTAGGAATAAACGTGAAATGTTGATAGATAAATTTAATTTATCTTCTTTTGTTGATCTTTATGGATATCAACTTTCTGGTGGAGAGAGGCGAAGATGTGAAGTTGCAAGAGCCCTAGCCGTTGGTCGCACAGGACCTAAATTTCTCCTTCTAGACGAGCCTTTTGCTGGTATTGATCCAATTGCTATATATGATATTCAAAATCTTATTGAAATTTTACGTGAAAGCGGCATGGGCCTATTAATAACAGATCATAATGTTCGTGAAACTTTAGCAATTACTAATCGTTCCTATATCATTACAGATGGGAGCATACTTCGCTCCGGTTCTTCTGAAGAGATTTTAAATGATCCAATTGTAAAAAAATATTATTTAGGTACTAATTTCCAAATTTGACTAATTAAATATTTAATATGAAAAATAAAATTATAAATTTGTTATTGAAAATTTCAAATTTTTTTCGAATAAGGATTAATCATATTCCTTTACTTGATAGATGGATTCTTTCACAATTAATTCCCCCTTTGGTTTTTTCTATTTCGGCTTTTACAGTTGTATCTGTATCTGTTGGAGTAATGTTTGATCTTGTCCGTAAGATAGTTGAGCTGGATTTGCCTTTAAATACTGCATTAAACATTTTAGTTCTTAGATTACCTAGCTTTATTGTTTTATCATTTCCGATGGCCACTTTATTGGCCTCTTTATTAACATATAGTAAACTTTCTTCTAATAGTGAATTAAAAGCATTAAGAGCTATTGGGATTTCTGTATATCGAATTATTTTACCATCTTTGTTATTGGCATTAGTAATGACAGGATTAACTTTCATTTTTAATAATAATATTGTTCCATATTCAAATAGTAAGGCTGAATTTGTACTTAGAAGCTCATTAGGCAAATCCATTTCCATAGAAGAAGGGGAGGACATTATTTATTCTCGTAAAGGAAATATTACTGATCTTGAAAATAATAAAGTCTCCTATTCCTTAACTCATATTTTTTATGCCAAGGACTATACAGATGGTTTTATGAATCAAGTTAAAGTGCTTGATTTATCAAAATATGGATATACTCAAATTCTTACAGCTGAAAAAGCATTTTGGGATCCTTCGATTAAAAAATGGGAACTATTAAATGGTAAATTAGTTGTTTTTTCGGAAAAAGGTGATTCAACTATTACTAAATTTAATTCTTATCTATATCCATTTAATACTGGTCCAATTAAGATTGCATCTATACCCAAAGATGCAAATGATATGACTTTAGCTGAAGCAAAAAAAGCTCTGCAAATTTATAAAGATACTTCGAATATAAAGGAGGTGAGACGATTGAAAGTAAGGATACAAGAAAAATTTACGTTGCCAATGTCATGTCTTGTGTTTTCTTTGATTGGGAGTAGTTTAGCTTCAATACCAAACTCTAGAACAAATCGATCACAAGGTTTTGGTATAAGTATTATTTTGATTTTATTTTATTATATATTAAGTTTTACATTTAGTTCATTAGGTGTAAAAGGATCAATTTCATATATATCAGCCGCATGGTCTCCTGTATTTATTTCAACTATTATAGGAATAATATTGATGAGGCGAGCAAATAAGTAATTTAAAAATCAAAGACTAATTTGATTATTTCTTCTTAAATAAAAATTTTCCTGTCATAGAGCTTGTCCATATGAATCCTATTCCACTAGAGATTACTTTTGTTGAAAGAGCATAATAATTACTATTATTTAGTATTTGTGTATATAAAAAATAATTATATAATTTAGCAATATAGTCTATTGAATTTAATATAATTAAATTGATAAGAAGTGTTCCTAATCCAATTAATAAATGAATTAACAGGCCAACTCTTTTTTTATTTAAACGATATTTAGTTATAAATAAAAGTGTACTAAATGAAGTAATAGTTCCAAATATATATGCTATTAAAGCACTATAGTTTGTCCCTAGGTTCGTTCTTAGTAGTGTGAATATGCTTATATCTACTGTAAAAGCAAGTCCAGATCCAAATAGATAAAAAGGTACAAATTCAAGATATTTTTTTAATCCTAATTTAAATGTATTCAATTTCATTCTTTTATATTTTTGATTTCTTCATGATATTCCTGTTCTACATTAATTTGCCATAATTCCTCTTTTGATTTCTCATTGACTCGATTATGCGCTATAAGTTCTGCAGCTCTAAATCCTGAAAGCATAGAATGATCCTGATTATTATATTTGTGCATACCATTTCTGCCGATTAGGAATAAATTGTTTATTTTATTTACGCAATTTATTAAGGTGTCTATCTTTTCGTAAGAATCAAAATATGCTGGGTAGGTTTTAGGCTCTCTTATAATTGTTGAATCGATAAAGGCCTTTGAATTGGTAAGTTTTAACTTTATTATTTCTTCTTTAGCTAATTCAATTAGCTCTATATCTGATTTCTTCCATAATTCATCATTCTCATTACAAAAATATTCAAGTCCTATCCAATAATTTTTTTTATCTGCTACTAAGTAAGGACTCCAATTATTGAATATTTGTATCCTGCCTACTTTAACATTAGGTTCTTGAACATAAATCCATGTATCGTCTAGCAACTCCATTTGTGGTCCTGAAATGTGGTTTATTAGTAAACCAATTGTTATAAAATCTCTGTATGGTAGTGATTCTGCGATCTTTAAAATTTCTGGTGGAAAAATATATTCTTCATTTTCTAATTTAGATGATTTGATTAGTTCCTTTATTGGCATTGTAGATATTATATAGTCATATTCTTGCTTTATAATTTTCCCATTTTCATCTTTAAATAGGATTTTTTCTGCTTTTCTTTTGTCTGAGGAAAACTCAATACCTTTTATTGGCTTATTCATGAATATATTTACATTATTTCTCTTTAAATCATTGGCTACTTCCTCCCACATTTGACCTGGTCCATATTTCGGATAAAGAAATCTTTCTATTAAGGATGTCTCAGTGTTTTTTTGACTTATGCCGTTTGATTCTGTATTAATTATCTTAGATAATAACTTTTTTAAAATATCAATTATTAATTTCCTTATTGATAAACCTTTTATTCTTTGGGCACCCCATTCTGGGGAAATTTCTTTAGGGTGACGTCCCCAAACTTTTTCTGTATAGCTTTCAAAAAACATTGTGTATAGTTTGTATCCAAATCTTGATATAATAAAGTCTTCAAGATTTTTAGCTTCTTTTTTATCCAGTTTGCTTTTTAAATAACTTAAACCTACATTAATAATTTTAATTGAACCAATATTCTTGATTGTTTTTAAATTTAGTTTTAGAGGGTAATCATATAACTTTCCTGAATATAGAATTCTTGATTTTCTTTTTCTTACTAACATTATTCGATGATCCTTTGTGTTTTTTTCCTTTATCGTTTTATAACCTTCAATGTTCCTACTTGAATTTTGGTAACTTATTAAATCTGACTCTTTAAGAGTTGAAATATCTATAGGAAATTTATTAGTCCACCATTTCATAACCTCATCGGATTTTGAAAAAAATCTATGTCCACCTATATCTATTCGATTTCCCTTGTAATTAACGGTTTTTGAAATGCCTCCTATGTGATTACTCTTTTCATAAATATCAATAGAAATATCTTTTCTTAATTCAAGTAATTTATCAGTAAAAGCTAATCCTGCAGGGCCTGCTCCAATAACAGCAACCTTCATGCTAATGACTTCATATTTTAATAATATAACAGGATACTATTATTTTGACATCATAGAAAAAATAAATACCTTTTATTGATAAATACTTTTAAAGATGAATATATTATTTTTATTTAATTTTTTTGTTGATAATAATTTATATTTTGAATTTTTTTGTATTAAGCAATTGAATGAATAATCATTATTTCTAGTTATTATATATTGTGGAGAATATTTATTTAGTGTCTCACAGAGTTTAATCCTAGTTGGTAATAAAAATTTGTAATCTAGGTTCTTGTTCTCATTTATTACTTTATCCATTTTACCTTCTGAGATGTTTCTAAAAATTGCCTTTTGTGGAAATCTATGCCTTGACTCATCAAGTTTCCAATGTATGTAATTATCTTCAGGTGCTAGGAATCCAACGTTTTCACTTTTAAGCTTTTCCTGATTAATAAAATCTTTTACTAATTTGACTTTATATGATTTACTTGAGATCTTTTTGTCAAATATTTCACTTAATGCCCCTGGAATACTTTGATTTGTTATTAAACAGGTAATTAGAAGTATTATAAATATATTTTTAATTATAATCTTAAAAATCTGATAATTATAAATTATTTTGTCTAGTTTTGTTATTAATGCTAGAAATAGAACCATACTTACTGTTATATATGGGCTGAATAGAGTAAAGTAATGTCCAAAGAAATGCTTTCTATAAAACATTATCTCTAGAAGAATAGGATTTATTATCCCAAAAAATAAAATATCAATATCAATTCTTTTGAGTCTCAATAGTTGAATATCTTTTTTTGTAAAACGTATTTGATGTATATTCCCAAATATGATTCTTATTATAGGTAGTAGTATCATTCCTATTAACATTGGATATAATATAGGATTTCTACCTAAATTTATATACTGTCTTAAAAGTATATTATGATTTATATAGTCAACAGAGTTTAACTTTATTCCGAAAATGAAATCTGTAAATTGTCCAGTTATAAGATATGGCATCGTATTAAAAAGTAATATATAGAAGCTAATAATACAAATCCAACTTATTTGTTTCTTTGCGTATAATAAGTTTTTATTAATTATATTTATTTCTTTTTTATTTGTTATAAAGCCTCTCTCCCTGACGTGTAACCATAAGGGTATTGTTATTATATTTAGAAGATAATATGGTCGTATAGATATTGAAATTGCAGCAGCTATTGCTGAAAAATTTAATATTAACTTATTTTTCTTCCCCCTATTTAAGTACGCTAATGATATTGTGATTAGACATAATGAAGAGCTAATTGCATTTATATGATGTAAAGAACCATAGATACAAACTAATAAAGTCAAATATAATATAATGCCAAAATATATTATTGAATTTTCAGCTTTTCTATTTAAATCAAGATTGCTGTTACGTACTATATCCCTTAGCATTAAATATCCTATATAAGAAGCTAGTAGACTGATAATTAAAGTAATTACAACAAATATACTTGTACTTTTTAATGCTGCAGGCAATGAGAATATGTATTGCAAAATAGGCGACTTATCATCAAATTCGTTTGTCCATATTAATTCTCCATGTAATAATCTACTGCCAAAATACATGAATTGATCTATGTCGTGATCATATCTATCAGTGATCAACTCCTTTGCTGTTAGTATAAAGAATACAAGGGTATATATAAAATTTGTAAATATAAGACTCATAAAATTTTTTAATTATTATATTATGTTTTTTGATTTTTTTTAAGTGTTTTTTTGTCTCACTGCTTTTAAATCTTAGTACTACTATAATCCAGATGTAGGTCTCTAATATTTTTTTCAATCTTGAAGGACTTAACTTCTTATTTTATCGGAGATCCTATTTTAGGTTTAGGATTATTAGCTTTCTTTGTCTTATTGATATCGCTACCTATTTCTTTTTGGTCCGTTGCTGGTGATCGCAATTCTTCTTTTATAAAATTTTTAATTGCAATTGCAAATATTTCTCTTACTTGTCAATTGATTCTGCGATGGTTGCAATCGGGACATTTCCCAATTAGTAATCTTTATGAGTCCCTTTGCTTTTTGACTTGGGGTTGTACGTTAACGCAACTTTTTGTTGAAAGGGCATGGAAATCTCCGATCGTTTCAGCTGTTGCGACACCTATATCTCTTCTTTCAATAGGGTTCGCTAGTTTTGTCTTGCCAGAGAATTTGCAATCCTCTGCTCCTTTAGTTCCAGCGCTTCGTTCTAGTTGGTTGATAATGCATGTGAGTGTAATTATGTCTTCTTATGCTGCACTACTAATAGGTTCAATTTTGTCTTTTGGGGTCTTTCTTGTTGATGGAAAAAAACAATTCAATATTCGTAATAGTTCCTTTGGTTCTGGTTCGTTTAGGCAAAGCTCTGAGGTCTATTTAAATGGCAGAAATGAAAACTTAAATTCAATACAACCGGTTGAATTTACAAATGCTGAGCAGCTTGATTCATTGAGTTACAGATCAATAACTGCTGGATTTTTGTTGCTTACAGTTGGTCTGATTAGTGGTGCTGTTTGGGCTAATGAAGCTTGGGGTAGTTGGTGGAGTTGGGATCCTAAAGAAACCTGGGCTTTAATATGTTGGTTGGTTTATGCTGCTTATTTGCATACTAGGATTACAAGGGGATGGCAAGGGAAAAAGCCTGCATTGCTTGCTATAACAGGCTTTTTCTTGATTATTGTTTGCTATATAGGAGTCAACCTCCTTGGGGTTGGTTTACACAGTTATGGTTGGTTCTTTGACGCTTAAGAGTTAATTGTAATTTACTATTTTTCTAAAATTATTCCATTCTGTGCGTCATTCGCAACTTTTCTAAGTGCATCACAACCTTCTTTAAGCGTTGGGTAAGCAAACATACCACTTCCGGCTATGAAACAGTTTGCTCCTGCAGCGCAGCATTGAGACAATGACCAATCTGCTTTTATTCCTCCATCAACCTCTATATCTACGTTGTATCCATTCTCTAAAATTATTTTTCTTAACTGAGTGATTTTGTTGAGCATTGTTGGAATATAAGCTTGCCCGCCAAATCCAGGGTTAACTGTCATTACTAGTACGTGATCAACCATATCAAGTACATCCTTGACCATATCCATTGGAGTATGAGGATTAAGGGCTACGGAAGGAGACCCCCCTAGTTGACGAATCCTGCCTAGAATTCTATGGAGGTGAACATTAGCTTCAGCATGAGCAATTACAACTCCTGGCTCTCCGTTTGAACCCTTACTTGCTTCTACATATCCATCAAGCATTGTTTCACAATTGTATTGACTAACCATTAACTGAGTCTCAAATGGAACTTTGCAATACTTTCTGCATGCAGAAATCATTTCTGGGCCAAATGTGAGATTTGGAACAAAGTTCCCATCCATCACATCGAATTGAATTCTGTCTACGCCTGCTAATTCAAGGTCTTTTACGCACTGGCCCATATTTGCCCAGTCTGCTGGCAATACTGAAGGGATTATTTGAACTGGACGATGTTCAGAAAAAATTGATGAAGAAATGGATTGGATCATTGTTTTTGTCTTTTGGCAGAGATTCTATTAATTCATGGTCACAAGTTCTATTGTGACCATGCACTGATACAGTAATTATTGCTTATCAACAGATAATAAGTTTTTTGTGAGTACTTTTTTCTGAGCATTTTTCAATGCCCTCAATTACTTACAATATTGTCTGCCTTAAGGCGTAAATTTCTTTACCTAACTGCAAAAAGTGGATCGTACTCTCGTCCAAGAAATTCTTGAAGTAGTTGAGCAAGCTGCAATTGCTTCTGCTCAATTGACTGGTTTAGGTCAAAAAGATGAAGCTGATGCCGCAGCCGTAGAGGCAATGCGAAAGAGAATGGGAACGATTCAGATGCAAGGAAGGATCGTAATTGGTGAAGGAGAAAGAGATGAAGCTCCAATGCTTTATATCGGAGAAGAAGTTGGATCAGGCACAGGCCCAGGCGTTGACTTCGCTGTAGATCCATGCGAAGGGACAAATTTATGTGCCAACAGCCAGCGTGGATCTATGGCTGTTCTTGCTGCATCAGACAGGGGTGGTTTATTCAATGCTCCAGATTTTTATATGAACAAATTAGCTGCTCCACCAGCAGCTAAGGGCAAAGTTGATATCAGAAAAACTCCGACCGAAAATATAAAAATCCTGAGTGATTGCTTGGGTATTGCAATAAGTGATTTAACTATTGTTGTTATGGATAGAGCTAGACATAAAAATTTGGTTTCCGAAATCAGATCTACAGGTGCCAGGATTCAGCCTATTTCAGATGGGGATGTCCAGGCAGCAATTGCATGTGGATTTGAGGGGACTGGTACACATTGTTTAATGGGTATTGGTGCTGCTCCCGAGGGAGTTATTTCAGCCGCTGCTATGAGGGCACTTGGGGGGCATTTTCAGGGACAACTTGTTTATGATCCTGCTATCGCTCAAACATCAGAATGGGCCGACTATACAAAAGAGGGAAATATTAAAAGATTGAACGAAATGGGCATAACTGATATTGACAAGATCTATGAAGCTAATGAACTTGCTTCAGGAGAAAATGTTGTTTTTGCTGGTAGCGGAATAACAGATGGATTGCTTTTTGATGGTGTTAAATTTGAAAAAGATTGCACTAGAACTAGCAGCCTTGTTATTAGTACGCTTGATCAGACAGCAAGATTCACCAATACGGTTCACATCAAAGATGGTGCTCAAAGCATCTCTTTGAAGTGAAATCTAAGTAAATGAAGTAAGGGGCTATTTATGCATATTGCTGTCGTCGGTCTTAGCCATCGCACGGCCCCAGTCGAAGTGCGCGAAAAGCTAAGTATCCCAGAAGACCTCGTTGAAAAATCTTTTAATAATTTAAAGAAAATTGATCAAATACTTGAAGTTTCAATACTGAGTACATGTAACAGGCTAGAGATTTATAGTTTAGTTAAGGACCCGCAGTTGGGAATAGAAGCAATTAAATCTTTTCTTCTTGAATTTTCGGGCCTTGAGGAAGAGATTCTCTCCCCACACTTATTTAATTTTGTCCAAGAGAAAGCTGTTTCTCATGTGATGAGAGTTTCCGCTGGTTTGGATAGTTTGGTTTTAGGTGAAGGACAGATCCTTTCTCAAGTAAAAAAAATGGTCCGTCTTGGCCAAGATCATCAAAGTCTAGGTCCTATCTTGAATAGATTATTAACTCAGGCAGTTAGTACTGGTAAAAGGGTAAGAAGCGAGACAAATCTTGGAACTGGAGCTGTTTCTATAAGCTCTGCGGCTGTAGAGCTGGCTCAATTAAAACTTGGCCAAGCGCATGGTAGAGACCAATTGATGACCTTAGAAACCGAAAAGGTTGCTGTAGTTGGCGCTGGAAGAATGAGCCGTTTATTGTTACAACATCTCCAATCAAAAGGATGTTGTTCACTGACCCTTTTAAATAGAACTAAAAAAAGGGCCGAGGATCTTTCAGCAGCTTTTCCCGATATTCAAATTGATTGTCAATTAATAGATCAGCTTGATAGTTGTCTATCACTCAGTACTCTTGTCTTTACTAGTACAGCTGCTAATGAGCCAATTATTGATGCTGAAAAATTGATAAAAATAGATAGAAAACCTTTGTTAAGGCTTATTGATATTGGAGTTCCGAGAAATATTTCTTCTGATGCAAAATCAGTTTCTGGAATTGAATCTCATGATGTTGATGACCTTCAAGAAGTTGTTTCAAGAAATCAAGAGGCAAGACAAAAGCTCGCCTTAGAAGCAGAAGGATTGATAGAGGAAGAATGTCGTATTTTTCTAGAATGGTGGGATAGTTTAGCGGCTGTTCCAACTATTAATTGCCTTAGATCTGGTTTGGAGGCAATTAGAAAAGAAGAGCTTCAGAAGGCATTAAGCAGAATGGGACCTGATTTCTCTGCTAGAGAACGAAAAGTTGTCGAAGCATTAAGTAAGGGCATCATTAACAAAATACTGCATACTCCAGTGACAAAATTGAGAGCACCTCAATCAAGGAACGATCGTAGAGATTCTCTTGATGTGATTGAAAAACTTTTTAATCTTGATGTTTCTAGTTCTTTAAACAAGCCTAAAAACAATTGATATTGTTATTAACTTTTGAATTTCTTACTACAGATCACTTTTTTCTGGATTAATGAGCACTCTATCCAGTAGGTTTGCTCCGAATAGCCGATTAATAGTGCCTTCATGAAGAGAGTACTTGCCATAATTCTTGGCGGTGGTAAAGGATCACGCCTATATCCATTAACGAAAATGAGGGCCAAGCCCGCTGTTCCATTAGCGGGTAAATATCGACTAATAGATATTCCTATAAGTAATTGCATAAATTCGGACATCAGTAAAATGTATGTTCTAACGCAATTCAATAGCGCTTCTCTTAATAGGCATATTGGGCAAACTTATAATCTCAGCGGACCTTTTGGTCAAGGTTTCGTTGAGGTTTTAGCTGCTCAGCAGACACCTGAAACACCATCTTGGTTTGAGGGAACTGCTGATGCTGTAAGAAAATATCAATGGCTTTTTCAGGAGTGGGATGTTGATGAATATTTGATTCTCTCTGGAGATCAGCTTTATCGAATGGATTACAGCCTATTTGTTGAACAGCATAGAAAAACAGGAGCAGATTTAACAGTTGCCGCCTTGCCAGTTGATTCAGCTCAAGCTGAAGCATTTGGTTTGATGCGAACTGATGAATCTGGGAATATTAAGGAATTTCGTGAAAAACCAACTGGTGATTCTTTGAAAGCAATGGCAGTAGATACTTCAAGGTTTGGATTGGAAGCAAGTGAGGCTAAAGAAAAACCTTATTTGGCTTCAATGGGAATTTATGTTTTTAGTCGTTCCACTCTTTTTGACTTATTAAATAAATTCCCCTCCTATACAGATTTTGGAAAAGAAATTATTCCTGAAGCTTTAGGCAGAGGAGATAAGCTCAAAAGTTATGTGTTTAATGATTATTGGGAGGATATCGGAACTATTGGTGCATTTTTTGAATCAAATTTAGCTTTAACTCAGCAACCGACACCGCCATTTAGCTTTTATGATGAAAAGTTCCCTATTTACACTAGGCCTAGATATCTCCCACCTTCAAAAATTGTAGATACCCAAATAACTGATTCAATAGTTTCCGAGGGATCAATACTTAAATCATGTAGTATTCACCATTGTGTATTGGGCGTAAGGAGTCGAATTGAAAGTGACGTTGTTCTTAATGAAACTCTGGTTATGGGATCTGATTTTTATGAGTCTTATGAAGAGAGAATAGCGCTAAGAAATGGAGGAGGTATTCCCTTAGGTGTAGGACAGGGAACAACGGTTAAAAGAGCGATCCTCGATAAAAATGCTCGAATAGGGGACAATGTGACGATAGTAAACAAAGATAATGTGGAAGAAGCTGATCGAGCAGATCAAGGTTTTTATATTCGTAATGGAATAGTTGTTATCGTCAAAAATGCCACAATTCCAGATGGAACTATTATTTGATTGATTTAATGTTTTAGAAATTTAATAAGCCTAGTTTTTTTAAGATTTTATTATCAAACATTTATTAAAGAATCCTTCATTCCTGACATTAGGCTATTTAATGCAGCGAAATGATTACACAGTCGTCACACTAACTCAAGTATAAACTTATTAACTTAATGACCAAGGCACATTTTGGATTAATCGGTCTTGGAGTAATGGGAGAGAATCTTGTTCTTAATGCAGAGCGGAATGGGTTTTCTAGTGTGGTGTTTAACCGTACTTATAAAAAAACTGAAGAATTTCTCTTAGGTAGAGGTTTAAATAAATCAATTCAAGGAGCTGAGGATCTTCAAGAATTTGTATCAAAGCTGGAACGTCCAAGAAGAGTATTAATGATGGTTAAAGCTGGAGCCGCTACTGATGCTGTCATTAATCAAATTTCACCTTACCTTGAAGAAGGCGATTTGCTTATTGATGGGGGCAATGCCCAATTTATGGATACAGAAAGAAGAGTAAAAGAACTTGAGAGTAAGAGTTTTGGATACATCGGTATGGGTGTATCTGGTGGGGCGAAGGGAGCTTTGGAAGGACCTAGCATGATGCCGGGTGGCACAAAGACCTCTTACGATGCTATTGAGAGCTTGTTGAACAAAATGGCAGCTCAGGTAGAAGACGGACCTTGTGTGACATACATCGGTCCGGGGGGATCAGGTCATTTTGTTAAGACCGTTCACAATGGAATTGAATATGGAATCGAGCAGATATTGGCAGAGGCCTATGACTTGATGAAGAGAGTTTGTGGAATGACTGGTGATGATATGGCATCTGTTATGGGCTATTGGAATAAAACCGAAGAACTTTCCTCCTATCTTGTTGAAATTACAGAGGCATGTTTACGAGTTAAGGATCCTGATGATAGTTCCGATCTTGTCGAAAAGATAATGGATAAGGCGGGTCAAAAAGGTACTGGCTTATGGACAGTTGTCAGCGCGCTTGAACTTGGAGCTTCTGTCCCAACTATCTATGCATCTTTGAATGGAAGGGTTATGAGTTCGATGAAGGATCAAAGAAATTATGCGGAAACACTTTTGAACGGCAATAAACCTTCGTTTGTTGATTTTGGTAAACCCTCTGATGGCATGCCTTTGCTAATGGATGCAGTCGTATTGGCTACAATTGCTAGTTATGCCCAAGGCATGGATATTCTAAGGCTTGCTTCTGAAGAATATAATTACAATCTTGATATGCCCTCCATAGCTCAAATATGGAAAGGTGGTTGCATAATAAGGTCTACTCTTTTGAGTCGTATACAAGATGCTTTTAAGAAAGATCCGAGGTTGACGAATCTTATTCTAGATAGTTGGTTTACCGATCAGGTTAACAATCGTCTTTCGGGCCTTACTAAGGTTGTTTCTGCTGCTGCAAATGCTGGAATTCCAGTTCCATGTTTAAGTAGCACTCTTGATTATATAAATAGCTTAAGAACCTCCAGACTTCCCCAAAACTTAGTTCAGGCAATGAGAGATTGTTTTGGCTCTCATACATATGAGCGCGTAGACAAAGCCGGATCATTTCACACTGAATGGATTGACTGATATCAATGACTAAATATGAAATCCAAGTTTCAGAAGACAAAAACTCTCTCGCTCTTGCTGCTTCAGATTTGATAACTCAGATTATTCAGTCAACTTTGAAAAATAAAACAAGAGCAAAAATTGCACTTTGTGGTGGTTCCACTCCTAAGGCTGCTTATTCTTTGTTAGGTAAAAACAAACTTGAATGGACTAACGTCGATTTGTTTCTTGGAGATGAAAGATGGGTTGACAATGAATCGCAAGATAGTAATTGCTTTTTATTGAATAATTCTTTGTTTAAAGAAGGTAACCCTTCTCTAGAAGCATCATTTTTTAGTGTTTCAACTGTTGATTTACCATCGCCAGAGGATAGTGCTAATGATTATGAAACAATTTTGAGAAATAATTTAGATGGGGATCCACCAAAATTTGATTTGATTTTATTGGGCTTGGGGGATGATGGGCATACAGCCTCCCTCTTTCCTGGCTCGGATGCATTATTTGAAAGAGATAGCCTAATAACTGTTGGCGAAGGTAAAGGTCATAAAAGAATAACCTTTACCAGTAAATTGCTCAGTTCAGCAGATAATGTGGTTTTTCTAATTAGTGGATCTGCCAAACAAATTGCTCTTAAACGTCTACTTGATCAATCAGAATCATGGGAGCGAACTCCCGCAAAATTAGTTTCACCCAACTCTGAAATTATTGTCTTAGCTGATAAAGATGCTTATCCATCTTTCTAGTTAGGTTTATTATATGAGTTGAAAAGTATTTCTTAATTGATTCCTGATTTACCACCGACAGAAAGTTCAATAACTCCTCTGATACAGGGTTCAGAATTTTCAGATTGGAAATCTCTAAATGACACAATTATGGGCGGGTCAAGTTTTGCAACTTGTCGTTCTTCTGAGAAAGGCTTGTTTCTTGAGGGTAACTTGGTAGAAGAGGGAGGAGGATTTGTTAGTTGCCGCTCTCCAATTTTTGATAAGCCTTTTGATCTTTCCAAATATTCTGGATTAATTCTTGATGTTGAAGGAGAAGGGAGAACATTGAAATTTGCGATTGCTTGTGAAAAGAAACCTTTATCACTATCAAATCTTCTAAAAGGTGATATTCGTTGGGTTGCATCAATACCCACAAAGAAAAATGGAGTTAGTAAAATAAAAATATCTTTCAAAGATTTGGAACCAGCTCGTCGAGCAAAGCCTGTTCAGCTACCTCTTAGTTTTGATCCCACTTGTATTAATAGATTTCAAGTACTCCATTCAAAATTTGGTCAGCCAGGCAAAATGAACTCAGGATTTTATGCTGGTCCTATCAAAGTCTTAATTAAGTCAATTAGTGCATACTCCTGATTCGAAAGATGGCTTGATAGCTGAAGTTGCCAAAGCAGCAGACCTTTGTATGAAGCCATATGTTCATTCTGTTTTTTTAGAAAATCAATTAGATGATGATAATGAGCTTGATGACTTGATTTTTAAAATTCAATCTAGAAATATAGATGGCGAAAGAGAAGAATCTATGGATATTGAAATTGAAGTGTATAAGAGTGGGAATGAAGTAAATCTGACTATATCTTGGAAATCACTAATTGATAGGCCGATATTATGGCAAGGGAAGCATGCTGTTTGGATGGATAGCTCTTCTGGTGTTCAATGCGAAACGCCCTCATATGGAAAACCTTTTGAGTCCCTTGCGAGAAGACTCAGTACAGTTTTTAAGGTTTCGTTAAACTGAACTATATTTGATCGGTTGTAGCTCCTTGGCTTGATGAACTTACTAGTCTGGAATACTTTCCAAGAATGCCTGTCTTATATCTAGGCTTTGGCTTCTTCCAATTCTCTCTCCTTCTAGCTAGTTCTCGGTCTTCAACATTTAACTGAATTAACAATTTATTAGCGTCAACAGTAATACTGTCTCCTTCCTCTACTAACCCAATTGTTCCTCCAACTGCTGCTTCTGGTGCAACGTGGCCGACCACTAATCCATATGATCCCCCACTAAATCGACCGTCTGTAATTAGTGCAACTTTCTCTCCCAACCCTTGACCTACAATTGCTGAAGTTGGAGAGAGCATTTCTCTCATCCCTGGTCCTCCTACAGGCCCTTCATATCTAACGACTACTACATCTCCAGCTTTGACTTTATTGTCTAGAATTGCAGCTAAGCATTCTTCTTCACTCTCGAAAACCCTTGCAGGTCCTGTTAAAACAGGTGTTTTGACCCCACTGATTTTTGCGACACTTCCTTCACTAGCTAAATTTCCTTTGAGAATAGCTAGATGTCCTTTCTTATAAATAGGATTTGATATTGCTCTTATAACATCTTGATTTTCTTTGGGCTTTGAGGGGATATCTGTAAGAACTTCTTTAATTGTTTTACCTTCAATAGTTTTGCATTCTCCATGAAGCATTCCTGCATCGAGGAGTAATTTCATTACTTGAGGAATCCCCCCGGCTTGATGCAGGTCTACCGTTACGTATTTACCGCTTGGCTTGAGGTCGCAAATTACAGGAACAGTTTGTCTAATACGTTCAAAGTCATCGATTGTTAAATCAACTCCTGCGGTCCTCGCTATTGCAAGTAGGTGAAGGACAGAATTTGTTGAGCCACCAACAGCCATGATGACACTGATCGCATTCTCAAAAGCCTTTTTTGTGAGTAAATCTAATGGTCTTATGTTGTTTTTAACTGCTTTGACAAGCACCTGAGCACTCTTGGCAGCGCTCTCTGCTTTTTCATTATCTACAGCTGCCATTGTTGAACTAAATGGCAAACTAAAACCCATCGTTTCAATTGCCGCAGACATGGTGTTTGCAGTGAACATGCCACCACAACTACCCGGACCAGGGATAGCATTTTTTTCTACTGCTATTAAACGTTCTTCGTCGATTTTTCCACTTGTTAATTGACCGACAGCTTCAAAAGAACTAACTACTGTTAGGTCGCAACCGTCTAATTTCCCAGGCTTAATTGTTCCTCCGTAAACAAAGATCGAAGGTATATTCATTCTTGCCATGGATAACATTGCGCCGGGCATGTTTTTGTCGCATCCACCTATTGCTAATACACCATCCATGCTTTGAGCATTGCATGCTGTCTCAATTGCGTCAGCAATAACCTCTCTTGAAACTAATGAATATTTCATCCCTTCTGTTCCCATAGAGATGCCGTCACTAACAGTTATGGTCCCGAATGTTTGAGGCATTGCACCAGCATCTTTTAAAGCGGCTTCTGCTCTATTAGCCAGATCCATTAATCCCATATTGCATGGGGTTATTGTGCTGTGACCATTAGCGATTCCAATGATTGGCTTATTAAAGTCATTATCATCAAAGCCAACAGCTCTAAGCATTGCTCTGTTCGGTGACCGTTGAATACCCTGTGTTATCGCATTTGATCTAAGCATTTGATTTTTATTTAATTGTTTAAAATTTAGAATTAATTAGAAGATCCCAGGTCTTCTAATTGTTTCCGTACGTCTGCTATTGCCGAATTAAGCTGTTCAACACGTTGCTCAAGGTGCTCGTTGCTTTGATTCCCTAGAGTATTTGATTCTAATTCGGTTGCCTCAGAGCCATCTTGAATTCTTGGTGCATAAAGCATTGCCTTTTGCTTTCTGGTTTCTTGCCTTTTCTCGGCTTCAGAAAGTAACCACCAAGCTAGACCTGCAGCTCCAAGTATGGCACCACTAATTAATGATGCCAAACTTCCTGAATTTGAATCTCGGTATTGGCTCATAGCTTTGAATAACTTCTTTAAATGCTAGTCCGATGAGGTGACTCTGGTTTTTATACGTAATGATGGATCACCTATTCCGGGTGATAGTTCACTTTCTGATATTAATTCAGGATCTATACAAGCACAATAAATATTCAAATCTTGAATATTTTCACCGACTTCTTTAAGTCCTTGATTAGCTGCTAATGCTGTAATCACTCTTATCCTTCTTGCATCAATTTTTTTATCTTTAAGATAATTTAAATCTTTTAAAAGTTGTTTACCGGTTGTTATTTGATCTAGGTAAAAAATAATTCCTGCATTTTCCTCAATTTCTTTAGGGAGCCCGCCAATACATAAATTTGAATTAGGAATTAAATTTCTAGCACCTCTAAAGAGCTCAAGCCCTGCAGGCAAATAAGGAATTGCCAAAATAGGAATATTTGGATCAATAATTGAACATTCAGTTGTTCCTGCTGAAGTAGTTATCTGTTCTTTTTTACTTGGGATCCAATCTCTCAGAGCTTCATAAGTGAGCCAGGTACCAAGTTGTTCTAAGCCAGTTGCATAGAGGATTTCTGGGGTAGTAGGGTTCCTTAAGATAGTTAACCAATGTGATATGAGTGGGTGCGGAGGAACTATTACTCTTAAGCTCATTGACATGATTCATTCTTGGCCCTTTTTGCCATAACGTGAATAAGTAAGTTACCTGTTAAAAGTCCTTTTAAGCTCCAATGAACAAAAAAACTTCTTTCCCTGATTTTAAAGCAATTGTTTTTGCTTCACTACTTATTTTTGTTTTGATCTTTCCTGATCAAAGTGTTTTCGCTAGAACGCCTGCTGAGATTCGCAATCAAGAAGAACTGAATATTTCCCAGGATATGTCTAGCCAGGATTTAAGTGGAAATGATTTCGTAAAACTAGATCTGAAGGGCATAAATTTCAGTGAATCAAACCTGACAGGAGCAGTGTTTAATAATAGTAAATTGAATAGAGCAGATTTGCATGGTGCGCAGCTAAATGACGCTTTGGCATATGCAACTGATTTCGAAGGAGCTGATTTAAGGGATGTTGACTTCAATGGTGCATTATTAATGGAAAGTACCTTCACAGATGCTCTTATTGAAGGGGCTGACTTTACAGATGCGGTAATAAGTCGAATACAACAAAAACAACTATGTTCTATGGCTTCTGGAACAAATTCAAAGACCGGCGAGGATACAAGTTATAGTCTTGGTTGCTGACTTATTGAGCAAAAATAAAGATGAGTGATAGTCGTCTACCTGTTACCGTGATTACAGGGTTTTTGGGCTCTGGCAAAACAACACTCTTGAGACATCTTTTAAGTGAAGCTCATCAACGTCTAGCTGTAGTTGTTAATGAATTTGGAACAGTAGGCTTAGATGGAGACCTTCTTAAAACCTGTGGCTTTTGCCCTGATGATGAAGTAGATAAAAGAATAGTTGAATTGAATAATGGCTGTTTATGTTGCACTGTTCAAGAGGACTTCTTGCCTGCAATGGAAGCTTTGCTCCTTAGATCAAATCAGGTTGATGGAATCATTATTGAAACCAGTGGTCTTGCATTGCCAAAGCCTTTACTGCAAGCTCTTAATTGGCCTGCAATAAGAAGTAAGGTTTTCATTAATGGTGTCGTAACTTTGGTTGATGGATATGCTCTCTCAAACGGAAGTCCAGTGGGTGATTTAAAAAGTATTAATGAACAAATAACAAATGATAATAGTATTGATCATTTAACTCCAATAAATGAGCTTTTTAGAGATCAATTGATTTCTGCTGATCTCGTTTTGATTAGTAGGTCTGATTTGCTTTCTGCAAAAAGCTTTTCATTGGTTAGGGATGAGGTGAAAAAACAAGGGAATTCCATTACTAATATTCTGCCAATATCTAATGGAAAAATTGAACCTTCTGTAATTCTCGGACTTTGCAAAGAACAAAACAATATTTCTCGATCAGATCAAAATGACCATGACCATGACCATGACCATGACCATGACCATGTTGATGTAATAAGTGAGCATTTAAGATTTGAATTCCCAATTGATAAAGATCTATTGAAAGAAATACTTGTAAAACTAGTTCCGGAATATCAAATTCTTCGTATAAAAGGTAGATGTTGGATAGAAGGTAAGGCTTTGCCTCTTCAGATCCAAATGGTTGGATCTAGATTTAATTCATGGTTTGAGAGCTCGAATTATGATTCTTGGAAACCTTCTAAGGCTGGGATTGATTTAGTCTCTTTGAGTCTGAAAGGCGGAGTTGAAAAAGCTTTTGAATCTTACTTTTAATTAATCCGTTCAAATTATTATATTTATATTAAAAATAGGTTGTATTTTTGTTTTTATCCGCGATTCTTTGTGAGTTAGGAGATAATTCTCTTAAATCAATTTTTATTAGTTTTTAACCGGACTTTTTGTCGTGAGTCAAGCAGTTTCCACTACCGAAAAAAAGAAAGTTCAGAGTGTTTCCAATGCTTTGAATCTTAAGACCTGCATTAAATGTGGTGGTAATGGTTATATGAAATCTAGTCCAAATTGTTATCACACTTGTCTGACATGCCTTGGTAAAGGATTAATAAGTGAACAATTAGAAAGTATCAATTAGAAATTTTCCAAATATTATCTACAATAATTTTGTAACCTTCTAGATTGGGTTAACCAAGGGAAGGTAGTAGGAAATTTCTTTGATTTTTAAAAGTGTCTTTATTTAAAGCAAGAGTTTTTGTTCATTTAAGACCTTCTGTTTTGGATCCGGCGGGAGAGGCTACTAGGTCAGCTACTAAGAGATTAGGAATAGATGGAATTACTCAACTAAGAATTGGTAAATCTATTGAACTTGAGATCGAAGCTGCAAATAAGGAGGAAGCTCGATCGAAGATTGAGTTAATGAGTGATCGATTGCTCGCAAACCCCGTAATTGAAGATTGGACTTTGGAATTTAAGGACGAACAGAAAACTCTTATAAACTAAAAAAATGAATATCGGAATAATTGTTTTTCCTGGATCGAACTGTGACAGGGATGTCAGGTGGGCTACTGAAGGATGCCTGGGAATTCCTACAAGTTTTCTATGGCATGAAACTACTGATCTAAATGGTTATGACGCAATTGTCATTCCAGGGGGGTTTAGTTATGGAGATTATTTACGTTGTGGAGCAATAGCAAGATTTGCACCTGTTTTAAATTCTTTAATCTCTTTTGTTGATAAAGGTGGAAAAGTTCTTGGTATTTGTAATGGGTTTCAAATACTTACTGAACTTGGTCTCTTGCAAGGAGCTTTGACAAGAAATAAGAATCTACATTTTATTTGTGATAGAGCAAATTTATCTATTGAAAGCACAAAATCATTTTGGATGAAAAATTATAAAAAACATCATTCTATTTCACTACCTATCGCTCATGGAGAAGGGAGATATCAATGTAGCCATGACGTCTTGAAAAAATTGCAGGATGATGATTCGATTGCACTTAGATATGCAGATAATCCAAATGGATCAATCCATGATATAGCTGGAATCACAAATAAAAAGGGGAATGTTTTGGGGATGATGCCACATCCTGAAAGAGCTTGTGATGATGCTTTAGGCAATATTGATGGTAAATCAATTCTTAGTGCACTTCTTTCTTGAATTTATAAATCAAGGCATTAAAAAAGGCTGCTATCAAAACAAGAGATAGCAGCCTTTTGTTAGCTTTTTTAGTTTAGTACTTGTATCCAGCTACAAATAACTGTTCATCAGAAGAAGGCTGAGAACCAGCGACATACAACCCTTTTGATGCCTCAGAGTTTGCTTGAGCTCTTGCTATAAGTGCTTTTTGTCCGTCAGCAGTATTTGAGCCTTTCCATGCTTTTAGACATGAATGTTGTAAAGCACGACCATAAGAGAATGAAACATTCCACTTAGCCTTTCTGTCGATCTTATTCATCAGATTTAAATAAACTGATGCAGCTTCTTCGCTCAAGCCACCTGAAAGGAAAGTAATACCAGGAACACTTGCAGGTACACAGCGTTCCATTGTACGGATTGTCATTTCAGCCACTTGCTGAGGATCAGCTTTTGTTGAGCTGTCAGCACCTTGAACTGTCATTGATGGCTTAAGAAGAGTTCCCTCTAGTAGTACTCCGTTTACCTGGCAAGCTAAGTAAACTTCTTTAATTACTTCTTCTTGAACTGCTGCTGTCTTTTCAATTGAATGTGAACCATCCATTAAGATTTCTGGTTCAATAATAGGAACCAATCCAGATTCTTGTACTGATCTAGCGTATCTTGCTAAACCCCAAGCATTTTCTCTAATAGAAAGTTTAGAAGGACAACCATCGTCTGTTATTTGAAGTACTGCTCTCCACTTAGCAAATCTTGCACCTTGCTCGTAATAATCAGCAGCTCTTTCAACAAGACCATCTAAACCTGAACAAAAAGTTTCTACATCGTGTCCACCAGCTAATGGTCTTAGACCTTTATCAACCTTGATTCCTGGAATTATTCCTAGCTTCTCAAGCTTTTTAACCATTGGCTCACCATCTGGATGGTTCTGGAAAAGAGTTTCTTCAAAAAGAATCGCTCCGCTTATGAAGTTTCCAAGACCTTCTGTGGTGAAAAGCATACCTCTATATGCTTTTCTGTTGTCCTCAGTGTTCTCAACACCTATTGAAGCAAGCCTTTTACCTACTGTTTTAGTTGATTCATCAACAGCAAGAATCCCTTTGCCTGGCTGGGCTATGGCACTTGCTGTTTTCTTTAGTTCTTCTGCGTAGTACGAGAGTGCCATTTATGCAACAAAAATTTCCTTAAGATTATTCCATATCAAAGGCCCTTTTTGTTGCTTATTACACCTAAAAAATTTTTTTTTTAATTAGTGAATTCCTTTAATTGATTTCAAGCTTCATTCCTATTGAATTTGATTCTTTGACCTTGTCACAAACTATTTGGCTGGCTAACCCCTCAGCCAACCCTGGGATAATAGGTGTTCCATCTTTTATGCTTTGAGCCCACCAGCTTTGGATTCTTGCTACAGGAGCAATTCGTCCATCTGTCCAAATTTTTGAAAAAGAAAGGTCTGGATCTGGTTGAATATTTTTAAGAACTTCTCCTTTATTTGAATACCATAGCCCAAATCCGTGGACATAATCGTTCTGGTTGTCGCTGCTAAGAACAAGAGTTCCATTGCTTCCATAAATTTCTAAGCTGAATCCCCTGCTTTGTTTTGTTACTGCTGAGAGATTTACTTGGACTGGAATCAAATTGTTACTAATGCTTTTTATTTGTAGTTGAGAAATGCTTACATCTTCACTTGTTACTTTTCTAATGGTTTTTAATTGTGGATAAACTCTTTCTTTAATTGAAGTTGAATTTATCGCGCTTAAAGAATGAGTTGGACCAATCAACCAATGAATCATGTCAAAAGCATGGGTGCCTAACGCACCCAATACTCCTCCTCCAGAATCTTCATCTGAATACCAATTCCATGGTCTATCTGGATTAGCTCTGCTACTCATTAGCCAATCTAGTTTTACAAAATATGGGTCATCTAATTTCTTTTCGTTAATTATTCTCTTTGCTTGCATGAATAGTGGAACCGCTCGATATTCGTAATCGACAGCAATTTTTAAATTTCTTTTGAGAGCATTTCTTTGAAGCTCTTTTACCTCTTCAGAATTTAAGCAAGTTGGCTTTTCAAGTAAAAGATGTTTTCCCGCTTTGATTGCCTCCATTGCTAGTTCGTATCTAGGCGCTGGAGGAGTCGCTATGATTATTCCCTCAACTTCAGAATCATTTACCAAATCCTTCCAGCTCTCAAAAGCACAAAGATTGTGCTTTTGAGAGGCTTCTTTAAGCCTTTCTGGCCGGGGATGCCACAATCCCACAAGCTCAATATTCTTATTAGATAATGATGCAGGAATATGAACACTTTCACCGAAACCTAGTCCTGCAATTGCAATGCGAAGCGGATTTTCTGTATTGATCATTCTTTTAAATAATTGATGAGTTTAAACATTTTCGCAGCTATCTGAAATCAAATCATCTAATAGTTTATCCCCATTAGCGTCTTCCCATTTTGCTGATAAATTCTTTTTACCATTAACTGAAATATCCTTGAATTTATTAGTCATACAATTGATTTTCATTATATAAATATTCTCCTCTATTTCCTTTGAAGTAATAGAGTCAATTTTTATGTATTTTGTGGTTAGTTCTATTATTCCTTTTTTTTCAATATCAATACTATCTATATCTAAATATTGAACTCCCGCAGGCGCTCGACTAACTTCAACCCAATTAGTATTGGCTCCATATGCTTTATTCTTGCTATTTAATAAAATTACTAATATTAATACTAATATATTCAAGAGAAAATTAAATTTATTTGTGATCTTTTGATTTATATTAAGCATTAGTTTGTAACTTTGCCTCTTCTGTCTTATGTAATCGAAGTATCTTTGCCAAAGTTTCTTTAAGTTCTGTTCTTGGTACAATGGTATCTACGAAACCGTGATCTTGAAGATATTCTGCTGTTTGAAAATTATCAGGAAGTTTTTCTCTCAGTGTTTGTTCAATTACTCTTCTCCCTGCAAATCCAATAAGTGCTTTGGGTTCTGCAAGTATTAAATCTCCAAGCATGGCAAAGCTAGCAGTAACTCCTCCTGTGGTGGGATGTGTAAGCAAAGGCATATAGAGCAACTGTGCATCTCTATGTCGTTCAAGCGCTCCTGAGATTTTTGCCATTTGCATCAGACTTAACATACCTTCTTGCATTCGCGCACCACCCGAAGCGCAAACAATTAGCAATGGCAGCTTTTCTTTAGTTGAATGTTCGATAAGTCTTGTGATCTTCTCCCCTACAACAGATCCCATTGAGCCACCCATGAATCTGAAATCCATTACGGCTAATGCCATCGGAATAGAATTAACCTCGCATGTCCCTGTTAATACTCCATCTTTAAGTCCAGTGCTTGCTTGACTTTCTCTGAGCCTATCTGCGTAAGCTCGTCGATCTTTAAAACCTAGAGGGTCAACTGGAGTTAAATGATTATTGATTGATTTGAACGTATTTGGATCAGAAATTATTCTTATTCTCTCTTCGCTATCTATCCGATTGTGGTGATTGCAGTTACTACAGACGCTGCAATTATCTATTAAATCTTTTCTATAAACTACTTGTCCGCATTCTGGGCATTTTTCCCATAGCCCATCACTTTCTTCAGATTCCTGAGTGACTTTGCCTACAAATTGGCCTTTCCTTCTATCAGCAAACCAGTCGAATAAGGACACTGCTTTTCTGTGATTGAATTTATTTAATTTAATACCTTGTGTACCTTTAAAGCTATTAGAAAATTTAAATCTTATCTATAATCCATGAAAAAAATATCCCAATTGATAGAAATGGCGCAAACGGAAATTGTTGAAATGGCTTTAATCTTTTAGTAATTTTTCCATATAAACTATATATAGCTGATAATAAAAATGAAATGCATATTGATAAAAAGCTCAGTTCAATACCAATCCATATTGTACTAATAGAAGTGAGTTTTATATCACCCATACCTAATGAATTTATTCCAAAAATCTTATAACTTGTATAACTTATTGAATACATTATTATAAAGATAATAATCATTGAAAAAGAATTATTCAAAATTAATTCTTTAACATCTATTTTTTCGTTTGATAAGCCTTGATATAGCAAGTAAACAATACCTATTATGGCTAACAGACTTAGTTTGTTTTCACTAATTAGCATTGTGTTTATATCTTCTATCGATATAGAAAGCAAAATATATAAAAGTATAAAAGTAAAGAATATGATAATCACTATTAATTATTAACTTTATATATTAAGAATAGATATTATTAGCTTGAACTGATTGATTTTGTTATCCGGCCGCTTTTTTCTCTTCTATCATTTTATGAATAATAGGTGTAAGAATAAGCTCCATAGCAAATCCCATTTTCCCTCCGTTAACAACAATACTTGTAGGACTTGACATGAAGGAATCGTGTATCATTCCTAATAAGTACTGGAAGTCAATTCCCCATTTTTCTCTTGAACCTTTTCTAAAATGGATAATTACAAAACTTTCGTCAGGTGTAGGTATGTTTCTGCAAATAAATGGGTTTGACGTATCAATTGTAGGTACTCTTTGGAAGTTGATATCTGTTCGACTAAATTGTGGGCATATGTGATTAATGTAATCAGGCATTCTTCTCAGAATCGTATCTACGATAGTTTCGGCTGAGTATCCCCTTTCTGCGTTATCTCTATGGATTTTTTGTATCCATTCGAGATTGGTAATTGGTACTACACCAACAAGTAAATCAGCGAATGAAGCTACATCATAATCTTTTCCTACTACTCCACCGTGTAGTCCCTCATAAAACAAAAGGTCGGTTCCTGTTGGGATATCTTCCCAGGGAGTGAATTGACCTGGATCTAATTTTGTTCCTAAACGAGTGTTGTGTTCCTCGGCTTCTTCTGGACTATGTAAATAATATCTTTTCTGACCTCCGCCAGTTTTTCCATATTGACTGAATAGATCTTCTAATTTGTCGAATAAATTTGCCTCTGGTCCAAAATGAGAAAAGTTTTCACCTCTTGAAAGTGCCTCAGACATTGCCTTTTTCATAGGCATTCTTTCAAAACGGTGATAACTATCTCCTTCAACAACTGCAGGAACAATCTTTTCACGAGCAAATATATGCTCAAAGGCTCTTTTAACGGTGCTTGTTCCTGCTCCGGATGAACCAGTTACAGCTACTACTGGGTGAAGCTTTGACATCGACGCTTATGTATTGACTTTCATTTTTACAGGTCAACTGACCCTCAATGTGAAACTATTCGAAGAGATTTTTAATTTGTGAACTAATTATTTAATTTTTCCGCCAATAGTTCACCCATTTGAGAGCAACCAACCTGTTTAGTCGTCTGATTGCTCATTAAGTCAGAAGTTCTATAACCCTCAGTTAGGATCTCGTTAATGGCATTTTCTAAAAAAGTTGCTGCTTGTGTTTCATTAAAGGCAATTTTTAACATCATTGCAGCAGATAAAAGCATTGCTATTGGATTTGCTATATCTTTTCCTGCTATATCAGGAGCTGAGCCATGAACAGGTTCAAAGACACCTGGACCATTAGTGGTTAACGAAGCAGAAGGAAGCATGCCAATTGAGCCTGTCAGCATGGCTGCAATGTCGCTAAGAATATCTCCAAATAAATTACCTGTAAGAATCACATCAAATTGGCTTGGATTTCTAACAAGTTGCATTGCTGCGTTGTCTACATATTGATGCGTAAGTTCTATCTCTTTGTATTTGTTAGACACCAATATTGTTTCCTCTCTCCATAGTTGACTTACATCTAAAACATTAGCTTTATCAACTGAGCAAACTTTTTGATTTCTTTGTTTGGCTAATTTAAAAGCAATTTCTGCTATTCGTTTAACTTCCTCGGAGGTGTATGTCATCGTGTTAAATGCCCTTTCTCCTTTTTCTGTTTTTATCCTTCCTTTTGGCTCTCCAAAGTAAATACCGCTAGTAAGTTCTCTAACTACTACTAAATCAACTTCTTTAACAAAGTCTTCTTTCAAGCTACTTGCTTTTGTTAAGGATGGAATTATTTTTACTGGCCTTATATTTGCAAAAAGATCTAAAGAAGATCTGAGATTGAGTAGGCCTGTTTCAGGCCTTTTCTCTCTAGGTAATTCGTCATACTTTGGGTCTCCTATAGCCGCTAACAAAACAGCATCAGAGTTCTTACATTCTTGAAGAGTTCTATCTGGGAAGGGAATACCATCTGAATCTATCGCTGATCCACCAAAAGGCATTTCTTTAAATTTGATTTCAAAGCCAAATTTCCTTGAGACTAGGTCAAGGATTTTATGAGTGACGTTTGTTATCTCTGGACCAATTCCATCACCTGGCAATAAAGTTATTTTGTAAGACTTCATTTGTTCTTATTAATTAAGGGAAAAACTTACCTGGAGTTTCTGCTATTTAATTGACGAATGGCTTTTGCTATCTCAGGTAGTTTTTTGAAATTAGCAGAGCATCTCAACCAAAGTTTATTTGGAATAGCAGGAAAGCCACTAACAACCTTTCCTGATTCAATATTTGATACTATACCTGTCTTTGAACTGGCTATAACTCTATCTCCAATTTTGACTCTATTACTTACACCTACTTGACCAGCAAGAATAACTAAGTCTCCGATCTGAGCCCCTCCAGCAATACCTACTTGAGCCGCCATGGCGCAACCTTTACCGATAGTTACTCCATGACCAATTTGAACAAGGTTATCAATTTTTGTGTCTTCACCAATTATTGTCTCACCGACAGAAGGCCTATCGATGGTTGACCCACTACCAACCTCTACTTTGTTTTTTAAAATAACTATTCCGACTTGAGGCATTTTCTTCCATCCTTTTGATGTGGGCACGAATCCAAAACCTTCACCACCAATAACTGCATTTGCATTGATTACACATTCGTCTCCAAGTGTTGATCCAGAATGAATAACACTATTTGCGTGAATTAAATTTTTCGCTCCGATTCTTACTTCTTTATAGATAACAACGCCTGCATGAACAATACTCCCGGCTCCAATTTCTGTATTATCTCCAATATAAACATTAGCTCCGATTGAAACTTCAGGACCAATTTTTACATTTTTACCGATTACAGCGCTTTTATGGATACCCTCTTTTTCTATTTCAGAGGGATAAAGAAACTCTAGTGTTTCAGCAAATGCAATCTTAGGCTCTTTAAGTAGTATCCAATCAACTGATACTTGATTTACTATTTCAATAATAAAATCATCATAAGCTGGCAATAATAGAGCAGATGCTTTTGAAGTTTTGATGAGACTCTTAAGCTTTAATTGACTATGATTGTCTAGAAAACTTATATCGTTTTCTTTAGCTTTTTCTAAAGAAGCCGCAGTCAGAATAACTGGATTTTTTTTTATATTAAAGTCAATTACACCGGATTGACCTTGTTTTAGTTTTTCGACAATTTCATTGAATTGCATGATTTAATTTAATTGGGAATGAGAAAATGACTATTTTTGTCTGAGTTATTCACTGGTTAGAACCAGTACATCTCGATGAATCACAAGGGGAGATCCTGTCGTTGCTGATTTGGAAATGATTCCTATTTTTATAGCATCACTGCTCATAGAGCAAATGCCCTTAGCAATTTCTTCTCCTTCATTGTTGATAACTTTTACAGGTTGATTAGAAATAAAATTACCACTAACTTTTTTTACTCCAACTAATAATAGTGAGGCACCTTTGTTTTTTATAGCCTCACTAGCACCGGCGTCTAAATGTATTTCCCCTACTGGCTTAATTGCATGTGACAACCAACTTTTTCTATTACCGATAGGATTCGGATGGGGATGGAAGACAGTTCCTATTTTTTTTCCATCAAGTAATTCTCCTAAAGTGGCAGGGTCTCTTCCATCTGCTAATTGAACTTTTATTCCGCTTTCAGTGGCTATCTTTGCAGCAGTTAGCTTTGTTTTAATTCCTCCAGTCCCCCAAGCTGTTTGTTCATTTGCTAGTTCTAATTTATTTAATTCTATTGAATTAGTAATATCTTTAATAGGCTTCGCTTGACTATTAGTTTTAGGATTAGAAGAGTATAGATGGTCAATGTCAGTTAACAATATTAGTTGATCAGCAGATATTGCAGTTGCAACTAATGCGGATAAAGTATCATTATCTCCATATTTTAACTCCTCATCTGAGATTATATCATTTTCATTTACTATTGGAATAACATCCCATTCAATCAATTTTCTTAATGTTTGTGAAGCAGATTTATAACTATTCCTTGAACCTAATTCTGACCTAGTTAATAATATTTGTGCAACTTTATATCCAAAACTGCTCATAGCCTTTTCATACAAAGCCATTAAATGAAGCTGGCCTATTGCGGCAGAAGCTTGAAGAGATATTATTTCTTTAGGTCTTGTCTTAAAGCCCATTTTATGACATCCAAGTCCTACAGCACCACTAGTTACCAATATAACTTTATCGCCATTTCTTTGGGCTTTTGATATATATGAACAATAATTATTAATGATATCAAAAGTTGTATATTTTTCGTTTCCTCTCAAAAGACTTGTGCCAATCTTGATTACCCAGCAGGTTGTCATAAAAAATCTCCAGTTATAATTCTTGCTATGTATCTTTCTATGGATTGAAAGTTATTTTTCTCAATTTTGTTTCCATAGTAATCTACTGAATCTACCAGTATTGTATACATTCCTAATCTATTGCCTACAAGAATATCTGTAAAAACTCTATCTCCAATTATTGCGACTTCATTTGATGAATATGGGATTTTATCTAGAATCTTCTTTAACTTTTTTTTACTTGGTTTGCCACCAGAGTATGTAAATTCTAAATCTAATTCATCAGCAATTAACTTTATTCTGTTTCTGGATGGATTGTTGCTGAATAGACAGGTATAAAAGTATTTTTTCGAATTTTCAATCCAATGTTTTATATCTCTTGACAAAACTGGCTTGTTCCCAGAAATTAATGTTCCATCTACATCAAGTATTAATGCTTTGATATTTTCCGACAATAAATCATTGATCGAAATCTTTGAGATTTTATCTTTCACCTCCCAACATGGAATGAGTAATTCTTTTGAATTTATTCTGATAATCCTCTTTCCTCAAGTTCAGCTTCAATTCCTGATTGTATCTTGTCAAACTCTTCACCTTCAACAAGCTTTACTTCACCATCCTCTAGCTTTCCAACTATGAAGAAAGGGTCAAGAGGAATGTATAAACCATATTCATTATTATCGACTCTAAAATTGACTAGAAGTTCGTAAGTCTCTGACTCATCATCAATGTCTTCTTCTTCAATTTCTTCTGGTTCGGGCTCATCTAATTCACCTGAGACTGTAAGGGTGATAGCCGAACGAACAAGTCTAAGATCATGTTCTTGAAGGACAACATCAGCTACTTCAAGTATTGGTTCATTTTTTTTTATTGTTTCAATTAGCTTGGGATCTTGATCATCAATTAATTGAAACAGAGATACAGGAGTATCTACAGGAGTTAAGAGAGCATATTCATTACCTTCAAGAGGTACTACTTGTTCAAGAAAACATAGGAGGTCTGAACCTTGAGAATCTTTAACTAAAAGAGTAGGTACTTCGTCGTTTTTATTTGTTGATGACATAGTTGAGTTTTATTTGTCAGTATCTGTTTTAATTGATTTTGTTTTTACATCATATTCAAAATTTAATATGAGTCATCCAGATTAGGTCCCTCAATAAGCCATTGTTGTAAAAGTATAGCGGCGACGGCGCTATCGATTTTTCCTGTTTTATCTTGTTTTAAAGAGAATTTTTCTTTAGCCTCGATAGTTGAACAATGTTCATTAATAAAAGCCAAAGGAAGTTTTAAAGATTTCGATAACTTTAACGCATATTTTTTACAACGAATAGATTGATTAGTTTCCTTGCCATACATATCGAGAGGATTTCCTACAATGAGCCCTTCAACTTTTCTTGCACAACATATTTTCGCGAATTCTTTTAGATCTTTTTCAAAACTATTTCTAAAAATTGCAGGTAAATGCGTTATCGATATTCCAAATGGATCACAACCTGCAACACCAATCCTTTTGTCTCCAATATCAAGACTTAAAACTGAACATGGTTTTGGCTGATTCATTTGTTTTTTTCAATTTGAATAGTTGAAGGTAATTCTGGTTGTTGTTGTAAGTTTCCTACAAGATTAGTTAAAAGTTCAGTCTCTATAGATTTTAATTTATATCCATTTTTTCTTTTCCAAACACTTCTTCCAAGAAGAACTCTCTCTTCTGTAATTTCCCAGTTATTTTTATTTAAAATGTCATTCAACTTTTTATCCTCACTTGTCGTTTCTATGTAACACTTATTTTTACCAGTTTTCATATTATTAATTTTTTGTGGAATAGATCTATTTAGTCTTTCATCCCATGCTAATCCTCTTATTAATTCTAATGAATAATTATATTGTGGACAAATAGATGGTATTAATCCTGCGATAATATTATTTTCTTTTGATTTAATAACACCTGTTAATGTATTTCTTTTTTCATAAATATCCAGCCATTGCCTATCAAAAATAGACCTAAAGTTGATTGATTCACTAGCTTGTTCAAGTCTCCATATCTGTTGGCTATTTTCTTCATTTAGTTTTTCCCAAATAAAACTATCTTTATCTTCTTTTATTCTATATTTATTACTCTCTTTCTTATTCCAATACTTTATTATTCTTAGCGGTTGAAAACCAGATTGTCTAATAACTGATAAATTTTGATTTTCATTTGTATTTATAGAAATTAAAAAACTTTGGGTATTAATATTACTTTCATAAAGAATTTTTCTTATTAAATTCTGCAATAAGTTATAACGACTAAAGGATATTGAATCTCCTATAAAGTATGGTTCTGAGATTGACCAACATGTACCTCTACGATTAATTGGAGTAGCTAGAATATATGCAATTAAATTATCTTTTTCTACTGCTACTAAACATGTTGAGTTCCGAGTAGGAATTAAACTAGTAAAACTTGATTCTAATGAAGAAAACCATTTTTTGCATAATAGAATTTGGAATATTCCAAGGTATTTAGTTTTTTTGCTAGCTTTAAGCATTGATAAATGCTTGAGCTTAAGTGGCTCAATTATTAAACCTGAAGGTAATGCTTCATTATTTTTCATTTAATTATTTTATTGTATTTTTAATTATCATGCGACTTCTAATTGAGCTTCTCTGATCTGATAAGTACTATTGGTGTTTGTTGGTTAGCATTACCTGCTGGATTTGATTTTAAAGCCCTTTTAATCATTTCTGTATTATTAACATTATTTGTTGATAGAATTTTAACTCTTCCTAGATCATTTACATCTACAACTGCCACATTAATATTTAGTTTTTTTGCGGCTTTAATACAAAAATTTTGAGTATCTTTAGGACCTAAAACTATACATTTATCATATGGTGGAGTCGTTCCAGTAATGTCATCAATTAATCTTGCTTGTTCACCTGCTAAACGATAAAACATACCTCTAACTCCAAAGAATTTAAATATTCCTCCAATAAACCATGAAATTATTACGCGTGTTGGACCAGAAATATTTATTAGGGTTTGCATTCCAGAAGCAGTTGCTAAACTACTAGTTGGGTGAAATCCTTTGCAAATTAACCTTGAAATTAGACTAGAATTAATGTTTCTATAATTTATATATCTTCCTTGCATCACTGCTAAGGGTGACTCTCCAATTGCAAGAATATCTGTAGAAATACAATTTAGTGGCATGTAGGATTTTAATATTTCAATAGGATCATCTAAGCTACCAAGAATATGAGTTCTAATTGGATCTATTGAAATAGTATTAGAAGAATCTGATTTGGATATATCTACAATGTTTGGTAATACAAAACCATCGAACTTTTTGAAAGAACCAAATGGTCCGTAATTTTCCCATTCTATATCTAGCCATAAACATTTAACCTTATTTAGTGAGGTGTTTTTAATTTCAAATTCAATTTCAATTTCAACAAATGTCGACTTGTTTCCCTTTAAGATATAAGCAGCCCAGTAGTCATTTTTTTGTTCTTCTTCTGCATCTGGGTGAAGTGGTTTTATTTTTGTATAAAACCTTATTATCTCATTATTAGATATACCAATTAACTGAGGATTAACATTAAAAGAAGGAATCATTACTTCCATTCTTTTCTGTAAATTTTTAATTTCAACCAAAGTAATATATTTATGCTTAGAATTTAATATGATTCTTTTAAATTCTTTGGGTTTAATAACTAGTGGCGAAGTTTGTCTAAAATAATGCTTTATTTCAATCAATGAAAATAAGATTATTATGAGAAAAAGAGAGTTTAATAACATTCTTTAATGAAAATATTTGATAATTTAATTAAAATCTTTAATACTTTTTTACATTTTTAGCTGCCTCTAGGTTTAGTATAACCATCTTTAGAAGGCTCACTATTATATTCGTTAAAACTTTTGACTGTTAGATCGAAATCAGGTTTATTTAGACCTGTTCCTTTGCTTATTGCATTATTAATTTCATCGAACGATACCTGCCCTTCTTCGTCTAAGAGAACATTACCTTTCCCGTCAAGGATCACTGTTTGAGGTATCTTCCCATGCCAGTAAAAGCCAGGATCTTTAAAAGTTTTCTGATCATTATTATCTAATTCATCAATTGATAGAGGAATTAAATCAACAGATGAGCTCCACAATAACTTAATACCTGAAACTACAGGTGCGAATTGTTTACTAGTAGAACTGTCGTCTAGATAGAAAACTAAAACACTTGTTCTTTCGTTTTTCAATGACTCTGATAATGTGCTAGGTGGTGGAACTAGTGATCCGTTACCAGCATAGATTGGGTATATATTTCCATCATAACTATTAGTGTCCCTAGCAGAATAGGCTGGATTAACAAATACAAAAAAAAGTAAAAGTAGTGAGGAGAATATTCTTAACAAAATCAATGTAAAGTACTTATTTTTTAAATTCTAAAGTCCTAAAGCTAATCTAGCTATATTTATTAATAAATAAATTACCCTTTGGATAGGTTTCTCCCCATACCCTGAGCAATGCCTCTACCAATTAATCCTATAGATCTTCCAACAACTTTTGTGAGGATTAGAACTATTAAATCACCTAAATATTGAATTATTGCCTGTATTTGTGGAGCCAAAGCATCTCTTAATTCTATTGTAAATGCTATTTGCCTTTGCGTCCAGTTTAATTTCCTTAATTCATCATCTCTAGTTTCAAGGATGATAATCTTTTCTATTTTATTATTTTTGACTGTATAATATAATCTTTTGCTTTCGTACAATCTAATAGGCTTTTTTAATAGATTTTGTAATTGATTATTTGTATTTATTTGATTTCTTTTACGTTCAAGTTCCCTTGTTGAAACTAATTCTTTATTCAGAAAGTATTTACGTAATTCTGGCCATTCTGAGCATGAAGATATAATTTCTTCACAAATTATCTCAGCCGTCCTGAATATCCAATTCAGAACAAATGTTTCTAATTGAATAATAGATCGAGGGTCTTCAATTGATAAATATTCTCCGTCGATGAGAATTGGTTTGTTATTTAATATTGGATCTATTATTAATGCAATTGGAGGTAGTTCATCATCAATTATTCCAAGTTCTGCATTTTGTACTAGAAATTCTGAAATAAACACGTCAACACCATTCTTTTTTAGACGATCATATGAATCTATAAAATTGCGAAATGTATTAGCGCGTAATTCAGGAGTAATTGATTCTAAAATTTCTTCGAATTCTTTTTCGCGATCATTTTTAGAATCTAGTTTATTGAGAATAATTGAAAATTCATGCAGAAGAGTTTTCAAGAGATTAGTTCTTTTGTTTTTATTCAATGAATAAAGAGCTGCTAGTTCGTCCGTAGAATTTGTTAGGTTGTCTTTAAGTCTCTCCTTTACCCTTTTATAAATTAGCTTCCATAACTCATTTGTTGAGGTGTTTCTTATTGTTATGTCAGTACTATATTTGTTAATTAGATTTATTTTTTCATCGCTATTATTTTTAATTGGAGACTCTATTAATACCTCTAGAGGTCCCCATAACCAGATGATTAATCTCTTTGCTATTAATAGTTCTCTTCTTCTACCTAATAATATGAAAAGATAAAATGAATTTATTGATTTATTGCCTATCATGCGATCTATCGTGTGTAGATCTTTATTTATTTGTGATAAACCACTAGTTAATAACCAATGTCCTAATCCATATGAATTAGGAATTGAGTCAGCATTGTAATTTGTTTCATTATTAATTTTAAATACTCTGCCACCCTCAAGTAAAATATTGATTGTATCTCTTAAAATTTCAACAGTAGGATCTTGAATAACTCCTTCACTACCAAAGGTCATCAAATCGGCAGAGGATAATTTAATGTTTTTTGGTATTACTATTAAAACTGGAGATTGATCCCATCTTTCTTTTAACTTAAGAATTTCTAGTTTGATTGAGTTTGAGAGCTCAACTTCTTCAAGGCAAAATAGAATAAGTTTAGGTAACCCATTTATATCTTTTTTGTCTAGGATTATTTCTAAATTATTATCCTGAGATGTTAGCTGCAAAGCCAATGATTCGCCAAGTAGTGCAGGCGCTATCATTAAAATTTGTTTTGCTCTTTCTTCGATCAAGTTGAATTCTAGAACCTATCCTATTTAAGATAACTTGATTTAAAAATACTTCCAGCCCTGTTCCATAAATCTAAAAGACAAATTATATTTTTAAATGTTAGACATGAAATTTATCTTTCTCATTGAATGAATCTTGAATAAGAAGATTTTTAAGAGTTAATATCGCTTCTTTTAAATCTATTGAGCCGTCATATAAGGCTCTCCCTACGATTATTCCTTTAATACCCTCATTCTCGAAATCAGCCAGGGAAATTAAATCAGCGATTGAACCTATCCCTCCTGATGCGATTACTGGATTAATACTTATCTCAGCTATCTCTCTCAAGGCTTGAACATTTGGTCCTTTTAGAGTGCCATCAGTAGCAATGTCAGTTGAAATGATTGCGGCTAATTCAAGATCGTTAAGTTGTTTTGCTAATTCAACAGAAGATATTTTGCTTTGTTTTAACCAACCTCGAGTGGCTACCATTCCCTCTTTAGCATCAATCCCAACTGCAATTCTTTTTGGGTATTCTCTAGATAGATCTTTAACTAACTCTGGGTTCTCTATAGCAATTGTCCCTAAAATAATTCTATCTATTCCTATGCCGAATAATTCTTTTGCACGATCTATGCTCCTAATTCCACCCCCAAGTTGAATAGGTATTGTTATGGATTTTTTTATTTCTTTTATTGTCAGATCATTTATGGGTTCACCAGTCTTAGCACCATCAAGATCTACAAGATGTATTCGTTTGGCTCCTTGGCTTTCCCAAGTCTGAGCTTGTTTTATTGGATCACTATTGAACTTAGTGACTTCATTGTAATTGCCTTGATTTAGTCGAACACATTTACCATTCAGTAGATCTATTGCAGGTATGATTTCCATCAAGAAAATAATTATTACTATTCATCTAACATCATTTAAGTAGCTCTGGGAGATTATCTATAGGCTTTAATATAATTTTTTTAATAAAGGATCTTGAAAGTTCTTTTTTACGGCGGAACAAGGTTTGTAGGAAAAGCCCTCGTCTCGAGATTGCTATCAAAAGGACATGAGATATATGTTTTTACACGTGGAAATTTACCAGTACCAAAAAATATTACGCACCTAAAAGGAGACAGGTCGAATGATGAGGATCTAAAACAACTATCTGATCATTCCTTTGATCTTATTGTTGATAGCTCTGGACGTAAATTGGAGGATACGAAAAGACTTCTTAAATTTTCAGGTCTTCCTGGTTATAGATTTATATATATAAGTTCTGCCGGCGTATATGAAAATACACAATTATTTCCTGTTAGTGAAGATAGTCCAATAGATCTTGAAAGCCGTCATATAGGTAAAGCAAAAACTGAGTCTTGGCTTAAGGCCGAAGGCATTCCTTTTACGAGTTTTCGTCCTACATATATTTATGGCCCAGGAAACTATAATCCTATTGAAAAATGGTTTTTTGATCGTATAACTAATGGCCGATCTATTCCTGTTCCTCTTGATGGTCAAACCATCACGCAATTAGGACATGTTTCTGATTTGGCAGAGGCTATTTCAAAATCTCTTGAAACAGATAATGCAATTAATCAAATTTACAATTGTTCAGGTAGCAAAGCCGTAACATTTAAAGGTTTAATTGAAACAGCAATTATAGCAACTGGAAATAAAGTCATTGATTTTGATTTACGTTCTTTTGATCCTTCAAAACTTGATCCTAAGGCAAGAAAACTTTTCCCTTTAAGGTTAACTAATTTCTTTACTGACACCTCAAAAATAAAAAAAGATTTATCTTGGGAACCTAAATTCGATTTGTTAGAGGGGTTAATTGATAGCTATAAGAATGATTATCTATTAGCTAAGCATGAACAAGTTGATTTTAACTCTGATGATATTCTTTTTGATTGAATACATATTTTATAGCAGAACTTAAAGTAAGAAAAAATGCTATCCAGAATGAGAAATAACCTATTTTATTAATAATATAAATGGTATGAATTGTACCCCAACCTTTAGGCCATAATAATAGAATTATACTGATAAATTGAAAAGTAGTTTTATATTTACCTTGAGTTGAAGCTGGACCACCTGAGGTTTTATCAGAACGCCAACTAGTTACTAATAGTTCTCTCGATATTATTAGCCAGATAGACCATAAGGGTACTAGATTCTCATGAATCAACCAAATCATTGGACCAATAAGTAGTATCTTATCTGCTAGAGGATCTAATTTCGCTCCAAAAACGGAGTTATGATCATATTTACGTGCAAAATAACCATCCAGAAAATCAGTAAGACCAGCTATTAGTATTAGAAAAATAAAAATTTCATTATTACCATTCCTCAGAGAAATAATTATTGGTAATCCAAGTAATATCCTTGAAATTGTCAGTCCATTTATAATCCTAGGCCAACTAGTTGATTTTTTTGAATTGATACTTTTTTTGTTCATTTTATTTTGAGTTTTATGTTGTAAAGTTGTTTAAAATCCTAAAGTTTAGACGATATAGAACCTATTATATTATACTAAAAATTAATAGAGTTAAACCATGACTGCATTTCTGATTTTTATGTTTTTCCTATCATTAGGAGCAATGGCATTTATTGTAAGAAAATTGGATCAAGAATAACTGAGATTTTTAATTGTAAATATAAAAATATGATGTAAAATTGTTTTTATAAATTTTCAATTATTTAGATCTTTTTAATTCATTGAATGAATTGAGTAAATATGATAATTCAACACCATCTTTAATAAGTTCCGTTGGCGATCTTTCTAAAGTTTCATTCAAATGCCCTTTAAATGATAAATCGAATAATTTTGGAAAATAAATTAGAGATAACAAGTTTAAGCGTTACATAAGACTTAATGAGTCTCATATTCATATAAGTGTATCTGATGAAAATTGCATCGTTTTTGGAAGTCATCTTCTTCCTGGATCAATTGTTCTCAAATCATTAGATTTCTTTATTAGAGTAACTCCTGATCTTGTAAAGACATTAATAACAAGCTCAAATAATAAGCCTTCAAGCGTTGATATTTATGTTCTTCCTAATTGTACTTGGTCAAAAAGAGCAATTAAGCTTCTTGAAACAGCTCATATAAATATAATTTTCATGTAATTACAAATGATGATGAATTTAAAAGAATCAGTAATCAAACTTTTATTTCTACTTTTCCACAAATATATATAAACAGTCGATTTATTGGTGGTTATAATGAGCTTTCAAATTTATCTGTTAAAGGTGGTCTGCTTTAACTTATTTATTAATTGTTTATTCTAAATAATTAGGTTAAGGGTTAATTATTAAGTAATTTAAATATTTTAAAACCTTTTTCAATATTTAATAAAATATCAATGAAAGTTTCATTATTAATAAATATTATATATATGTTCAAATAGGATGTTTTTTTTTGCACATATTTATAGATTTATTAATTATTTTTATTAGATTTATTATTTATAGAAAAATATAATTTATGGATAATCTTTTATCTATTAAACCTCTATCTGATGAAGATATCGATTTTGTTACTGAAATATCTAGAAAAGAAGGTTTTGCTCCAGGTGTTGGTGATTTAGGGATATATCAAAATACAGATAGACAAGGACTTTGGGTGGGTTGGTTTAATGACAATCCCATTGGTTGCATAGCAGGTGTTCGTTACAATAAATATTACGGATTTCTTGGATTGTTTTTAGTAATTGAGAAGTATAGAGGTAGAGGTTTTGGTCTTCAGCTTTGGAAAAAGGCTTTAAGTCATTTAAGCGATTTACCATGTGTTGGTCTAGAGGCCGCTCCAGAGAGAATTACTGATTACTCAAAATGGGGCTTTACGATTTCTTCGAAAACAACTAGATGGCAATGGTTGGGTGATGGGAAATTACTTGAGGAAAACTCTAAGAATGATGATTTAGATGATTTCAGATTTGTTGAAGGCTCCTCAATACCTCAAGATGCAGTAAAAAGATTTGATGAAAAGAGAGAAACAACGCCTAGACCTCATTTTTTATCTGATTGGCTGAATCATCCAGCTGGAAAGGTAATCGCAGTTATTGATAATGAAAACCGATGTCATGGCTTTGGGCGAATAAGACCATGTCTTTTACAAAACGGAGATGGATGGAGAATTGGTCCTTTAATGGCTGATACTCAAAAGCTTTTAACAATTTTGTTGAAGAAATTAATTGAGAGCCATCCTGGATTGATAATTATTGATGCTCCTGGTCTCAATAAGACGGCTTCTGAAGTTTTTACAAATCTAGGTTTCAAATCTGAATCTGAAACTTTCAGGATGTATCGAGGTTCACAACCACCGGTTTCTATGAATGATGTATATGGTTTGGCTTGCTTAGAGTTGGGTTAGGACAATTTTTCTAACCATTGGAATTTGATTTTCCTCTGTGAATTTTTTTTTCTTCATTCAATTGAGTTTCTAATTGATCAATAAGTGCAGTAACTAATGATTGGAATTCTGGTTGGCATCCCCTGAATGCAGCTTTATGTCTTATTGATTCATTCCTTGTTCTTAGATCAGTAAGCATCAGCTGCAACGCGTCAATTTTAGCGTTGGTATTCATAATGTATTTAAGTTTTTATAGTCAGATACTAAACGCCTTTATTGCCTTACTCATATTTGTTTTAGGATTCTCTTCGCTACTAGTAATCTCGACGATTTTTTTGATCGAGTCTTTTGTTTTTAAAGCTTCTATGCAGGCCTTTGCAACAAGTCTTCTCGGGATTGAGCCTTCTTCTTGAGTTTTTTGACCAGAAAACAAAATGTTCTGATTTTTTAAATTAGTTTCATTCTCATTCAATCCTCCAGGACGTATGACTGTCCAATCTAGACCACTTTTTTGCAGTGATTTCTCACCTAATCTTTTCCATATAAGAATGAGACCAAATAAATTTAGAGGGTGTATCAATTTCCCTGCACAAAGTGAACTAACAAGAACAACCCTTTTCAGCTTTTGTCTCTTACAGCTTTCAATTTGTTTTTTGATATTTAAATAATCAACTTTAGCTGGACCAGTTAAATCGATAGATGGCCTCGCACCTGTTGCTATAACTAGGCTCTCACAACCTTGTAATGCATAATCAAGTGTGGTTCCATTAGTGTTTGACAAAACGTATCTTTCACAACTTTTTATCGATTCAGGAATTTCAGACTGTGATCTAACTATTAATCTCACCTCATATCCAGCTGATATTGCTTCTTCTGCGACTCGAAAACCCGTTTTCCCCGAAGCTCCTGTTATCGCTAATTTCATTAGATTAATGTTCCTTTTATATGTTTCTAGCAAGAAATAGTCCTTTTTGTTGAGATAATAAAATTATTAGATAATTATTACGCCCTTTTACAAATTATTGGTTTATTTCTATTAGGATAAAGTTCCTTGCACAAGTTACAAATTGTACCGTTACATCCTCTTGCTGAGCAATATTCTCTTCCGTAAAAGATAATTTGTAGATGTAATTTATTCCATAGATTTTTTGGAAATAATCTTTTTAGATCTTTTTCCGTTTGGATAACATTTTTACCTGAAGTTAGTCCCCATCTCTGAGATAATCTATGTATATGGGTATCAACAGGAAATGAAGGGACACCAAATACTTGAGACATAACAACACTTGCTGTCTTGTGACCAACACCTGGAAGCGACTCAAGCTCCTGAAATGAATTTGGAATTATATTGTTGAATTTTTCATGAATAATCTTTGAAAGGTTATAAGTATTTTTTGCTTTAGTTTTTGCAAGTCCAAGTTGTTTTATGTAATTATATATTCTCTGCTCACCTAATTTATACATTTTCTCAGCTGAGGGGGCAACGCTGAAAAGTTCTTTAGTTAATTCATTGACTTTCTTATCCGTTGATTGTGCACTTAACACAACTGCTACTAGTAGTGTGAAACCATTTTTATGATCTAAGGGTATCGGTGTCTCAGGATATATTTCTTCAAGTCTCTTAATTATTATTTTCACCCTTTCATTCTTTTTCATCGGAGTATAAACTTTTTTGTTTATAAATTTAACTAATTAAATGCCTTTAAATTTAAGTCAGAGTTTCAAGCAAAAACTAGTTGTATCATTTTATACACATCCCTGTAGTTTTTGCGTATACATTTTTCCTTTTGTGGTTAGTTTGTTTTTAATGGAATCTCAATGAATAGAATAAACAAAAATAGTTTTGGTGAATACTGAGCTAGAAATCCATAATTTATGGCATGATTTTAAATCTAATAAAAATAATAATTGGGTTCTAAAGGATGTTAATTTTTCTCTAAGACCTGGAGAATTAGTTGGTTTGCTTGGTCCTTCTGGTTGTGGAAAAACCACTCTTTTAAGGCTAATAGCAGGTTTTGAAAAGCCTAAACGTGGATTTATAAAAAAAAATGGGCAAATAATCTCTGATAATCATTATCTTCTTTCTCCTGAGAGAAGACAAATAGGGATGGTTTTTCAAGACTATGCTCTTTTCCCTCATCTAAATGTTTGGGATAATGTTTGCTTTGGCATAAACAAGAAAGAACAATCTATAAAAAGAGCGCACTGGTTACTTAATTTATTGGATATTTATGAGTTTAAAAATAGATATCCTCACGAACTTTCAGGAGGGCAAAGTCAAAGAGTTGCATTAGCAAGAGCCCTAGCGCCTGGTTCTTCTTTGGTTTTACTTGATGAACCTTTTTGTTCTTTAGATGTTGAAGTGAGGTCTAGATTACGGTCAGAACTCTCTTCTGTTTTAAAATCCTGCTCTGCATCTGCAATTTTAGTCACTCACGATCCTCATGAAGCATTAGCTATTTGTGATCGGGTGGCTGTATTAAGAAGAGGTGAAATTCAGCAATATACAACTCCATTTGAAATGGTTTCAAACCCATTGAATGATTTTGTAGGTCAATTTGTATTGCAAAAAAATATTTTGCCTATTCGATACATTAATGAATCCTATTGTACGTGTATTGGTAAATTGAATTTCCATTACCATACATCGATTTCATCAGAATCTGTTTGTATGTTCGATAAAAACTCTATTAGGATTAAAGCCTGTGCAAATAATGGCTTCACAGTTATAGCAAAAGAATATCGTATTAATCATTATGTCTATACTGTAATTAAAGATGGTCTGAAATTAAGATCAGAGATGAGCTTGGATACAAAATTATCTATTGGAGATAAATGCAAAGTTGAAACAATTCATGAGAAAAATTTTGTAGTCTTACCAGAAAATATTAAATCTAATTTTTAAATAGTTAATTTCTTAATTAAATTCTATTTATTCTTTTTGACGCAATTGAGATTCATTATCAAATAAATTAATTTTAAATTTTTAATTACCAACAACAATATGATACAAAAAGAGTTATGATTTGATTGGAAAATAAATTATTTTTTGCGTTCTTTGATTTAGCTTTTCTTGTGATGCATTCAGCTACATCCTCTTCAATAGGTCTTAACGTGGGTCCTTCAGGGCGTGCAGTTGCACAGCCTATGGATGTTGATCTTCTTGAGTCTCTTTATCAACATACTTCTCTTGAGAGGGTTTCAAGTGCACAATATTTAGCTATGTCCCTATGGTTCCTAGAAAGAGAACTAAGAGGATTTGCTTCTTTTTTCAAGAAAGAGTCTTTATCTGAGCAAGAGCATGGATTTATCTTCGCTAAATATATGATCGCTAGAGGACAAACTGTCAAACTTGATGAAGTAACTAAACCAATACAAGAATGGAAGACTGTTCAGGAGTTAGTTACTTTGTCCTTTCAAATGGAGGCTGACGTAACAACTTCTGTTCAACAACTTTATTCATTGGCAGAGAGATCAAACGATACTCGCACTACGGTATTCCTTGATCCGGTAATAGACGAGCAAATTAAATCAGAAGATGAAATGGCTTACCTACTTGGTAAAGTTAATTTTGCAAATAATGATCCTTCTGCATTGTTCATTATTGATAATGAATTAAATATAAAATAAGTTCTATTATTGAAATTATAGTTGTTGATAAGTGCTAGATCTTCTAGTTAGCTCTAATAGAAACTCAAAAGACAAGCCCTGAGAATATTTGAACATACTTTCAGAAATGTTTAAAATTTTTAATCTATTTTTATTTAATCTATCAAGTTCTAAATATAATCTTTTTGATAAAGTTTTGTTATGACAAGTCTTTAGCGATCTATTTATATTTTTTGATCTATTTTTTATATACTCTATTTCTTTGCAGAGTGACAAAACAACAGATTCGGAGCAGGTAAAGAAATTTTTATTCATTATTTATTATGCTGTTAATGGTGATGACTCAATGAATTCAGGAGAAAGACTTAGAGTTGGATCACCTGATGGAGCTTTTAGTAAATCTGCTGTTCTCAGCCTTGAAATTAAACGAGTAGAAGTAACTCTTGTTGATCCAATTAACTCCCCAATTCTTTCATGAGTAAGTCTGAAAGGTAATTGGCACCAATCACCACATCTTCTTCCAAGTCGGTTAACTAATAAAGCAAATAAAGCTTGAAGCCTTTGTTCAGCATTGCCCAAATGCCTAATCCTTAGAAGCTGAAGAGTCCACTCATTTACAGCGTCATATCCTCCAGCTTCTACTGATGTCTCAGCATCACTTACAAAGCATAGTGGCGTTAAAGCTTCTACACATACACCTTCACTACAAAGCCTGTCTGTTCTTAATTGGTCGCCTGACTGCAAAAAAGCCAAGGTCATTCCTTCTGTCTCTTCACATGGGCAATAGACTCGAGCTATTCCATCCAAAACTTCCAAGCAAGTATCTCCTCTTCTTGAGGAAGGATCTATTAGCACCGATTGTCCCGTTGCCATTCGAACCGCCGATGAGGGCGTCTCTGCGTAGCTTCTAAAGCTCATTGAAACCTATAAGGAGCTTAATGGATTCCTAACTTACACAAGAAAAGGATCTTTTTGCAACCGATTCTCAATAGCAACAAGCTCTTGAGACTTTTTTTATTTAGTTGTATAAAAAATCACATCAATAGGCAATTTTTAATAGCTTTTTAGTCTTTTGAGTTAGTTAATTGTGACATTAGTGCGATCTCTTTTGTATTTATTTCTACTAATGAGCCGCATAAAAAAAAGGCCCGCTAGCGGGCCTTTTTTTTTATTCACTAATGAAATTAAATTAATAATCAACCGTTAGTGATTTTTGCGTTTTCCATATTGTCGAACGCTTTACCTACGCGCCTAAAGTCAAATCCCATAGCTCTTAGTGCATGCCAGAGATGTCCCTGAATGAAGAAGAAGCCAAGATAGAAGTGAACATTTGCCAACCAAGCTCTAGCTGTATGAGCGCCAGTAGCAAGAGAAGCGTCAGTATCAACAAAATAAGGAGCGAAATCAAACTTCAGTTGAAGTACATCTCCAAAGAATTCTGTTGAATAAACAGTTGTGTTTGTTGAACTCCAGAAAGCCGCAACAAGGGCACAGTAACCAACACCAGCTAGTGAGTATGAAAGAACAGCTTCTGCTGAAAGAAGTCCTTTACCTTTGAATTCTGTGTACTCACCGAATTGCTTAGTAATGATGTGGAATGCTCCACCAATAATTTGGAAAAATGCAAGGAAAGCATGGCCACCCATAACATCTTCCAAACTGGAGATTTGAAGGAAATCAGCTTGGTGATTCCAAATCATTCCTAAATCTAGGTTGTAAGAAACTGTACGAGTAGCTCCTAAAGCAGTATCCCAAATACCATGATATTGAGCCCATTCAACGAATTGAATGTTAGCCAAGCCTAGGAAAATAAGGTGGTGACCAAGAATAAATGTAAGCTTGTCTGGATCGTCCCACTCGAAGTCAAACTTTTTAGGACGACTTCCTTCCGGATAGTTTCCTAAATCTCCGTCGTATCTTGTGGAGTGAAGAATTCCACCAGCACCAAGAACACCAGAGAAAATTAGGTGAAGTACAGCAATAACTGTGCAACCGTAAGGCTCAGTAATTACTCCGTTTTCGATTCCACCTATTCCAAGTTGTGCAAGGTGAGGCAAGCAGATCAAGTTTTGATTACCCATCGCAACGGATGAGTCATAACGAGCTAGCTCAAATAAAGTGAACGCACCTGCCCAGAACATCATCAAACCAGCATGGGCAGCATGCGCAGCGATGAATTTTCCGGAGCGATTGGCCGTCCCTGAATTACCCGCGTACCAGTCATAGGTAACGCTAGGATTCCCGTAGGTCTGCACGAGAAATAAACAAAGAACAGTAAGAGGATATATTTATAGGTCTGTAACTTCCATATCCCTTCACATTGCTTATTGAAATTGTAGGTTTTGTACATATTTCACGAACATCTGCTACTAAATATGATCTTCGTGTTATGGGAACATTTGATCTTTAAACTCCTTTGCATGACTATCAAATTTACCTTTACGTATACTGAAAGCTCCTTATCCGCCGTGTGACTTTGTTATTTTGAAAACAAAGCCAAATTAAATTAATGAATTATAAAAATGTCATTAAAGAGTTTTTTGGGAAAGAGAAAATTTTTCATGAACAAAGAAAAAGCCTAATAGTTTTACTTGGTTCTTTTGCTGATTTTGATAGTTTTGAATACGCTCAACAATTATCAGCTCAATCAAAAAGACTAACTAAGTACTCAGTTGATTTGATCTTGATAGGTATTGGAAGTGAAAGGTCTAAAAAATTTTTTTGTAAATTTAATAATATTGATGGTAAATATGTTTATTCCGTAAAGAATGGAGACCTCCATAGAAAACTTAATCTTAATCCTGGCTTTGTCTCACCTATGCCAGCCATAATTAATTTATTGATTATGTGTACGGGGATAAATTCTAGAGGTACGATTAAGGAAGTTTTAAGAGGCTATTTTGGGGATAAATATGCAAAGAGTCTATTCTCTTTTGATGAAGAGATAAATATTGGACCTTTTTCTTTTTTGAAGGGAAATATGTTTGATATTTTTTCAAAGAAAAAAAATTTACGCCCTTTTGAGCTGGCTACTAGGAGACTTATGAATATGATTGAAATACTTTCAAATTGGAAAATTTATGTTCCTGATTCCGCATTCTTAACTCAAAGAGGAGCAACAATATTTCTAAATGAAAAAGATGAGATATTATATGAATTTGTTTCCGAAAGTCTTTTAGGATACTCAAGCAATATGAGTACACCATTATCATACCTAGATGATATTTTGAAATAATCTAAGTGTAATGATTACAAATAAATGCTTATTTTGTGGAAGCTCTAATTTGAGAGCTGATCGTGCTTTATCTGGAAGATTGGTATGCAATTCATGTGGTACCCCTTTCGGCGTTAGAAGACGAGGAAGCAAGAAGAATAATTATTTAAATATTTTTTCATTAAACAATAAAAACTTTCTCTTTATTTGCATATTAATTTTTACCTTAATTCTTGTGATTGTTTAATTATTTAATGGAATCATCCTCCAGTAACCTTCTTGTTCTATTACATTTATTGATATATTAAAAAGTTTACTTAGTATTTTAGAATTTAATAATTCATTTGGATTACCATCTTTTATTATTTCACCTTCTTTTATTAAAATAACTCTATTAGTCTTTGTTAGAATTGATTCTAAATTATGTGTGACATAAAGAAGATTTATTGATTGGTCAATTAATTTATTTAGATTTTGATGTAATATGAAATTTGATTTTATATCTAAATTACAAAAGGGCTCATCCAGAACTAATATATTAGGCTTGTAAACAAGAGCTCTAGCAAGCAATCCCCTTCTTTTTTGACCGTCAGATAATGAATTGAATTCATTGTAAATAATTTTATTAAGTTCCCATTCATTAATCAGATTATTAATTTTATCTTGTTCACTTTCTTGAATAAATTTAGAATATCTAGAATTAAATGTTCCAGAAAATCCTGATATAATAACATCATATAGAGTTACTCCATTATTTACCCTTTTCTCCATTTCTTTGAATAAAAATCCAACCTTTCTCCTTAAATCCCAAATATTTATGTTTTCTTTGTTGAATAATTTAAATGAACTTTGATTTGAAGTGATTGGATAAACTGATCTATTGAATAATTTTAAAAATGTTGATTTACCAGATCCATTTGGTCCTAATATTAGTATATTTTCACCATAGTTTAGATTTATATTGATATTTGAAAGTATTTTATTTTGATTAATATATACATTTATATTTTTTAAACTTGCCCAGCTTATTAAAGTTTTTTTAGATTTATTACTCATTTATATTATAACTAACATTTATCATATGCTTTATTTATATTAATAACAGTATAAAACTTATTGGGAACAATAATCTAGTTAGCAGTTTGATAATTATCTTTCTATTGTTTTTTATTGCTAAATTTGGATTTTCTGGAGGATATTGCATTCCTCTATCCTCATGAACTGAGTTTGTTAAGGAATTCGTGGGATGTAATTCCCATGGTTTTTCTTTGTTTAATGCATTTTGAAGCCAATCCCAGTAATATTGAACCATTTTATCTTCACCTAATAATTTTACATTATCTTTTTGTATATAGCCCATCTGATCATTAAAAGTTTGGGTTTTTAAGACTAAATAATCTTCAGTAAAGATCTTATAAAATGTTCTCCTTTGTAGATGACTAAATAAAACTAAATTTGTAAACAGTTTGTTTTTCAGGAATTTCCTATAATGCCTGACAATAACTCGTGCTTTGTTATTTCCTAATGGAATATGATCAAGGACTTGAATATATCGTGTGCTTTCAGGTGAGCCTTTATATATAAAAATTCTGCCAGGAGGTACGAATTTTATTCTGATAAACTCATCTTGCCCATTTGTTTTATAAGAATAGATACTTTCTATTTGCCTATTATCTCTTTTTATTTTCTGATTAAAACTAGTTATAGTTTCTCTGTTTACATTCTTGTCTGGGATAGTGTCTCCATGCATCCAGAATACATGTAATATATCCAGATGATTTTCAATGATTCTTGCCCAATCTGCTTTGAAATCTACATATACTTCTTCATATTCATATTCTAAAGATGGAAATCCATAGGAATCAGGAAGAAGGCTATTAATTGAAGATTTTATTTGAAAATCTTCAATATTTGCAAGTGGTGTTCCAGTATAATAAATATATATATAACCTTCTTTTTCAACACATGGATATTGAAAAAGTTTTATACTTTTTGCGTAATTATCGTAATTAGAATCAATAATATGCTGACAAGTTATTCTATCTAAATTTGTGCAACTACCTTGAGACGAGAACCTCGCGCCGTGATAAGGACATACAAGTTGACCATTTATAACTTCACCGCCCAAAAATGATGCTCCTCTATGAGGGCATACGTCTTTTACACATCTAACAATACCCTCTCTATCACGATACAAAACAAGAGGCTCATTATAAATAGTGAAGTGATTTAATTTTCCCTCTTTTATTGAATCGCTGCTCGACACCGAATACCAACCTAATAGTCCATTTGTTAATTGATTAGAAGGCTTTGGAGCAATATTTTCAAGATCTTTTACACTTTCTTTCTCATTAAAATTAGATCTAATGAGATTATTAGTCTCATATTCATATGATTTATTATCTTTTCCTTGTTCTTCTTTCATAATCGACCTTTCTTTTAATGAGATAAAAACTCACTCATTAAATGAGTATTCTCCTTATGGGCTTAAAGACTCAAAAAAAATAGCACCTAATGCCTTCGAGTATCGATTAAATTTACATAAAAAAACTTCAACGTTTTTTTTCCAGTGAAGTGAATTCGTTTAAGTCTTTATTTTCTTCTAGAATTGAATTGCTTAAAGGGTTTTGGGAGATAACTCAATGCTTGATACAAATTCAGATGCTTCTTCAATATCATTGCAGAATTTACATGTACCGAGATAGCAACCTAGATATCTCAAGAAAGAAGTTTTACCGCCAGAAAGTTGATATTTGTGAATCGTACCTCCCTGAGGGGTGGCTTTTACAAGTTGAGGTAAAGGAGCCATTAATAAACTGTTTTTATATAATCTGCTTTTATTATTCTTATATAGCAATAGGTAAAATTACTAAAAAAAAAAAGAGAAAAAATCTTTATGTTTGCTTTATTTTACGTGAGCACTTAACTGAACTAGTCAGCATATCCATCATCATCTTCAGTGTTCAAAATTCTAGGGGTGTTTTTCATATGTTCATCCCATGGATGAACATATGATTCTTTGTCAGAGTAGACCTCGCTCTTTAATTCTTCTATTAAAGTTTCAAATTGTTTGATGATTCTCTTTAGATTGTCTTTTTTCATTTATATAGTTCAGATTAAATAGTTTTCTATGTCATTATAATGAGTATGCTCTTTGATTTATATTTTTTACTTTTTTTATTCAACTTGTTAAGCAGCAAAAATATTTTTTGTGCAAATCAAATATATAACTTTATTTAAAGTGTAGTGAGCTTATGAATATTGGTTGAATCAATCATTAATCAAAAATTAGATTTTTAAAATAAATAAAATTATACAATAACGATTTTTATAAAAAAATAGCATCTAATTCAAATAGGTTTAATCAGATGCTATATTTTAAAAATTGTTTTCGTTTAAAAACTGACTTAGAATGACGTTTTGTTTAAAATATTCACTAAGGGTATTATGAGGGTTCTTTTAACGGGTGGCTCTGGATTCATAGGCTCTCATATAGCATTGTTGTTGTTAGAAAGGGGATTTGATGTAGTAATTTTAGACTCTTATGCTAATAGTTCACCGAATGTTATCAATCGAATTAATACTTATTTAGATAAAAACGATTTAAGATATAAAATAGAAATTATTAATGGTGATATTAGAGATAAAAAAATCATAGATAATATATTTTTAGAATCTATTAAACAATCTAAAAATATAGATATTGTTATACACTTGGCTGGCCTGAAATCTGTATCAGAATCTTTGAATAACCCACTTCATTATTGGGATGTGAATGTACTTGGAACTCTAAATCTTTTACTTACAATGAAAGAATATGAATGTTACTCCCTAGTCTTTAGTAGTAGTGCCACTATTTATGGTTTAAGTGATTCTGTTCCTATATCAGAAGATCACAAAATCTCACCAATAAATCCATATGGTGAAACTAAAGTAGCAATTGAGAAAATGTTTTTTGATTTATATAATTCTAATACCAACTTATGGAAAATATGCTCTTTGCGTTATTTTAATCCTGTTGGAGCACATCCATCCGGGGTGATCGGTGAAGACCCTGTTGGAACTCCAAATAATTTATTTCCTTTTTTAACTCAGGTAGCAATAGGTAGACAAAAACTTTTAAACGTTTTTGGAGACGATTGGGATACTAAAGATGGTTCGGGAATTCGAGATTACATTCATATTATCGACTTAGCAGAAGGTCATTTAGCATCAATTGATTACTTAAATTCTAAAGAGTCATGTTTAGAATTTATTAACTTAGGATCTGGTAATGGATATTCTGTATTTCAAATTATCACCCAATTTGAGTCCTCTATTGGTTGTCAAATTCCTTTTTCAATTCAAAGTAGAAGAGAAGGTGATGTCGCTAAATGTTATGCAGATATTTCAAAAGCTAAGAAATTATTAGGCTGGACTCCAAAGAGAACCTTAGATCAGATTTGCTTAGACGGATGGAATTGGCAAATAAAAAATCCAAATGGTTATAGGTAAATTATTGTTTTTTGAGTAATACAGCTTATGAATTTGTTTGTACTTAGTTCTATCTAGTCAGTCAGAACTCCCCTTGAGATTGATCATGGGTGTTTACGCAAGCTCAAAGGTGAGAACTGATTATGTTAATTGGATGCTAGGAGAATCTAGTTATAGACAATAAAAAAGGGCCTAATGGCCCTGATGGTAATTGGTGGCGGGGGGAAGATTTGAACTTCCGACCTTCGGGTTATGAGCCCGACGAGCTACCAGACTGCTCTACCCCGCGAAGTTTATAAAGCATACATCCTTATGTGACGTAAAATACTAGTTTGTTTGGGTTAGGGAATCTTTAATTCTCCTTCAACTTCTATATAGATGCCAGTTTTTTTCTGGAGGATGATCTCATCAAGTTCCTCTAGTGCAGATGGAGTAATCCATTCAAGTTGTCGCAGAATATGAATTGCGACAGCATGTTTAGCTCTTTTTGATCCATCTTCAACCTTAATTGAAAGACCAAGTCCCTCGCCCAAAAGACCAATACATTGAATACCCTCACTTCCACCCTTACTTATGATTTGTTTGTGACCTCGTTTTATTAATTCAGTGTCAAAATTTCCCTCTCCAGCAAGTAGATCTGGGTGATTTGTCATTGCACGGGTTATTTTTTCAAATTCTGGATTGTCTGATCTAGATAAATGTGCATACAAAATAGCCATCTGAGATAAACGCAAAAGTAAAGTCGGAGCACCACAGTCATCTCTTTCTGCAATTAATTCTTCTGCTGGAATTTTCAACAACTCTGAAACTCTTCTGAAAATTTCTTTCTGAAGTGGATGATGTCCCATTAAATAGCTTTCTAGATCCCAGTTCATTTTTTTGCATGTAGCTAGAAAGGCAGAATGCTTTCCTGAACAATTATGTTGAAGTTTGCTTTTTTTATTTTGAGGGACAGGGCATTTTAGCTGCTTAATATCGATATCCGCATTCCAGAGGAGCCTGAATGCCGTTCTTGCTTGATCTGCTGAACCAGAATGCGAACCACATGCAATAGCTAAAGTTTTTTCATCTAAATTGTATTTTTCTGCAGTTCCACTGGTCAGAAATGGCAAAACCTGGAAAGGTTTTAATGCTGACCTTATAAATGTTTCATAATCAGATGACCCCGCTTTCATAAGCGTCCTTCCTTTCGTGTCGCAGATTGAAGCGTGTGCCCTATGAATAGATTCAACACTTGAACCTCTTTTAACTAGTATCCTTAAATAATTGTTAGTTCTTGTTGTTAATTTTTCTTGTAGATTCATAACCTAATTTATATTCAGGAATAGGAATAAGGTTGAACAAAAGAAAATGAATATAATCAAAATTATTATCTTCTGTAAGTGATTTAAAATGGGTTTAACCTGATGTTGTGCTATGAGCAATTCTTTTGCTCTCCAATCAATAGGTTTTTCCCATGTTTGTCCATCATACCAACCAGACTCTTCATATTCAATGTTTTCAGAATTGAGGCGTTTATATATGTATATCCAACTTAACCATTGCCTGACGAGTAATAATATAGGAAAGAAAAGGGAGGTTGTAAAACTTACTAAGGTAAGTTCCAAAATGTTGTTTTTCAGGTAATCACTACCATAAGATATTATTAAACTTAATGGTGTAATAAATAACCAGCTAAAAGTTAATTTCCTGTAAAAAATACTTTTTTCTAAAAAAGGCCAAGAGATTACCCATGAATTCCTAATAGTATTAAATTCATTTAATGGCCTTTGATCTAGCGGCACAGGGCATATGATTTTATTCATCTTTTAATGCAATTAATTTATTATTTACGAAATTATGAATAATTCCATTACTCCAAAACGATTCTAAATCATAGAATTTTCTCTGAGCAGGTTGAAAAACATTAATTATTAGATCTCCATAATCTAATAATGCCCATTTTCCTTCATTTATTCCTTCCTTTCTTAGAGGAAGGAGATCTGCTTCCTCTCTTAGTATTTTTTCTACATTATTAACGATTGCTCTAACTTGAACATCTGAAAGTCCTTCAGTAATTAGTATCCAATCAGCAATACTTGAGACCTCATCAATTTTTAAAAGTTTTATATCTCCAGCTTTTCTATCATCACAGGCATTTGCAGCTAATTCGATTAGCAAATTACTATCCATAAACATTTTCACTTGTAACTGATTTCTTAGATCCTTCTTGAGAAGCCATTTCTGCCCGGGCTTTCTCAGCACTCTTTCTTAGAGCTTCTAATCTATCTTCATAAAATGTTCTCTTCTTTTTCTTTCTAGATTTTTCTACTAAATCCTTTAATGCACCACCCAGACTTTTATAAGCATTTGGAACGCTATAGCCAAATCTGCAAGCTAAATCAATAGCTCTCTCATCGGCAGATATCGCATCCTGTAAACGTTTCTCTGAATTATTTTTTAAATAAAGCCTATAACCTGCAAAACCTGATAATCCAAGTGCCATTAAAAGTAGTAATCCATCTTGAACCCATAACTCTCCAATAGCACCTCCTAAACCTATTGCCAGTGCAGCCATTTCCCACCCATCTCTGGGGATGGTGTCATTCTGAATGCGTCCCACCTCATGCCAAAACAATAGGTTTCTATGATCTTGAGCTAAATAGTCCCATTGTTCAAGATCAACTTGAATTTCCACCTCATCACGCCCAATTTCTTCAAGCGTGATTAGAGGAGGATCTATGGCTGCTGCGGCTTCGATGAATACCCAGCTTTGGTTTTCTGGTGGCAGCAGCCCTTTTAGGCGCTGTAGTTCGCTCATACTCTTTGTTTCTTATTCGGAAAGTTAGTTAAACTTTAGTAGTAGTTTGGCGATCTAGACAGTAGATGAATAACAGATGCCTAGAATGCGTGACATAAATGAAGTTTACAAGAAATTCAAATGCCACGGCGTAAAGATATACGTCGGATTTTGATACTAGGGTCTGGACCAATTGTTATTGGACAGGCCTGTGAATTCGACTATTCCGGTACTCAGGCATGTAAAGCGCTACGGAGCGAAGGCTTTGAAGTCATTTTAGTTAACTCTAATCCAGCTTCAATAATGACTGATCCTGAAACGGCAAACAGGACCTACGTTGAACCACTTACTGCTTCAGTTGTTGAACAAATCATAGAAATAGAAAGACCTGATGCTCTTTTGCCTACTATGGGTGGTCAAACTGCTTTAAATATTTCAGTCGAATTAGCAGAATCTGGGATTTTAGAAAAATACAATATTGAATTAATAGGTGCGGATCTTAATGCAATTAAAAAAGCTGAGGATAGAAATTTATTCAAAATAGCTATGGCTAATATAGGAGTAGAAGTATGTCCTTCTGGCATAGCTTCGAATCTTCAAGAAGCTGAAATAGTTGGCAATGAAATTTCTTCATTCCCCAAAATTATTCGCCCTGCATTCACATTAGGTGGAAGCGGAGGAGGAATTGCTTATAACGAGGATGAATTTTTAGAATTATGTAAAACAGGTTTAGATGCGAGTCCTGTTTCTCAAATACTTATAGAAAAATCTCTTTTAGGTTGGAAAGAATTTGAGTTGGAAGTTATGAGAGACTTATCAGACAATGTCGTAATTATATGCAGTATTGAAAATGTTGATCCTATGGGTGTTCACACTGGAGATTCTATTACAGTGGCTCCAGCTCAAACTCTAACTGATCGAGAATATCAACGTTTAAGAGATTATTCAATTTCTATTATTAGAGAAATAGGAGTAGCAACTGGTGGAAGTAATATCCAATTTGCAATTAATCCAATTAATGGTGAGATAATCGTAATTGAGATGAATCCTCGTGTTAGCAGATCATCAGCCTTAGCAAGTAAAGCCACAGGTTTTCCTATTGCCAAAATTGCTGCTCTTTTGGCCGTTGGTTATAGATTAGATGAAATTATTAACGATATAACCGGTAAGACTCCCGCATGTTTTGAGCCCTCAATTGATTATGTCGTTACTAAAATACCTCGTTTTGCATTTGAAAAATTCTCTGGAAGTTCTTCAATTCTTACTACTTCTATGAAGTCAGTTGGTGAGGCTATGGCAATAGGTAGATCTTTTGAAGAATCTTTTCAAAAAGCGATAAGATCTTTAGAAACAGGTCTAAGTGGTTGGGGATGTGATCGAGTTGATCAGAATGTATCTTCTATTGAATTAGAAAGACTATTAAGGACACCTTCACCAGATCGAATAATGCATGTTCGATTGGCAATGAAGAATGGACGTAGTGATAATGAAATTTTTTCTTTTTCTAATATCGACCCTTGGTTCTTATCAAAGCTTAGGAATATAGTGAATGCAGAGGATCAATTACTTAAGCATGAAGATATCAATCAATTAGATCCTAATTTTTTATTCAAAATAAAGCAACTTGGATTCTCTGATCGTCAGATTGCCTTTGCTTTAAATACTGATGAATTAACAATTAGATCTAAAAGAACTTCACTTAAGATATTACCTGTTTTTAAAACAGTAGACACATGTGCTTCTGAATTTTCTTCGAATACACCATATCATTATTCTACTTATGAAAGACCAGCATACATGATTGATAACGATGGAAATATAATTAAAAATATTAATTTAAATGAAATTAAAAATGATAAAAAAAATAAAATTTTAATTCTTGGCGGAGGTCCAAATCGTATTGGTCAAGGTATCGAATTTGATTATTGTTGCTGTCATGCTTCTTATCAAGCTCAAGAGGAAGATTTTACAACAATTATGATAAATAGTAATCCTGAAACGGTTTCTACTGATTATGACACAAGTGACATACTCTATTTTGAACCTTTAACTCTAGAAGATGTTTTAAATGTTATTGAATTTGAAGAACCTTATGGAATCGTCGTTCAATTTGGAGGACAAACTCCTCTAAAACTTTCTTTGCCAATAGTCAATTGGTTAAAGAAACCGGAAAACTCAAAGTTACGAACTAAAGTTTTAGGTACATCACCTTTCTCAATTGATTTAGCAGAAGATAGAGAGCAATTTGACAAGGTTTTGAGGAGATTAGACATTAGGCAACCCAAAAATGGTCTTGCTAGAACTTTTGATGAATCATTGGCTGTTGCTAATAAAGTTGGCTATCCATTGGTTGTTAGACCTTCATATGTTCTCGGTGGAAGAGCTATGGAAATTGTCTATGAGCAAGACGAATTGGAAAGATATATAAAGGAAGCTGTAAACGTTGAGCCAGATCATCCAATTCTTATTGATCAATATTTAGAAAATGCAATTGAAGTAGATGTTGATGCTTTATGTGATGTAAGTAAAAATGTTGTAATTGGTGGACTAATGGAACATATTGAGCCTGCGGGCATTCATTCTGGCGATTCAGCCTGTTGCCTTCCTTCCATAACCCTATCTTCCGAATCAATTAAAACAATTAAGCATTGGACAAAATCTTTAGCTACTGAACTCGATGTGGTCGGTCTAATTAATCTTCAATTCGCTGTCAAAAGAGATGATGAGGGTAATGAGATTGTTTACATTATTGAGGCAAATCCAAGAGCTTCAAGAACAGTTCCTTTTGTTTCTAAAGCTACTGGAATTCCTCTTGCAAAAATTGCCACTCAATTACTTTTAAGTAAAAAACTAAAAGATATTGGATTAACTCAAGAACCAATCCCGCCACTTCAAGCAATAAAAGAGGCTGTTATGCCTTTTAGACGTTTTCCTGGCTCAGACAGCGTTTTAGGCCCGGAAATGCGTTCAACCGGCGAGGTGATGGGATCTGCAAATACTTTTGGAATGGCTTACGCCAAATCAGAACTTGCAGCCGGCGAGGGATTACCTACATCCGGTTTTGTTTTCTTATCTACTCATGATCGAGATAAACCTGCATTGATTCCAGTAGCAAAAAAATTGATTGAACTAGGTTTTTCAGTTTTGGCAACATCTGGCACTTCTAAGTATCTCGAGAAATTTGACTTAAAGGTAGAAAGGGTTCTGAAAGTTCACGAAGGCAGACCAAATATTGAGGATATGATTCGATCAGGAAAGGTTCAGTTGGTAATAAATACTCCGATTGGGCGTCAAGCAATTTTTGATGATAAATATCTTAGAAAAGCAGCTCTTGACTACTGTGTCCCAACTTTAACAACTTTAAAGGGGGCTAGTGCTGCTGTAAAAGGGATTGAAGCATTGCAGAATCAAATTCTATCAGTTTCAGCTTTGCAAGATATTCATTCCTAAACATTTTTATGTTAAATAGTTAACTTAATTTCTTTAAATCTCTTTTGTAAATGTTATTTAGTTTGTAATTTTGATTTATATAGATTGTTAAATATTAATTTTATATACATTTTTTTCAGCTCCTTTTTTTCTTTTTTAAGCAAAGCTCTATTACTACCTGATTATAAATTCACCTTTTTTTCAAATTAAGACATACAATTATGTTCTTGCTTGATAATTGGAATGACCGCAACAGCTTCTTCTTCCCCAAAACTAAGAGTTGATACACGCGGAACTAATGAGTTGCCGCCACATTTAGATGAAAACCTTTTAACACCTCGTTTCTATGTAACCGAATTCAAAAAAGCTGCTAAGACAGAATTAACTGACGCTCGTGAAGAGTTTGAAGCAATGCTCTCAGAAATGAAAGCGGATTATAACTGTACTCATTTTGATAGAAAGGCAAGTCTAGATAGATTACAAGAATTACCTCAGAAGGCTAAAGAGACTTACGAGAGTTATTTAGTTAGATCAGTTATATCAGAGTTTTCTGGATTCCTTCTCTTCAAGGAGATTTCCAATCGTTTAAAGAAAGAGGGAAATAGGGATCTTGGCAAACTATTTCAGTTTTTAGCCAGAGACGAAGCTAGGCATGCAGGCTTTCTTAGCAGAGCATTAGTTGCAGAGGGTATTGAAGTTGATCTTCCTCATTTAGGCGGAAAAAGAGCGGCGACTTGGTTCCCCATTAGTTGGGTTATATATTCTGTTTATCTCTCAGAAAAAATTGGCTATTGGAGATACATCTTGATGGATAGGCACCTTAAGGCTAATCCAGATCAGGCTTTTGCTCCTCTTTTTGATTTCTTTGAACCATGGTGTCAAGACGAGAACAGACATGGTGATTGTTTTACAGTCATGATGAGATGTTGGCCAGGTATTACTAAAGGATTTAGAGGTAAGTTATTAAGTCGTTTCTTCTTGTGGAGTGTTTTCCTTACTCACACATTGACTGTTTGCGAAAGAGGTGAGTTTTATGAATTACTTGGTATTGATCCAAAGGAATTTGATGAGGAAGTCATAAAAAGAACTAACCACACATCTAAAAATGCCTTCCCTTGGGTTTTTAATCTTGAGGACAATAAGTTTTGGGATTTGAGAAACAAAATTATCGAATCTTTCAGAGCCTTTGTAGGTGCTAAAGGTTTAACAAAACCAGTTAAATTTGTGAAATTTGCTACTTTGATATTTAAGCAATTTGCACTCCCTATGGAGAAGACAAACGCATTGCGATATGATAAAAATGTGAATTTTACAGGCCAGGATATTTTAAATTTTTGGACAGATAAATAAGACTATTTAGATAAATTAAATATCAAAAGGATTGCCAGCTTGTGTGTCCAATCCTTTGAAATACTTTCCAAATTGAGCATTATAGACTTCGTCCTCACCTTGAGTTTCGCATTCCAATGGTCCAATGGCTTTTGAAACACATAACAACCCGTATCCCTTATCCCTCATCTCTTTGGATAGACCAATACATGCTTTTTGATCCATTTTTCCTGAAATTATCTTAACTGCGCACTCTGAACAACATCCATTCCTGCAAGAAAACGGCAATGTGTCTCCGATAATTTGTCCATTTTCATCTTTTGATTCAAAATTTCTCAATATATACTCACCTTCAGGAACATCAAATGTGTATGTTTTTCCCTCCTGTTTATGATGAATAGTTATTTGGTGAATTTGTTTCATTGAATATCTAGCTCGGCGGTGTTATATCTCTTCTTTCAGGCGGATCAGGGGGCTGACTTGCATATTGCCAAAGCTCTTCAATATCTAATGTTTTAGTTAACCTTTCTCCACCAAATCGAAGTTTTAACCAAGCAATAGTTGTTGAATCTTCCGCAACTACTGCTTCGAAACCTTCTTGTTCAGTGATATTGAATTTGTTAACTAATGAAGAATTTAGGAACCACATAGGATACTCTTCACCTTTGCGACTCCTTCTTTCATGAAAGGATTCTCTTAATTGTCCATTACCCTGTAATTGGCCTTCTGGGGCAAGAAGAACATTTAGGGTTTTGGTCTCCGACATTATTTAAGAATCAGAAATGACTTGATCTTAGGCATCATATTTCCTAGGACCTTGATTAGATAACTTTAGTAAAAGGAATTACATAGACGCAAATAGTTTGATAGATCTTCACAAGATTTTCTTATTATGTTTAATTAATCTTTCTAATTATTTAAAAGGGTTATTTATATAAATTTTTTCTTGATTGATAATTAATTATTTAAGCCTCTTTTTTGGATGCCTCAGTCTTTGCTTTAAGAGCCTCAGCTTCAGCTGCTTTCTTTGCTTCTTCAAAATCAATTCTGTTTTGTAGTTGCCCTGATGCTCTCATCCAATCATTAACACTAGCTTCCTTGCCAGCAGCTTCACATTCCTCTTGATACTTCAAGAATGGATACCAATGATGAGTAGCATTCTTGGAATCTGTAAAATTAGTCAATTTCTTAAGTAATCAATGAATTAATTATCGCATCATATTTTCTTCTTTTGGCTGCATATTAATTTTTTATAGTAATAGTTCAAACCTTTGTTGTACTTATTACTCTTGGTACGTTTTGAATGAAAATCTGATTTTGATGAAATTAGCTTTTTTTGGTCTGGGAGCAATTGGGAAGCCAATGTCTGAGCGTCTCATTAATAATGGCTTTGAATTGAATTTATATCAGAGAAATAAACTAAATAAGGACTATAAAAGAAAATATTTTTTTGATCCTATAGAAGCTGTTACTGACTGCGATGGCCTTTTGATTTGCGTTACTGATGATGATGCTGTTGAATCTGTTCTATTTGGTGATAACGGCGTAGCAGACTCACTAAAGCCTAACTCTTTTGTAATTGATTTCTCTACAATAAGTCCTACTAAATCAATTACTATTCATAAGGAATTAGGTAAGAAAAATATTTTATATGTTGACTGTCCTGTCTCTGGGGGGACAGAGGGAGCTAATAAAGGTTCACTTTCTTTGTTTATAGGTGCAAGCAAAAAAGAGTGTTTATCTTTTGAAGAAATATTCAAAGTTCTAGGTAAATCAATTAATTACTTTAATGGTGTTGGTAAGGGGCAACAAGTCAAAGCTCTTAATCAGATATTGGTTGCAGGAACATATGCAGCAGTCGCTGAAGCAATTGAATTAGGAAAACTTCTTGAGTTACCTATGGAAGATGTTGTTTCTGCCTTAAAAGTTGGAGCAGCTAATTCATGGCCATTAGAAAATAGATCAAAAGCAATGTTGATTGATAAACATCCATTGGGATTTAAATTAGAGTTGCATCATAAGGATTTATCTATTGCCATTGATCTAGCTAACTCTATAAATATTGATTTACCCATAGCTTCTAAAGTAAAAGAGATTGAGCAACGATTAATGCAGTCTGGTATGGGTGAATTAGATGTTTCTGTTCTTCATAGATACATCTCAGGATCAAAAAAAGAAGGCTAGAATTACTGCTAATATTAGATTTATGTAACTCATTTATTTACAAATTGATATCTATATGCTAACTTAAAAATAAGTCAATAAATTATTTAGATTAAGTTATGAAGCTAGAAAAGCAGCATGCAAAATTAATAAAGTTACAAAGCAAAGCCGAGTCTTGTCTTTCTCGTGATGAGGCTCGGAAAATTATACGTAAAGCCGAAAAAACTCAAATGAAAATTTCTGGCTAATCTTTATTTTTTAGGTTGTTAAATAATATTCCTTCATGTTTTTTAAATTGAATACTCCAAAGATTTGAACATATTGATTTTAATTGTTCTATTAAAATATCTGTATCTCCACTATTAATCCAATTTGATTTAATTACCGGAATATTATTATGCATACTTTCAAAACTAATTTCTGCTAGTAATAATCCAGTTTCATCGTTTGATATTTTAAGACTACCTTCAGTACTTCTTTGAAATAACCTTAGTAATAAATCAAGTATTATCTTTTCGACTTCTTTTTTAGACGATTGACTTAAAGTATCAACTGCAGAAAATGTTTTTCCTCCGAGAGGCATTAATCTTTTATTATTTTGCTCTGCAAGAGCTATCGCTATTACATATTTTTGTTCTTCCATTTAGTTTTAACAACCAATAGATTTTTCTTTAATTTGATCTTATCTGCTTTTTAGTCAAAAATGTTTTATCTTAATGTTGAAGCATTTAACAATTAATTGCACAATAATCCTAGTGACTTGATCGTTGTAGATCAGCTGAGTAAGTATTATCGAGTTGCAAACAAACAGCCTGGGTTTAAGGGTACTCTTAAGCATTTTTTTGATCGAAAGACTTATGACGTCCCTGCCGTAACTGATATTTGTTTTAAAATCTCACCTGGTGAAGTAGTCGGATTTCTTGGGGCTAATGGAGCTGGTAAGACCACATTATTAAAAATGATGTGTGGTCTTATTCATCCATCGACAGGTTTAGTTGATGTTGGTGGCTTTTCTCCTCAAAGAAGGCAAACGGGTTTTCTAAAGGAGATAACTTTGGTTATGGGGCAAAAGCAGCAGTTGATTTGGGACCTTCCTCCCATGGACTCTTTGTATGTAAACGCAGCTGTATATGGTTTGTCTGACCACGAAGCAAAAGTAAGAATTAATGAATTAGCAGAAATGCTTGAACTAGGAGAAGAACTTACAAGACCGGTAAGGAAGTTGTCGTTAGGACAAAGAATGAAATCAGAAATTCTTGCAGCCTTATTGCACAAACCATCTGTCCTTTTTCTAGATGAACCTACTCTTGGTCTTGATGTAAATGCGCAAGCTAGAGTTCGTAGTTTTTTATTCGAATACAACAAAAGAACTGGTGCAACAATTTTACTAACTAGTCATTACATGGCTGACATAACAGCATTATGTCCAAGAGTTATTTGTATTCATAAAGGAAAGCTTTTTTATGATGGTGACCTTGATTCACTAGCTAATTCATTATCACCATCAAGAGAGGTAAAAGTAGAACTTAAAAAGCCATGTGCAAGTGAACAATTTGAAAAATATGGTGAGATTCAAGATTTAAATGATCGTTTTGTATGTTTGTTAGTTTCAAGGGATAAATTGACACATGTAGTAAGTAATTTATTAACTGATTTTGATATTATCGATTTAGAGATTAGTGATCCTCCTATTGATCAATTAATTGGAGAATTATTTATAAAGGGAGAAGTCAATTGAGAATATTTGGATTGTCTTTCAAGGTTATTAAGACCTTACTTACAACACAATATGCATACATGTTGGAATATCGCATCGAAATAGCTTTGTGGGCTCTATCTGGAGTACTTCCATTTATTATGTTCTCTCTTTGGAGTCAAAATGATGTTGGTAATTCATTTGGTCTAAATGATATTGGGTTGGCAAGATATTTTTTAAGTGCTTTTCTAGTTAGGCAATTTTCAGTTGTTTGGGTTGTCTTCTCGTTTGAGGAAGATTCTCTTTCTGGTCGATTATCACCATATTTACTACAGCCTTTGCACCCTCTATTTAGATATGTAGCTTCTCACTTAGCAGAGCAGGCAACAAGACTTCCTTTCGCAATAGCTATAGCTATTACTTTTTTTATATTAAATCCATCATCTTTTTGGCTTCCCTCACTCCCTCAATTATTTCTGGCGTACTTATCAACTCACTTTGCTTTTACTATCGCTTTCCTTCTTCAAAGTTTAGTTGCTGCACTATGTTTTTGGACCGAAAAATCTAGTGCTCTAGAAAGATTAATATTTGTTCCTTATCTTTTTCTATCTGGTTTATTAGTACCGTTATCAGCTTTTCCTTCTAACATTCTAAAGGTTGCAATGTTAACTCCATTTCCTTATCTAATTAACTTTCCAGCAAAAATTTTATCAGGCATGCCAGTAGATATCTTTAATGGCTTTTTAGCCCAGATTTTGTGGATTTCAATTCTCATACCTGCTGTAAATATTCTTTGGAAACTTGGTGTAAAAAGATATACAGCTATGGGAGCCTAATATGCATAGATATTTTAAAACCATCAGATTATTTTGGTCTACAGCTTTTGCTTCTCAACTTGAATATCAATTAAATTTTTTAATTGAATTGTTAGCGATGTTAGGGACTCTTTTGGGAAGTGTATTTATATTATCCCTTTTTTTTACTGGAGGAAGGCAATTAGGCGATTGGACTTGGGAATCGGCTTTAGTAATTCAAGGAGTTTATACATTTCTAGACGGTTTAACGAATGCTCTCTTGCGACCAAATTTGACCGAAATCGTTAATTACGTTAGAGAGGGTACTCTTGATTATGTTTTATTAAAACCAATTGATAGTCAATTTTGGTTATCAGTTAAAAAATTTTCTTTTGCAGGATTGCCTGAAATTATTTTAGGACTTTCTATTGTTTTTTGGGCGGCAATTCAATCAGGTTCAACTCTTTCACCTTACTCATTATTTGTATTCATTATTTCCTTATTGATTGGTTTTGTAATCCTTTATTCCGTTTGGTTCTTGATTGCTGCATCTAGTATTTGGTTCGTTAAAACATGGAATGCTACAGAAGTTCTTAGGGCTTTATTGGCTGCAGGTAGATATCCTATTTCAGCTTATCCTGTTATTATGAGATTTATATTTACATTGGTTTTACCTGTAGCATTTTTAACAACTTTTCCAGCTGAGGCAATTCTTGGAGAACTAAAATTTAATATTTTATTTTCTGGTCTGATATTAAGTAGTTTATTTTTTATTTTTAGTAGATTCTTCTGGAAATTTGCTCTTAAACATTACACTTCTGCCTCAAGTTGATTATTTAATTGATTTCATTAACTCTTATTTATTTAAAACGATACTTATAAATTTTGGGTTTATTGCCCGATACCAAAGAATGAATTGAATATGAATAATAAACTAAAGATTGAGAGGAATGAAATCCCAAACCAGCAAAGTATTTTTAGGGCAATTCCGTAACGAAATTGACTTTGTACTAATGAGCTATTCATTGTATCCATAGCCATCCAAGCAAACAAAGGAGCTGTCAGGAAACTACCGGTCATAGCGCCAAAGACATAGTCCTTAACTCCAATTCCTCCCGATTTGGCAATTAGAAGTGCAAAAAGTGATGCAAAAACATGAAATATGATCCATTTTTTGAGACGTTTCTTTTCAGTCAAAGTAGAGCTATTTCCCTTGTCTGTGCGAGTTATTAAGCCATGAGCTGATGAGATGCTCCTGGGATATGCATCTAGACATGTAAGCGTGGTGCTAAACATTGCTGCAAAAGCCGAAGGAACAATGATCCACTTTGCCCATCCACCAATGGATTGTGTATACAAGCGGATTAAATTCTGAGCAAAACTAACTCCAGATCCTGTAAGCATTTCATCGCCAGTCCCGTACATCGTGTATGCACCAAGAATTAGAAAGAAAATTGCAGTAATAACTGTGATGAAATATCCAAGATTGAAATCAAATTCTGCTTCTTTCAAAGTTGCGGTATGCTTTGTTTCTTTTGCTCTGGAGAACATCCATAGCGATGGCCATATACAAAGCTCCACTGGACCAGGCATCCAACCCATAAGAGGAATTAGAAAACCTAGGTTTGAGAGAGTCCATGGAGAGGGACTGCTATTAAAGAATGAAATATTGATATCTCCAGCAGGGCCTTTAATTAATAAAGATATAACAGCAAAAAAAGTTAATACTGTAAGCAAAAATACAAGAATTTTAGATATCCTATCTAGGGCTTTATATTGGCCTATAAATAATATTAATGAACAAACTATTAATATACCTATAGCTAAATCTAGAGCAGGAAATGATGAAAAAATTACTATATTTTTTAAAAGGAGACCAGTAACAAAGCTAACGGCAGAAATAGTAAAGGTTCCAGTAATTAATCCAACAATTAAATATATAGGTAAATAAAATTTATTACGCTTTTGAAATCCCTCTAAAAGTGATAGTCCTGTGACAGCGGTAAATCTAGTCCCTACAAGTAAAAAAGGATATTTTACTAGATTTGTTAATAAAATAAGACCAATAAGTGAAAATCCAAATTTTGCCCCAGCTGTAGTCGATGACATTAGGTGCGATCCACCTATGCATGCTGCAGCTAAAAGGATTCCAGGGCCTAGACTTTTTCTGTAACCAATGGATTTACTTGAGACTACTTTTTCCATATATATGAGAAGATATTTTATTTTTACAACAAAATTAATTTTTTCAATTTAAGTACATAAAGATTATTATTTTATAGTTAGATATCTTTTTATTAAATTGAGAATTTTTAAGTCCTATTTATTGTCTAGCTTCTGTAGATTTAATTAATGAATAATGCTGTTAATCTATATTTGGCATCAGGTGTAAGTGAGGGCATTGGTTTTTGGGTTGTTAACTTTACAGATGAGGACAATGTTTTTAATTCTCTTGATAGTAAATTGCTTGAATGCTACAGAAAAGAATTATTTGGTCTTGAGGGGGCAATTGAAGTAAGGGAAGCAATTAATACAACATTAGATATCCTCTCTTGTGATACGAAATTGGATAAATATAAATTAGATAATAATAACATAGGTTATTCTTCCGAGATTCCCATTTACATCATCGAGGATATCTTTGATCTATGGGCATCTAATTATAATAATAAAATCCTTTGGAAAAAATATCTTGGCATATTAAATTTTAGGAACAAAATAAAGAAAAATAATCGTTATATTCAGATTGGACTGAAAGGTGATACCTATAAATTTGCTATAAAATTAGATCAATTGATGAGTTTTAGACCAATTAATTTATCATTTAGATTAGATAAATCTAAAGATTTAATGTGGTAAAATTGATCATAATCTTGATTTATAATATAAATCTCTATCTTTATTAGCTGCATTTATACTCTCCCAAGGAAATATAATCCATTCGTTACCTTTGATATATTTATAGGAATTCCACCAGGTAGGTTTTTTTTTGCTAATCCATACATGAGTCTCTGAACCTTTTATGTGTTTTATTTTCTCAAGTGTATATCCAGTATCATAAATATCATCAACTATGAGTGAATTATTTTTAGGCTCGTCTAATAAAGGCAGTCCAAGTGAATGACTTAATGCAACTGCTAGACATAAACCTCCCCTAGGGAATCCATAAACCCCTTGATACTTTTTGTTTTTGCATTGCTGATATATTGAATTTACGCATTCATCAAATTCTATCCAGCTTAACTTATTCATTTATAGGTTATAAATATGTTTTCTTTACTCTTCGGTATAACTTTTAAAATTTCCTAGATAAACTGTAGTAGCCCATAAAGCCACCTATAGTAAGTATTCCAGCGATAGGAGCTGATAGATTTAATGGCGTCGCCCAATCATGAACCATCAATGAAGCTAACATAAGTAACCATTAATAAATAACTCTCAAAATAATACATCTAATATGGGTTTGTTGTTTTAATTCGCAATAATTCACAACTATATAGAATTATTAAATTATTCAGAAATAAGATTCTTTCAAATATTTTTATTTTATAGATATCATTTATTAATATTTTTTTATCTATGATTCATCTTTTTTATTAGTTTCAAACAAGTTTGCAGCTTGTTCATATATTTTTCCAAATAGCCATGAAATAGCAATAAAACCAACAATTCCTAAAATTATTGTTATTGCTGATATTCCTGCATCATTTGGACCATAATTTATCGCTGGGTCAAATCCTTCCACGGTAAGTTGAATTCACTTTTAAACATTTTAATATTTTTTTGATTCAATTTGTTATTCTTAACTTTTTTTAAACCTGAATATATCAATATTCCTTATAGTTGAATTTTGTAGAATAAATTTCACCTTAAACCATATTTATTAAGTGGGAGTACCATTTACTCCATTTAAGCGTAGATAATTCTTTAAGTAAAGCTACAGCGCTGGCAAGCTTGAAGCTGCTAGCGAAAACCTTAAGGTTCATTTAGTCCAGATTTTCTAAAAGATCAATTTACTGAACAATATAAGTTAAGGTATGTTCAGTAAATCCTGCTAGTCAACTAAGTAAATTTCTAAATAAAAAGAAATGGATAAATATGAACTTTAAAAACAAATAAAATTGTTAAAATGTTATTTTGTATAGTGAAAAGACAATTTTATTGAAATTTATAAAATATCTTTCAATGTAAATACTAACCATTTAATTAGATTAAAGGGATTAGCTAACTTTTTAATACTTCTGTTCCCATTCAGGTCATATTCAACTTTATCTATTCGTGATAAAAGCTCTATAGTTAATAAATTTTTCGGTTTATTTGAAGGCTCTATTTTATACTCCCTTTTTGTTTGTTCATTTAATTCGTTATCAAAAATCCAAATTTTAATATTATTTTCAGTCATTAATACGTAGCCAATACCCATTCCATCAGTCATTTTATAATCAATAACCTCTACATTAATCATTTGAGGTAGATCATCTAATATTTTTTTAGGTAGTACATTTTCTATTTTAGCCTTTTCAATTTTTATGACTGACCCAACTGGTATTAGAGGATTTATCTTCATTATGATTAGCTTAAGATCTTTCTAAATTAACATATTCTACGAATCAATGAATTAACTATTCATTCGCTATATTATTTATCCGTTAGGAACCCGCTTTTGAATTTTGGCTTGACTTAATTAATTAAAACCCTTTTTTTCACTTTTTGTTATTTTTTCCGCCCTACCCTCTCCTTCTTCTTTTAAATAATTAGCCTTTACATAGTTAATTCCTATGATCGTTAGTCTTACAAAAACAAAAGCGGTAGCTATGAATCCTATTAAAATAAAAGTTGATAAAAGTGTAGACCCTAGGTCTATTTCAGATAATTTGCTCATGTGAATAATCTCAACTAACTTATTTAATCTTTTATAAATCGAATTTTAAATTCAATTCAAAATTCTAAATAAATTTTAATTTATATTGGTTACAAGACATCCGTAGAAAAATTCCTCATATGGATGCATAACAGAAATAGGAATATAAATTGAAAATGAATCAAACTCAATTTAAAATCCCACTTTCAAGCTTAAGGCCTTACACGGTTCATTATCGGAACTATGATAATCAACGTCTTGAGAATTGCTTTTATGCCTGTGATGCATATGAAGCAAGATTGCTTGCAATGGAATTTAATAGGTATATTCATGAGCATCCAAATTGTATTGATCTAATTAGAAGGGAAATGATTAAAAATATTTAGGGAAATTGATAGCTGATATTGTTTTTTAAATAAATCTGTTAATTTTTTATGTTAAATACTGATATTTTCTCTCAAATTTTTTTGGGAATTATATCTTTTCTTTCTAATTTTATTTCCGCTTTATCTGGTGGAGGTGCAGGTTTAATTCAACTTCCAGCCCTTTTGTTTTTTGGATTGCCTTTCTCTAAAGCATTGGCAACTCACAAGGTTGCCAGTGTTGCACTAGGTTTAGGTGCTTCAGTACCTCATCTAAGACGAAGTAAGGTACAATTTAACTATGGTTTTTTGATCTTAATTTCTGGTATACCAGGTGTTTTATTAGGGGCCTATACTTCATCCATTTTACCTGGTAATTTTTCTACTTCCTTATTAGGTTTATTGACCCTATTTCTTAGTTTCTACTCTATAAGGCAGAAAAATCTTGGAACTTCAAATCATAAAGTTTCAATTAATAAGTTAAGAATAATTATTGGCTCAATTGGTCTTTTTATTATTGGTTTTCTCAATGGCTATCTTTCCTCTGGTACTGGACTATTTGTGACGATTTGGATGATAACTATATATGATTTATCATTTTCTACTGCTGTTGCTTATACTTTGATTTTTGTTGGAATTTTTTGGAATAGTATTGGAGCACTCTCTTTAGGATTGACTGGAAATATTATTTGGAATTATATACCGGTATTGATTATAGGCTCTCTTTTAGGTGGATACTTAGGCGCTAATTTATCAATAATTAAAGGGTCCAAATTTATTAAAGTTATTTTTGAATTTGTTTCTTTTTCTGTTGGAATTTCATTACTAATTAAAGCCTTTCTGTGATTATTTCTTCTTATAGATTTTTATAAACTTCCAGCTTTTTCTAAATCATCTTGTAATTTACTCTCACAGTCTAAAACCCTAGCCCAGCAGGGAAGTTGCTGCTTTACTGGTGATTCAAGGAATTTGTTTATTGCGGGTCTTAATAGTTTTCCAAAAGTATGAACTGCTAGTTCTTCTTTATGTCGACTGTAAGGTAATTGATTAACCGAGGAATCTAGACTAAATTGTTTAACTCTATCTTCTCCTGCTCTTCTATATAAAACCTCTAAGTTTGCTAATTGGGAACTTGTAAGTGTTCTTGCTTCGTGTTCCATTAACCCTCTTAAAACGCTTGAAAGAATTTCTGTTGACATTTTTTGAAGGCCTTCATTAGCTTTTGAACCTATCTCTTTATGCTTATGATCGAAAATACCTAGATCAACTTGTGCGATTCTTGATATCCTTACGTTTTTATAAACCTCTGAGAGAAGCCCTATTTCTAACCCCCAGTCACATGGAATTCTTAAATTCATAGCTAAGTCTGTTGTAAAAGCAAACTCTCCAGCTAATGGATATCTAAAAGACTGTAAATATTGAAGGAATGGCGCATTCCCCATCAATTGTTCCAAACTTGAAAGAAGTGGGCCTACAAATAACCTAGTAGCTCTCCCTTGAAGTGCATTTGTCTCAAGAGATAAACGGCTGTAAAAAGCTTTTACGTAAGAAATCCCATTTGATTTTTCCAATAAAGGTCCCAGCATTCTTGCGGGATAATTAGAGCTGAATGTTCTGATATCAGCATCGAAGAGTGCTACGACTTCCGAACTTTTCGTGGCTACTCCAACTCCTTGCCAGACTGCCCATCCTTTTCCTGGAACACCTAATAGATCTAGGCCATTTTTTTCTTGGTTTTTTAGTAATTCAATAACTTTTGGACTATTAGTCCATTGGACGTGAACTGGATATGGCATTTCTTTGAAAAATTCTCTTGCCTTCTGCACCTCGTCTCGATTGCTTGCTGATAGCGCTATGACTAGCTGATTTAAATTTTTTAATTCTTTTAAAGTCGTTCTTATAAGTTTTAATGCCGGCCTATTGAACTCATCGAATAAGCATGGAATAAGTATTGATGTTGGCCGTTTTAATAGGTCTTTATTTAATTGAGATACTGGATCTTTTGCTAGTCCGTACTCATGAATAGTTGTGATTAAACCCTGCTGAAAGTCCATTCAAGAAAAAAGTTTTACAGATTCAAGGTGGGAGCTACGATGAGGTAGTGAAGATTGTTTTCCTTTAAAGAGTGTCTGAGTTGGATAGTAAATTAGATGAACTGAGACTTTCTCTCAGAGAAATTTATCCTGAGCACTCTGAACAAGAAATCAATTCAGTGTGGTCACAATTGTTGCAGATTTTAGATCCATTTTGTGTTCCTCGGGACACCAACGAATTAGAGATCGAATCAATTTGGGATTCTTCTAGTGTTGTTTTGATTACTTACCCAGATTCAATTTATAGGAAAGATGAATCAACTTTAAAAACATTAACTGAATTCGTAAAAAATAGATTAAGTGGCCTTTCTTCCGTCATACATGTTTTACCATTTCTTCCCTCTACAAGTGATGGAGGATTCGCTGTTTCTAATCATGAAAAAATAGAAGAGGCTTTTGGTAATTGGAATGATTTAAAGGATTTATCAAGTAACCATAAAATAATGGCTGATCTTGTTTTAAATCATGTCTCTTCTTCGCATTCATGGGTTCATCAATTTATAAAATCAGAGGAACCTGGGTCGTCCTTTATTGTTTCTCCCTCTGAGACTAATATTTGGGACAAAGTTATAAGACCGAGAAATTCATCGCTCTTCACTAACATTAATACTGATCAAGGATTTAAAAACGTATGGACAACATTTGGTCCAGATCAGATTGATGTGGAGTGGAGAAATCCATATATTTTTTTAGAGTTTTTGAAATTATTGGTTAGATATGTAAATAATGGAGCTGAATGGATTCGACTTGATGCAATTGCATTTATTTGGAAGGAGCCATATACAACTTGTTTACATTTAGACCCAGTACATTTAATAGTTAAGCTTTTAAATAAATGCTTAAAGATTATTAACCCCAAGGCTGTATTAATCACTGAGACTAATGTTCCGGAGAAAGAAAATCTTTCTTATTTGATTGATGGAAATGAAGCAAATCTTGCTTATAACTTTACTCTACCTCCATTATTGCTAGAAGCTATCTATACCGGTAAAACTGATTTATTGAATAATTGGTTATCTAATTGGAATAAGTTGCCAAATGAGACTTCTCTGCTTAATTTCACTTCTTCACACGATGGTATTGGATTAAGAGCATTAGAAGGAATTATGGACGATCATAGAGTACACAATCTTTTGGTTGAGTCAGAAAAGAGAGGAGGATTAGTTAGTCACCGTCGATTGTCAAATGGAGAAGATCAACCATATGAATTAAACATAAGTTGGTGGAGTGCTATGTCTCATAATGGATCTGATATTACTTTATTTCAATTTGAACGTTTTTTGCTCAGTCAGGTATTCACTTTATCTTTAAAAGGAGTTCCAGCTTTTTATCTTCCATCTATATTAGCCTCACCAAATGATCTTGATTCTTTTAGAAAAACAGGGCAAAGAAGAGATTTAAATAGAGAGAAATTTGAAGCTAGTAAATTATTTGATGTTCTTAAGAACTTTAATTCCCCTGCCAGTAAAAATATTTCATATCTCACTCATATAGTTAAAGTAAGATCAAGACTTAAGGCCTTTCATCCGGAAGCGAGTATGAAATGTATATCTACTAGTATTGACAATTGTGTTGTTATTCAACGAGGTTTAGATGAAGAAAGTATTTATGTTTTTTGTAATATGTCTAATAAATGTATAAATATTTCTCCATCACATGAACTTGGTTTGAATGGAATATCTTCGAATAAACGTTTGCTGGATAATATTACAGGTTCTCATTTTGAAATAGATACGTTTAAACTTAATCCTTATCAAGTAGTTTGGTTCTCTTTAACTGATTAGCCTTATGAAAAATATTTCTAAATATTGGATAGTTACAGATCTTGATGGAACATTAATGGATGAGGATTACGATATCTCTCCTGCAAAAAAAACATTGGAACTCCTTTCAAAAATGGCAATTCCTGTCATACCTTGTACTAGTAAAACAGCCTCTGAGGTTAGATATTTTAGAAATGAAAATGGATTATCAGATCCTTTTATTGTAGAAAATGGTGCGGCTATTTATGGCTCATATGTAAACAATTCTTCTGAATGGGAATTAATTTTGGGTAAAAGTTATAAGGAATTAAGAGTTGTTTTAAAAAACATATCTAAAGATGTTAACTACCAATTAACTCCTTTGAATGATTTGAGTGAAAATCAAATATTTGATCTAACTGGTTTAACTAATCAAGCTATTAATAGAGCTTTAGATAGGCAGTGGAGTGTTCCATTCTTAAATCCTCCGGATGATATATTTGAAAAAGTAAAGATTATTTGTGATTCTTATAATGTTCATGTCTTCAAGGGAAACCGGATGAGTCATTTGCTCTCTAGTCAAAGTCATAAAGGTCAAGCTGTTAACAAATTAAAAGTTCATTTACATAACCCAGACGTCAAGATTATTGCACTTGGCGATTCTCAAAATGATCTACCTTTACTTGAATATGCTGATATAGCCATTGTTATTCCTGGTAAGAATGGTCCAAATAAGTATTTACAGCATGGTATCGATAATGGTTCTTTTAGATTAGCGAATGCCCCTCATGCAGAGGGTTGGTCCAATAGTGTTGAAGATGTTATTAATAGTTTTAAGGATTTATGATAGATAAAAATATTAACAGTTCTTTTATTGATATTTTTCCAAAGGATATAAGGGAAGACTTTCTTTTTCCTCTTGATAGTTATCGTTTATTCCTTGAAGGTTTATCACTTAATCCCTCAATTTTTTTTCATAATTGGTCTGATATTAATAGGCAGTGTATTATAGATAAATATTGGAAACCAAATACAAAATCAGATTGGAAATGGTCATTAACATTCCCATTATTTTCCCTTTTAGAGAATTATATTAATCTTAATAATAATCCAATAATAATAGGATTTTCAGGACTCCCTGGTTCTGGAAAGTCTACCTTAGGATTTTGGATAAATAGTGTTGCAAGAGAACTTTCTTTAGATATTAATGTTATATCTTTGGATGATTTTTATTTGCCTGGAGAAGAAATGGATATAGCAATGAAAGGTAATCCATGGAATGTTCCTAGAGGTTTCCCAGGTAGTCATTCTTTAGATTTATTGAATCAATCTTTAGAAACTTTTTTGAATACAGGTGTTTTAAGAAGTCCTACTTTTGATAAGTCTTTAAGAGATGGGAAGGGAGATAGATCAGGATGGTGCGAATTTAAACCTAAAGTGTTAATTTTGGAGGGGTGGTTTGTAGGTTGTGAACCTATTTCAGATATATCTAAAATTGATGACTTAGACGATGAAAAATTTAATTTTTCATTGAGTCAGAGAGAAAAAGACTATCGTTTTTTGATTCAAGATTCACTGCTTGATTATTGTAAAATCTGGGAAAAATTTGAAAAGATTTGGCATCTTAAATCCTCTCGATTTGATAATACAATACTTTGGAAATCACACCAAGAAGAGGAGATGATTAAATTAAAAGGCTGTGGTTTAAAAGGAAATAATTTAACTGATTTTATACGCATGATTCAAACGTCAATTCCACAACAATCTTTATCCTTTATTAGGTCAGATACGACAGTTGAAATTAATCAATATCGTAGAATTGATAAGCTTCAGACTACTGCCTATCATTTAGATACTCTCTAAGTTAATCAAATTGTATTGATTATAATTCTTGTTATTTTTATTTTATCTTTTGTTAAACTTTTATCTTTTATTCTATTTAGTCTCTATCATTGTTAGATATAAAACTTACACATGCCTATAAAATGGTTTCATATGTCTATTTGATTCAAAATGGTGATTTATTTAATATTGGATTTACTAACAATCTAGAACGAGCAAGAATTGATTTAAGACCTGGTGAGTTGATTGCTTTCTTAAGTACTGAAAAACCTGAACCACTAATTAAAAACCTTAGAAAATTATATGTTGATAATAGAATACCTGGTTCAGATTATTATCGTCTTTCGAACTCGCAGGTAAAAGAATGCAGGACTCTTCTTGAAGGTGATGGATCAAATAATTATTTTCAACCTTTTCTTAAGGGACCGCGTTTATTTATATTTTTTATGTTTTCTTGGTTTTTTGTAACGTACATTATTATTGAGTTTGCTATAGATCCTATTCTCAGTCGTTTTAGTTAAGTCTTATTTTTTCTTAATAGATTAATGATTTATATAGAATGTTGAGTTCAAAAAATTGATTTCCTTGTTAGATTAAGCAAATAATAAAGTGATAGTAGTTTGAATTTATCTAGCTTTTTAATCTTAGTAGCAGTACCTTTTGTACTCTCTGCTGTTTTTTTTGGCACTAAAAATGGATTTTACAATAGCGATGACTATGAGGGAGATGGTTGTGCTCATGATGTTCAGAGATGATTATTATTTCTATAAGATCTTTAGTTGAAAATATTAATATGAATTAATTATTTGAATTTTTGATGCATGTCCATTTGCTATCAAATTGCCAGACAGGCTTATAAATTTCATTTTCAATTTTTTTTCCGGCTTCCATACACATCTTTTCGGACCCCATAGGAATAGCAAATAATGATGGACTTGTGATTCCACTTACTTGTGGTTTTCCTCCAGGTCCTTGCCTATAGCTACCTATTACTAACCAGTAATCTGCTTTAGCCTTTCCTTGTACCCCAGCTATGAAAGTTAGTGTAAGAACTACCAAGAATATAATTTTTTTTTTCATGATTTATTTTTATTTTTTAAATCATATCTATAATAATTGAAAATTTCTATAAATTTATCGAGCTTCTTTTTTTATTATTTTCCAAATATGCCTGAAGTAATTAGTCCTTATGTAATTATTTGCATTAAATCATTTTTCTTAGGCATTATTCAAGGTTTAACTGAGTTTTTTCCCATTAGCAGTACAGCTCATTTAAAAGTTATACCCTATTTTTTTGGATGGAATGATCCGGGTGTGTCTTTTTCCGCTTCTATACAATTAGGAAGCGCAGTTGCCATTATTTATTATTTTAGAAATCAAATTAGTTTAATTATTGATTCCTTTTTTTCAATTTTTAATCATCATAACTTTTTCAAAGATGATAATACCAGACTTTCTACTTATATCTTTATAGCCAGCATTCCAATATTTACTCTGGGTTTACTTATCAAAGCATATTGGCCTAATTACTCTGATTCGAATTTCAGAGGCTTGTTTTCCATAGCTTTAACTTCCATTTTTATGGCGGTATTGCTAGCTCTTTCAGAAGTTTATGGCAATAGAAAAAAAATATTTAGGGAGATTAATATAAAAGATGTGATTTTTTTAGGCTTTGCCCAATCTCTAGCTATATTTCCTGGAGTTTCTAGATCTGGAATTACGCTGACCGCAGCATTGTTTTCTGGTATTGAAAGGAAAACAGCAGCTAGACTATCTTTTCTAGTAGGTATTCCAGCGATATCATTATCAGGACTTATTGAATTGGTTACTTTGTTTAGAACGTTATCTATAATAGATATTTTACCTATAATTGTTGGGATTATATCATCATTCTTTTCTTCAATATTTGCTATTGACTTGTTTCTTAAGTTTTTAGCTAAAAATAATACTTTTGTTTTTGTTTATTATCGTTTGGTTTTTGGTATTTTTATCATAGCAACTTTATAAATTTTAGTTTTTATATTTATTAGATTAGTATTGGTTTATGACTTTTATTTTGTTTTAATGAAATTTCTACCTGATTTATTCATTGTATCTTTTGGTGAGATTGACATACCACCATATTTGTTTGCATTAATTATTTTTTTAACTCTTTTCGTTTTTTTAGCAGTTTTGATTAGTACAACGAAATTAATCCAATCCTTAGTAAACGATTCTGATTAGTAGCACATCGATATTATCGGAACGGCGGGATTTGAACCCACGACCCCCACTACCCCAAAGTGGTGCGCTACCAAGCTGCGCTACGTCCCGTATTTTTAAATTATCATAACGTATTCCTTATGGTTTAAATTTTTGATGATTTGCATTTAATTCTTTTTCTAGATTTTTTATATATTCGTCTAATGAGTGAATTCCTATTTTCATTAGAATAACCATGAATACTTAGTCTTTTAGCCATTAATCGTAGTTCGTGGATATTCATCTTTGAGAGTCTTAATTCAATATCTTTTTGCCAGGCTTCTCCTTCGTTTGGCAATGTTTCATTATGCTGGGTTGCTTCAAATGTATAGATTAACTCAGCAAAGTATTCAGGAATAATTACAATTAATATAGCAAGAATGTTATATAAATTTATTCGTGCTCTTTCTATATTTTCTTCTAATTTATTATTTTTCATATGCTTAAAGCTAATAATTTGAGATAAGACTATTTTATTTAGCTTGTATAAGGTAATTCGCTATTTAACGAACTATCCATCCATTGAATTGTATTCTCTTGCTCGATTTTAGGAGATTTAAAACTAAACACTAAGAAAAATACTAATAACAATGTAGCTAATATTATTAGCAAAACGGTTTTATCTGGTAATTGATCATTCATTATAAATTTGATTCAATAGGTGTATTCTCACCTCTCAGAATACAATGAGTTATATCCCAATTATAGTAAGACCATATATTTTTATTTAGTTTGAAATTAGCCCCTTTGAAATCTTTGAATTCTACCTTTGTTGGCATGGCTGAACAATATGGTCTGCTTCCAGGCTTGGCTAAATATTGTTGATGATAATCCTCGGCAAAATAGAATTTTATATCTTTATCTATATCAGTTGTGATTTCACCAAATCCTTTCTTTTGTAGATCTTTTTGATAGCTATTTTTGCTTTCAATGGCTTTACTTAGTTGATCATTGCTTGTTGTATAAATCACGGATCTATATTGGCTTCCACTATCGTTTCCCTGACGATTCCCTTGTGTTGGATCATGACATTCCCAAAATAATTTTAATAAGTCGCTAAGGTCAACTTTATTTTTATTCCAGACAACTCTTACTACTTCGGCATGGCCTGTGAGGCCAGAACAGACCTCTCTATAGCTAGGGTTGTCTTTTTCTCCACCAGCATATCCTACGGCAGTGGTGACCACACCTGGCAGCCTCCAGAAGCCTTTTTCAGCCCCCCAAAAGCAACCGCATCCAAAAAGTATTTCTTCCTCATTATCTTTTAGTTTCGCTGATAAATCATTTTTTAATATTGTATGTAGCACTTTCTTATTTAATTTTTCTGTACTTTTTTCAGAATATATCCTATCAATTATAAATGTTAAATTTTCAATTATTTTCTTAATCATAATTTTAATTTATAGTTTCAATTTTTATGTGATTGATTAAGGTGGTAACAAATGCAAACAATAAGAAAGGGAGACTTAATACAAGGATTAGGCCTACTCCTAAAAGTGCAAAAATCGGTCTTGATGAGCCCATGAGTGCAAGACCAGCAGCAAGACTTACAAAAATTACACCCATCCATGCAAGGATTTGAATGTAAATATCACCAAATGAAAGGTCACAATCAAGTTTATATTTTGTTAGAGCGCTCATGATTTCATAACTATTTATATGACCATAATTGTTTTTATATCTTATATCTAAATTAGGATGAATTGATTAAAAAATATTAATAAGTAATGATTAATCATTTGATTGAATTTGCTCTTTAGCTTTTTCTCTTTCCCACATGCTTTTATACAACCCATCTTTGTTAATTAAGACTTGATGAGTTCCCTCCTGTACGATTCTCCCTTCGTTCATTACTAATATTCGATCACATGAAGCGGCTGCTGATAGTTGATGACTGATCATCAAAACAGTCTTATTATGCTGTTTCTTTATTGTTTGAAGTATTGCAGCAGCGGTTTTGTTGTCCACGCTTGCTAATGCATCATCAAGAACAATTATTTTTGAATCAACTAATAAAGCTCTGCTGAGGGCGGTTCGCTGCCTTTGTCCGCCACTGAGAGTTATCCCTCTTTCTCCAACAAGTGTTTTAAAACCGTCTGGAAAACCTTTTATATCATCTGTCATTCGGGCTTCATAAGCTGATTCTTTAACTTTCGATATTGAAGCTTCTGGGTTCCCATACCTTATGTTGTCTGAAAGAGTTTCTGTAAAAAGATATCCTTCTTGAGGGACTAAAGCGATATTGCTTCTTAGCTCCTCTAGCTTTATATCAGTTACATCATTATCGTCTAAAAATAAGGTCCCTTCATTGATATTTATCATCCTACCTAAAGCTCTTGCTAAAGTTGTTTTACCGCAACCCACAGGTCCAACTAATGCAACTATTTCTCCAGGAATTATTCTGAAAGAAATATCGTCAAGTATTTTTCTTGGAGAATCTTCATATTTTATTGTTAAATTTCTTGCTTCTAATTTGCCTGAAATTGGCTTAGATATATTGACAGTCTTGACTTTGTCTTTGATTGTCGGTTCATGATTTAATATCTCTTCTACTCTTTCTAAGCTTACTTGTCCTAATTGAAAAGTATTTAGTGTGAATCCCAATAAGGCTGTTGGAAAAACCAGTCTTTCTACATAAAGAATTAATGCTACTAAGCCTCCAACAGTAAGAGTTCCGTTACTTAGTTGCCCACTACCAATTGCTATTAGTAAAAGCAAAGAGATTGATGATAAACCTTGAAGTAGTGGGAATAAAGTGCTTGCAGTTCTTGCAAGGTTAATAGCAGCATCTCTATATCTAATATTTAATTTCTTAAAAGCTTCTTGTTCAGCTTGTTCTTGACCATAAATTTTAATGGCACTGATACCAGATAGATCTTCCTGTATTAGTTCACTTAATTCTGATAAAGCTTTTTGTTGCCGCTTTCTTTGTTTGACCATTCTTCCACCGAACAATCCAACGGTGCCAAGTAAAACTGGATATACGGATATGGCAAAAAATGTTAAAAGTGGATCGATTGACAGCATCGCTGGCAATGTGAATGTGTATGCCAAAAAGGTGTTTGTAAGACTAAGAACTGTAAAACCAAGCAATCTTCTTATGTTTTCTAAATCGCTGGTAGCTCTTGTTATGACTTCTCCAGTCCCTATTGTTTGAACCCATCCAGGGTCTTGCTCCAACATGCGGTCAAATAATTTTTGTCTTAATGAGACTTCTACTTGTCTGCCAACACCAAATACCAGTTGCCGAGATATCAACCTTGCCCCTCCCATTATTGTTGCCAACAGTATTAACCATGTCGACTTATTCAAGACATATGAAAATGTAAATCCTTCTTTTAGATCATCAACGATATTTCTAACTTCCATTGGAATAGCAACACTTAAAATATTTACGAAAATCAGACAGAGAGCACCTGTTATTAACTCACTCTTGTGAGGTCTTAAATAGTTTTTTATTAGATCTAGTCTTAATGCAGCCATTCTTTTATTAATATGCCCTTTAACCTAGGCAATATAAACCCATGGACGTGAGCAAAATCCAATTTATCTAATTTATGAACGAGGCTCAAAATCATCCGCTGTATTCAACAGATCGTGAGAATCTTGATCGTTTATGTGCGATAGATTCCCCAACCCCTAACAATTTTGTTGAATTAGCTAGATTAATAATTCGATATCAAGATTTCAGAGGTGCTGAGGATCTTAATTCTGACATGGAAAAACTATTAAAAAAGTGGAGCATTAATCGAGATAAATTAGAGGCAATTACAAGAAAACTTTGGTCAGAGGGATTTCGTCCTACAAGTCATTCAAGTCCTGATAACGTTGGTTCTGGTTTTGATACGTCAGATTCTTCTCAATCTTAATGTTAGGAAATTATTTTTTTATTTAAACAACTTCTATAGTTGATATATTAATGATTAAGTTATAAAAAATATGCTGCCTGCAATGATTAGCATTCAGGCATTTTTCTCATAAATGACCTCATTAAATCCTATAAATTTTTCAGTAATTCTTGATTCACTTCTTTCAGCCAATGATTTAACAGAAGAGCAATGTAATTATTTAATGAATTCATGGCTTGAAAATAAAATTGAACCAGTTCAAACGGGGGCATTTTTAGCTGCATTCAGAGCAAAGGGGGTTTCTGGTGAAGAACTTTCTGCAATGGCAAAGATTCTTCAAGATGCCTCAATAACCCCATCAGATTTACCATCTTTTGATTTGGTTGATACATGTGGAACTGGTGGAGATGGAGCTAACACATTCAATATTTCGACAGCAGTTGCTTTCGTTTCAGCAGCTTTAGGAGTAAAAATTGCTAAACATGGAAATCGAAGTGCAAGTGGAAAGGTTGGATCGGCTGACGTATTAGAAAATTTGGGATTGCCCTTGAATGTTTCCTCAGAACAAGTTGTTGAAGCTCTAAAGAATTTTGGTATTACATTTCTTTTTGCTCCTTCTTGGCATCCTTCATTGGTAAATCTTGCTCCTTTAAGAAAAAGCTTAGGAGTTAGAACCATTTTTAATTTGCTCGGTCCATTAGTTAATCCATTTAGACCAAAGTCTCAAGTTTTGGGAGTGGCAAAAGCTGATTTGCTTGATCCAATATCATTAGCCTTAAAAGGAATGGGGCTTAAAAGAGCTGTAGTTGTTCATGGGGCAGGTGGCCTTGATGAGGCTTCACTATCTGGGTCTAATCAATTTCGGTTCTTAGATAAAGATACTATTAGAACTGAAATTATTAACCCTAGTGATCTTGGACTTACTGAAATCTCAAATGAATTCTTGAAAGGTGATGATTTAGAAACTAATTCTCAAATTTTAATGTCTTTACTTAAAGGAGAAGGAAATAATTATCACAAAGAAGTCGTGGCATTAAATACAGCCCTTGCTTTATGGGTATCGGGCTCTGAGGATGATTTATCTTTAGGTGTCAAACGTTCATTAGATTGTTTGAATACAGATAAATCATGGCTCCTTTTTAAGCAGTTAAGAGATTTTTTAGCAACCTAATTATTTTAATCTGATCAACCGAATTTCTTATGTTTTTCGATACTGATAGCTCTGCAATATTGTTACTAGAGGATGGGACCTATTTTGAAGGAATATCATTTGGTGCTGTAGGGACTATCTCTGGTGAAGTCGTATTCAATACTGGTATGACAGGATATCAGGAGGTCATAACTGATCCAAGTTATTATGGTCAGCTTATTACTTTTACCTACCCAGAGATTGGAAATACTGGAATTAATTCTGACGATAATGAATCATCACATCCCTCAGTTAAAGGTGTAATAGCTCGTCAAATATCAAAAACTTCGAGTAACTGGAGACATGAAATCTCTTTTGAAAAATGGTTGAAGGATGAAAATGTTGTTGGAATTCATGGAATAGATACAAGAGCACTCGTCAGACATTTAAGAGAGTCTGGTTCTTTGAATGGAATTATTTCGTCTGAATCAAACTATTCAATAGCTGAATTATTTTCACTTATAAAAAAATCGCCTTCTATGAAGGGTTTGAATCTTGTTGATAAAGTAACAACAAAATGCTCTTTTAAAGTTAATTCAAGTTGTCGTGTTCCATTTGATAAGAGAATAATAAATATTCAAAAAATTCCATACAAAGTTGTCGCTATAGATTTTGGGATAAAGCAATCGATACTAGATCGATTAGTTGCTTATGGTTGTGAAGTAACTGTCTTGCCTGCAAATGCTTCACTATCCGATGTTTTATCTTTATCCCCTGAGGGCGTCTTTCTCTCTAATGGTCCCGGCGATCCATCCACAGTTGATAGTGGTATTAGACTTGCTAAAAATTTAATTGAATATGAAAAACTTCCTGTTTTTGGAATTTGTTTAGGCCACCAGATTCTTGGGTTAGCTCTTGGTGGAAAAACTTTTAAACTTTCCTATGGACATAGAGGACTAAATCATCCATGTGGATTGAATGGAAAGGTTGAAATTACAAGTCAAAACCACGGTTTTGCTTTGACTTCAGAATCTTTGAATTCCGAAAAAATAAAAATCACCAAATTCAACTTAAATGACCAAACAGTTGCCGCTATTTCTGTAATAGATAGGCCTTTCTTTGGTGTTCAATATCACCCCGAGGCAAGCCCTGGCCCCCATGATGCTGACCATCATTTTAATCATTTCGTAACCTTAATAGAAGAACGAAGAAGAATCGTGGATTAATTTGGTTTCTATCACTACACTTCCATCATGAAGTCATAGGGGACTAATCCCATAACTGAATTACAACGACTTACTGTTTCTCTTAGAGGTGGTTTTAACCAACAAAGTGGTTGTTTGGTGTTGAATTTCACTGGACAACTAGATGCTTATTCTGAGAAGCAATTCACTACATATATCAATGAGGTTTTAGCTTCTAATCAACTATCAGTTGTGATTGATTTATCCAATATCGATTTCATTGATTCTTGTGGATTAGGTGCAATGGTTCAAGCGGCTAAAAAATGCAATCAGTCGAAAAGAGCATTTAATGTTGTTGGTAACCCTAGAGTTGTTCAAACAATAAAACTTGTTCGCCTAGAGGAATTCCTTCATCTTGCATCAGATCTAAATACTGCTATCGGTAAATTATCAGCTTGACTGATTGGATTCGCTCTTATAAATCAAACATCTCTCCCGATGGTTTGGGACCTTTGCAATTAGCTTGGTTGGGTGATGCTGTTTGGGAAATGCATCAAAGGTTGAGATTTTGCAGTAGCCCAATGCGTTCAAAGGATCTCCACAATGCTGTCGTTAAAGAGGTAAATGCCTCTAGCCAAGCTAGGGCAATCACTAAAATCGAACCTTTTTTAACAGATACTGAAAAGGAGTTCCTAAGAAAAGGAAGAAACAAAGCAGGAAGAGGTCCTAAAAATATAGATGCAGCCACATATGCAATCGCGACCGGATTTGAGACTATTGTTGGATGGTTATTTTTAAAAAATCCAAATCGGCTTGCTGATTTATTCGATCTTCTCGATCGACCTATCAACTAGAAAAATAGTTCTTATAAAATGAGTTATCGTTTCAATAAAGACAAAAGGAATTCACAAAATTCTTCATTTAATCAACGAAATAGTAGTTATTATCGTCAAGATAATGATTCCAAAAAGTCAAACTTCAATGATCGAAGAAGAACAAGCAATAAATTCAATCGTCTTTCAACTGAGAAATTAAGTCAGTATTCATTAGATAATGAATCTTCTGAACAACCAAGAAATAGAAATCAGTCAACTTTCAACTACAGAGGATCCAATCGATTTGAAAGGAAATCGGCTAACCCCTCTTATAGAAATCAAAAATCTGAGGAAACTAACAATTACAGAGGGTCCAATCGATTTGAAAGGAAATCGGCTAACCCCTCTTATAGAAATCAAAAATCTGAGGAAACTAACAATTACAGAGGATCCAATCGATTTGTAAGAAAATCGGCTAATCCCTCTTACAGAAATCAAAAATCTGAGGAAACTAACAATTACAAAGGATCCAATCGATTTGAAAGGAAATCGGCTAACCCCTCTTATAGAAATCAAAAATCTGAGGAAACTAACAATTCCAGAAGATCAGAAAATAAAGAACCTCTTTCATATTCTGAAAGTTTTACCAAAACGTTAAGTGATGATTTGATTTGGGGTCGTCATTCAACTGAGGCAGCTCTTTTGGCTGGCAGAGCAATTCATAGAATTTGGTGTACCTCTGAATTACGAAGTTCTCCAAAGTTTTTTCAACTTCTCAAAGATTCAAAATCTTCTGGCGTCTTGGTTGAAGAAGTTTCTTGGTCAAGGCTTGGCCAACTCACAAATGGAGCAGTACATCAAGGAATAGTTTTACAAATTGCCGCATCAAAAACACATGACTTGAAGAATTTAATAGATGCTTGCAAAGCTTTTGGTGATAAATCATTGCTCTTGGCTTTAGATGGTTTAACTGATCCTCAGAATCTTGGAGCAATAATTCGATCTGCTGAAGCCCTTGGTGCTCAAGGCTTAATCATTCCACAAAGACGCAGTGCAGGTTTAACAGGATCTGTAGCAAAAGTTGCTGCTGGAGCTCTTGAACATTTGCCGGTGGCAAGAGTTGTTAATTTAAATAGGTCTTTGGAGAAATTGAAAGATGAAGGGTATACCGTTGTTGGCCTTGCAGAGGAAGGGCCTTCTACTTTATCTGAAATCAAATTTCAAGGTCCATTAGTAGTCGTAGTAGGGTCTGAAGATAAAGGAATTTCTCTGATAACTAGAAGGTTATGTGACCAGTTAGTAAGGATCCCTCTTAAGGGAGTTACTACAAGCCTTAATGCATCAGTAGCTACGTCTATTTTTTTATATGAAGTAGCTAGATCTAGATGGATGCGATCAATTTCTGGACAAGACCCTTCTCCTAGATTATTGAAACCACAAATTTCTACTGAAATTAATAACTAATCTCTTTAAATTTAACCATGATAATAAACGTATATTTTTTATAGTTTTATTAGGATTTTTAAAACTCCATAATCAAATTATATTATTAGTTATTTTATCGACAAGTTTTTATACTCAACATATTTTGACTTCAAATATATGTTTCATCATCAAGTGAACATAATATTCTTTTTTATTTGATAAATATCTGTTTAAGAAAGTATAATAAATTAAATGCTGTTTACTTATGGGTCCCATTAGGGCTCTTCGAAGCTTAGGTAATAGTTTAGGCTTGGCCTGGTGGGCCAAGGTTGAGACAATTCAACCTGAGGTTACTTATTGGTTTGGCCCATTCCTTACTCGTCGTAGTTTGAAAGTCAGATTAAATGGATTTGTAGATGATCTTTCTTCAGAGTCTCCTAAAAAAATAAATCATAGTTTAATTAGGTGTCGTCGTAATGAGCCTCTTACGTCATAAGCTTAAAAATATTTTTTTTATAATCTATTAATGACTTTCGCAGACTTACGCCAGAAATTGAAAAGTGGTGAAGTCTCTTCCAAAGAGCTTGTGCAAGAAAAGATAAATCGAATAAAGAGATTAGATCCAACTCTCAATACCTTTTTAACCCTGAATGCAGAACAGGCATTACGCAAGGCTGAAAATATAGATAAACAAATTGCCTCTGGCGAAAACCTTCCAACTTTGTCAGGTATACCACTAGCTATAAAAGATAACCTTTGTACAAAAGGAATCAAGACAACCTGCGCTAGCAAGATTTTGGCTGACTTTGTTCCTCCTTATGAATCAACAGTCACCAAAAAACTTTTGAACGCAGGAGCAATAATGATTGGCAAGACAAATTTGGATGAATTTGCGATGGGGAGTTCTACTGAAACCTCTGCTTTTGGTCCTACTTTTAATCCATGGAATATAAATAAAGTTCCTGGTGGAAGCTCAGGTGGTAGCGCAGCCTCTGTTGCTGCCGAATTATGTTATGGATCTCTGGGATCTGATACCGGCGGGTCAATCCGACAACCAGCATCGTTTTGTGGCGTTGTTGGAATGAAACCAACTTATGGTCGTGTTAGTCGATGGGGATTAATAGCTTTTGCTAGTTCTTTAGATCAGGTTGGTCCATTTGCGAATAATGTTTCTGATGCAGCTGAAATCTTACAAGTAATTTCAGGCAAAGATAACTTTGATTCAACTACTGTTGATATTCCAGTTCCAAATTATTTAGAGATCCTTTCTAAGTCAATTAAGGGCATGAAAATTGGCTTGATTGATAACTGCTTCGATCATGAAGGTTTGGCTTCTGATGTTAAAGCGTCCGTACTGGCCTCAGCCTCACTGCTTGAAAATATAGGAGCCGAGATTATTAATGTTTCTTGTCCTCGCTTTAATGATGGAATTGCTACTTATTATGTTATTGCCCCATCTGAAGCTTCAGCGAATTTAGCTAGATACGACGGTGTCAAATACGGATTCCGATCTCAAAATGAACAATCTCTCATAGAAATGACCTCCAAAAGCCGAGCACTTGGTTTTGGAAGTGAAGTTAAACGAAGAATTCTTATAGGAACCTATGCTTTATCGGCTGGTTATGTTGATGCTTACTACAAGAAGGCCCAGCAAGTTCGAACTTTGATACGTAGAGATTTTGATGATGCTTTCAAAAAAGTAGATGTTTTGTTGGCTCCAACAGCTCCAACTACCGCTTTCGGTTCTGGTGAAAATATTGATAACCCTATGGCGATGTACTTATCTGATTTATTAACGATTCCAGCAAATTTAGCAGGATTGCCTGCAATAAGCCTGCCATGTGGTTTTGATAAAGCTGGTTTGCCAATAGGGTTGCAGCTGATAGGTAATGTTTTTGAAGAAGGTAAGCTTCTTCAAGTGGCTAGTCAATTTGAGAAAGCTGCTGAGATTCATAAAAATAGGCCTAAAACTGATTTCACGTTATAAAGGTTAAACCACTTCATGTGGAGGATATCATTATCGCTACACTATATACAGCGTAGCTTGTGTTTAATCAATGGCTTTTGTTCCTATTCATAATCATAGTGACTACAGCCTTCTGGATGGAGCTAGTCAACTCCCCTTAATGGTTGAAAGGGCAAAGGAATTGGGGATGCCAGCTCTAGCCTTGACTGATCATGGAGTGATGTATGGTGCGATTGAATTATTGAAGTTATGCAAGGCCGCAAATATAAAGCCAATTATTGGAAATGAGATGTACGTTATCAATGGTTCAATTGATGACCCTCAGCCCAAAAAAGAGAAAAGATATCATCTTGTTGTTATCGCGAAAAACCAAATTGGTTACGAAAATCTCGTAAAATTAACAACTATTAGTCATTTAAATGGTGTTAGGGGAAGAGGTATCTTTTCAAGACCATGTATAGATAAGTCTTTATTTAAAAAATATAGTGAGGGATTAATTTGTTCAACAGCTTGCTTAGGTGGTGAAATTCCACAAGCGATATTAAAAGGAAGAAGTGATGTTGCTAGAGAAGTAGCCTCTTGGTATAAAGAAATTTTGGGTGATGATTTTTATCTTGAAATTCAAGATCATGGATCTATTGAAGATAGAATTGTTAATAGTGAAATAGTCAAAATATCTGAAGAACTTGATATCCAAATTATTGCTACCAATGATGCACATTACGTATCAAAGAATGATATTGAAGCACATGATGCATTGATTTGTGTATTGACTGGAAAATTAATTAGTGATCACAAAAGATTGAGATATACAGGAACTGAATATATTAAATCTGAGAAGGAAATGAGAAGTTTATTTACTGATCATTTAGACATGAATGTTATAGATAGTGCAATAGATAATACTGTTAAACTCTCAAATAAGGTTGAAGAATATACGATATTAGGAACTTATAAAATGCCAAATTTTCCTATACCTAATGGATCTAATCCTATCGATTATCTTAAAGAGATAACCATTAATGGTTTGATGGAAATATTAGATATTTCTAAATTTGAAAATTTTCCAAGTGCTTATAAAGAAAGACTTGAATATGAGTTAAGCGTTATCGAACAGATGGGTTTCCCTACATATTTTCTTGTCGTATGGGATTATATAAGATTTGCAAGAGAACAAAACATTCCTGTAGGTCCAGGTAGAGGTTCAGCAGCAGGCTCTTTAGTCGCCTTCTCTCTTCACATAACTAATATTGATCCAGTTGAAAATGGATTATTATTTGAAAGATTTCTCAATCCTGAAAGGAAGTCAATGCCTGATATAGATACTGACTTTTGTATTGAAAGACGTGGCGAAGTTATAGATTATGTTACTAAAAAGTATGGCGAAGATAAAGTTGCACAGATAATTACATTTAACAGAATGACATCTAAGGCTGTTTTAAAAGATGTTGCTCGTGTACTTGATATTCCCTATGGAGATGCAGATCGTTTAGCTAAATTAATTCCAGTTGTGAGAGGTAAGCCTGCAAAATTATCATCTATGATTTCAAAGGAATCACCAAATAAGGAATTCTATGAAAAATATAATAATGATTCAAAGGTAAAAAAATGGGTTGATATGGCAATGAGAATAGAAGGGACAAATAAGACTTTTGGTGTTCACGCAGCAGGTGTTGTAATAGCCGCTAATTCACTTGATAATTTAGTTCCTCTTCAAAGAAATAACGATGGTCAAATAATCACTCAATATTTTATGGAAGATATTGAATCACTTGGTCTTTTGAAGATGGACTTTTTAGGACTTAGAAATCTTACAATGATCGAAAAGACAATTAATTTAGTTGAGAAATCTATTGGTAAGAGATTAAATCCTGATTCTTTGCCTTTCACTGATGAAAAAACATTTGAATTACTTTCTAGGGGAGATTTAGAAGGGATTTTCCAACTTGAGTCTAGTGGAATGAGACAAATAGTAAAAGACCTAAAACCCTCATCTCTTGAAGATATTTCTTCAATACTTGCCCTTTATCGTCCCGGACCTCTTGATGCAGGATTAATTCCTAAATTTATAAATAGAAAACATGGTAAGGAGAGGATTGATTTTCAGCATCAGTCACTTGAGCCTATCTTAAGTGAGACTTATGGGATTATGGTTTATCAAGAGCAGATCATGAAGATTGCTCAGGATTTAGCGGGATATTCACTTGGGCAAGCAGATTTATTAAGAAGGGCAATGGGTAAGAAAAAAGTATCCGAAATGCAGCGTCATAGAACGCTGTTTGTTGATGGGGCTGTTAATAATGGCGTTTCAGACATTATTGCTGAACAATTATTTGATCAAATGGTTCTATTTGCTGAATATTGCTTTAACAAAAGTCATTCAACTGCTTATGGTGCAGTTACTTATCAGACTGCTTATTTAAAAGCACATTATCCTGTCGCTTATATGGCAGCATTGCTTACCGTAAATGCTGGCTCGGCTGACAAGGTTCAAAGATACATTTCAAACTGTAATTCAATGGGCATAAACGTAATGCCGCCAAATATCAATACTTCTGGTGTTGATTTCACTCCAAAAGATAATTCAATTCTTTTTGGTTTTTCAGCTGTCAAAAATTTAGGTGATGGTGCAATTAGAAAAATTATTACTTCTAGAGATAAAGATGGAGATTTTACTTCTTTAGCACAATTTTGTGATCGAATTTCACTTGGTGCCGTTAATCGAAGAGGACTTGAGGCTTTGATACATAGTGGAGCGCTTGATTGTCTTGATGAAAATGCAAATCGCGCTCAGCTTATCGCTGATTTGGATTTAACTATTGAATGGGCTTCTTCTAGAGCAAAAGATAGGGCTAGCGGCCAAGGTAATCTTTTCGATCTTTCTACTTCCAAAAACAATGAATCATCACCGACTGATGATTATTCATCTTCTCCAAGGGCGAAACAAGTCAACGATTATCTTCCTTCAGATAAACTTAAATTAGAAAAAGAGCATGTTGGTTTCTATCTGTCTGATCATCCTTTGAAGCAACTTTCAGAACCTGCAAAATTGATTGCTCCTATCAGCCTTGGTTCTTTAGATGAGCAGAAAGATAAGTCAAAGGTCAGTGTTATTGCAATGATTCCAGAAATGAGAGAAGTTACAACCAGGAAAGGTGACAGGATGGCGATTATTCAACTAGAGGATTTGACTGGTTCTTGTGAAGCGGTTGTCTTCCCAAAAAGTTATGAAAGATTATCTGATCATTTGATGGTAGAAACGAGATTATTGATATGGGCAAGTGTAGATAGGAGAGATGAAACAGTTCAATTGCTTATTGATGATTGTCGTGAAATTGATGATTTAAGATTTCTCATGATAGATCTTCGTCCTGATCAAGCTACAGATATCAATGTTCAGCATAAATTAAGAGAATGCCTTTCTAAAAACAGACCTGCCAGAAATGAATTAGGTGTACGAATTCCTGTAGTTGCTTGTCTTAAGGACAACAATAATACTAGGTATGTAAGGCTGGGTGATCAATTTTGCGTTAAGGACACTGACCTAGCTTTGGATTCACTTTCTAAGAATTCCTTCATTGCAAGATCAAGTCAAAGTCTTGTAATTTAAATTTTACTTTTAACTAGAAATATCTTTTTTACTTGTTTTGAATGCATCTTTCATCCTATTGATGTTTGGCTTTATGTTTTCAAAACCAAGAAAACTTCCTGGATTAAAATCCCAACTCGCGGAGAGTATTCCATAGCTTAATCCTAATAAGCCGACAAAGAAACAAAATGCTGAACTGACAAGAGTGACTGTTGGAGATATTTCAGCAATACCTTTGCTTATTAAAAAATAACTCCCAATAAATACTCCCATGCCACTTAGCGTTGGGATACCTGTAGTAAAAGCTATTCTTCTTGCCATTCTGTTTGCAACATAGCTTGGTATTCCTGCTTTCTTGCTACTACTTTTTGAAGATTTAGGCGCACTTATTTTTGGAGCCGAGTTATTGCTGGAGAATCCTATTTTTACTTCTTTAGGTTGGTCCTTTTTGTTTTTTTTCGCACTTTTCATTAGCTTCTAGCGATCTAATACCAGTAATTATCCTCTAATAGCTAATTTTTCTATGAGCTCTGTATATCTTTTTTCACTTTTAGTTCGTACATAACCTAAAAGTCTTTTGCGCTGTCCAATCATTTTGAGCAATCCTTGTCTTGAGGAGAAATCATGGATGTTGCCCTGAAGATGTTTGCTTAATTTTGAGATCCTTGTAGTAAGCATCGCAACTTGAACTTCTACTGAACCAGTATCAGTTGGATGAACTTGATGGGTGTTGATTAGCTTTTGTTTCTCTTCTGTGTCAAGTGACATTTGTTTGACTTTTCTTATTCATCAAGTCTAATTTAATCCCTAGCCTTCTATCAAGTACTCTTTTCACTCAATTTCATAAGAATCTCTTTGAGATGTTTATCCATTAGCTCAGCTTTTTCTTCTGAAGATAGGGAATTCAATAATAAAGAATTTTCTTTCTCTTTGGTTGTTATTATTTTAATTGAATCTTTTATTTCATTATCTACATAGCCAAGTGAATTTAGAATTAAATATATTTCATCTATATATTTAGAAAATTGATTAGTTTCTATGACTTTTTTATCGTTATGACTTGTTTTATTATTATCTATAAATCTATGAAGTTTATTTTTTAGCTCAACTATTAATCTCTCTGCGATTCGTTTACCTATTCCCTGAGAATTTGTTAATAAATTAGATTCTTTATTTTCTATTGCATTTACTAATTGATTCACCTCAAAGTCCTCTAATAATGCCATACCAATCTGAGCACCTATACCATTTACACTGATGATTTCCCTGAATAAATCTCTTTGATTAACCTCCATAAAACCATATAAATTCGTTGCATCTTCGCGATCTATCTGATGAATCCATAATTCAATCTCATTAGAATCTTCAGCTTTGCCTATCTGTTTTGGTAATAATTGTATTTCATAACCAACACTACAAACATTTAGAACAACTCCTTTTTTGCTCGATATTTTCCAAGTTTGTATTACTTCTCCTTTTAACCAGCTAATCATTATTATTTTTGATTAAATTTCTGTGATTATAAAATTTAGTCAACCACCATCAATCTGACATCCAACCATTGAGCCTCCTACTAGACCCGCAGGAATTGCCCACCATCGATCTTTTCCTCTTGATATTGCCGTAGCGAAGCCAGCACCTAAAATGCCCCCTGCAATTTTACCTTCAGAGCAATCATTGTTATCAAATTCATTATTACTGTTTACCGAGCCAACACCTGGACATGGGACTTCTACGGTTTCTTCCCATTTTTTGACATACCCTGGATCCATTCGAGTCCCTGGAATATATTCTTCTCTATATTCGTTTCTTGTACAAGTTCTACTTGATGAGTAACCTCGCTGATATTCATCTGCAACAATCGATTGTGTTCCAGTGCAAATGAGAACTATTGAAAACATTAAAGATTTACAATTCATATTTTTTCTTGAGAGGTATTGGATGCACTCATACTAATAATAGTGGAAATAAGTACACAAAAACCACCTAAGTAAATTGAACTTGTTATTGTTTCTTCGAAAATCAATACACCCCATATACTTGCAAAGATAACCTGCGAATAATTTAGGGAAGTTGCTTGTCCAGCGGGTAGAAGTCTTAAACCCTCTGTTATACAGAGTTGACCAATCTGAGTAAAAATACCAATACCTATAATCCAAAGCCAATCAGTTCCAATTGGCAATATAAAATCATTAATAATAAAAGGAATAGATAAGGGGATAGAAACTAAAGGAAAGTAGTAAATAATTACAAGTGGGTGTTCTTTGGAAGATAGTTTTCTTACACATATATAGGCTAGTGATGTCATTAAGGCCCCTAATATCGCAATGATTATTGCTAAGGCTGTCTCTGTAATATTATTGTTAGAGTTAAATTCTGGTTGACTAACTAATACAATTCCTATCCAACCTATAATGATTGAATATAGTATTCTCTTTAATATAAACTCCTTTAGAATTATGTATGCACATATCACCGTAAAAGTAGGATAAATGTATTGTATTACGGTCGCTGTTGCTATGGGTAATATTGTAAGAGCTTTGAAGATACAAAATAGTGCAACTGTTCCTAGAAAACCCCTCGTAATCAATAATCTTTTCTGATAACCCCAAGGGTTTATTTTATTTTTATATAAGAAAAATCTTGTTATTATTATACTTATAGTAGCCCTAGCAAAAACAAGTTCTGAAATAGGTATCCTTCCTCCAATAGCCTTAACACAAACACTCATAAGGCTAAAGGCAAATCCGCTACCTATTAAAAATTTGACCCCTTTTAAATTTTTTTCATCTGTAAACTGTTTTTCTCTCAATTTCTAAATCTCTTAACTAAATATTTAAAGATCAATTAAAATTATTATATGGCATCTGCTCGACTACATCCAAGGACTATTGAGTCTGTTAAAGAGCGTGTAGATATTGTTGATGTAGTTGGTGAACACGTTGTCTTAAAGAAAAAAGGTAAAGAATATGTTGGAATATGCCCTTTTCATGATGATAGTAAGCCTTCAATGTCAGTAATTCCTGGCAAGCAGTTTTATTATTGTTTTTCATGTGGAGCTGGTGGTAATGCGATTAAATTTTTGATGGAGTTTCAGAGGCAAAGTTTTAGTGATGTTGTGCTTGAACTGGCTAAAAAATATCAAGTACCAATTGATACAGTTGAAGGACCTCAGCAAGAAAGACTCAAGCATCAGATTTCACGTAGAGATACACTTTATCGTGTTTTGAAACTTGCTACAGGTTGGTTTAGAAATCAATTAAATTCTCCATGTGGAGAAAATGCTCTTAATTATCTTAAAAATAAACGTCATTTAAGTGATGGTACTCTAATCAATTTTGAGCTTGGATTCGCACCAGATAACTGGGATTCATTGCTCCAATATTTTGTAAATATAGAAAAAGTCAGTGTTGAGATTCTTGAATCGGCAGGATTAATTGTTCCTCGAAAGGGAGGTAATGGTTTTTATGACAGATTTCGTAATCGTATTATTGTTCCTATACATGACAGGCAAAAAAGAGTTATTGGTTTTGGAGGGCGAAGTCTTGATGGTTCAGAACCTAAGTATTTAAATTCACCTGAGACTGAAATCTTCGAAAAAGGTAAAAATCTTTTTGGTTTAGACAAATCAGCTCTTTCAATTAGGAAAAAAGATTATGCAGTTGTTGTTGAAGGATATTTTGATGTAATGGCACTTCATGATTCTGGTATTACAAATGTTGTTGCCTCTTTGGGAACTGCATTAAGTAGCAATCAAATAACGCTTCTTTCTCGTTCTACAGATAGTAAAAAGATCCTTCTTAATTTTGACTCAGACAATGCGGGAATACGAGCTGCTAATCGAGCTATTAGTGAGGTAGAAAACCTTGCTATTCAAGGTCAGCTTGACTTAAGAGTTCTTCAATTACCTTCAGGTAAAGATCCAGATGAGTTCCTTAAGGATAATCCACCATCCGAATATGAAGCATTAGCAAATAAATCACCTCTCTGGATGGATTGGCAAATAGATCAATCATTGAAGGATTTAGATTTAAATCAATCTGACCAATTTCAGGAAGCTGTTAGTGCTTTAGTAAGTCTTCTTGGCAAGCTACCACAAACTGCTATCAGAACTCATTATCTACAGAAGGTCGCGCAGCGTCTTAGTGGAGGTCAAGGTAGATTCGCTCTACAACTAGAGGAAGATTTACGCAATCAAATTAGTGGCCAAAGATGGCATGGTCGTTCTAAGAAATATGATAAACCTCAAGAAATTAGTCTAAGAGAAAGAAGCGAAGCAGATATACTTTTTACTTATATTCACTGTCCTAATTATCGATCTTATATTCGTTATGAATTGCGGCTAAGGGACTTAGATAATTTTACAATCAATCATCATAGAGCAATATGGTCAACTATAAGTAATATTGAGGAGGATAAGTTCGGTTCTGATACTGTTGAGAATATTAATCGTTCTAATGATTCAAATAATATTTTAGCTGATGTCGATTTAATTAAAAACTTGTTAGATAACTTCCTCATTAATGATAATGAACATCTTCCTAAACTTAACCCTTTTTTAGAGAGCACTGAACTTCGCTTAGCTACACTAAGCGACCCCGAGTCCCTTATTCGTGGATCTCTAGCTGCTCTTGAAAAGCAAAAATCTTTAAAGCGTTGTAGACACTTAATTGAGGCATGGAGCTCTCAACGATTACAAACTCTTGAAAACTGTATTGCCTCTCTTATTGTTCAGGAAACTTCTCAACCTAGTAATACATCTGATATGGAACAGAAAGTTATTAGCATGTTTGAAGAGTTAAATAATGAAGCTATAAACTTTCAACAACTTTATTATGCTGAGAGAAAACATATATTAAATTTAGATAAACAGCGATGTTATAAATGATTTTATATAGTTATATTTATCAATGAAAAACTCCTCTCCATTTAAATTAGATGAATGTTTTTTATCTAATGAACTTTGGCCTAATTTTATCAACAAAATTGGATTTATTAAAGCAAATTTAGCTATACGTCAAGCTCTCGATCTTCAGAGAATGCAGGGATCGACTTCTACTCTCCCTGTTCTTATCCTCGAGACCTGTGGAACTGCTCTTATTAATTCCAAGGCTGTTAAGACTTATATTGGTCTTTCTTACTTAGATCAAGGAATGGTTTTGATTTTTAGTAGTAAATTAAATGCCATTCAATTACTTAGAGAAAATTAATATAACTAATTATAGACAATATTTTTTTAATTCTTTCTCTACTAATTTTGGTTTATCTTCTAATATATATGCTTGCCTCTCTTTTTCTTCCTCTCCAGATATTTTTATAGATCCATTTAAGGCCTTCATCTTTGAGGCATTCATTAAAAACTTTTTCTCTATTTTTAATATATTTCCATTATTGCATTCTTGAGCAACATGAACAGCTTCATGTCTTAATGCTTTTTTTATATGTAAGGCTGTCCTTTCGAATATATCTTTATCTCTTTTTTTTATAAGCGTATAACCCTCTCTCCTTTTAGCATTTTTTGTACAAAGTACGATTACTTTCCTTCTCTTCTCTAAAAAACCTACATAGTCATTACTTAATAAACATAGTGGTGTATTTTCTTCTATCTTATATCCAGACTTTTCTACAATTCTTATGATTTCTACTTCTGTTCTATCCAAATAATCTAAGAATTCCATTTATCTTTTATAATTTAATTTTATTATAATTTACCATCAATCTTTATTTTGGATATTATTTATATAACTATTGTTACTAAAATATCTTACTAATTAGCATATATAATTGGAATACTTTCTATGTCTGTTGTCTTTATACTAGATAGCTTTTCTCTACGCGGACCCCATTCTTTTTCAATTATTGATGATCCCCAATTTATTATATCCCTATCACTCCTGTTATTGATTTCATCTATTATATAATTTAGCCTATCTTGATTAAATTCATTTTGAATAATTTTTTCATTAAATAGTAGTTTCTGTGTATATTTATTGCTTTGTAGTTTATGTAATATTACACCTGCTTTCTTGAGATTTCTATAAGGTTTGAATATTTTCTTTGTTAACCCTAAACTTTTTTTAATCATAATTCTTGAGTCAGATGTTGGTATTTCTATTTTTTCTGTTGATTCACTTTTATAAAACTCCTTTGAATGAGTATTTGTTGTAGTAAATACTGTAATAGCTGAAGATAATTTATTATATTTTCGAAGCTTTGCACTTGCGATTAATACAAATTTAATGATTACTTGATTCAATTCTTCTAAGCTATCTATTGGATATGAAAAACTCCTGCTTATGCAGATTTGTTTTCGATCTAAGGATGTTTCTTTGATAGGGATACAGATGTTCCCTTTTAATTCGCTTTGAGTGCGTAAACCAACTACACCATATTGTTCTTTGATTTGGTTGCTTGACATATCTCTAAGTTCTAGGGCACTAGTGATTCCTTTGCTTTTTAGCCATATCGACATTCTTTTGCCTATTCCCCAAACTTTATCTACTTTAATTTGATTTAGATATGGGTCTTTATTTACAATAATACCTATATCAAAGATACCTGACTTGTTTTGTATTTTTTTTGCTAGATGATTAGAGATTTTTGATAGAACTTTTGTTTCACCAATGCCGATTGATATTGGTATCCCTATATTTTGATAAACTAAAGCTCTTAAATCTTTTCCCCATTTATATAAGCACTTTTCTTTTGGACGTTTTATAGTTCCAAATGCTTCATCTATAGAGTAAATTTCTAGTTCTTCACAATTTTTTTTTAGTAGCTGCATTAATCGATTACTTATATCACCGTAAAGTTCGTAATTTGAACTTCTTACATTTATATTTAATTGAGTTAGTTTATTCTTTAACTTGAAGTATGGCTGTCCCATAGGAATTCCCATTTTTCTAGCCTCTGAGCTGCGAGCTATTATGCACCCATCATTATTCGAAAGTACAACTAAAGCCTTTCCTCTTATGGAAGGATCGATCATTTGTTCACACGAGGCATAGAAATTATTCCCATCAATTTGAAGTATTACTTTGGACATGATTAGATTTTTGATTTTTGTAGTTCATGTATCGAATAGATCGCTACTCCCCATATTTGAATATCTATATATTCATATAAGTTTATTGCTGGATAATTTTCTTTATCTGCTTTTAGATAATAATTATTTTGCTTTTTTATAAGTCTTTTTAAAGTAAATTCTCCATCCAAGAGAGCAACTACAATATGTCCAGGGTTTGGGTTTATGCTTCGATCTATTATTAATAAATCATTATTATAAATTCCTGCGTTATTCATTGAATTACCGCTTACACGTAGAAAGAACGTACTGATTGGATTTTTGATTAAGTATTTATTTAGATCGATGCCGAGTTCTATGTAATCTTCTGCAGGAGAAGGGAAACCTGCGGAAATAGTATCTTTTACTAATGGAATTAAGAGTTTTGACAAGCTTTTCTTTAAAGAGGAGTACGAGTTCCTTGAATCCATAGACCCAGCCCAACATAGTCTATTATAGTACTAATGAACTACTTAGGTGTGCTCGTGTGAATATTATTCTTTGTGGTATGGACCTCCTTGGGTTATGGTTTTGGCCCGGTAAAGTTGTTCTATTAATAGAAGCCGAGCTATTTCATGGGGAAAAGTTAAAGGAGAAAGACTTAATTGCCAAGAGGCGTAACTACTGAGAGAAGGACTAAGACCCGAAGCCCCACCAATAACAAAAGTAATATTTTGATTGTGAGAATTTAGAAGTTTTGTTGCTAGTTGTTTTGATGTAAAAATCTGACCATTTTCATTGAGAGTTACAAGGATTTCGTTTTTGCTAATTATTTCTTTGATCGAATGTTCTTCTTTTATTTGAGTGTTATCTTTTATTTCTATAACCTTTAAACCAGGAAGTCTTTTTAAATACATTTCTATTCCTTGATAAATCCACTTTTTTTTTATTTTTCCAATAGCAATGATTTTGTAGTGAGAAATATTAATCATAAAAATTACATTTGTTTAATCGATATCATCTTCAAGGAGAAATTGTTGAAATTGTGTATATAGGCTTAGTGATTCTTCAGGAGAGAGATCTTTTGATTTTTCACTAATATTTTGATCTGTATTAGAAGAAATTTTCAAATGATTTGTTTCAAGTTTTTTTAGTCTATCTAGTAAATGAGGTGGTACGTTCCCATCTGTACTGACTTCCATCAACTCTCGAAAAAGTTGTTCAGGATTGGTTTCAATTTCTACTGGGTGTAAAGTTTGCTTTTTTGCATTTTTTTGAATTTTTAAATTATTTGAATGAGACTTTGAAATCTCTTTAGGAAGTGTTCGACCTAGCTGCTTTAAACGCTCGAGGCTATGGCTATCAAAAGTCATATTAGAAACTGTATATTGATTGAAGATCTTTTTATGAGTATATTTTAAATAATTTAGTTTTTTTTGAGTGACATATGTGATCGTTTCTAATGTGGTTTTCAGATTAAGGGTATGGGTGATAACACTTTGAACGATTTTAGGCATATTCCTAGGAAGCGCTTTGGGCAACATTGGTTGAAAGATCAGGGTGTCCTTAATCAAATAGTTAAGGCTGCCAGATTGAATTCTGAAGATTGCGTATTAGAAGTTGGTCCGGGTAAAGGAGCCTTAACTCAAAAATTAATTGAATCACAAGCAAAATTCATTCAAGCAATTGAACTAGATAGAGATTTAGTCGTTGGTTTAAAAAAACGTTTCGCTCATCAAAATAAATTTAGTCTTAGAGAGGGAGATGTTTTATCTGCTTCATTGGAGGCTGGAAATGGATTAATTATTAACAAAGTTGTAGCTAATATTCCTTATAACATTACAGGTCCAATATTAAAAAGATTGATTGGTGAATTAAAAAAACCACCTGAAAGAAATTTTGAAACTTTAGTTTTACTTATGCAAAAAGAAGTCGCACAAAGAATTGTCGCTTTACCTGGAAATAGTAATTTTAGTGCTTTAAGTGTAAGGATCCAGCTTTTGGCAAAATGTCATGATGTATGTGATGTTCCTTCTAAATGTTTTCAACCGGCACCACGGGTGGATTCCAGAGTCGTCATGATTCGACCCTATGTATCTAGAGATCCAGATTTTTATGAAATAGGGAGTTTTTTAGAGAAACTTTTAAAACATGCCTTTGCAGGTAGAAGAAAGAAATTACGAAACACGATTGGAAGTTTTGTTACTTCTAACGATCAAATAAAGGAATTTTTTGACTCTAGAGGTATTAGTCTTGAACAAAGACCACAGGAAATCTCACCTTCCAATTGGTTCGCCTTGGCAAAAGCTTTAAAAGAAACTTGAATTATTGAAAATGGTTCCTCCCAAAGCAAATGAAGATTTTCTTATTGCAGAAGCACATGCAAAAATTAATCTACATTTAGAGGTTTTAGGTATTAGGTCCGATGGCTTTCATGAATTGGCAATGGTCATGCAAAGTATTAATTTAAGTGATCAATTGAAGATGACAAAAAGTGTAAATAATAAAATTATTCTTCATTCGAACAATAATGAGATTAGTAATGGTGATGACAATTTAATAATAAAAGCTGCTAATTTGTTGAGAAATAAAGTAGGAAATACAGAATTAGGTGTTTATATAGAACTTGAAAAAAATATTCCTATTGGTGCAGGATTGGCAGGCGGATCCACAGATGCTGCAGCTACATTGGTTGGATTAAATAAACTCTGGAGGTTAAATCTAGAGATTGAGGAATTAGAGAAGTTATCAAAAGAAATTGGCTCAGATATACCTTTCTGCGTTTCAGGAGGTAGGCAGATATGTTTTGGTCGAGGGGAAATTTTAGAAAAAATAAAAATTGAACGGTTAGATTTAGGTCTCATTTTGGTTAAAGACCCCTCAATCCAAGTCTCTACACCAGTTGCATATAAGAAATATAAAGAAGAGTATGGTCATACTTATCTTAAAGATGATAGGGATTTTGAAATCAGGAGAAATATTCTTAGATCTAACAACTGGTCAGACCAGTCTCTTTTAGATACTCGAACAGAAATACAAAATGATTTACAAAAAACGGTATGCCCTATGGCACCAGAGGTGAAAAAGTCTTTGAAAATCTTATCTCGAATACCTGGGTCTCGACTAGTTTCTATGAGTGGCTCTGGACCAAGTTGTTTTGCGTTGTTTAAAAATTATGATGATGCAAAAAAAATGCTAAAAAAACATGTTAATGATTTTGAAAGAGCTGGTTTATCAGCTTGGGCATGTTCAATGAAATCTAATGGAGTTCAATTAGGAAATGAATTCACCTAGTAATGGATTTAAAAAAGAATCAGATAACAAAGCTACTACATCATTAAGTGCTAAAGATAGCTCTAGTTCTGAGCCAAAGAAGGGACCTTTAAGCTTTCTTTCCGGTTCAATTACAAGTTTATCGTTTAGCTTGTTAAGCCTATTTATAAGTAAAAAAATAGTTTTATATTTTTCTATTCATACCCCTAATTATTCTTCACCAATTGCCCAAAGTATTGCCTCTGGTTTTAAAACACTGATTATCGGAATTAGCTTTCTCGCAACTTTTACGTTTGGATTTATTGGACTAGGTTTGTTTTTAGTATTTATTCGAAGTTTGATAGAAGCCAATAACGAACAAACAGACTAGTATTTAACTATTAAATTGTAATATTTAGATCTTTCTATGACTCTTCATGATTTAGGACTTCTCGTTTTATTACTCTCTCCTGGAATGTTGCTTTCCATATTGCTGTTATCGACTTTTGCGGCAGGTGGGTAATTAGGCACAGTTTGAGATAGTTTGGGATAACAAACCGGTAATCCGGACGATCTGTTAACGCTGTGAAAGGGACCCTTTTATTTAATGCTCTTCGTGAAGCAATTGATGAAGAAATGGCTAGAGATCCCTTGGTCTGTGTAATGGGAGAAGATGTTGGTCAATACGGCGGGTCTTATAAAGTAACGAAAGATTTATATGAAAAATATGGTGAGTTCAGAGTATTAGATACACCAATTGCTGAAAATAGTTTTACTGGGATGGCTGTCGGTGCCGCCATGACAGGATTAAGACCAATTGTTGAAGGGATGAATATGGGGTTTTTATTGCTGGCTTTTAATCAGATTTCCAACAATATGGGAATGTTGAGATACACAAGTGGAGGGAATTTTACTATTCCAACAGTAGTTAGAGGTCCTGGCGGGGTTGGAAGACAATTAGGCGCTGAGCATAGTCAAAGGCTTGAAGCATATTTCCATGCAGTTCCTGGTATAAAAATTGTGGCTTGCAGCACGCCCACGAATGCAAAGGGTCTAATGAAAGCTGCCATAAGAGACAATAATCCTGTTCTTTTTTTTGAACATGTTCTTTTATATAACCTCACAGAAGAACTTCCTGAGGGTGATTATGTTTGTGCTCTAGATCAAGCCGATCTAGTAAAGGAAGGAAGAGACATTACAATTCTGACTTATTCAAGAATGCGACATCACTGTTTAAAAGCAGTTGATCTTCTTGAAGACAAAGGAATTGATGTTGAATTGATTGACTTAATAAGTCTTAAGCCTTTTGATATGGAAACTATTTCTAATTCTATAAAAAAAACTCATAGAGTAATCATTGTTGAAGAATGTATGAAGACAGGTGGTATTGCAGCCGAATTGATGTCTTTAATAACTGAGAATTGTTTTGATGATTTAGACTCTCCGCCTGTTCGTTTAAGCAGTCAAGATATTCCGACTCCTTATAATGGAAACTTGGAAAATCTAACTATTATTCAACCTCATCAAATTGTAGATGCTGCTGAGAAAATTATTAATAATGGAGGAGTTGATTAATAATGAGTCGGAAGAATTATTGGTTTCTTGTAGTTATCCTTTTTGCAGTCCTAAGTATTTTTATCTGCACTAATATACCTTTCCAATTAGGTCTGGATCTACGTGGAGGTAGCCAACTAACATTAGAGGTTCAGCCTACTGAAGAAATACCAAAAATCACTCCCAATGAAATTGAAGGTGTTAAGGCTGTTCTTGATAAGAGGGTAAACGGCCTAGGAGTTTCTGATTCTCAACTTCAAACCGTAGGAACAAATCAATTGTTACTAGAACTTCCAGGAGAACAGGATCCCTCTGGTGCTGCAAAAGTATTAGGAGAAACGGCTCTATTAGAATTCAGAATTCAGAGAAAAGGTACAGAGGTTAAATTAAGAGATTTACAAAGTCAACGAAATAGCCTTGAATCTATTATTAAATTATTAGAAGATAATAATAATTCAGCTCAATTGATAAAGGAGATAAACATTAACAAGGAAATTAACCAGTTATTCGAAAATTATAGTATTAATTCTGACCAGATATTGAATATCGATCAATTCAATCTTTTAAGAAATAAAATAAATAGTGATATTGCAGATTTGTTTGACGCAACACCATTAACTGGCAAATATTTGATAAATGCAGGCAGACGTCAAGATCAAAATACAAACAAATGGGAAGTAACTTTAAGCTTCAATAATGAGGGAGGAGAATTGTTTGCAGATCTAACAAAATCCATTGCTGGCTCTTCTCGATTACTAGGAATTGTTATTGATGGCAACTCTTATAGCGAGGCAAGTGTTGGTAAGCAATTCGAGACTGCTGGTATTACTGGAGGGGCTGCGACAATTAGCGGTAATTTTACAGCTGATGATGCTAGAAATTTAGAAGTTCAACTAAGGGGAGGTGCTTTGCCTTTGCCTATAGATATTATTCAAATAAGAACTATTGGCCCTTCTTTAGGGACTCAAAATATTCGTTTAAGTCTTTTTGCTGCTTTAACAGGGTTACTCTTTGTTGGTATCTTTATGATTTTAATTTATAAACTAGCTGGATTTGTAGCTGTTCTGGCATTGTCCTTTTATTCTCTATTTACGCTTTCTATTTATGCATTACTACCGGTGACTCTTACTCTTCCAGGTATTGCTGGGTTTATATTAAGTATTGGAATGGCTGTTGATGCTAATGTTCTTATTTTTGAAAGATTAAAGGAAGAATTACTTAATGGAAACACTTTAATTCGTTCAATCGATGCAAGTTTTAAAAATGCTTTTTCTTCAATAATTGATGGTCATTTAACTACTCTAATAAGCTGCATTACGTTATTTTATTTGGGCACTGGATTTGTAAAAGGCTTTGCAGCTACATTGGGTATAGGTGTTGTTTTGAGTTTATTTACAGCCTTAACATGTACAAAAGCAATATTGAAGTTCTTAATGAGTTTTCAAGGCCTTAGAAAAATTTCTAACTTTATCAACCCTAAACTAATTCCATCACCATCTATCAACGTTCAATAGAAACTAATTCAAATCAATTCAATTATGAAATCTAATTTTAATGTTCAACTCTATAAAAATAGAAAAGTTGTTTGGCTTATTTCATTTTTATTATGTTTAATATCAGTAATTGGAATGCTAATTTGCCTTAGAAGTACATCTATTCAAGCTCCTTTAAACCTTGGGTTGGATTACACTGGAGGAACTCAAATAACCTTAGAGAGAAGCTGTACTGATGATTGTATTACTTTAAATACATCTGATATATCTAATAATATAATCGCTTTAAAAGGTCAGGATAAAAATTTTATTTCAAATACTCCCCCTAATTTATCTAGCTCGCAAATACAATTACTTGATAATTCAAAATTAATATCCATTAGGTTGCCATTCCTATCTGCAGCTCAATCTGAATCTGTAGTTTCAGCTGTTAATAAATCTTTTGGACCATTTATCAATAAAAATACTTCAGTTGAAATTATTGGACCTAGTCTTGGAGAGCAATTACTTAAAAGCAGTTTAATTTCTTTATTCTTTGCTTTTCTTGGAATAGCTTTATATATAAATTTTAGATATGATCGGAGGTACTCATTCTTAGCTTTATTTGCTCTTTTGCACGATATACTCATTGTTTGTGGTGTGTTTTCGTGGCTAGGATATTTATTTAATGTAGAGGTCGATTCCCTATTTGCTGTTTCTCTTTTGACTATTGCAGGTTATTCCGTAAACAATACTGTTGTGGTTTTTGATAGGATCAGAGAAAAAAGTTTAATAGATAATAAATTAAGTTTTAAATATCAAATTGATAAAGCCGTTAGTGCAACTTTAACAAGGACACTATATACAAGTTTTACTACACTACTTCCACTAATATGTATATTAATTTGGGGCGGATCAACCTTGTATTGGTTCGCATTTTCACTGGTTATAGGCGTTATAGCTGGTTCATGGTCAAGTATAGCTTTAGCTCCTTCATTGTTGTCAATAACAAGCCAAAAAGATTTTGATTGAAGAATATGGGATTCATTTCTATAAGTAGATTATTTAATTATATAAAATATAATTGGCTACAAATTCTTTTAATTACACTCTCAATATACGATTTAAGAATAGATCTTAGAATACTAATAGATTATTTCACCTTTTCGACTCTCTTGTATACCATTTTTGAACACCCATTAGCTATTACGATATTAATTACAAGCCCAAACTTTTTTAATACAATAAAAAAAAATAAATATTAAATATTTTTATATGTTTAATATTTATAGTTTTTAAAGTTGCTATAAAATAATTAGTTATTTTCTTACTTTTTTGCTTTCCTAGATGACTTTGGTTCAATTACTACTAATAGCTCTTCCATTTGAGTCATTAATTTTTTGACTTCTGTTGGCTCTGGGAGTGATAGCTCTTCTGTTACTCCTAGATGCATTTTTCTCAGTTCAGCTCGTAAAATCTTTAGAGAGGCTTTTACTTCTTCTTTCTTTTCCTTTGCAGTTGCCATCTTTTATTAATCTTAAAATATCTATTATTATACATGATGTTATAATCACACACTGTTCTATATACCCAAAACAAATTACTAGGGATATAATTTGATTTAAAGTAAAGTATCTTTTGATTGAACTTACGAATTTCTAATCATATCCGACCATGCAATTTCATCCATCAATTGTTATTAACTATAAGAAGGTTAAAGTAGAATTTATAAATTTCTTTTCTAAGAATAAAATAATCATTGTACCTTTAATTTTTGTACTTTTATATATATCACTTTATTTCCTTATCGATGTTTCTACTCAAAGTCTAGTTGCACATGATGAGGGACTTTACGCTAGAAGAGCAAGATTGCTTGAATTATCTGATAATTGGTTTTCTCCCCCTTTCCAAAATCCTCACCATAAGACCTTAGGAAGTTATTGGTTTATATCATTATCTATAAGGTGGTTCGGAACTAGTGAATTAGCTCTAAGGCTTCCTAGTATCATTTCATCATTCTTTTGCTTAATTAGCTCTTATTTAATTGCATTAATAATTACAAATAAAAAATCTGCATTGATCTCTGTGTTCTCACTTTCATCAATGCCTTTATGGATACAATATTCAAGATATGCGAGCCCTGATATTCCATTTGTATTGTGCATCCTTTTGGTTATTCTATTTTTCCTTAAATCTTTAATTTCTTCTGAAAATATTAGACAGTATTTTTATATATTTTTGTCTGGCCTTTTTATATCTACATCTTTTTTTATAAGAAGTTATATGGCCTTTGTCCCTCTGATAGGACTCACACCATTTATTTCTTATCATTTGTTTAGAAAAGAAAATATTTTTTATATTTTCTTTTGTACTGGAATATTTATAGGCTCAATACCAACGTTTCTTAATTTTTATTTCGCACATCAAAATTTTGGGATCATTGGCATTACAAGCCTTTTTGATTTCGCAAGGAAACAGGCAGTCGGTGAAATTGGTTTCAATAATTTATTATTTATACCTTTGAATTTTCTTTATTTAACTTTCCCAGTTGGAATATTATTCCTTATAATTTTTGTTTTTACTAGACCTAATAGTAGGAGTAAGTATCCTTTATTGATTTATATTTATCCTTTTTTATCTTTGACTTTATTACTTTCTATGTCTACTTCATATCCTCACTATTATCTTTTTCTCTTGCCTTCTTTATGTATAATGTTTTCTACATACTTAACTTCTAACTCATTTAGATATCCCTTTTCAAAATTTACTATTAGTTTTTTATTATTATTTATAATTTTATTTGTATCATCTATCCTTTTGTTATTTATTATTCATTATAACGAATTAGTATTCGAGTATTCTTATGGATATCCCTTAATTATTTATTTTATTTCCTCTTTTTTATTCCTAGCATATTTTTCTTCAATAAGATTTCTATTTGATATTAAATATTTTCGGTTTAATTTAATTAATTTTTTTTATAATATAGTTATACCTCAATTTATTTCTTTATTACTATTGTTTAATTTTGGAGTATTAGGTAATCCAAACTATAAAACTAAAATTTTCTTAAAAGATGAAGTTGTATTATCAATTGTAAATTCTAATACCATTTATTTGTATGGTGTTGAAAGTAAAATTCAGACTTTATTGTCATATTATTTACCTTCCTCAAAGGTTATATATGATTTTGATAAAATCAGGAAGTTTAAATATGTAATTACTTCTGATATTAATGACTTCGAAAAACTTGATGTAATGAATCTCTTTACTTCTGTTAAAAAATTTGACAATCACTTATTATTAATGAACATTAGTAAATAAAGTTATACTAAATTTTATTTATATAATCTCAAAATAAAAATGAATAAGATACTTAAAGATGCTTACACGAAATTTTGGGTTCCAGTTATGGGTAGGTTCGTTTCTAGATTGATTCCTTTGCTTGAGGGAAAGGCTCCTGAAAAACCTCCAACATATGATATTGATGGTGATAAAGGAAATTAGCCAAAGGTGTTTATTCTGGTAATGAACCCCCATGACAATATCCAACAGCTAGGGAATTTATATCCATTTCATTTTTTGATCCATTTATATTATTTGATTTGAGATACTTAGTAGTTTTATCTATGCATGAGGCGCTTGATGATGTATACCTTACTATTGGGTATATGTATAATATTCCTGCAATTAAAATGGCGGTATAAGCTATATATTTTTTATTTTCATCAATAAAACCTGCTGCCAATTTTTTTTTCTTGAGATATTTAGAAAGCCATGAATCAGGTAATCCGATTTGAACAAACAACAGTTCAACCCACCATGGTAGTTTTGCTTGATTTTTATCTGAATTACTTTTCATAGTGATAGTTAGATTAGTTAGCCCTTTGATAAGATTTTATGGGCTATTATCACATCGATATTGTACTAACTAAAATATATCCCATTTTTATCAAAATGGAACACTCATCTTCTACCTTTATGAGTATTTACTCTTATTCTTCTTATTTTTAAATACCTTTACTCCTGTAATTGATTTTTCTAAGAAAAATAGTGTATTATTTTTGAGGATGAATTGTATTCAATGGCAAAAAGAAGGCGTAAACTTAGTCCTGAATTAGAGAAAAACATTTCATTAGCTAAGAAGCAAATTGAATTAATTACAGCCATGATTCATGATATAGACGAGGATGATATACAGGAAGAATACAAATCTGCATTTTTACCTGTAATGAGTGCATACATGTCCCTTGATCAGATGTATAAGGAAGTAGGTTTTAATGATGATACTACTAATCTTCATAAATTATATTTGACTAATTTAGATAAATTTAAAAACGAATATGAGATTTAGATATATAAGCTTTTAACTTATTATAGTTATATTAATTAGATCAATTATAATAGAGAATAATTTTATATAGTTAACTTATATTTTTAATTTTGATCTTTTCTTAATAAATAAAGTATTTTTTTAATTTTTCCGGTTTTGAAATTTTTTTTAATGTTCAAATCTAATTTCTTTATTAATTAATAGAGCTTCTTTGATTTAACGAATTATAGTTAAAAAAATAATTTTTTCTATGGCAGACAATCTATACGAAATTGATTCAGCTATGAATATGATTAAAGAAGATATCATAAGAGAACTTTCTGAATCTGTATCTAAGCAAAATAAAACCCCATATTTCCCCAAAACTATATCTAACAACCTTTCTTTTTCCGATAACCCTTTGGATTAGCTTTCTCAATTATATTTATAATTTCATGCTCATCCAACCTTGTAACCAGAAAGACCTCTTGTACAAGTTTACCTTTCCTGGCAAGTAACTTATAACCTTCATTCGTTTTCACAGTTACTTTTAGTTCAAGCTTTTCACCTCTCCCATTAGTCTTTGATAGAGAGGCAGGAGTAACTGTCTTAATCTCATCACTAGTTGCTATCTTTTTCAACCATTTGATTAAGCCTTCAATGTTTGTGCTGTGGTTTTGGACAAGTCTTCCCATTTTGTGATCCCTTTGTATGTTCTTTTAATTTCTTTGGATTACCGTCTTAAAGCTTTTTGATAAGTTATAATTTAAAAAATAATTCTAGTCATGATCTTCACTTTAGGTTGGGCTTCTTTAGCTGCTATTTTCACTTTTTCAATAGCAATGGTTGTATGGGGCAGAAATGGTGATGGTTCTATTGATATTTAGTCAACGTTATGCCTATAGACTTTAACCTCTATAGATTTCTATCTTTTTTTTCTATTACGCTTCTTTCATTTATCACAATTAGTGTGATTTATATTACTTATATTGATTGGAAAGATAAAAGAAGAAAGAAATGATATCTAATTTTTGTTGGATGTTAAATTTAAGGAGATAATTTCTAAGGCTTGTTTCATTTTCTCAATATTTGACTTATACATACTGATATCTTTTTCAACCCTTGAATATTGGTAGCCAAGTAATTCTGAAATATTATTTATTTCTTTATTGATTTCTTCATCTTTTCCATCTTTTAATGATGGTAATTCGCTGACTAATTTATATATGCCGATAGCATTGATACGACTATAATAGCCATTTTCTTTTGTTTCATTATTTACTTCTGATAGAAATTCATTTAGTTCTTCTTTCGTAAATGATTTTGCCTTATTAACTAATTGTTTTGAAGAGCTATTTATCTCAATTGGATTAAAACCATTGCAATTGCATATTGCATCGAAAAGTTTAGTAATATGTTCACTAGGTTTATATCCGCTAGTAAATTTACTAAATATTTCTTTTAATCCAATAGCAAAAATTGAGTCTTTTTTAAAGTTTTTCTGATGACTTAATAAGTGAAGTTCAACTAGAAGCTCATCAGCAAGCTTTCTATAAATTGCAGGGATTACATAAGGAAATTCCTTATGGAATTCAGATTTGCTGTCTGAAATTGTTGCTCTAACGCTCAATGCCAAACCTAGATAATTCTTAAGAGACCTTAGCTTACCCTCTGACTTAGCTAGGATCATGAAAACCGACCATTATTACGTTAAATGATTCCAATAGTTATTGAAGAATCTGGAAGAGGGGAGAGAGCCTTTGATATTTATTCAAGGCTTTTAAGAGAAAGAATAGTTTTTTTGGGTGAACCAGTTACAAGTGAATCTGCTAATAGAATTGTTGCTCAACTCCTTTTTCTAGAGGCTGATGATCCAGACAAAGATATTTTTCTCTATATCAATTCTCCAGGTGGTTCTGTTTATGACGGGCTTGGTATTTTTGACACAATGCAGCATGTAAAGCCTGATATTCATACAGTTTGTGTTGGCCTTGCTGCAAGTATGGGTGCCTTTCTTCTATGTGCTGGTGCAAAAGGAAAGAGAAGCAGCTTGCTTCATTCAAGAATCATGATTCATCAGCCACTTGGAGGTGCAAGAGGACAAGCTAGTGATATAAGGATCCAGGCTGATGAAATATTGTTTATAAAAGATAAATTAAATAGAGAATTATCTGAAAGGACTGGCCAAGATATTGAAAGGATTAGAGAGGATACAGATAGAGATTTTTATATGTCACCAGCAGAAGCTATTGAATATGGCATTATTGATAATGTGTTTAACAAGCGACAAATAAATTCAATCTAAATTAAATTTTTATTTAGGATCTTGTAGGACAGGTATAAATCTATCTTTCTCAGGAACCATTGTGAATTCAGATAATATTTTGCAGAATTCATCTCCATCCATAGTTTCCTTTTCGATTAAAATCTCGACTAATTTATCCATAGCTGATCTATTCTTTGCTACTAATTCAAGTGTTTCTTTATAGCATTGCTTAACTATTTTTCTAACCTGTTCATCAATTTGTTTTGAAATTTCATCTGATATGTCGGAGGTATTCATAAGACTTCTTCCAACAAAAACTTCCTGACTATCTCCTTCTAATGAAACTGGACCAAGGCTGCTCATTCCAAATCTAGTAACCATTTGACGAGCCATAGATGCTACCTGCTGCACATCACCCCCTGCACCAGTTGTTACTTCTTCTCTTCCAAAAATGATATCTTCTGCAGCTCTTCCACCTAATGCGCCCATAATTCGTGCTTTCAATTGAGCCCTACTTATTAAAGCCTGATCATCATCTGGAGAGAACCAAGTCAACCCTTTTGCTTGACCTCTAGGAATGACAGTAACTTTTTGGACTGGGTCATGATCTTTTACTAGCGAACCAATTAAGGCATGACCAACTTCGTGATAAGCAATTAGTCGTTTACTTCTTCCATCAACTAATGGTTGGCCTTCCATTCCTGCAATGATGCGATCAACTGCATCATCTATTTCTGAAAGACCTATATGATCTTTTCTTCTTCTGGCTGTAAGAATAGCTGCTTCATTAAGTAAATTGGCAAGGTCTGCTCCTGTAAAACCAGGGGTTCTTCTGGCAATACTTTCTAATGTTAAATCCTTTTCTAATTTTTTATTTCTGGAGTGAACTTTAAGGATAGATAATCGTCCAGTAATGTCAGGTGCATCTACAGTTACTTGTCTATCAAACCTACCTGGCCTCATCAATGCTGAGTCGAGTACATCTGGTCTATTAGTAGCTGCAATGATGATAATTCCACTATTCCCTTCAAATCCATCCATTTCAGTCAGAAGTTGATTGAGTGTTTGTTCTCTTTCATCATTTCCTCCCCCAATACCAGCACCTCTCTGTCTTCCAACTGCATCGATTTCATCTATAAAAATTAGGCAGGGACTATTTTCTTTGGCTCTTTTAAACAAATCTCTAACACGACTTGCACCTACACCAACAAACATTTCAACAAATTCTGAGCCTGAAAGAGAGAAAAAAGGTACACCTGCTTCTCCAGCAATTGCTTTAGCTAATAGCGTTTTACCAGTTCCGGGTGGACCCACTAGTAAAACACCTCTAGGAATTTGAGCTCCAACAGATGTAAACCTCTCGGGTTGTTTAAGGAAAGTAACTACCTCTTCTAAATCTTGTTTGGCTTCATTTACACCTGCAACATCATCAAATTTGACACCAGTTTCAGCTTCCATAGCAAATCTTGCCTTTGTTTTACCAAATTGCATTGCTTGGCCTGGACCACCTGGCATTGAATTTGATCTTCTTGAAAGGAGAATCAATCCCCCAATAAGAATTAGTGGGAAAAGTAGATTGCCCAGAATTCCTAAACCAGCTGGAGCGGTTCTAGGTGGATGAATGTCAAAACTAATTCCCTCTTCTTTTAGTGAGGAAACTAGTTCGGGTGCTAATCCTGGCAGATCAACTCTTAACCGTTGAACTCTGTTATCAATTTCAGGATCAACTGATTCGACGATTGCATTTCTACCGCCTTCGTAGATATCAACAGAGGTTACTCTTCCTGCTTTTACATAATCAAGAAATCTTCCATAACTGATCTTTGCTACTGGTGCATTCCTTGATGTATTTGAGATGTTTGAATTAGTAACTTGAGTGTTGGTTGATGAGCCAAGAATTTGCCATGTAATAAGAATCACTATTGTTATAGGGAGCACCCATAGAGCTATAATTTTCCATTTCTTATCCATAAATCTTTGAAATTTCACATGATTCTAATGGTGTAATGCCCCTTTCTGTTGGATAGCTCTTTAGTTTTTTGGGAATTATTTAAAAAAAAAAGTTGAAATAAGTAAAATTTATAAGCTAATGTTATTAGTTAAATTATGAAATTTATAAACTTCTTAGTGCAGTAATAGGATCTAATTTGGCGGCTCTTTTTGCTGGTAATACTCCAAATGTTAAACCTATTGTACCCGAAATCATTACTGTAATTAATACAGTTCCATAACCAATAGCAGCAGGTAATGGTGTTAATAATGCAACAATCTTTACAGTTGTAAGTCCTAAGCCAGTTCCAGCGATACCACCAAGTGTAGAAAGTATTAATGATTCGATTAAAAATTGAGTCGAAATATCAAGTCTTCTTGCTCCAAGTGCTTTCCTAAGCCCTATTTCTTCTGTTCTTTCGCTTACAGATACTAACATAATATTCATAATCCCTATTCCACCAACTAACAATGATATACCCCCTATTGCAGCCAGCATCAATGTTAAACCTCCCGTAATCGTTGAAACTATTTGCAAAGCATCCTTTTGAGATCTAACGGCAAAGTCATCATCTCTAATTATTTTATGTCTTTGTCTCAATAAGTTTGTTATTTGGAATTTTGCAGCTTTTGTTGATTTTTCATTTATAGCTTCAACACTTATAAAACTAAGACTTATTCCATATGTTGGATCTTTACCAGTAATTCTACTGACCATAGTGGATAAAGGAATGTATGCATTCTCATCTTGGTTGCTACCAAATACAGCACCTTTGGGCTTCATTACCCCCACAATTTCAAAAGACTGGTCTTTTATTCTTATCCTCTCTCCCAAACCTTGTCTTTCATTGAATAGCTTCTCTTCAAGATCAGGTCCAATAACTACAACGTTTTTGGCTCCTTTCGTATCTTGTTCATTGATGAAACGACCTTTAGCAATTTCAAAGCTTCTTACAATTAAGAAATCGCTTGTAACTCCTGATATAGAGCTACTTGTACTTTTAGAACCAGTTTGTATGACTTCATTTGATGAAATTTGTGGGGCAACTCTCTTAACCGTAGGAACTTGTTCTTCTATCGCTTTTGCATCTTTAAGAACTAGATTTTTTGGAAAAGCTACTCCTCTTCTTCTTGTGTCATTATTTCCAGGAACAACAAATAAAACATTTGCTCCTAGATTACTTAACTGATTTTCCGCCAGATTTTGGGCTCCTCTCCCCACACCTACAAGTGTTATGACAGAAGCATTACCAATGACTATTCCAAGCATGGTTAATAGGCTTCTAAACTTATTAGATTTAAGATTTTTTAATGCCATTCCCGATGTTTCAGTAAGCGGGAGTTTTCTTTTCATATCTTTTAAATAAATAAAGATTCATTATCTTCATCCGAACTAACTATCCCTACTTTTACTAAGTCTGTTGATCCACTTACTCCTGATAATGTTCCTGCTGTTTCAACTACGAGATCTCCTCGCTTTAGAATATTCATCTTTTTTGCCATAGCCATAGCATCATCGAATGTTTTTGATGTGGTTGTTTGATTTTCTATTAGAAGTGGGGTGACTCCCCAAACAAGTTGAAGTGTGCTCGCAACACTCTTTTCATTAGTTACTGCTAGTACTGGAGTGGCTGGTCTAAATTTACTTACGTTTTTTGCTGTAGCACCACTTTTTGTTAAGGGTATAATAGCTGCTGCGTTTATTTGTCTTGCAATACTGCTTACTGCTGCGCTTATCGCATTTGGAATAGTACTTGGAAGATGACTTTCCAATGCTTTTTGTGGATAATCTCTTTCAATTCTTTTAGCAATAGTAGCCATTGTAGCTACAGCCTCAATCGGATAATCGCCTACAGCAGTTTCATTTGAAAGCATTACAGCATCCGTTCCATCAAGTATTGCATTCGCTACATCACTTACTTCTGCTCTTGTAGGCCTCGGACTTGAGGCCATTGAATCAAGCATTTGCGTCGCAGTGATAATCGGTATGCCTAGGCTGTTTGCCTTTTTGATCAGTTGTTTTTGTAATAATGGAACTTCTTCTGCTGGCATCTCCACACCCAAGTCACCTCTAGCAACCATTACGCCATCACATAGTTTTAAAACAGCATCAATTTGATCTATCGCTTCAAATTTTTCGATCTTTGCCACTACCGGGGTATCAAAACCATGATTCCTAATTAAATCTTTTATCTCTATTAAGTCTGAAGGATTTCTTACAAAACTTAGTGCTACCCAATCAACGCCTTGTTTTAATCCAAATGCGAGATCTTCTTTATCTTTATCTGTTAATGCCCTAATAGATAGTTGAACATCAGGGAAATTTACCCCTTTGTTATTAGAAAGAACTCCCCCTACAGTAATTGAACAAATTAATCTTTGTTCTTTTAGATCTACTTCTTCGACTTTCATTTCTACCCTTCCGTCGTCCAGGAGAATACGATTTCCAACATTTACCTCTTCAGCTAATTTGTCATAAGTGACATTTGCCTGATCCTTATTACAGTCAATATTTTTTGATGTAAGAATAAATTTATCTCCATTTTTAACATTTACAGGACCGTTCTTAAATCTACCAAGTCTAATTTTAGGTCCTTGAAGATCTTGAAGTATTCCTATGTGAATGCCTAAATCATCTGAAACTTGTCTAATTGTTTTTATTCTTTGAGCATGTTCATCATGGTCTCCATGACTAAAATTTAGACGGAAAGTAGTTGCACCAGCTTCTACTAACTTAGTTATTTGACTCGCACTTTCAGTAGCGGGTCCTATTGTGGCTACGATTTTGGTCCTTCTAGCCAGGTCTAGTATTGTCATTTATGTGACTTGTGATAACAAAAAACTAACATCTGATTGTGTTTTATTTGTCAACTTTGCTTTTTTTAGAAAATAAACATGGAATTAAATGATTATCAAAGAGAATCTCGTAAGACAGCTCTTTATCCTGATGTTGGAAGCAATGCTATTTATCCAACTTTAGGGCTTGTTGGTGAAGCAGGTGAGGTTGCTGATAAAGTAAAGAAAATTCTAAGAGATAAAAAGGGTGTATTTGATAAAGATAGTAAGGATCAAATTAAATTTGAACTAGGTGATGTCCTTTGGTACATATCACAACTTTCTAGCGAACTGGGATATGAATTAGAAGATGTCGCTAATGCAAACTTACTAAAGCTCAAAAGCCGAAAATCTCGAGGAAAAATACAGGGCAGTGGCGATAATCGTTGATCTTCAATTATCCATATATTTGAAATCCTCCCATCGCTAATGCGGCTGCATTTCCAAGAATTCCTTGAATAACTCTGATAACTACAAAAGCTAAGATGGGGGATAAATCTAAGCCTCCTAATGGAGGTATAATTCCTCTGAAAAAATTTAAGTAAGGATCAGTGATGGCACATAAATTTAAAAGAATTGGATTACTCATATCAAGATTTGGGAACCAGGTCAGCAGAACCCTAATGATTAATATTGTTGAGTAAATTCCAAGTGTTTTTAAAAGCACAAGCAGAATTGTTGGAATAATTTCGTAACCCATTAGCCTTTCATTTTTCTACTATATTAAGCCGCCTTTTTGTCTTCTGCTTGATCTGGTTCAGGTAATACGGAAAATGTTTGATGAAATTTTTCTGAGAGAGTTAACCAGAAAGAACGTCCATCCTTTTGCCGCCTTCTTTCAACGAAGTTTTTATTTACAAGTTCTTTAATGTGATCGTATGCACCAGATCCTCTGATATCAACCAATTCTGATTGGAGTATTTTTTTCTTAAGTGCAACAGTTGCCAATGTTCTTAGTGTAGCAATAGATAAATCTGCTGGAAGGAGATCCTGAACCAATTCACCTAATCCTTGCCTTAACTCTAAGCTGTAAAAATTTTTGTTTTCGTTTATTTCTAGAGAAGTGTCACGCTGAGCATATCCAGCCTTAAGTTCCCAGAGTGCTTTTTCTATTTCAACAATATCTTTATTCAGTAATTCAGCCATCTCTTTTGATGATGTAGGTCTTCCTTTGAGATAAAGGATTGCCTCAATCTTCGCTGGTAATGAAATTTGTATGCTTTCACTCATAACTTTGAAATTAGAAATCCTTTTTCTTGATATCCAAAATTAACGCGTCTAATTAAACTCTGCACCTAAAAATAATTTATATGATGGATTATCGGTTTCTTCCCAACTTTTATAACCTATTTTTTTTACAAATTCATTCCAATTCTGAATATCAGAATCCTTTACGAGCACTCCTATTACTATTCTTCCAGTATCAGCACCATGGTTTCGATAATGGAAAATACTTATTGTCCACTCTGGTCTCATAGAGTTAACAAACCTCATTAAGGCCCCTGGCCTTTCAGGAAATTCAAACCTGTAAAGTAATTCACTGAATTCTCCTTTTGATAATTCATTTATCGACCTTGGGAGCCTTCCCCCAACCATATGCCTGAGGTGAACTTTTGATAATTCATCATTACTCAAATCATGACAATCAAAACCTTTCCTTTTGATCTCAGAGATTAATAATTCCCTATCATCAATATTCGAAACTTCTACACCCATAAATATCTGAGCAGTTTTACCTTCTGACATTCTGTAACTAAATTCAGTTAAACTTCTTGATCCAAGTGTTTCACATAAAAGTTTTAAACTACCTGCTTTTTCTGGAATTCCCACTGCAATCATTGCTTCTTTTTCTTCTCCTAATTCAGCCCTTTCTGCTACAAATCTTAGTCGTTCAAAATTCATATTTGCACCACAAGCAATTGCTACTAGGTTGTTATTTTTTAACTGATTATTAACAACATGTTTCTTTAAACCAGCAATAGATAATGCACCTGCTGGTTCAAGAATTGAGCGTGTGTCTTCGAAAACATCTTTTATAGCTGCACAGATTTCGTCAGTATTTACTGTAACCATTTCATCAACATTTTTTTTACAAATTGAAAAGGTCTTTTCACCAACCTTTCTTACTGCAACACCGTCTGCAAAAAGGCCAACACTCTCAAGCTCAACTGGCTTGTTGTTTTTTATTGAAAGTGTCATTGCGCAGGCATCTTCAGGTTCAACACCAATAATCTTTGTATTTGGCCATATTGCTTTTACGTATGCACTGACTCCAGCAATAAGTCCTCCTCCTCCTACAGCGATGTAAATAGCGTCAGGTGGTGTATGACTCTGTCTAAGAATCTCTAGACCTATTGTCCCTTGTCCAGCAATGACTTCAGGATCATCAAATGGATGGATGAAAGTTAGATTTTCTTTTTTAGATATTTCTAGTGCTTTTTCGTAGCATTCATCATAAGTTTCTCCGAAAAGAATGACTTCTGCTTTGTGTGATTCAACGGCTCTTACTTTCATTACGGGAGTTGTAAGAGGCATCACAATCACTGCCCTGCATTTAAGAAATGATGCACTTAAAGCAACTCCCTGTGCATGATTTCCAGCGCTTGATGCAATTACTCCTTTATTAAGCTCTTCCTTGGTTAGCTGAGACATGCGGTTAAATGCACCTCTCAACTTAAATGAAAACACTGGTTGAAGGTCTTCTCTCTTAAACCAGATGTCATTTTTGAATTTTTTACTTAAGTTTTTTGCCCTTTCTAGTGGGGTTTCTTCAGCAACGTCATAAACACGAGCTCTTAGTATTTTCTGGAGATAGTCCTCCATATCTAGTTTTTCAACGATTTTTGCTTTGTGCATTTTCTACATTCCATTTGTTCTTGTGCAAGTTTTATCAAAATGTAGGGTAGACCTCGTAGATTGGAGGGATTAAATCTCAGAGTTGTATGCGTCTGAGCCAGTTAAGTCATCCGAATGAGCTTCATGGCTTAGCCATTAGTGAATTGGAAGATGTTGCTTGCCAAATTAGAGAAAGGCATCTTCAAGTAGTTTCTACTAGTGGTGGGCACTTAGGTCCAGGTCTTGGTGTTGTTGAGTTAACAATTGCTCTCTATCAGACTTTGGATTTAGATGTTGATAAAGTTATTTGGGATGTTGGGCATCAAGCTTATCCACACAAGTTGCTAACTGGTAGATACAACCAATTTGATTCACTTAGACAGCAAAAAGGCGTTGCTGGTTACCTAAAAAGATCAGAAAGTAAATTTGATCATTTTGGAGCTGGTCATGCGAGTACTTCAATTTCTGCTGCTCTAGGTATGGCTATCGCTAGAGACCGAAAAGGGGAGGATTATAAATGTGTTGCAGTAATTGGAGATGGTGCACTAACTGGTGGAATGGCTTTAGAGGCTATTAATCATGCAGGACATCTTCCAAAAACTCCTCTTTTGGTTGTTTTAAATGATAATGATATGTCGATTTCACCTCCTGTTGGAGCATTATCGACTTATTTAAATCGAATGCGTCATAGCCCCCCTGTTCAATTCATATCTGACAGTGTTCAAGAAAGTGTTAGAAATCTCCCTTTCATGGGAGATGCTATTCAAGAGGAATTTAAATCTCTCACTGGTAGCGTTAGACGTTTAGCTGTTCCTAGTGTTGGTGCTGTTTTTGAGGAATTGGGTTTTACTTATATGGGGCCTGTAGATGGTCATGATATTTCTGAATTGACTAGGACATTTAATGCTGCGCATAAGGTTGGTGGACCTGTAATGGTTCATGTTGCTACTACTAAGGGAAAAGGTTATCCATATGCTGAGGCTGATCAGGTTGGATACCATGCTCAGTCTTCTTTTGATTTGACGACGGGTAAATCTATTCCTTCTAAAACTCCAAAACCTCCAAGCTTTAGTAAGGTTTTTGGTCAAACTTTAGTTAAGCTTTGTGAGCAAGACAGCAAGATTGTTGGTATTACTGCGGCTATGGCAGAAGGTACTGCTTTAAATCTTTTACAGAAGGCTATTCCAGATCAATATGTAGATGTTGGTATTGCTGAACAACATGCTGTAACTCTCGCAGGTGGTATGGCTTGCGAAGGCATCAAACCAGTTGTGGCCATTTACAGTACTTTCTTGCAACGAGCTTATGATCAGTTAATCCATGATATTGGTATACAGAATTTACCTGTAACTTTTGTATTAGATAGAGCTGGAATTGTTGGCGCCGACGGCCCAACCCATCAGGGGCAATATGACATTAGCTATTTGAGATGTGTTCCCAATTTTACTGTTATGGCTCCAAAAGATGAGTCTGAATTACAGCAAATGCTAGTAACATGTATTAACCACAATGGTCCGTCAGCCCTAAGAATTCCTAGAGGGTCAGGTGAAGGAGCCGCCTTAATGGAGGAAGGATGGGATTCTCTAGAAATTGGTAAGGCTGAGATAATAGAAGAGGGAGATAATTTATTAATAATTGGCTATGGATCTATGGTTTGCCCTGCGATTAAAACAGCGGCAATACTTAAAGAATCTGGGGTGAATAGCACTGTTATTAACGCTCGCTTTATAAGACCATTAGATGAAGAATCTATTCATAATGCTGCAAAAAGAATTGGTAAAGTAGTAACAATGGAAGAAGGAACATTATTAGGAGGTTTTGGATCAGCAGTCATTGAATCATTTAATGACAATGATATTTTTGTGCCTACATTAAGAATTGGAATACCAGATAAACTAGTAGATCATGCGACTCCTCAGCAAAGCAAAGAATCCCTTGGCTTGACTCCAGAAATGATGGCTGATCAAATTAAAAATAAATTTAATTTTAATTAAGAGTATCTACAAAAAAAGAAGGAATATTTATATAAATATTCCTTCTTTTTTTATTTAATTTAGAAATTTATTTTATAAAACGCCTCTGGCTGCAAGTCCCAATATTGATCCTATTCCCAATACATGACCTAAGCAGTTTGCAGCTACAACAGAACCATGACTTAGACCACCAAAAAATTGCGAATTAGGAATTGGAAACCCTTCGTTTGGCTTTTCAATATTTGATCTTGCTATTGCATAAGCAAGTAAATTGCAAATGATCATCACAACGGCACATTTTGGAGACCACTGAAAAGTCACTGGATCAGCTGCTGCTAATAATGTTGTGAGCATCTTTTATCCCTATTGAATAAATTCATTATCAACCATAAAGAATGCTTTTGAGTCAAATGTTACTCACCTCTTAAGAGTTTTTTACTTCCGTTTTATTTTTGATTGACTGCAGCATCAAAATAAAACCGTAAACAACAAATGCATCGCTAATCGTTAAAAACGATTCTGCTAGTCCGTGCAGTACATCTACATTTGTTAATTCATCCCCAAAATAAATTTGTGCGAGTATTGCAAAAACTATTGTCATGAATACAAATAACAGAGTTAATTTAAAACCTATAAATGATATTTTTGGTATCGCTCTTGTTTTGCCTGCGTAACGTAGAAAGACTAAATAAGGAATAAGAGAAAGGACGAAAAATGGACTAGGGTCAATTCGTGCAAATGACTCAAGACTAAGAATTGAAATATTCATTGGTTTGGTTGAGAAGACTCAGATCTAAACAAGTTCCAAGCAGCAAGTGCAAGACATATATTTCCTACAGTTGTAAGAGCTGCCTGTAGGACAACTAATCCTTTTAACTCAATACTGTTGTCAAATATATGCCAAGTGATTGCGGCCATAGCACTAGCTAGATTTGGCAACATTGCTAAAGCAAAATAACCCAAAGCCTTGTTATTGGATATTGATGAAATATAATCAATTATTATTATTGCAATCCCCCACTCGAATAGAGTTGCAATGTGGATAAACCATGTTCCTAAGGAAAGTTCATGCATATATTTTCTTTTGTTTAATTAGCTCTTCTAAAACTTCTTGAGCATGTCCTACGGGTCTTACTCCTATCCATTTATATACAACTATACCCTTTGGATTTATTATAAATGTATTTCTTTTTGAATAGGGATCTAACCACGAATCATATGATTTACTTATTTCTCCTGTTGTATCTGAAAGTAGGGTGTATCCAAGTTTTGCGGATGTACAAAATGATTCATGTTCTTCTTCATTGTCAGCGGAGATTCCAACTATGAAGGAATTAAGTTTTTTAAACTTAGAAAGATTATCTTGAAATGCTTTGGCTTGTAATGTACAACCACTTGAGAAGTCCTTAGGATAAAAATATAAAATTAACCATTTTCCTGAAAAATCATCTAGTGACCATTCCTTTTGATTCGGCTTGCTTTTGTTGAAACCATTTAATAAAAAATCAGGTGCTTTTTTACCAAGCCTAACGGAATTTAAACTTGCAAATAATCTTGAAGGTTTAACAAATAAAATACTAGAAAATAAAATAAAAGATTTTATAAATTTTTGTCTTTTCACTTGATTAACACATCAAATTTAAAGTTTGTTCAAATCTACCCCTAAAGATTTGGCATACTTTCCTAATCCCTTCTTCTGAATAGTTTTTAGTGCTCTTGTCGTTACTCTTATATTGATCCATTTGTTTTCTTCTTCCCACCATAATCTTCGCTGCTGCAAATTTGCTTGCTGCAATTTTTTGGTTCTAATATGGGAATGGCTGACTGACATTCCGTTGTTAGCTCGTGTACCTGTAAGTTGGCAAACCCTAGACATTTTTCAAACTTAATCGTTTATTTATTCTATCAAATGAGGTTGAGATTAAACGAATTTTTGCATTAATTTCCCTAGGACCTCAGCATTCCTAGCTTGAAATGCTGCGATATCTTTATTCTCGAGACCTCCAATTGACAGTTTTGCCATCTCATAAACATGGATAGAGATGTCACTGGCTAATTGACCTTCCTCTGATTTGCTAGATCCTTCAACAACTATTGGGTTGGAATTTAACTTTAGTAATCCTTGAATAAGTGGATGGTTTGAGTTGATGATTAAATTATGATATTCAGGTAGACCAGGAAGTTTCTGTTCCATTAATGCTGTTATATCATTAATTCTTCTCATTTGTTCTGGTAATAAAATTAATGAAGGCGGAGAATTTTCACCTTTAAGGCTCTGCACTTGCACGGTCACTTTCTCATTGTTTAGAGCTGAACTAATCATCTTTTTAAGTGTTTCTGACTTTGTATTTCCATCTTTATCTGCTATTTCAGGCGAATCATCTTTAATACTTTCATCTAGTTCTGAGTCAACTCTGACAAAATTTATTTCTTTATTTTTTTCTTCTAACCAAGGAATAAATTGGGTGTCAATAACAGTATCAAGTTTTAAAACTTCTTTGCCTTGCGAAGTCCACATATTGAGCGCTGTTGATTGAGAGACTTCATCCGTTGAATATAAAACCTTTTTCTTCTCATCAGTCAGCCTATTCTTATAACTATCAAGGGTGGTAAAAGTCTTTGATCCAGATTTGATTAGTTCATTAGTATCTTCATTATCTGCTGAAGTGTTTTTTGTTGTTGAATATAAAATTATCTCTTTTACTTGCTCGGCAAATTTCTCATCTTCCATTGCACCTATCTTTATAAAGGGTGATATCGAGTCCCAAATATCTGCATAAAATTGGGTTTCATCTTTCTTTAATGTCTTAAGCTTATCGGCTAACTTCTTTGCAATAAAGTTACCTATAGATTTAACTCTTCTGTCTGATTGTAATGCGCTTCTGCTGACATTTAAGGGAATATCTGGTGAATCTATTACTCCCCTCAAAGGTAACAAGTATCTAGGAACAATTTCTTTAATTGAGTCGCTAACAAATACCTGATTACAGAATAGTTTGATTTCACCACTTTCCCAATCGGCTCTTCCACTTATTTTTGGAAAGTATAATATCCCTTGCAAATTATATGGATAGTCAGTGTTTAAGTGAACCCATAAAAGCGGATCGCCTTGAAATGGGTATAGATATTTATATAGTTCAATATAATCTTCGTCTTTAAGATTTTGTTTGCTTTCTCTCCATGGTGGATTCATTTTGTTGATAACTTCTTCTTCAAGCGAGATTTCAATAGGCATGAAATCACAATATTTTTTTATTAATGTTTTAATCCTGCTTGGTTCAATGTATTCAATTTCTTCTTCCATTAAATGTAATATTATATCAGTACCTATTTCTTCTTTATCTGATTCATCAAGTGAATATTGAGGTGAACCATTACATTTCCATTTAATAGCTTGTGAATCATTCCTTGCTGATTTAGTTATTATTTCAACTTCTTCTGCGACCATAAAACTTGAATAAAAACCAAGTCCAAAATGACCTATAAATCCATCATCCGGCTGTTTATATTTTTCAAGAAATTCTTCTGCACTTGAGAATGCTACTTGATTAATATATTTCTTAATTTCTTCACTTGTCATTCCTATTCCATTGTCACTAATAGTCAATGACTTTTTATCTCTGTCAATTGAGATTTTAATTTTTTCATCTTCAGCTGAGACACAATCTCCAGCAAAGGCGGCCATTTTCCTTTTCTTGATTGCATCTACGGAATTACTTATAAGCTCTCTAATGAAAATTTCATGATCTGAGTAGACTGCTTTTTTTATTATTGGAAATATATTTTCTGTGTGAATAAGAATAGTTCCTTCTTCTTTAACAGGCATGACTTATAAAATTTTTATTATCATAGCGATACTAATTTCTATTTAGGCGTTAAAACCAAAAGTATTATTGATTACAGCTCATTAGTTTTCGATCCCTGACAATTATTAAAAAGATATAGTTGAATTATATCAATCTATCCATTCAATTTTTGTGCATCTATTGGATTTTAAAAGTTGATTTGTTGCATCATTTGTCTTTAGAGGTTCATGTGAAATTACAGAAATAATTCCCTTGTTGTGCCATTCCTTTTGTTGCTTTAATGCTTTATATAAACTTGCACTTTTTTTGTATGCGATTAAGACTTTTTCATTATTACTTTTCACTTCATCGATTGAGGAGGTTAATTCCCTGATTTTATCAATGCTAATACTAAATCCAATTCCAAAGCAATTATGATCGCTAGAACTAAATTTCTTTACTAAATCATCATATCTACCGCCTTTAGCAATGATAACAGGAGCGCTTGGGGATGAAGAAACAAGTGAAAAGGTTAAACCACTATATAATTTATATTTAGTCCCTAATGTAGGGTCTAGTTGTACTTCTATCCCCTTCTCTTTAGCTAATGGTTCAATAATAGTAAACAATTCCTTTAGGTTTTCAATGTAAGAATTGGATCCATAGATATTTTTAAGATCGGTTAAAATATTTTCTGGTTTTCCTCTCATATTCATGATCTTTTTTATAAACATCCTTTGTTCATCATTTACATCTATTTCACTCAATGCTATGTAATCAAGATCGCAGAGGATATTTTTTATTTGGTCTATTCTGGTTGAATCAAATGAGCTTAAAATAAGTTCCAATAGATAGGTATTACCAATAAGCAATGTCATTGTATATTCCTGATCAATTTCAATTGTTTTTAATGATTCAATCAGTAAAGATAGAAGTTCAATTTCTGCATTAATAGCTTTAGTTCCTATTAATTCCACTCCGCTTTGGAATGACTCCTCGATATCAATACCACCATCAATGCTTTCATTGCATTTAAATGAAGTACCTGTCGACCAAAAACGAAGTGGCCTTTCATATTCATTAAATCTAGTTGAAGCAGCGCGAACAATTGACGCTGTTATTTCAGGTCTTAATCCAAGAGGTTCATCAGAGACGATTTTTAGTATTTCATTGTTTGAAATACCACCAGCTGCCATAAGTGTATCTAGACGTTCAATATGTGGTGGTGATATTCGCTCATAACCCCATAGTTGATATAAAGATGAAAGTTTTGATCCAATGTGATGGTTCTTTCTTACTTGCTGAGGATTTAAGTCGCGCGCACCCGAGGCAGGTTGCAATGTCATTATTTGAATCTTTTTATTACTTAAGGATCACATAAATTAGGACTATTTTCCACCATAAGAGTTAGGACTTAATGGTCTAATTTTCTTAAGTTCTTTAATGAGCTCATTTTGGATCTCTTGATTACAAGCAAGGATTCTGCCGGTATTCAGTTCAAAATCTCCTGAAGGATAATTTGAAACTATTCCACCTGCCATTTCAACTAGTGGTACTCCTGCTGCCATATCCCATTTTGCAAGTCCGCGTTCCCAAAAACCATCGACTTTGCCTGAGGCCACAAATGCTAAATCTACCGCGGCGGCACCTCCTCTTCTGACGCCATGGGTGCGATGTGTTAGCCAACAAAATTCTGAATAATTATTATCTAATACTTCTCGTCTGTCATACGCGAAGCCAGTAACTAAGAGTGAATCAGATAATGAATTTGTTTCTGTGACATTTATTTTCTCGCCATTACAAAATGATCCATGCTCTGGAGAGGCATAATAAATTTCATTTAAAGAAGGAACTGATATTGCTCCTAAAATTGGATTGCTATTCCAAATTAAACCTATAGAAGTTGCAAAAAATGGATATCCATGGGCATAGTTTGTTGTTCCATCAAGAGGGTCAATACACCATTTTAATTCTCCATTTTTTAACTTATGTCCACTTTCTTCAGCAAGAATAGAAATGTTAGGAGTCTCTTTTTCTAAATAATCGATTATTATTTTTTCACATTCTATATCTGCATTAGTAACAAGATCACCAGCAGTTCCCTTGCATTTTATTGTTTTAATTCTTCCATAATTATTCATTAGCGATGCTCCGCCTATTTCTGCGGCATGCTTTGCAATATCCAATAATTTATTAATTTCATGTTTTGATAGCCCTGAATTAAAGGCTGCGGTTTTACATGAAGGTATAATCATAACTTTTTTTTATTTATATTAATCGTCTATAATTAGAAGATTATAATTATCTGTAAATCAATTTATTCTCGTTAATAAATTAATGAATACTAGTACCATGTTTTTCATAAAAAGAATTAATAAATAAATCCGACATTTAAAATATTAACAAGAGCTCTCTTGTGGTATATATTTAAATCTAGCAATTGAAAAAGGATTTCATTGCTGGATTTAAGGAGAGGTGGCCGAGTGGTTGAAGGCGCAGCACTGGAAATGCTGTATAGGGGCAACCTTATCGAGGGTTCGAATCCCTCTCTCTCCGTCCCTTAAGGTTTCTTTTGAATGATAAAGGTTTAGAGGTTATCCAAATTTCCCAGAGATATAGTCTTGAGTTGATTTTTGCTTTGGTGAATTGAACATGTTTTTTGTTTTATCAAACTCAACTAAAAATCCTATTTTTCCACCTAAATTTTTTTCTTTTTTCTCTGTGTTGAAAAAAGCTGTGTAATCACTGACTCTATTAGCTTGTTGCATATTGTGCGTAACAATAATGATTGTAAAATTCTTCTTTAATTCATGAATTGTCTCTTCAATTTTTAATGTAGATAATGGATCAAGTGCTGAACATGGCTCATCCATTAAAATCACATCAGGTTCTATAGCAATTGTTCTTGCTATGCATAATCTTTGTTGTTGTCCGCCTGATAATGAATAGCCACTTTCGTTTAATTTATCCTTGCATTCATCCCACACAGCGGCCTTTGTAAGAGATTCTTCTACTAATTGATCCATATTACCTTTATACCCATTTACTCTCGCACCAAAGGCAATATTTTCGTAAATACTTTTAGGGAATGGATTGGGCTGTTGAAATACCATTCCAATTCTCCTTCGTACTTCAACTGGATCTATATCCTCTGCATATATATCTATACCTTCAAAAATAACACTTCCTGATAATTTACAATCTTCAATTAAATCGTTCATTCGGTTGATTGCTCTGATAACGGTTGATTTTCCGCATCCTGATGGACCAATAAAAGATGTAACTTTATTCTTTTCAATATCACAAAAGACATTTTTAACTGCAACTGAATTGCCATATGTAATTGATACATTATCTAGTGAGACTGAAGATGTAGGTTTTATATTTTTTTTATTCATTAGTTTATTTTATTGTTAGTTTTGCTCATAATTATACTTTATTTTTTGAAAAAGAACCAAGTGTGCCTATCCATCTTGATAGGATATTAAGACTTAAAAGTACAACAACTAATATGAATGATGCTGCCCATGCTAGTTGGTTTTGAGCTTCATATGGTTCAAGAGCGAAATTGTAGATTAACACTGATAATGAACCCATTTCATAGAAAAGATCATCAAAACTTGTAATGTAGTAACGTGAGAAAAGAGCTGTAAATATTAATGGAGCTGTTTCTCCTGCTGCCCTAGCGAGTGCTAATAATACGCCTGTAGAAATTGAACTAAATGCAGCTGGTAATGTGATATTTGTTATCATTGTGAATTTTGAGGCACCAACTCCAAATGCAGCTCTTCTCATGTCATTTGGTACTAATTTAAGTGCTTCATCAGTAGTTTTAATTATTGTTGGAAGCATTAAAATTGAAAGTGATATTCCGCCTGCAATACCGCTGAACATTGATCCAAATAATATTTTGGTAGAAACAATAATTGCATATATAAATACACCAGCAATTATAGAAGGAACCCCTGCAAGTACATTTGATCCAAACCTTATAAATTTTGCAAACTTTCCTGATTTTGAATATTCAGCAAGATATATTCCACCTCCTACTCCAACAGGTATTGATATTATTGAAGCAATAACTGCCATTATAAAAGTTCCAGTTATTGCTGGTCCAATACCTCCCGCTGAGAGAAGATCGTCTCCTGGTGGCTCAGGTTCAAGAATTAAGGTATCTAAGTTTATATAACTTCCACCTTTTATTAATACATAGCTTATGACTAATATTAAAGGAAGTACAGAAATGATGGCAAAAAGAGCAGAAATAATAGTTAAGGCTTTGTTCCCAATATTTCTAGTTAGTGAGGGATTATAAGTTAGAGATTTTTGTGAAGTGTAATTCATTTATTGATATTTTAAGCTTAATTTCTTTACAATCCACTGGGCAAATACATTAACCAATAAGGTCAATATCATTAGGATTAATGCTGCATACATTAGAGAAGAGACTTGGCTGCCATCTGCTTCACCAAATTGATTGGCAAGCATTGATGAAATTGTATAAGAAGGAGCAAATATTGACCAACTAAAGTTATTTGAATTGCCAATAATCATAGTAACTGCCATTGTCTCACCCATAGCTCTTCCTAGAGCAAGTAAAACTCCTCCTGTTATCCCAGAAATTGCGGCTGGAATAATTACTTTAAAAATAGTCGTCCATCTTGACGCTCCAATTCCATAGGCAGCTTGCCTAAGTTTAGATGGAACTTGTTTTAGAGAATCTTTTGAAATCGATGTGATTATAGGTAGTATCATTATCACAAGTATTAATATTGCTGGCATCATTCCAGCGCCCAAAGGTTCGGTGCTGAAAAATGGGATAAATCCAAATAGTTCGTAGATTATCTTCAAAAATGGTCTAATAAAAGGTTCCATAATAAATACTGCCCATAGTCCTAAAACTACTGATGGAATAGCAGCTAAAAGTTCAACCATTATTCCAATTACATTTCTTATATATTCGGGTATTATATTTTCAGTTATAAATATTGCAGTGCCGACGCCCAATGGAATGGCAATTAATAATGAAGCAATCGATGTAAAAATGGTCCCATAAATAGCTGTGAATGCACCGTACTCATCTGTAACTGGATTCCATGCAGAGCTAAAAAGAAACCTCAGTCCATATCTTGAAATTGATTCAGTAGATTCATAGTAAACGACTGCAAATATGGAAAAAAGCACTACGGCTACCATTGAAGCCATGGCAACAACAATATTTTTAAACCCAACATCTACCAACTTCTCTGAAGTTGCTCTTGTCCTCAATGAAAATTTAGATCTACTAGCTTTGTCCACACTCAAAAGCATTTACTTTATGAATCTATATCCAATCTCAAATTTTTCACTAAGATAGTGTTAATGATTGGCTTTAAGTGTTGAAGGGTACATAATAAGTATTGAATACCCTTAAATGCTAGTTACTGTAGGGATTAATTAAGTATTGCCATGGGGAGAATAGTTGGCATTGACTTGGGAACGACTAATTCCGTTGTAGCGGTTTTGGAGGCTGGTAGGCCAGTTGTTATTTCTAGTGCTGAAGGAGCTAGAACTACTCCATCAGTCGTTGGCTTTACAAAGGAATCTGAATTGTTGGTGGGCCAGTTAGCAAGAAGACAATTAGTTCTTAATCCAAAAAATACTTTTTCAAATCTAAAAAGATTTGTTGGTCGAGCATGGGATGAGCTTGAAGAGACAAGCCTCTCAGTTCCTTATAGCGTTCGCTCAAATGATCAGGGCAATGTTCGGATAACCTCTCCAGTAACAAAAAGAGAATATGCCCCCGAAGAATTGATTGGAAATATTATTAGGAAGTTAATAGATGATGCCGAAACCTATTTGGGTGAAAATGTTGATTCCGCTGTAATCACAGTTCCAGCTTATTTCAACGATTCACAAAGACAAGCGACTCGTGATGCTGCCATTTTGGCTGGTATAAATGTTGAAAGGATTTTGAATGAACCTACCTCTGCAGCACTTGCTTATGGTTTTGATAAAAGTTCTTCTCGAAAAGTATTGGTTTTTGATTTAGGTGGTGGAACATTTGACGTTTCTTTAATGTCTATTTCCAATGGCGTTTTTGATGTCAAAGCAACTTCTGGTGACACACAATTGGGCGGTAATGATTTTGATCAAAGAATTGTTGATTGGCTCGCTGAAGATTTTTTAGAAAAAAATAAAATAGACTTAAGAAGAGATAGGCAATCTTTACAAAGATTAACTGAAGCGGCTGAGAAAGCTAAACAAGAACTTTCTGGTGTTCAATCCACTCCAATATCACTTCCTTTTATTTCTACAGGCAAAGATGGTCCATTACATATAGAGACGACTCTTACTAGAAAAATGTATGAGAGTCTTTGCAATGATCTTTTAGATAGATTATTTGATCCTGTTAATACAGTTATTGATGATTCAGGTTGGAATCCTGAGGAAATTGATGAAGTAGTTCTTGTAGGAGGTAGTACACGTATGCCAATGATAAAACAATTAGTTAAAACATTAGTTCCAAATCCCCCTTGTCAATCTGTTAACCCTGATGAGGTGGTAGCTATTGGTGCTGCAATTCAAGGAGGGATTTTATCTGGAGAGTTGAGAGATCTTTTGTTAAATGATGTCACACCTCTTTCACTTGGACTTGAAACTGTTGGGGGTTTAATGAAAGTTCTAATTCCTCGAAACACCTCAATACCAGTTAGACAATCAGACGTGTTTAGTACATCATCTTCGAATCAATCATCTGTAGAAATACATATATGGCAAGGGGAGAGACAGATGGCTTCAGACAACAAATCATTGGGTAAATTTAGATTATCTGGTATTCCTCCTGCCCCAAGAGGAGTTCCTCAAGTCCAGGTAGCTTTTGATATTGATGCAAATGGTTTATTAGAAGTCAGTGCAACTGACAGAACCACTGGAAGAAAACAGTCTGTAAGTGTTACTGGAGGTTCAAACTTGAATCAAAATGAAGTTAATAAATTGATTGAGGAATCCAAAATAAAAGCATCTGAAGATAGAAAAAAACGTGCTTCTATCGATCAGAAAAATAATGCTTTAACACTTGTTGCACAAGCCGAGAGGAGACTAAGAGATGCTTCGCTCGAGTTAGGTCCCTATGGCGCGGAAAGACAACAAAGGTCTGTGGAAGTAGCGATGAGAGACGTTGAAGATATGCTTCAAGATAATGATTTGCAAGAACTTGAATATGCTGTTGCATCTCTCCAGGAGGCATTATTTGGTTTGAATCGTCGCTTGTCAGCAGAGAGAAAAACAGATTCTAATCCCATTCAAGGTTTGAAAAATACTTTTGGATCTTTAAAGGACGAATTGTTCTCTGACGATTACTGGGATGATGATCCTTGGGACTATTCACAAAGAGGGCAAAATAGAAATGTCGATAATAATTATGGGAGAAGGGATATAGATCCTTGGGATAATGACTACTACCGTTGATCCTAATTATTGGTCTCTCTTAGGAGTCTCTCCAGAATGTGATTCTGATGAACTTAAATCTGCTTTTAGGAGAGAAGCTAGAAAGTGGCATCCTGACTTAAATAAAAATGATGTAAATGCTGAGGAAAGATTTAAGTTAATCAATGAAGCCTACGCGATTCTTAGCGATCCAAAAAAAAGAGGAGAATGGGAAAAACAAAATTATATAAATAAAGATATCTTTGAAAATAGATTTCCTAGCTATGAGGAATATTTAGAAGTTGTATTAGGTATAAGAACGAATTTAAATAATGAAGTTGATGAAGTTGATGAAGTTGATGAAGTTGATGATAAGTTTTCAGAACGATCTGAAGACGAATATGAAAACTATGATCGATCTAATTATAATGAATATATTCCTACAACAAGTGAACCATCACCACCACCAACTTTAATTTATGAAGATCAAGAATCTATTGTCGAGATCTCACCAGATCAAGCTCTTTATGGTTCTTCAGTTGAAATTCAATTGCAAAATGGCACTCTTGTAGAAGTTTTAACTCCGCCTTTTGCTGGTGATGGATGGAGATTACGAATAGAAGGTGCAGCAATTGGTTGTCGAGATCATTTTGTTCAATTAAAAGTTCAAACGGATGATGGCTTAAGAATTGACGGCTTAAGAGTTTTGTATCGTCTTGAATTATTTCCACATGATGCTTTATTAGGATGTGCTGTAGATATTCCAACTCTTAATGGATCGGTAACATTACAAGTGCCTCCGAATTCATCAACAGGGAGATTGTTAAGACTTAGAGGACGTGGATTGGAATATGAAGAATATCGTGGTGATCAAATTGTTGAAATAATTATTGTGTTACCGGATAATTTAAGTGATTCTGAGATTGCATTATATCAACGTCTAAATGAAATTTCTATGGAGAATTATTAGAAAATATTGTTTATTCACTTTATCGATTTATAATCAAATTGATTATCTACTTCTTATGTTAGTTCATGTCCTTTTATATGAAGCTGGGACTGAAAGTGAAGGTATACATTCACTTGAACTTAAGGGCTCAACAGTAATCCTTATGTTTGAAGATAGGGACGATGCTGAAAGATATTGTGGCCTTTTAGAAGCTCAAGACTTTCCAACTCCATCCGTTGAGGAGTTGACGAGGATAGATATTGAAACTTTTTGTGTTGAAGCTGGTTATGAGGCCCGTTATGTCGAAAAGGGTTTTATTCCAAGTACGGATGAAGAACGCCTTATGATTTCTCCACCCCTTTCAAATTTAGAAGTAGGAAATTGGCATAATCAAGATAATATTAATGATCAGAAAACCTCCTCAAATGAGCAACTTGATGATATAAAAAAACGTTTAGAAAATCTTTTATGATTAATTTCAATATTAACTTAAATAGAAATAAATATCGAATACTAACTGAGCAGATTAATACTACATCAAATGAATTAGATATAAAATCAACTTATGAAATAGTCAATATTTTTTCTGAAGCTGATAAAGAACCTCAAAAGGCTGTTGAGAAAGCTATTCCAGAAATAGTTAATGCTATTGATGAAATTACTACTAGACTTAAATCAAATGGAAGATTGTTTTATATTGGTACTGGTACATCAGGAAGATTAGGTGTACTTGATGCATCAGAATGCCCTCCAACTTTTTGCACAAATCCAGATTTGGTGCAAGGAATAATTGCTGGTGGCGTAACTTCACTTACAAGAAGTTCTGAATCTCTAGAGGATTTACCAGAGATTGCTATTGATGATCTTAAAAATAAAAATTTCTCAAACAGAGACGTTTTAATAGGTATAACCTCTAGTGGAAATACTCCCTATGTTTTAGGGGCATTAAACTATTCCAAAAGTATAAATGCGCTAACTATTTCTATTTCATCAGTTCCAGAATGTGATTCAACTTTAGATAATCATATAGATATTAGGCTTATCACAGGACCAGAGATTCTTGCAGGTTCAACAAGATTAAAAGCTGGAACTGCTACAAAGATGGCTTTAAATATAATTTCTACATCTGTAATGATTAAATTAGGTAAGGTTTATGGCAATAGAATGATTGATTTATCAGTAAGCAACGATAAATTAATGGACAGAGCAATTGGTATTTTATCTGATCTTGGTTCAGTTGATAAAGAAACTGCTGTTCAACTTCTTAAGAATACAAATGGATCGGTTAAATTATCATTGTTAATGGCTTTGTCTGGCATGGATGTTTTTAAGGCTAAGCAATTACTTAATAATTCAAAGGGTAATTTAAGAACAGCACTTAATAAAGTTAAAGATTGTTGAATTATGTTCAATAAAACTTTTGTTATCTATAATATAATTTCTGCATTAAGTTTAAAAAAGAGTTATTATAAAATAAATTAATTTGTGCTATGTCTAAAGTATTGATGAACACAGATAAAGGCCAATTGACTATTGACCTGTTTGATAATGATGCACCAAAAACAGTAGAAAACTTTTTGAAGCTTGTTAAAGAAGGTTTTTACGATGGCCTTTCTTTCCATAGAGTAATAAGCGGTTTTATGGCTCAAGGTGGATGTCCTAATACAAGAGAGGGATCAAGAGGAATGCCTGGAACTGGGGGGCCTGGATATTCCATTAATTGTGAAATTAATTCAAACAAACATGTTGCTGGTTCTCTCTCAATGGCCCACGCAGGCAAGGATACTGGTGGCAGCCAATTCTTTTTAGTACATTCTCCGCAACCACATTTGGATGGAGTTCATACTGTCTTTGGTAAAACAGATGATATGGAAATCCTTCTATCTATAACTAATGGTACTAAAATTAATAGTGTAAATCTTATAAAATAGAATATATTATTATTCTATTTTATAATTAATTCCATTCAATAGCACAGTTTTTATCTTTCAAATCCCAATCAAATAATGGCGAATTTTCAAAGTTTAAAAGTTCGCTAATTTTTTTCTCTTCAATTAATATATCTTGAGAAGGATGTAAAAGTCTTTCATAATTATCTGTTTTAATTATTCCAATTCTTTCTGTATTATTCCAATTACTCAGTTCTTTGAGAAGAGATTCAAGTAATCTTTTATCTATTAAGTTACCTTCTAAATGAGTTTTAATATCTCTGTGTCTAACATTCCATATAAATAAAGGGTTTTCACATAGAGCAATCAACCTTTGTGCATTTTGAATAGAAATATTTAAAAAATGATTTTCTGACCATTTTTTAGCTTTATCTTGAAAATGCTTTAATTCGCTATTTTTAACTTTACCATCCCAATAGACAACAATGTTTTGTCTTTCATTGGTTAAATGTGTCTGAATATTATTACCAATTAAGTGTCCAAGTTTTTCTCTTTTCACTTCTAGATAAGCTGCATTATGATCCCCAGGGCAAATCACTAATGGAACTCTAGATTCAACTTGAAGTCCATATCCACCAAGACCTGCTATTTTTCTTGGATTATTGGTTAATAACTTCAGTCTATTTATTCCTAAATCTGTCAAAATTTGTGCACCTACTCCATAATTTCTTAGGTCTGCAGGAAAACCCAACTTCTCATTAGCTTCAACCGTATCTAACCCTCCATCTTGGAGTTTATAGGCTTTTAATTTGTTAACTAAACCAATACCTCTTCCTTCCTGCCTTAGATATACAACAACTCCTTCACCTTCTTCAGAAATTCTTGATAAGGCCGCCTCTAATTGAGGTCTGCAATCACATCTTAATGATCCGAATGCATCTCCAGTAAGACATTCTGAGTGCATTCGCACCAATACAGGCTCTTTTAAATTATCTGGATCCCCTTTTATTATCGCGACATGTTCTGATCCATCCAATTCGTTCTTATAACCAATTGCCTTGAAATCACCAAATAGGCTAGGCAACTTTGCAATTGCTTGTCTGTAAACAAACCTCTCATTTTCAAGTCTGTAATGAATTAAATCTGCGATACTTATCAATTTTAAATTTCTTTCCTTAGCATATTTTTTTAATTCAGGCAGTCTGGCCATTGAACCATCTGAATTTTGGATTTCACAGATAACGCCTGCAGGAGATAGTCCCGCTAACAAAGATAAATCTACTGCTGCTTCTGTATGTCCAGCTCTTTTTAATACTCCACCTATTTTTGCTCTTAAAGGAAAAATATGACCTGGTCTTCTCAAATCTATTGGTTTTGTTTGACTATTAAGAGCAACTTGAATTGTTTTAGCTCTATCCTCAGCCGATATACCTGTTGATACACCAAATTCAGGACCTGCATCGATGCTTACAGTGAATGCTGTTTGGTTTGAATCAGTATTTCTGTCGACCATTAAAGGTAGATCTAATTTGTCTAATCGTTCTCCCTGCATTGCCAGACAAATCAACCCCCTAGCTTCAGTAGCCATGAAATTTATTTGTTGAGGCGTAGCAAATTGAGCCGCACAGATTAAATCTCCTTCGTTTTCTCTTTTTTCATCATCAACTACAACAACACATTCACCGTTCCTAATAGCAGCAAGAGCATCCGCTATATCATCAAATTCAATTTCATAACAATCTTCTGATTTCAACTTATTCCTCGTGTTTGTGGTGAAATGGTTCTTTGCTACTTATTCTCAAATGAATATCTCATCATTCTACGAAATAACATTGATGTTATGGCAATTAGTACGTCGAAACCAGCGAGGATCGCAATTATTGGAGCATCGGGATATGGAGGGCTTCAACTGGTTAAGTTGATTAATGAACATCCAATTTTTGAAATTTCAACTTTAAATGGAGATAGATCAGTTGGTAAAAGCTGGAATGAAATAAATCCTTTTATGAAACTTTTGGGTGATAAAGAGATAACTAAAAGCAATATTGATGAAATCGCTCAAGATTCTGATTATGCAATATTGAGTCTGCCAAACGGTTTGTCATCACAATTAACCCCTTTCTTATTAGAAAAAGGTATTAAAGTACTAGATTTATCAGCTGATTATAGATTTAAATCATTAGATAAATGGAAGGAAGTCTATTCAAAAGAAGCTGCAAAATATCAAAGATATGACTATGAATTATGCGAAGAGGCTATATATGGTTTTTCAGAGGAATTTAGTAATGAAATCTCAAAGTCTAGATTAATTGCTTGTCCAGGTTGCTACCCAACATCATCTCTTAGTGTCCTTATTCCATTTTTAAAACAAGGATTAATTGAAAGTGAGGGAATTATTATTGATGCAAAATCTGGTACATCTGGTGGTGGAAGAAATCCAAGTGAACAACTTTTACTGTCTGAATGCTCTGAATCAATTAAACCTTATGGAGTAATTGGTCATAGGCATAGGGCAGAGATAGAGAGAATTGCTAGCTATTTCGCTGGTCATGAAGTCAACTTGCAATTTACGCCTCATTTGGTTCCAATGGTTAGAGGCATTTTAACTACAGTTTATGCTCGTTTAAGAGATCCTGGATTAACAGCAGAAGACTGCAAAATTGTAATTGAAGCTTTTTATAAGAATCAACCATTTATTGATATTTTGCCTATAGGAACTTATCCGGCTACTAAATGGGTTAAAAATACTAATAAAGTTATGATTTCAGTTGAAGTTGATAAACGTAATGGAAGAATAGTACTAATGAGTGTTATTGATAATCTTCTCAAAGGTCAAGCAGGACAGGCTATACAAAATTTAAATATTATGCACGGACTTAAATCAGATATTGGTCTTCCTAAAATTACTTATTATCCTTGAATTTAGTTCTTAAATTCTTAGCTACCTTTGCTATCGCTAAAGGTAATATTATATGTTCCATGTTTTGAATTCTTTTTTTTAAAGTCTCTTTATTATCATTTTCATTAATAGGTACTGCAGCTTGAATAATTATTAAGCCGGAATCAACTTCTTTTTGAACATAGTGAACTGTACATCCTGTAATAGTTACCCTTTTATCTATTGCCTGCTGTATTGCATCAACGCCTTTAAAAGAAGGTAAAAGTGATGGATGTATATTAATCAGACGGTTTTCAAATTTATTAATTATTTCTTCTCCGACAATTCTCATCCATCCAGCCATAACTACTAGTTCTACCGAAAAATCCTCTAGTTTTTTCATCACCAGCATGTCGTGTTCAAATCTCGATTTACAATCTCTATGATTAATAATTACATAAGGTATTTTGTACTTGATTGCCTTTTTTATTGCTAAACAATTAGGATTATTGACAATTAGTATAGAAATTTCTGCATAAAGTTGTTTAGTTTGAATGGACTTAATGATGTATTCGAAATTTGAGCCATTACCAGAAGCAAGTATACCTAATCTTATTTTTGGTTCGAATAAAGGGCTTATTGAATCTAATGGGCTAATTAGGCTCTGTTCATTTAAATCATAAGATAAATTGTACTTCATATATTCTTTATTATCTTGTTTCATCAAACAATGATTATTTATTACTAAATATATGACCTTTAGAAGAAATAACAATATGTAAATATAAAGACATATTTAATAGTAATGAAAGTTAAATCATCATTTATATTTCCCTGACGTTAGATAAAAATAATTATCAAGCTTATTTACAATCCTATTTGTCAATTACTAAACATTCGCCATTTGAAAACCATTCTTGACTAATATAAATTAAATTAATTTGTTTGACGGTCCTCATTTGAGAATACCTGCTAACAGAACTCATTAAGGAGTATTCTTTTATTAATAATGGCAATAACTAACATCTTCCAGATGAATAACAACGATAAATGGATAAGGTACTGCGACCTTTTATTTAGCGATGATTCATTAGGTTTTTGGCTAGATATAAGCAGAATGGATGTCGAGAAGAGCGATTTTGAAAAATTTAAGGACATTTATTCCAACGCTTTTGATTCTGTAGAAAGTCTAGAGAATGGATCCATAGCAAATATTGATGAAGGTAGGCAAGTTGGACATTACTGGCTTCGAAATCCGAAGATTGCTCCAACTCAAGAAATTTCAGACTCTATCACCAAAGAAATTCAAGACATTTCAAAGTTTGGGGCATCAATATTAAATGGTGAAATAACTAACAGCGTTGGGAAAAAATATACAGATGTTTTTTGGATAGGTATAGGTGGTAGTGGTTTAGGTCCCTTACTTATTAAAGAGTCCTTTAAGAGAGAGTCAATAGGATTGAATCTACATTTTCTAGACAATGTAGATCCCGAGGGCATTTCACATAAATTAAATTCCATTCTTCCTACTATTGAAACTACATTGTTTGTAGTTGTTAGTAAATCAGGTGGCACTCCGGAACCTTTGATAGGAATGGAGCAAGCCATGAAGTTTGTCCAAGATAACAACCAGAATTGGTCATCTCGAGCTATAGCAATTACATCAAAAGGGAGTAAGTTAGATGTCTTAGCCGCTAACGAAAATTGGTTAGATATTTTTGATTTACCTGATTGGGTTGGTGGAAGGACAAGTATTACTGGTGCTGTTGGATTATTACCTGCCGCTCTAATTGGCGCTGACATAAACAAGTTTTTAGATGGAGCATCTCAAATGGATGTTTTAACAAGAGAAAAAGACATTAAAAATAATCCAGCAGCACTTTTATCCTTAGCTTGGTACAAATCAGGAAAAGGAAAAGGGTTAAGAGATATGGTTGTACTTCCTTATAGAGACAGATTAGAAGTTTTTAGTAGATATCTTCAACAACTTGTGATGGAATCCTTAGGCAAGAAGTTAGATAGAGATGGAAATCAAGTTAATCAAGGTATCGCAGTTTATGGAAATAAAGGTTCTACCGATCAGCATGCATATGTGCAGCAATTAAGAGATGGTGTTGACAATTTCTTTGTTAATTTTATTGAGATTCTTCACGATCCATCTGAAATAGTAGAAGTAAAAAATAAACGACCAGGAGACTATTTATCAGGCTTTCTTCAAGGAACTCGATCAGCATTGACTGAAGGTGGAAGACAGAATTTGACAATCACATTTAAATCATTTGATGAATCAAGTCTTGGGGCTTTAATTGCTTTATTTGAGCGAGCAGTAAGTCTATATGCAGAATTGATTAATGTTAATTCTTACAATCAACCCGGTGTTGAAGCTGGGAAAAAAGCAGCTACAAACATTATTAATCTCCAAAAAGAAATTGAAGAACTGTTGGAGGATGGAAAGGAAAGAACTTTAAGTCAAATTAATGATGCATTGTCTACTGACTCAACTGAGTCAATTTATTTAATTCTGAGAAAACTTTCAGAAAATTCTGAACGTTATTCTATGAATGGAAATCAATCAAATCCAGATCAATTAATTATTACGAAAAATTGATTTCTAAATAACTATATTCACTAATTTATTTGGAACAACAATTATTCGTTTTGGTTCTTTTTCATTTATCCATTTCTGAGCTGCCTCACTTTTAATAGCTATATCCCCTAATTCGTCTTTAGATAGATTTTTATTAGCATCTATTGATCCTCTAACTTTTCCATTGATTTGAATCATAAGTTTGAAAGTATCTTGTTCAATTGCACCTTCATCGAATTTTGGCCATGACTGAAGATGAATACTTTGAGTATTTCCGATTGTCTTCCAAAGCTCCTCTGCAATATGAGGAGAAAATGGAGAAGTTATTTTAACTAATATTGAAATTACATAAGTGAGAGTTTCATTATTACAGTTATTTACTATTGAGCTTAGGCCATTCACAGCTTTCATAAGTTCAGAAATTGCTGTATTAAATTGAAGATTGTCCAGATCATCAGTAATTTCTTTGATAGCAATATTAATTATACGTAAAGCCTCTTTATCTTTTGACTTTTTACCTTCTATATTTAATCTAGACTTACACTTTGTTAGTTCTAAAGTATTAATAACAAATTTCCAGAGTCTCTGTATAAATCGATATTGCCCTTCAACATCTGAGTCATCCCATTCTAAATCTTTTTCAGGAGGAGCTTTAAAAAGAATAAACATTCTAGCTGTATCTGCACCATATTTATCTATGACTAATGATGGGTCTACTCCATTATATTTAGACTTTGACATCTTTTCATAGATGATTTCTATTTTTTCTCCAGTAATAGGATCTTTAGGCTCATCAATATCTTTAATTTGATCTTTTGAAAAATATTTATTATTATTTGGATTTTTAAAAGTAATAGCTTGAACCATTCCCTGAGTTAATAGTTTCTTAAAGGGTTCATCAATATTTAATAATCCACAGCTTTTTAGTGCTTTGGTTAAAAATCTTGAATAAAGTAAATGAAGTATTGCGTGCTCAATACCTCCAACGTATTGTTTAACAGGTAGCCATTTATCTATTTCACTTTTTATAAACGGATTTTCCTTATTTTCAGGGTTTATATATCTTAAAAAGTACCAAGATGAACACATAAAAGTGTCCATTGTGTCAGTTTCTCTTTTTGCTTCAATTCCACATTTAGGGCAACAAGTATTTATCCATTCTGTTTTTGTGGTTAAAGGTGATTTTCCTTTACCAGTTAATTTAATATCAACAGGTAGAGAAACAGGAAGATCCTCGTCTGGGACTCTTACCTGTCCACACTTCTTACAATTAATTATCGGAATCGGGCATCCCCAATATCGTTGTCTAGATATAAGCCAATCCCTTAACTTATACGTTATTTTTGGTTTTGCCCAATTAGAATTAGATCCTAATTCAAGTATTTTAGTTTTTGCAATATCAGACTCAATTCCATTAAATGTATTTGAATTGATCATGATTCCCTTATCTACGTACTCAGCATTTAAATAACTTTCATCCTCATCATTATTTGGTCTTATGACATAATTAATTGGTAAATCATATGACTTAGCAAACTTATAATCTCTACTATCATGAGCGGGAACACCCATGACAGCACCAGTGCCATATTCCATAATCACATAATCACCAATCCAAACAGGTATCTCTTTATTATTTGCTGGATTAATTGCATTTACTCCTAAATACATTCCAAGTTTTTTTCTACTATCTGAATTACGTTCTAGATCACTTAGCTTTTCTTGATCTTTTCTAAATTCTTTTAATTGATCAATATCTTTATTGTTTATTAATTGATCAATTAATGGATGATTTGATGCTAAGACAAGATAACTTACTCCATAGACTGTATCGATTCTTGTAGTGAAAGCTGTTATTTTTTGGTTATGATTTTTGATATCAAATGTTATTTCTGCACCTATTGATTTACCAATCCAATTTTTTTGCATAACCCTTACTCTTTCTGGCCAGTCTTTAAGCTTAACTAAATCCTTATTTAGATCTTCGGCAAAACTTGTAATACTTAAAAACCACTGGTTTAATTCCTTTTTCTCAACTTTAGCTCCAGATCTCCAAGATTTACCTTCTGCATCTACTTGTTCATTTGCAAGAACAGTTTGATCAATTGGATCCCAATTTACTGTTGCTTTTTTTTGATAGGCAAGATTATTTTTATGTAATTGATTAAATATATATTGAGTCCATTTATAATAATCTTCTTTGCAAGTAGTAACTTCTTTAGTCCAATCTATTGATAATCCAAGTCGATCTAATTGATCTTTCATCTGTGAAATATTTTTATCTGTCCAGGTAGATGGACTTGTCTCTCTCTCTATTGCTGCATTTTCAGCCGGTAAACCGAAGGCATCCCATCCCATTGGATGAAGAACGTTATAACCTTGCATCCTTTTATATCTAGCCAGTACATCTGTAATGACATAATTCCTCACGTGCCCCATATGTAAAGAACCGGAAGGGTATGGGAACATTGACAAGGCATAAAAGGTGTTGTCTTTGTTTACCTCAGTATTTGTTCTATAGAGCCCTTGATTAGCCCACTCTTTTTGCCAATAAGCTTCTATTTCACGAGGCTCGTAACGCTGGTCAATAATCTCTGAAGTAGTATTATTCAAGGAAGATCTCCTTCAGTAGTTGATTTGCCAATCAGATAATGTTCTCATAAATTGATGCCCAATATGCGAATAGTTCTGAAATTACTACTCAGAATGCTTTATTTTCTAAAAACATAGTTAAACAAAATTTAAATCATGAAAAATAATTTCTCAAAATATCAAGGCCTTGGTAACGATTTTATTATATTTGATGGACGTGGTAATAACTTAGATAATTTATTTACTGTCAATAAAGATAACATTATAGAACATCTATGTAATAGGAACTTTGGCATCGGGGCTGATGGAATTATTCTTATATTAGAGTCTAAAAATAAATGTTTTGTGAAAATGAGGATATTTAATTCTGATGGTTCTGAACCAGAAATGTGTGGCAACGGTATAAGATGTTTGATAGCTTTTTTAAACGACAATAATGAAATTAATGATAAGTCTGAGATACAAATTGAAACTAAGGCCGGTCTGATTATTACCTCTATTAGTGGTAATGAAAATATTAAAGTAAATATGGGTGAACCAATCCTCTCTCCTGATGATATACCTACTAAATTGTTAATGAATAATTTAACAGTTCCTAATGGAAAGATTACAATAAATGATCACATTTTAAATGTATATGCTGCTAGTATGGGTAATCCTCATATGATCGTATTTGTTGATAAAATTGAAAATATACCATTTGAAGAGTGGGGAATGTGCCTTGAAAAACACAATACTTTTCCCCATGATACAAATGTTCACTTTGTTGAATTAATTGATAAGTCAAATATCAAAATCAGAGTATGGGAAAGAGGTTGCGGACCCACACTAGCTTGTGGTACAGGAGCTTGTGCGTGTCTGGTAGTAACATCTAAGCTAGGTAAAACTTTAAATACGGCTAACATTTATTTACCAGGTGGCAAATTAGAAATTGAATGGCCCAATCAAACAGGTCCAGTTTTCATGCAGGGACCTGCCTTAAAAGTATTTAGTGGAGAGATAGATATTTAATGAGTTTTCAATATGAATAATATTTATCTCGATTCATCAGCAACTACTCCGCCACATATAGATGTTATTAATATACAAAAGAATATTCAATCTGAATGCTGGGGAAATCCATCAAGTATCCATAAAGTTGGAGTTATTGCAAGAGAGATTTTGGAAAGGTCTAGATTTTCAATAGCTAATAAATTAAAAGCTTCCGTTGACGAAATTTTCTTCACATCTGGAGCAACTGAGTCAAATTATCTTTCTCTTAAAGTTGTATCTAATAATCTTGATAAAGGAAGACTTGTTATTAGTAGCGTTGAACACCCTTCTATTAACTTAATAGCCAATCAATTGCTTAATGATGGCTGGGATATTAAATACTGGCCTGTAAATCGTTATGGAATTATTGATCTAGATTTGTTGGAGGAAATGTTAGCTCCTCCAACAAAATTGGTTTCGATAATCTGGGGCCAAAGTGAGATTGGGTCCGTTCAGCCCATAAATCTCATAGGTATGGAATGTAAAAAACGAAACATATTTTTTCATACTGATGCTACACAGGTCCTCCCTAGCGGTCTTATTGATTGGAGTAAATTAAATGTTGATATGCTTAGTGCCTCTGCGCATAAACTTCAAGGCCCTAAAGGTGTTGGATTATTAATGTTGCGAAGTGGCGTTCGAGATTTATTACTGAACGATCCTTCATATGGATTTAAGAATGGCTCTATAAGATCTGGTACTGAATCAGTTCCCCTTATTGCAGGTTTTTCGACAGCAATTGACCTACTAAATGAATATATAGAAGTTACTGATAATCAAACTTTATTTCCTGAGAATAATGTTTCCAAAATGACTTCTCTTTTAAAAAAAAATCTTGTTAAAAATAAACAACTTACTTTTATTGGTCCTCATAAAGAACGACTGCCGAATAATCTTTCATTTCTTTGTCATACAAAATCAATGATTCCAATAAGAGGTCGAGAAATTGTTCGACTATTGTCACAACATGGCGTTTATATAAGTAGTGGCAGTGCATGCTCATCATCTAGTCAAGGACCAAATCCCATACTGGTAGCAATTAATGTTGATAAATCACTTCAAGAATCTGGATTAAGAATATCTATTGGTCCTTGGATTTCAAATGATGATATTAACTCGGTTTCAAATATAATATATGAATCATTGCAATCTTTAGAACTTAAAAAACAATGATCATCATATGAAGAATAAGCTACCCTCAGATCTTAGAGAAGCAGAATCAAATGTATATGAATCAATTCAAAGTTATTTTTTAACTAATTCTGAACAATCTTTTCTTTCTATCAATCTTAAATTTGAAGGTTTAAGAATTAATCCAATAATTTTTCGTTTATCTAATAAACTAACTGAAATTAAATTTGATAATATTTTATTGTGGGCTGATGCTGGTGGAGCGGCTCTTGCTAAAAGAGATAATCCAGAATTGGCCAATAAGATTTTTACATTTAAGGAGTTTATTAATTCTACAGATTCGTTAAATTCAGTCTTATTAGTCTGTTCTCCTCAACCATATGATATCGAGATGTTTGAGCAAGTATGTTCTCATACTAACTCTACCGTAATTATGATTAATGGTAAGTTGGAAGATCCAATAGTAGGAATCGGAAGTGTCGGTAGGGAAATGAGAAAAAGATTTGCTGAAAAATGGAAAGTACTTTATTTTATTCAACCATTATCTTTGGGCGCATTATTAAAACGATTTCCTAATGATTGGGAGCTTTTTAAATTAAATCCTAATGGATATTCTTATGTTAAATCATTTGATAAACGTCCTGATGACGAGACTATTATTCTAAACTTATAAATTTATGATCAAAAAAATATATATTTATATTGGCTTGATTTTATTATTAGTAAATATAGTTAATGGTAATTTATTTTCATTATTCTCATACATAAGACAAAGGGACAATATTAAAAAGATAAGTCCTGAAAAATTTAATATATGTAAATCTTTGCAAAATAAGTTGGAGGATTATACTTTTAACTTTAATTCCAATATTAGTGTAAGTGTCTTAGACGATTCTGGGGATTTTATTGTAGATATTAATGGAAAAATACCTAGGATACCTGCCTCTAATCAGAAGATTCTGTCTAGTGCTTTTTCTTTAGATAAATTAGGGCCTTCTTATACTCTTAATACATCATTAAAAGAATTAAATGATGGAAGTTTATTCATTGATGCATCTGGGGATCCTGACTTTGATAAAACTCATTTAGAAGAATTAATTAGTGATCTAAATAACAATAACCCTACTTTAAGGCTACCAATAATAATTAACAGCAGTAATAACACAAATTGGTGGCCTTCTAGCTGGTCATATGCCGATAGAAAAGAAGAATATGGAGCACCTATTTCTAAGTACTCAATAGCTAGTAATTCAAGTATTAATGCTTTAAATAATCCTATTAATAATTTTATTAATAAATTAGAAACTGCTCTAAGAAAAAATAATTTGTCTAAAAAATATTTTGTAAAAGTCGTTAATGAAAACAATCCTCATGATTTTATCTCAACAATTAAAGTTATTAATTCTGCCCCTTTATATATCTTGCTAAATCTTGTTAATTCTGAGAGCCACAATTTCACTGCTGAAGTACTTTTCAGACATTCATTAAATGACTGGTCTCATGATTTTCCAAATCTAAAATATAGTAATTGGATAAAAGATCAAAACTTTAATTCTGACAATTTTACCTTTGCAGATGCTAGTGGTTTATCAAGAAAGAATAGAGTAACTACATACGGATTATCTCAGTTTTTGAGAAGAATGAAACTTAATAGATTTGCTGACTATTATTTCTCTTCTTTTTCAATTTTAGGTGTTAGAGGCTCGTTAGCTAATGTAAATGCTCCAGAAAGCCTTAAGGGTAGAATTCTGGCTAAATCTGGAAGACTTAATGATGTTAGATCCGTTTCTGGAATTATATTAGGAGAGGGTAAATTTTTTAGTATTATAGTTAACAATATGGATGACTCGACAAAACATATTATGAAAGTATTATCAATAGTAGATAACACTAAAAATTGTAATTAATTTATATTTAGTGACAAAAGATCATTTGCTATAAACTCAGGAACCATATGACGAATCTCCCCGCCAAATCTTGCGACTTCTTTAACTACAGAACTACTTAAAAAACTGTGATGCGTTTCTGTCGCTAAAAAAATTGTTTCGTATTGATTATTTAATGATCTATTTGTATGAGCAACCTGTAGTTCATATTCAAAATCACTCATAGCTCGTAAGCCTCTTAAAATAAGGTCCGCATTATGTTCACGAGCACAATCCACCGTTAGACCTTTAAAAGCGATTGTTCTACAACCTGGTATCTCTTTGGTAGCATTTTTAATCTGCTCTATTCTTCTCTCGCAAGTAAAAGTTGCCTTTTTTGAGGGATTTTCTAATACTGCAATGAGAACTTCTCCAAATAAATCACTTCCCCTTTGAATTAGATCAAGGTGTCCAAACGTTAATGGGTCGAAACTACCGGGATAAAGCGCCTTCATGGTTTTTTATCTTTAAAAAAGTCCATTTCTTTCATAGAATCTAATATCTATAAACGTATCAAAGCGCATGACTCTTAATCAGGATGCCAAAAAAGTTCTTTTGCGCAAAATCCCTCACGGATTATTTATTTGTGCAGTAAGAGAAGGAGATGAAATAAATGGTTTTACTGCTAGCTGGGTAACACAAGGTTCATTTACACCACCATTAGTTGTTATGGCTGTTCGCGCTGATGGATCAAGTCATGGAATTATTCAGAGAACTAAGATGTTTTCTCTAAATGTTTTGAGAGAAGATCAAAAGGATTTAGCTGCTGTGTTCTTTAAACCACAAAAAGGATTAGGTGGACGATTTGAAGCTTGTAAATTCACTTATGGAGAGTTTGGTATGCCCTTAATCGAAGATGTAATAGGTGGCGTTGAATGTGAAGTTATTTCAGGCGTCGAACACGGCGACCATACAGTCTTTGTCGCTGAAGTAAAGAGTGCAGTATTGAATAAAGATGGATCTGCCTTAAATTTAGCGAGTACAGGTTGGAACTATGGCGGCTAATTTAACGAGAAAAGTTCGGTGGAACTAACGCCGTTAATTAAGGACAAGTCAAGACTCTCGAATTTTTTGAAGGATATACCAAATGATCCTGGTTGTTATTTGATGAAAGATCGTGAGGACAGATTGTTATATGTTGGTAAGTCAAAAAAGTTAAGAAATAGAGTTAGAAGTTATTTTCGAGCAAGTGATGAATTGAGTCCAAGAATATCTTTAATGGTTAGGCAGGTTGTAGATATTGAGTTGATAGTTACTGATACTGAAAGTGAAGCTTTAACTCTAGAATCAAATTTAATAAAATCTAATCAACCATATTTTAATGTTCTATTAAAAGATGATAAGAAATATCCCTATATTTGTATAACTTGGGGTGATAAATATCCAAGAATCTTTTTAACTAGGAAAAGACGTGAAAGACACACAAAGGATAAATATTATGGACCATACGTGGATGTTTATTTACTTAGACAGACGCTATTTAGTATAAAAAAACTGTTTCCTCTTAGGCAAAGAAGAATACCACTTTACAAAGATAGAACGTGTCTTAACTATTCAATTGGAAGATGTCCAGGTGTTTGTCAAGAAGAAATAAGTTCAGAAGATTATAAAAATACATTAAAACGTGTTGAGATGATATTTCAAGGCAGAACAGATGAATTGAGACTACTATTAGAAGAACAGATGAACTACTTATCAGAGTCATTGAAATTCGAACAAGCTGGATCTGTCAGAGATCAGCTAAAGGGAATAGACAGATTATATGAATCTCAAAAGATGATTATTCCTGATTCATCTGTATGCAGAGATATTATCGCATTGGCTTCAGAAGAAAATATAAGTTCTATTCAAATTTTTCAAATGCGATCAGGAAAATTAATTGGAAGGCTTGGTTATTTCTCAGATAATAATAATCTCAGTGCTTCTCAAATACTTCAAAAAGTTGTAGAAAATCATTACTCAAATGTTGATCCTATTGAAATACCTTCGGAAATATTAGTACAAAGTCAATTACAAAATATAGATATAATATCTGATTGGTTAAGTGAATTAAAAAAGCAAAAAGTTAATATTACAATCCCAAAAAGAGCTAAGAAAGCGGAATTTATAAAATTAGTTGAGAAGAATGCAAATATGGAGTTGCAAAGAATAAGACAATCTCATGATAAAAATTTAGTTGAGCTTGACGATTTAACCAACATACTTGACTTAGTAAAAATTCCAAAAAGAATTGAATGTTATGATATTAGTCATATTCAAGGTAGTGATGCTGTCGCTTCTCAGGTAGTATTTATTGATGGTATTGCAGCTAGGCAACATTATAGAAAATATAAAATTAAAAGTTCAAATATAAAACTAGGACATAGTGACGATTTCGAATCAATGGCTGAAGTTATTACTAGGAGATTTAGAAGATGGGCTCGTTATAAAAAAGATGGTGGTGATATAAATGAACTATCAAGTAATGAATCTAGTGTTTTAGATAAGGATAATCTGAATGACTGGCCGGATTTAGTAGTAATAGATGGAGGTAAAGGGCAATTAAGTTCGGTATTAAAGGCTTTAGAGGAGTTGAATCTTGATCAAAATATAAATCTAATATCTTTAGCCAAGAAGAAAGAAGAGATATTTATTCCAAATGTTAAAGAATCATTAGATACTGAGCCCAATCAACCAGGAATGCTTTTGCTAAGAAGACTTAGAGATGAAGCTCATAGGTTTGCAATTACCTTTCACAGACAAAAAAGAAGTCAACGTATGAAACGCTCTCAATTAAATGAGATTCCTGGATTGGGACCACAAAGAATTAAATTATTATTGGAGCATTTTAGATCAATAGAGGCTATACAAATGGCATCTCTTTCCGAACTTTCATCAACGCCAGGCTTAGGATCATCTACTGCTGGTGTTATACGAAATTATTTTCACCCAAATGAAAATAAATAATCTATTTATAAATTATTAACGATACTGGGATAGTTAATCTATATTATAGTAATGTATAGACTGATATGAAAATACGAAACATTTAATAGAATATGAACTTTTCGCCTGAGACATATTTATGGTTTAAATCTTTTCATATTATCGGGGTGGTTGTATGGTTTGCAGGCTTATTTTATTTGGTAAGATTATTTATATATCATGTAGAAGTACAGGATGAGAAAGAAGAAATTAGGGATGTATTTAATAAGCAATATACATTAATGGAGAAAAGGCTGGCTAATATTATAACAACTCCTGGAATGATCTTAGCTGTAATTATGGCATCTGGATTATTATATATGCAGCCTATATATCTTAGTCAAACATGGATGCAGATTAAATTATTGTTTGTAGCTTTTTTACTTATTTATCATTTTTACTGCTATAAAATTATGAATGAATTAACTAATAATAAATATAATTATAGTGGACAACAACTCCGTGCTTTGAATGAGTTGCCGACACTATTATTAGTAGTAGTTGTAATGCTTGTTGTATTTAAAAATCAGTTTCCAACAAGTGCAGCAAGTTGGTTGATATTTGGTTTAATTCTCTTTATGGCTGCAAGTATACAGTTTTATGCTAAATGGAGAAGGAAAAGGAAACAATTCAATTAGTTAGCATGTCTTATATACATTCACCTGAATTAATTAACATAATTAAATCAATTACTAAGAATAGTTGTCCAAATTCTGTTAACTTTCACATGCATTCCACATATAGTGATGGTAGTTTGACTGCTAAGCAAATTTATAACCAAGCGATTGAACTAAATATTGATCATTATGCAATTACAGATCATCATTCAGTTGATGCATATATTGAATTAAGCAAAATTAACGACTCTATATATAAGGAGAGATCAAATTTTCCTAAACTTTGGACAGGTATAGAAATTACTTGTCTATTAAAGGGGTGTTTAGTTCATGTTTTAGGTCTTGGTTTTGATCATAATTCAAAATACTTATTACCTTATGTTGATCATAAGGCTGCTATTGGTAAAGAATTATTAGCTTCGACAGTAGTAGATTCGATTCATAAAGCTAATGGAATTGCCGTTTTAGCTCATCCCGCTAGATATAAACTTCCATTTTATCTCTTGATTAATGAAGCATCAAAACTTGGTTTTGATGCTGTTGAAACTTGGTATAACTATGAAAGAGCATGTAATTGGATCCCATCAGAATATGTATGCGATAAAATATTTGATTGCGCAAACTCTTATTCATTATTATCAACTTGTGGTACCGATAGCCACGGACTATCTCTTCTTAGGCGATAAATAATTTATAAATTATTATTAGAAGTATAGTTTTCAATTTTACTATCTATATCTGATAGTAATTTTTTTATAGATGATATTTCTTCAATAGATGCATTTGTCCAAAGTTTTCTGTTAGATGCTTCTAGTAATCTTTCAGCGATATCTCTTAAAGCCCAAGGATTGTTTTCACTAATAAAATTTTTCGTATTATTATTCATTAACCAATTATTCACTATAGATTGATAACACCAATTAGGAACTAAGTTTGTAGTTGCATCATAAGAGAATAAATAGTCAAGGCTAGCTGACATTTCAAAAGCTCCTTTATATCCATGTTCTTTAATCCCTTCTATCCATTTAGGATTTAATAATCTGCTACGAACGACTTTATCAATTTCTTTTGAGAGTTTATGAATTCTTGGCCTTTGATACCTTGAATTATCTGCAAAATAGGCTTGAGGATTTGTTCCACTAGTTTTTTTAATCGCGGAAATTAATCCACCCTGAAATTGATAGTAATCATCTGAATCAAGTATGTCATGTTCTCTATTGTCCTGACTATGAAGTACTACTTTTACCTTTGATAAATTACTTTCTAATCCATCTTTGTCTCTTATGATTTTACTTGAACCTTCATATCTCCATTTACTCCATTCGATAAAAGCATCAGCGAGTTCTGATTGATTCTCCCAAGATCCACTATTGATTATTTCTTGTAATCCTGCTCCGTATGATCCAGGGGCAGATCCATATATTCTTGATTTTGTATTTCCATTTCTATATGACTCTGCAAGTGGATTATTAGAAGAGGATTCTTTTAAATTCCCAATAAGGTTTTGACCTTTTCGAATTAATTCAATTATCTGTGGGAATGCATCCCTGAATAAACCCGAAATTCTTAATGTTACGTCTACTCTTGGTCTGTTCAATACACTGAGGGGAATAACCTCAACGTCAACTACTCTTCTCAAAGTACCGTCCCATATTGGCCTTAAACCCATGAGAGCAAAAAGCTGACAAATATCTTCTCCACCATTTCTCATTGTTGAAGTACCCCAAATTGAAATAGCAAGGTGTGAAAGGTGTTCACCATTTTCTTGTAGGTAAAGTTCCATTATTTGTTCAGCACTTCTTTTCCCTAAGTCCCAAGCTGTTTCAGTTGGTATTGCTCTTATATCAACCGAAAAGAAATTCTTGCCTGTGGGTAAAACTTCTAATTTCCCTCTTGTAGGAGCCCCAGAAGGACCGCTAGAAATTCTTTTACCGTCTAAAGCCTCGAGAAAATTTGTTTTTTCATTAGCTGAACTATTTAATAGTTTGGGTAAAATATTATTTAGTAAATGATTTATAAAAATATTCGGTTTTTCATGATCTAGGTAATTTAAAATTTTACTATAAAGTTTTACCTTCTTTTTTGATTTATTCTTGTAATTAAGTATTTTAAAACAATGAAACTCTATTATATATTTACCGATTTCATTCAACCAGTCAACTACTTTACCGACTTTCCTTGCTTTAATTTCTGTATAGTATTTAAATAAATCAATGTCAACTTGGTTTAGGTTTTTACTCTCTTCGTCACTCCAAGGGTCTAACGTAAAACCTAAATCTTCTGCTAAACTTTGTGTAAGACCGAGAATATTTCCTGTAGGTACATTAGAAATTGTGAGTGTTAATTCTAATAATTTATCTATACTCTGATTAACTCCAAAAACATGAAGACCAGTTCTTATCTGAGAATTCTTAATTTCACATAAATAACTCTCTGCATTATCTATTAGATCTTGTATAATTAATTTATCTTTTTCTGCTTTTAATTTATTTGATTCAATGCCTGGCCATGAATTTTTAATTAAAAGATCTAGTATCTTTTTTTCTAATAATTCATTTCTATTATCGTTAATTAATTTAGATTCATAATATTCATCAATTAAATTTTCAATTATTAGCAGGTCATTAAAACTACCCGCATGAGATAGTGGTGGGGTTAAGTGATCTATAATGATTGCATGTGTTCTTCTTTTTGCTTGGGAGCCTTCGCCAGGATCATTTACAATAAATGGATATATATTTGGAATAGGAGGACAAAGAATAAATGGGAAACAATTATGACCTAAACCAACCCCTTTTCCTGGTAACCATTCCAAACTTCCATGTTTACCCAGATGTACAACTGCATTTGCTTTAAATGTATTATATAGCCAACAATATTGTGCAATATATTTATGTGTAGGAGGTAAGTCGGGCGAGTGTAAATCAGATAAATTATCGCTCTCATAACCTCTATTTGACTGAATTAAAATTGTTATATTTCCAAAGTTTATTCCATTAATAGGAAATCCAGACTTTTCTAATTGAAAAGAATCAAGTGGGTTTCCCCATCTATTTGATATCTTTTCTTTAACGTTAGATTCGAGTTCTTTCCAATAATTTAAATAATCTTGAATATTTAAATATGATTGAGGTTCATTTGAGTTTGTCTCTTCAGAATTGGTCCTATGATTTAATAGAAGGTTAATTAATTCTTTACTATTATCAGGAATATCTTCGTTTCCTAGATTATATCCCTCGTCTTTAAGCCAGTTCAAAATATTTAATAGGCTTTCAGGTGTATCTAACCCAACTCCATTCGCAATTCTTGAGTCTTTTACTGGGTAGTTTGCTATCACGAGAGCTATCTTTTTATTTGAATTATTCGTTTGTTGTAGATAAGTTAGATTTTTTATATATTTTATGCACCATTCAATATGTTTTTCATATGGCTCTGTTTTATATACAGCAATTGATAATTCATTATCTGTATAAGTAAGGTTTTTAAATGCAACTGGAATTGTACATATTCGACCATCAACTTCTGGTAAAACTACTTGAATTGATAAGTCAATGGGGTTAAGACCTACTGTAGATTCTTTCCACTCAGTTATAGATGAGCTAGATATTAGTAATTGATATACAGGTATATCTAATCTATCCCACAAGTTTTTCTTCACATCATCATGTTTATATTCAACTGATGAAAATGAGGTTGTAGTTATTATTGCTTTTATGTTCTCTTTCTCTAATAAACTTATGATTTGATTCTCTATATTTTTAGATTTAAAACTTGTAATCCATATTATTTTGGCATTTAAGTTGTATTTATTAGATATATCATTTATTTTATCAGCTAACTCTGTATTACCCGATTGTAAAAGTGATTTATAGAGAAATATGGCAATAGATGGATTATCATTATTTTTCCATTTCCATTTTATTAACTCATGATGATATTCAATTAAATCTGTATTTAAATTAATTTCTTCAACATCAATTATTTTCTCTAAGGTTTGAAGCATATAATTATAGTTTTTTATACCTCCTTGATTTAACAGTGTTTGAAATAAATCAACTTTCTCTTGATTTAAGCTACTAATTTCTTGAACATCATTTGCTGTACTTTCAATTCCAGAGACTACTATCAGATGTCTATTTGGTTTCTCTAATTGCCATAAACCTAATTGTTCAAAGCCATAAGACCAGTATGATCTTGACCCTAAAAACCTAACAAGAATAATTTCAGCTGTTTTACATGTATTAGTTATATAATGATCAATTGATGCATTTGAAGATAAATAAGCTATAGGTAATGCTCTTATTTTATTTTTCCAGTTATTATTGTCAGGGAGCTTTAATACTGTAGATAAACAGGTTATATCAGATGTAGCGCTAGTTAGGAAGATAACTGGAGCTGATGGCTGTTCGATAAATGTATTTTCTTCTTGAGGTTCATTCCCTGGAAGGGTGGAAATTCTATGCATTCATTTATTATGTGTAATAAGAGCAGTAAAAACTGAAATGCTGATTGTTTTCATCTTAGCTGGAACTAATAATGCATAATTTTCTTCCATTTGCTTGGTTTGAAGGGCAATGTATCCCATTTAATGAGGCGAAGCTATCTATAGCTACTCATGCACTTCATTATGGAACTGCAGCTTTTGGAGGAATGCGGGCTATTCCAGATCCAAATAATAGTAAATCATTTTTATTATTTAGAGCAGACAAACACGCAAAAAGATTATGTCAAAGTGCTAGATTTTTGATGACTGAATTAGATGAGGATTTTGTATTAAAGTCTCTTGAAACATTTCTTGTTAAAAACAAACCGACTCAACCTGTATACATCAGACCATTTGTATATACTAGTGACTTAGGAATTGCACCAAGGTTACATAATATAGAAACTAATTTCTTTATTTATGGAATAGAACTAGGTGATTATCTATCACCTGATGGGGTTACTTGTCGCGTTAGTAGCTGGACTCGTCAGCAAGATAACTCACTTCCATTAAGAGGAAAAATTAGTGGAGCTTATATCACTAGCTCCTTAGCCAAAACTGAAGCAGTAAAAAGTGGATTTGATGAAGCACTATTATTAAATAGTCAAGGAAAAATAAGTGAAGCCAGTGGGATGAACATTTTTATAGTACGTAATGGTGAACTAATTACACCTGGTGTTGATCAAGATATTCTTGAAGGAATAACTCGTTCAAGTGTTATAGAACTGGCAAAAGAAGATGGTTTGAAAGTTATTGAAAGACCAGTTGATAAAACAGAATTGTTTATATCTGATGAAGTATTCCTAACAGGAACGGCGGCAAAAATTACTCCTATAAAAATGATTGAAACTACATCAATGAGCAAAGATATGCCAATAATGAATTCATTAAGAACGAAGTTGACTAAAATTACAGAAGGTTTAGTTCCAGAATATGAACATTGGGTTAAACGTGTACATATAGATTAAAATAAGATTATCTAACTTTTTAAATTAATGATTTTCATTTTTATAAGTTAAATATATAATATATGACTGATTTTTTAGGCTATCTCAACTCTGAAAAAAGACCTATATTAGTCTTTGATGGCGCTACCGGCACGTCTCTGCAAGATCAACAACTTAATGCAGATGACTATGGCGGAGCTTCATTAGAAGGTTGTAATGAAAACCTTGTATTGACATCAGTCTCCAGCGTCGAAAAAGTACATGAATCATTTTTAAATGCAGGTTGTGATGTAATCGAAACAAATACATTTGGTGCTACTTCAATTGTTCTAGATGAATATGGAATTGGTAATAAAGCTTATGAGATCAATTTAAAAGCAGCACAAATAGCAAGGAATGTTGTAAATAAATATCAATCAGATGAAAAACCACGATTTGTAGCTGGATCTATTGGACCAACAACCAAGCTACCAACCCTAGGTCATATCAGTTTTGATGAGCTAAAAAATTCTTATCTTGAGCAAGCTAAAGCTCTAATTGAAGGTGGAATTGATCTTTTTATTATTGAAACTTGCCAAGATGTCCTTCAAATCAAGGCTGCTCTGCAAAGCGTAAATGAAGCTATTGGTTCTGGAAAGAGAATTCCATTAATGGTGTCGGTAACCATGGAAACCACCGGCCAGATGCTTATTGGTAGTGATATTTCTTCTATTACAACAATACTGGAGCCATTTAACATTGATATTTTGGGTCTTAATTGTGCAACTGGCCCGGAAGAAATGAAAGATCATATTAAATATTTATCGCAACATTCACCATTTCATATAAGTTGTATACCAAATGCAGGACTTCCAGAGAATGTAGGTGGCAAGGCTCATTATCGATTAACTCCAATGGAACTTAAGTTCCAACTTAGTCATTTTATTAATGATTTAGGAGTTCAATTAATTGGAGGTTGTTGTGGAACTAGACCGGAACATATTAAGCAACTTTCAGATTTATCTAAAGAGCTTTTATCTTCTGAGCAAAGATTGGATACTCTTTTAAAAGAAAGATCTATAATTCCAGCTGCATCATCAATATATGAGTCTATTCCGTATGTGCAAGATAACTCTTTCTTGATCGTAGGTGAGAGATTAAATGCTAGTGGATCTAAAAAAGTAAGAGAACTCCTAAACGATGAGGATTGGGACGGACTTGTTGGAATTGCAAAATCTCAACTGAAGGAAAATGCTCATGTTTTAGATGTAAATGTAGATTTTGTTGGAAGAAATGGGATCGAAGATATGTCTATGTTAGTCAAAAGACTTGTTAATAATATTAATTTGCCTTTAATGCTTGATTCAACAGATTATGAAAAAATGGAGAGTGGGTTAAAGCATGCTGGCGGAAAATGTATTTTAAATTCTACTAATTATGAGGATGGACCAGATAGATTCTATAAAGTAATTGATCTTGCTAAACGATACGGGTCAGCTGTCGTAATTGGAACAATTGACGAAGATGGAATGGCTAGATCTGCTGATAAAAAAGCAGAAATAGCAACAAGAGCATATAAGGATGCGACTGACTCTGGATTAAAATCTTATGAACTTTTTTATGATCCGTTAGCATTACCTATCTCAACAGGATTAGAAGAAGATAGAAAGAATGGTTTAGAAACTATAAAAGCAATTAAGTTAATAAAAGATAAATATCCAGAAGTTCATTTAATCCTTGGAATTTCAAATGTAAGTTTTGGTTTATCTCCTAGTGCAAGAATTGTTCTTAATTCTATCTTTCTTAATGAAGCAATTAAGGCCGGTCTTGATTCTGCAATTGTTTCTCCTTCCAAGATTTTACCTCTAAACAAAATAAGTCAAGAAGAGATAAAAATTTGTATGGATCTTATTTATGATAGAAGAATATTTGAAAATAAAGTATGCACATATGATCCTTTAACAACCTTAACTAGTTATTTCGATGATTCAAAGACACTTTTAAATAAAAGTACAAATAATGATGATATTAAATTACCAATAGAAGAAAAACTAAAGAATCATATTATTGATGGTGAAAAAACTAATTTACATTCAAATCTTGATTTCGCATTAAAGAAATATAAACCTTTGGTAATAATTAATGAATATTTATTAGATGGCATGAAAGTAGTTGGTGAATTATTTGGGTCGGGGCAAATGCAATTACCCTTTGTTCTCCAATCAGCGGAAACAATGAAATTTGCTGTTTCATATTTAGAGGATTTTATGGATAAATCTGAGGTTAATCAATCAAAAGGAAAATTTATTATCGCTACAGTTAAGGGTGATGTTCATGATATTGGCAAAAATCTAGTAGATATAATTTTATCTAACAACGGTTATGAAGTTATTAATTTAGGAATTAAGCAAGAAGTCAATTCAATAATTAATGCTCAGAAAGAGCATAACGCTGATTGTATTGCCATGAGTGGACTACTAGTTAAATCAACTGCATTTATGAAAGATAATCTTAAAGCATTAAATGAAGAAGATATATCTGTGCCTATTATTCTTGGTGGAGCAGCTCTGACTCCAAAATTTGTTAATCAAGATTGTGCAAGTGTTTATAAAGGGAAGGTTATTTACGGTAAAGATGCTTTTACAGATTTAAAATTTATGGATTCATATATGAAAGCAAAAGAATTAAATAACTGGGATAATTTCTCAGGTTTTAAAGAAGGTGCTCCCGAGGGGATTACTATTGGTAATTATAAAAATACAAATATTGATCAAGAAATTAATATCAACAAAATCAAAGAAAGGCCTATTGAGGATAAATCAAGATCAAAAAATATTCCTCAAATAGATCCTATTAAACCACCATTCATAGGGCCAAAGTTTTTATTAGAAAAAGATATAGATATAACTAAGGTTTTTAATTTCTTAGATCGTAATGCTTTATTTGCAGGGCAATGGCAAATGAAACGTTCCAAGGAGATGTCTGCCTCAGATTATAAGGACTTTTTACTAAAGAAGGCCGAGCCGAAGTTAGATTACTGGATAAATAAAATAATCAATGAAAAGCTTATTAATCCATCATTAGTCTATGGCTATTTTCCTTGTGGCAGAGATGGTAATAATTTAAAAGTATATGATAAAGATCACCAAAGTCTTTTAGGCGATTTTTTATTACCTAGGCAAAGATCTGGTAAAAGATTTTGTATAGCAGATTTTTATAATGATTTAAATAACAATCAGCCTACAGATTATTTGCCAATGCAAGCTGTAACAATGGGAGAATCAGCTAGTGAATATTCCCATAAATTATTTAGTCAGGATTCATACTCAGATTATCTATTCTTTCATGGTTTGACAGTACAGCTGGCGGAAGCACTTGCTGAATATATACATTCTGTTATTAGGATTGAATGTGGATTTAAAGACTGTGAACCAGATAATATAAAAGATATCTTAGATGTTAAATATCGAGGTTGCCGTTATTCTTTTGGCTACCCAGCTTGTCCTGAAGTTTCTGATTCTAGAAAACAATTGTTATGGCTTGATGCTGATAAAATTAATATCTCTATGGATGAAAGTGAGCAGCTCCATCCCGAACAAAGTACAACAGCTATTGTTGCATTACATCCAGTAGCTAAATACTTTGGAATCTAAATATGTTCCGTAATTTATATATTGATTTGAAAATTAGTTATTCATTTCATCAATAGTTTCTAATACTTCCATCTGAAACTCAGCCATTGATTCTGAGTCACTTAAATCAATGCCCTCTCCGGCTGCATTTTGTGTTAATTCCTGAAAGTGGAAAGCACCCTCACCAGTTGCCAAAAATTCCATGGCAGATGGTTCACCGCTCTCGCGAAACGCTTCGCATAGAGCTAAAAAAGCTTCGTCTTCAGAAAAGTCCCAATCCATTGAGGACACATTACTGAATGAGGTTTTAACTCTTTGCCCCCTGCTTTCGTCAACCTTATATGCCAAAAATCTGAAACTATTTTGCAAATTGATAAATTTCAATTTTCAAGTAATGTCTAAAAACCCAACCATTGCAACCGATCTCGAGAGTTTACTGAGTTGATTGCTAATTCATGACTTTAAGCTTTTATTATTTATAAAATTCATAAATAGGTTTTTTAATAGAAAAAATTTTTTTCAATAAGCAAAAAGATCGTGCAGTCAATCAAGCCGTCTCTAGAAGCCCGCAAATCGACCCTAGAGCGCCGAATCAATTGCCTGCATGCAATTGACCATTCATGTGTTTGTCGGCTTATAAGGCATAAATTCCAAGACGCCTAGAATATTTGCTACGTTCATTCAGCTATTAAAGTAAAGTTATCGATTAGCAATAGGTTAATAAGCTTTTATTTAAATTTTAAATTTGTAGATTATTAATTATATAATCTATAAATATATTTATACAGGTCTATTTGAGGTGAAGAGCCAATCTATATGGTCAAGAGCTCTGAAAATTAGTAGAAAAGCTGTTAATTGTGGAGCCGTAATTCCTCTGAATACTATAAAATATAAATCGAGTGAAGAATGTTGTGATTTTGAACTTCGTTTTCTAAAAAGTCCAATACCTAAGTATTTAATAGAATATGGTCCAAAACGAAATCCATTTATCCCTTGGGATTCTAGACTAGAAATACAGCCAATAAATGATAAACATACATTAATATTAAATAAATATCCAGTACAAATAGGGCATATGTTATTAATAACTAATACCTGGAAGCCACAAAACGGCTGGTTAAATAAAGATGATTTTGAAGCTATTCAAAATGTTGATAGTGATACCACAGGTTTATGGTTCTTTAACAGTAGTAAAGAGGCTGGAGCCAGTCAGCCTCATAGACATTTTCAATTATTACCAAGACGCTATAATGAGAGTATTTGTCCTAGATTTGATTGGTTTTGCTCATTACTAAATAACACAAAGGGGACTAACTCTGAAATATCTCATTGTATTTCAATTAGACAAAGGAGTAAAAACAAAAAATCAAGTGACTACGATTTATTCGGCTCATATAAATCTATGATAGATGAAATGAATTTAGGTGATATTGATATAATTAATAAACCATTAAAACCATATAATTTACTTATAACATCTGAGTGGATTGCTCTTATAACACGCAAAACTGATAAATCAAACGGGTTTAGTATAAATGCGCTTGGTTTCGCTGGTTATTTTCTTGGAACAAAAAGATCAGATGTTGATACTCTTATTAAATTTGGCCCAGAAAAGATATTAAAAGATGTAATTTAAGAAGCAGCTTAAGGTTAATTAGCTTTCTACACTAGGAGTGGGTGAATTCATTTGTTCTTCAAGCTTTGATATTGATGCTGTGATAGCGGCAAGCTTTCTCTCATAAGATTCTTTGACGGATATTAAAAAATTTAATTTTCTAGCTTGAAAAAATTTTTTTCTTTCACTCCAGTTTTTGGAAGATTCGCAGAAGTTCATTTCTGATTTACATTTGATTCACTCGCAAATAATACTTAATAATATTGATCTATGTGGCCATAATTTAATATTAAGATAATATTAGAATATTTTTGCATATTATGTAATTAGAGATTAATTATATAAATTCAAGGCTAAATGTGTGTTGAGAATAAAAAGACCATTAATATGTGACTAGATATAAGGATCATGTGACGGAAGGGGAAGGCAAGGAAGTTAAGAGAATTTCAATTGATTTACCAATTGATCTAGTTGATGGCGTCGATCGACTTCGCAAAGAGTGGGGATTTAGAGCTAGAGGACTAGTTTTCGAGAGATTATTAGAGGTTATTTTATCTAACGATTTAGATGATGAGATAATTGAAGATAAACAATTAGATTTTAATCATAATAGCAATAATGATTCTTCAACTCCTCAAAACGGAATAGACAATAGTAACCAGGAAGAAAAAGCACTTGTGATAGTTGGTAATAAGAATATTGAAATAAAAAATGTTGCTGTCAATGAAGTCAAAGCTAATAATGTTGTTACTAATAAAAAAGATACTGTCTCCACAGGCATTGAATTACCAGGTTTTATTAGAAAACAAACTACCAATCTAAAGAGAAGTTTGAGTAAAGATAAGACTTATAAAAATATGGAAGATACCTCAATTACCACTATTGATATTGATGATCTATTAAAGGCGAAAGATGCTGCAGAAAAACATTGGATTTATCTATACGGGCAAAAACCTACTGAAAGTGTGATTGAGGCATCAATGATATGGCTTGCTAGAGATATCTGGCCGAATGTAGATGGTACGGAAAGCATACCTTTCACTTGGAATGCTGCCTGTAAAATGCTTAATTCCTATTGCGTTGAATGGAAAATAGACTCGGTAACATTTGATGATGTGGTGATATTGGCAGGTGCTCTTGAAGACCCTTTTTCAACTAAAAACCTAAGAAGTAGAATACCAACTCTCATTCGTAGATTCGTTAATAAATTCAAACGTAGTCAAAATGTGACTTCATTCCAAACGCTTGAGTCTACGATGACTGTTCATGGTGCTCTCAAGTTATTGGGTTTACCAACTAAGGCCGGATCATCATTAACACTTTCTTTTATTAGAGATGCTTATAAAGAAAAAGCTCTTTCCAATCATCCTGATGCTGGAGGATCAAACGAAACCATGAGGAAACTGAACGAGGCTTATCAATTACTCAAGGATTTATACAAGAATTAAGATTTCTCAAGTGTCTTACATGAGTCGAGTGACTAGTCTAGAAGCAAGACTCGTAAAAGATGGGATAGATTTAATTTGGGCAAAGTAATCTTTCATTAATAAACCAACTAATCGGACAATAATAGACCCGTTAAATCTAAATATTATTAATGCTTTTTTTGTACAAAAAAATATATTAAAGTCATAAGAAGTCATCATTCACATATTTAAATGCATAAAAATTGGCTTTTATTATTGGCGGTTTGGTGAGTTATCTTCGTTTTTGATGTAGCTAGACTCGATTTATGTCCATCTTTTGTCCATTAATTTATTTGATCATATAATCCTATGGTATAAAAGCGATTACAAGTCTGCATAACTGCTTTATAGACAGTTATGCATTTTCAAAATGTAAATACATATAGTATTCCAAACAACGAGAGATTATTTCGTAAATCGTTAAAAACATTGTTCTCAATCGTCTACTATGAGTCTCTTGAAGAGTCTCTTCTGTATACTCATATGAGACTAAGAAGACACGCTTTTTCGGTTCGTTTTGGTTTTCGCATTCACTTCGACAACAGCTTTTAGCGTTATTGATTTACAAGCGATATTTTATGCAAAACAAATAAATCCAATAACTCAATAAGTATTCATCGATTTAGAAATTATGGTATGAAAGTCTAAGCTGTATACTTTTGGGCTTATATTAGGACTTAATATGGGACATATTCTAGACTATAAAGACTAGCTTCTAAGTTCCGCTTTTATTTTTTCTTTAAGAGCATTTCGTATTTTTTCGTGTATTGGATTTATATCTTCTTCTACTAGGGTTTTTTTAGGATCTCTGTATTTTATTCTAAAAGCCTGGCTAACTGAATCATCGGGAATAGTAGATCCCTCGTAACGGTCTATTAATTCCACTTTCTCTAAAAGTGGTCTTCCAGATTTCTTTATTACATTTATTATTTCTAAGGACGTATATTTTTTTGAATGAATAAGAGCAATATCTCTTTCCATGAAAGGAACAGTCGGGTAATCCTTGTAAGTTCTTGTCCAATTTGTTTTCCTTGTCGCGGCTCTGATCAATGCATCAAATTCGAGGTTAAATAAATATGTTTCTTTAATTAGATCATATTTTTCAGACATAGAAGGGTGAATTTGTCCAAAGAAGCCAATACTTTTTCCTTCGACAAATAATTCTGATGTTCGACCCGGATGCATGAAATCTTTTTCGGTAAGTTGCTTATCAACGGTTTCAATTCCTAGAACTTCAAGAGACTGCTTAAGTTTTCCTCTTGCTTCAAAATAGTCTAATGATATTTGTTTAGATGCTTTACCCCACTTACTAAATTGTTTATTCCCAGTCAACGAACCTGCTAATAAATTAGTTTCAATAAATCTTTCTTTGTCTATTTTGTATGTTTTTGCTATTTCAAATATCCAACACCCTTCAGCCCCAAATGATATATTTCTCTGAAGGATTTTAAGATGTTCATCCCACACATTTGTTCTTAATCTACTTGTTTCTGATAGTAATGGATTTTTGATTAATACTGCATTTTCATCAGTATTATCTGGACCAACAAGTGAAGAAGTAACTACTTCCTGAAAACCATTATGGATAAAAGAATTTCGTAATCGTCTTTCAACCAAATTAGTAGGTGTTAGTACTCCTGGTTCAAGAGGATCGGGCATATTTGAATCAAAATTATCATATCCAATTAGTCTTGCTATCTCTTCTATTAAATCGATTTCTCTTGTTAAATCAGATGACCTGTATGGTGGAATCTTTACATCCCAACCACTAGATATAGAAGTAAGCTGGCAACCAAGTTTTGTTAGAAGAGGCTCGATTTCGTCCTTATTAAGATAACTAAATGTATTGCTATCATTTTCTAATTTATTAGTATCTCTACGGCCTAATTTACCTAGGACTCTATGTATTTTATCCAATCTAAGTTTAACAATTATATCTCTTTTAATAAATTCATTATTAACATGATTTGATTTAATATCTCCTCCTAATTCTAACGAAATAAGTTCACTAGCTCTTTTAGAAACAGCTGTTGTCATATTAGGTGATATACCTTTTTCGTATCTACTACTTGCATCAGTTCTGAGGCCTATCTCTCTACTACTATTCCTAATTGATGTAGAGGAAAATACAGCTGCTTCTAACCAAACCCTTGTTGTTTTAGAACTTACAGAACTATTTTTTCCACCGATAACCCCAGCTATTGCAATTGGAACATCGTTACATGTAATTAACTTTATTTTTTTATTTAATTTATATTCTTTATTATCGAGTGCAACAATTGATTCACCTTCCTTACCATTTCTAATACCGAAATCATTTGGAATAACTTTTCTACCAACTATATTTTCTAATAGATCTGCATCAAAGGCGTGTAGAGGTTGACCTTGTTCCAGCATTAAATAATTTGTTATGTCTACAACTGGATTTATACAATTTTGTCTTAATGAACTTAATTTATTAGAAATAGATTTATTTATCTTTCCAGTATTGTTTATATTATCTATATATGTAAGTGTGTAAACACAGTCTGAACCTATTGTTTCTTTGTCTTTTATATTAGGTACAAACTTTTCAAACTCATAATTGTAATCTAATATTGGTAATGTTAATTTTGAATTTGATATTGTTGATATTTCTCGTGCTATACCAACCATAGACATACCATCAGGTCTGTTAGCCGTAATAGCTAATTCAATTATGGTGTCATTCAAACCAAGATAATCGACTGCATTTGAACCAATTGGAGGTATAATTAATCCATTTTCTTCAAGAATTTCTATACCTTCATTACTACTTTCAATCCCTAATTCATCCAATGAGCAAATCATTCCCTCGCTTTCTATGCCTCGTAAATTAGATAGTTTTATTTTCAATGACTTTGAAGATAAATAAGCTCCAACCTTTGCTACAAGGACGTGATATCCAGCTTTTACGTTTGGTGCACCACAAACAATATTTAGCTTATTAGGTAAACCAACATCTACAGAACAAACTTTGAGCTTTTCGGCATTTGGATGTGGTGTAATTTCTTCAACAAAACCAATAACAACATTTTTTGCTTGATCTGATAGGTCTTCTAATGACTCAACTTCAAAACCAGTCATTGAAAGCTTTTCAGCCAATTCATCAATATCATTGTTAAATTCAACAAGATTTTTTAGCCAGGAAACTGATACCTTCATGATTTGCTCTGACAGGAATTAAACATAGGTGTTCAAATGAATTTATAAAAAAGGGTGCTTAGCCTAGTAAGATTGTACTTTGTTCCCTAGACTCACAAAAGTTGAGCTAAGTTCATATGGCTAAAAAAGGTACCAGAATAGTAGTCACTTTAGAATGTACTGAGTCTAGATCTGTACCTAGCTCAGAAAAACGTTCTGCAGGAGTATCTAGATACACTACAGAAAAAAATCGTAGAAACACTACCGAGAGACTTGAACTAAAAAAATTCTGTCCTGAATTAAATAAGATGACCATCCATAGAGAAATCAAATAATCATTCCCTTTTACAAACTTTCTAACAATGACTAATTCACTATTTAAACAAAAGCTCTCTCCCATTAAGCCTGGAGATCCTATTGACTATAAGGACGTAGAATTATTAAAAAAATTCATTACAGATAGAGGAAAGATTTTACCAAGAAGACTTACAGGATTAACAGCTAAGCAACAAAGAGATTTAACCACAGCAGTTAAACGAGCAAGAATTATTGCCTTACTTCCTTTTGTTAATCCAGAAGGTTAAGATAATATTCTATTAATAATAGAATGTGCAATAAGATAATAGATAATGAAGTTAAATTTATAATATCTAGATTTAAAGAAACAAGTAATATAAATCCATTAGTTAAAGACCTTACTCATCTTAAAACTTATTCTATAGATGATAATCAAACCCTAGAAATAGATGACGCTATTTCCTTAGAAAGAATATCTAATCAGACTAAGTTATGGATCCACATTGCCTCCCCTAGCTCGTATTTTGAATATCAATCAGCTGTTGATATGCATGCTAGAAAGCTTATTTCAACAGTTTATTTGTCTACTAAAACTTATTACATGCTTCCTGAAATTTTAATTAAGTATGTGATTAGTTTAAGTGATAAAGAAGAGAGAGAATCATTAAGCTTAGGTGTTATTTTTAACGAAGACGGTACCGTCTCTTCTTCAGAAATTGTACGGAGTTTAATTAAAGTAGACTTCAGGTTAAATTATACAGATGCTGATGAACTTATTGATTATGCGCCAAAAGAAGAAGAAGATTTAAGCATTATCTCTACAATTTTACAAAGAAGAAAATGTTGGCGAAAGAAATTAGGGGCTATAGAAATATTAGAATCATATGGAAAGATTATTGTTGAAGATAATATTCCAAAACTTAAGATAATAGATCCAACTTTATCAAGACAATTAATAAGTGAAGCTATGATCTTGTACGGAAATATAATTTCAAATTTTACCAAGGTAAATAATATACCTGTTCCCTATAGAGTTCAAGAACGTATAGATAAACTTACCAAACCTAAGATAAACGAACAGGATAATCAAGTTTTAAATAACTTTTTACTTAAGAAAACTTTGGGTAAGTCGTATTATTCTTTAAATCCTTTGCCTCATTCTAGTTTAGGATTAACATCTTATTTACATGCCACTTCACCGATTAGAAGATATGCTGACTTATTAGTTAATTATCAATTAAATAGATATCTTACTAATAAAGATCTTATTTCTAAAGAGGAGGTGGAACTAATTATTCAGAAGATTAATAATCAAGGGATACAAAATATTATGAGATTTAGAGAAGATCAAAAATTTTGGCTTAGCAAATGGTTCGAAAATAATTCGGTTAACCAATATCAAGTATTATTGCTATATTGGCTAAACAGATATAAAAATATTTGTATTTTATATTTTTTGGATTATAATTTCTCTACTATATGTAATCTAAAATCTAAGGTAAATATAAATGTTGGCGAGAACTTGAAAGTTAGAAATACAATCAATAATAATAATGATATAGTCTATTTTGAATTAATATAATCTTCAAAATAGACTATAAACATAAATGTGCAAAAGTTTTAAAAATATAATATAATATTTGGAATATATGATTAATATGAAATACACAATTACGACACCACTTTATTATGTTAATGACAAGCCTCATCTAGGTAGTTCTTATACAACAATTGCTTGTGATGCAATAGCTCGATTTCAAAGACTAAATGGAAATTCGGTTCTTTTTCTTACTGGTGTTGATGAACATGGTCAAAAAATTGAACGAACTGCTGAAAGTAAAGAACTTCTACCTCAAGTTCATTGTGATCAAATTACAGAAAAATATAAGTATTTATGGGATAAATTAAATATTAGCTATGATCGTTTTGTAAGAACTACCTCTGAAGAACATACATCGTTAGTTCATCAATTTTATTCCAAAGTATTGAAATCTGATGATGTTTATATGGGTAGACAAAGTGGATGGTACTGCGTTGGTTGTGAGGAATATAAAGATATTGATGAGAATGATAAAAGTCCCATTTGTTCAATTCATAATAAAGAATTAGAATGGAGAGACGAAGAGAATTTATTTTTTAAATTATCAAAATATCAAGACCAAATCGAAAAATTAATCCGAATTGATGGATTTATTTCTCCGAAAAGTAGAAAAAACGAAATTATAAATTTTGTCTCTAAAGGGTTAAGAGATTTCTCGATATCCAGAGTAAACTTAAAATGGGGAATAAATGTTCCTGGCAACAAGGATCATACTTTTTATGTTTGGTTCGATGCCTTATTAGGTTATGTTAGTGGATCTCTTCGTGATCAAAGCTCCCCTAAACTCACCGAAGAAAATTTGTCTAATTGGCCTGCAAATATACATGTAATTGGTAAGGATATACTCAGGTTTCATGCTGTTTATTGGCCAGCAATGCTACTTTCCGCTGGTATGAAAACACCTCTAAGTGTCTTTGGCCACGGTTTTTTAACTCGAGAAGGTCAAAAAATGGGTAAATCACTTGGTAACGTTCTTGACCCCATTGAACTACTTGAATACGGTGGTATCGATGCAATGAGATGGTATCTATTGAGAGATATTGAATTTGGAGAAGATGGTGATTTTCAAATGAAACGATTTGTCGATATTGTCAACAGTGATTTAAGTAATACTATTGGTAATTTGTTAAACAGAACAATTACAATGTCTAAAAAATGGTTTAAAGAAAAAATCCCTATAGATGATACTTCTTTACCTGAATCTCCTCTTAAGGTTCAATCTGAAATAAAAATAATTGAATATATGGAATCATTTAAGGAAAGTAATTTCAAAAACTCTGCGAATGCTATTATTGAGCTAGCGAATAGTGCAAATCTTTATCTAAATGAACGAGAACCTTGGAAACTAATTAAAGATTTAACAAATAAAAATATTGTAGCCTGTGATTTATATTCAGTACTAGAATCTTGCCGAATCATTGCAATATTACTAAATCCCTTTGTGCCGAATTTAAGTATTAGAATATTAAATCAACTAAATGTTGATTCTTTATCTATTACTTTTGAAAAATCATTGCATTGGGGTTTGTTAGATCCTGATAATGGACTACAAGATCCAACTCCTGTTATGGATAAAATTGAGTTCAATGAGAGTTCTTTATAGTGAAAAAAACTTACATATATTTTCTAATAGTATTAGCAATATATCCTTTATTGGGATGTCAAAAATCTTCTAAACCTCTTGCTCAGTTGGATAATAATAGTTATATTACAAATTTCGAATTACTTCAAAAAAATACAAGTAATGATACACGTATAAGAATCACGAGCCCTAAAGCCACACTAGATCAAACCAATAATATTATCGAAATCGTCGATAGCTCAATTGAAATAATTAACAAAGATGGTCAAGACTTTAAAGTTAAGTCTGGTTATTCGACTATAAATAATATGTCGAATCTTATAAATGTATTTAACAGTGTCACAATTTCATTTATTGATAATAAAGACTATTATATTACTACAAATTCATTTAATTGGGATTTAAATACCTCAATAATTGATATCGATAGTCCGCTTAATATGAATCTAGATAATACAAAAATTGTAGCAACTAATGGATTATATAATTTAGATTTAAACCGTTTTAAAATTGATAATTCTGTATTTAATAGAACTTTTTATAATTCTGAAGGGAAAATAACCTATCAGGTTGAAATTAAGTCTGACTTAGCTAATTGGCTGAAAAATGAGAATTCATTAGTATTTAAATCAAATGGTAAACAAGTTGAAACATCTATTAAGTTTCTAACCACTAAGTAACACGAATAACTTATTAGACCATCCTGAAATCCATTTTTCATCAGAAGTTGTAAAGGATCTCTTCGACCAACCTCCAACTATTGTCAAGCCTCTATTAGAAAGTGGATATACTATTACAGAAGGCAAATCATCTAAAACGCAATCAAACTCATCACTTCCTGGAAATAATTCTGTGTTAACTAATGAAATTAACCTTTTTTGATTAATTGATCTATTACAAATTTCTCCCGGTTTAAATATTTTTTTAGATATCAGTCCTCTTCTAAGTATAACTTTATCATCCCAATATATTAATATTGTACTTGCTGCAGTTGCAGTAAGTATTTGCTGACTTCCCCACGCTAATTCATTTTTTTTATCTTCAGATAATTCATTACAAAGTTCAAAACCTTCTTTTCCATGCAACTTAGCTTTAGTTGGTTTTGTCGGATTAATTTCAGTCCAGAGATAGCCTATTGTTATTAAAGCAATTGATGCAACTCCTGATATTGTTTCTGCTCTTATTAAAGTTGGGTTAACTTCATTAGAAGTAGCAATATTTATAATTGATAAAATTAATAGAAACGCTCCAAATATTATAACTAAGTTTGAAATCTTATACATTTATCTATTTTAACTAGTTAAAAGTTCAATATTGATTCTTCATTATACATATATGAGTCTAATTTTAATTTTCAAGCTATACCGATATAATATATAAAAAACTCTATTCATAGATTTACCAATAGCTCAAAATATGATCGAACCATTATCTAAAAATTATAAAGGACTAATATCAATTACAGGACCGACAAAAAGTGGGAAAAGTCAATTAGCGGAATTTTTATTAAAAGAGCAAAAATCCGTCACTTACATAGCAACATCTAAACCAAGACTAAATGATCCAGTATGGCAAAAAAGGATAGATCTCCACAGAATGAGAAGACCTGATAGCTGGAAGCTAATTGAGAATCCTAAAGACATCTGCAAAGAAATTAAATCGATCAAAGAAACTGAATCAATATTAATTGACTCAATAGGTGGCTTAGTTGAACATTACCTGATAGAAGATGAAGATCATTGGGAAAATTTTCAAAATAAATTGCTTAATTGCTTTATAGAGGAGAATTTATGCATTGTTGTTGTTTCAGAGGAAGTTGGATGGGGAATTGTGCCCCCCACACCAATAGGTCATTTATTTCGTGAACGTCTTACCAACCTAATCTCATTAATAAGTCGCCATTCAAAAAAAAGGTTAATTGCCGTCAACGGCATTGCAATTGATTTAGATAACGTTGGTGAACTTATTCCATGAGTACATTTAATAGTTCTAGACCTCGGGTCGCATTGTTTCAACCAAGGATTCCACAGAATACTGGAACAATTGGAAGATCATGTTTAGCATTTGATATGTCCTTAGATATTATTAAGCCAACTGGCTTTAGCTTTGATGATAAATATTTAAAAAGAGCTGGTTTAGATTATTGGCCTAATGTTGATTTACATTTGTATGAATCATTTGAGGAATATAAAGATTCATTTTCTAATTCAAGGTTTATTGCTCTTACTAAGAAAAGCAATAAATCAATATCAAATATTAAATATACAGATACAGATATACTTTTATTTGGAAGAGAGGATACAGGATTACCAGATAAAATAATGAATAAGTGTGAAATCGTTGCCGGAATACCAATGCCAGGAGGTGAGAATCAATTAAAGAGTGGTGGTGTTAGAAGTTTGAATTTATCTGTTGCATGTGGAATTGTATGTTATTCGGCTTGTTTACAATTAAATTTATTAAATAGATAGTTTATTCGTGTTATCCAAGATAATTGCAATATAAAACGCCATCATTAATTACATTACCCTCATCAACCTCTAACCATTCTTTGTATTCGTCATAAAGAGCTTCTCTGTTCACTCCCTTCAAATTATTAAGCCGTTTAAGTGATCCGTTAAGCATTACCTCAACTGATTGTAAAGCTCCAGATTGTCTTGAAGACATAGAGGTTACGTAATTATTTGAAATTATAAAACATTCGACAGTCAGTTTCAGTTTCATTTATTACATAAATAAAAAATACTATTACATTCTCACTAGCAAAATTTAAATATAAAGAATTGACCGATAAATTTATTTGTCAATATTAAGGGAGAATTAATATACATAAAAGAGAATTACGGCATTTACTAATTAACAGAGGTTAAAAGATAAACTAATATAATTATAAATTAATTTATGAAAATGACTAATAAAAGCCTTGTAGGAAGTTGTGAGGTTACAATAAATACAGCACTGAAGAGGCTTTCTAAACTTAGCGGTAAAAACAAAAGTGCTCTTTACAGTGAATTTAGAGAATGGATAGATGCTATAGAAACTGGCAATAGAAGTTATGATATTCTCTATCTGAATACAATTAGAAAAAATGATATCTAAGCTCGGGGATGTAAATCCGGGTATCTTGTGCTTTCATCCTTACTTCTATTAGGATTTTCTCTATCTGAGCTTCTTGCAGCGTTAAAAATAATGATAAATGGTATGAAAAGTGCAAAAAAATAAAAATGCAAAAGTATTAAATCCCATGGGACACCTGCATTCCCATAATCTGGAAAAAACAGGGCAGTTGCTAGTGAAAACATTTCAACAAATTTATAATCTTAAATTTAACTAAATTTTGATCCAAGCGTGAGCTATTTCTTAGACCACGACTTTATTAATATCTGTAATTCTTTAATTCGATTTTGAGCAGCTTGAATTTTTTCTGTTTTTAACATTGGATCAGAGTTTATGTCTAATTTTAAATCTATGAATTTATAATGTGAGTGTAGTAACCGTAATGTTTTTAGTCTATATTACATTAACTAATTAATTTATAACTTAAGAGTAAAACTAAATAATGCATGGCTTTTATAGATATCAGGAACTATAGTATTGTGTATAAAAATAAGTTCATTCAAATAGTTATGAAATCTATATTTATGATCTTAAAAAAGATAAGAAATCAGTTACCTTATTTACTATTAGTTGTAATATATTTCTTTTTTGTTAATCTTGAGGCAAGAAAGGAGACCAAAAATAATAAAATTATGGAAAAACAAGTTAAGTTTCAGGATCTTCAGCCTAACGTTGATGAAATACAAAGGAGGGTTTCAATACCAGTTATTCCATTTGAATAAAAGACTTTTACTTAATGTTTAGTTTAGTGCTCCTTAACTTAAATAAGTATGCCTGCATTTTTTCTGCTCTATCAAGTTGTTTTTTAATTTCAATACAGTGGTGACAATTGCAAGACATTTATTAAAAAAAATAGAATAGTAGGAATTTTATGGATTTAGAAGATCTGTAACTAGCTTTAACTGGATAGTAAAATAATTAACACTATTAATTTAACGAATTTATTAAAAAATACAAGTCCTTTTATGATTTTATTAATTTATGAATTGGATTCAAGTACTAATTATCTATTGAGTAAATTATTTTGCTTGGATTTTAATTGTCTTTAGAAACTAATTCTCTTTCAATAGTATTGTCATAATAAAGATCAAGTGTAGAGTTCAATTCTTCAAGTAGAAATTGAATTCTTTCGGTATTTTGACATAGATTTTCCTTATCAATGCGATTCATTTTAAAAATTTGTAAGTGGATAGAATAGTGGTTATTATGTAAATAATTTATTAGAAAAATTAAATGGAATCAAATTAACAAAGAATAATTTAATGTGATGAGAGATCGAGGCGTGATTGTATTTTGTACGGATATCTTCATTTCTCTTTTTTAGTTAATTAAAGTTTTTGTGAATAGGTTTATTTTTATTAAATAATTTTATTTTTTTAAATATTTTGGAATAAAATTAAGGGTAGTTTCTAAATGTATGAACAGATTATTATTTAATTCAATGTCCAAACGATCAAATAATCGAATTAGCCTTGATAAAAGAGCAGCAATTGCAATTCAAAATCACTTTCGCTTAACTAATTATCAGATGTTAGTATTGAGTTGGATAAAGGGAATATGGACTGGTATATTATGTTCCTTAGTTGTTCATTATTTCGTAAATCATTAGATTTATAAGTTCAAGTTTTCTATTATTTACAAATATTGATTTTTACTCAACAAAAACTTATTTAAAATTATTATCTATTAGATTCCATATTATGATGTTAATTAAAATTTAATAGTTAATAAGTATATTAAACAATCAATATTAAAAAATCTAAGCTTCGGTAAGAAAGCTATCTTCATTATTAGTTAATGTATTTTTAGTAAATTCCATTTTGTTTATTCTATTTTCTTTGTATTTATTTGTTTTTTTAGTATTTGATGAAAACATACCTATTATATATTTAAAATTTTCCGTGTATCTTGTATAAATTTTTCTTTTATATAATAAGGAGTGTGATTTGATGTTGTTGAACATTTAAAGTCTATACAATGTAGATATCCTCTCAAAAAATCTTTTAATTGATGAATGCTTTCTGTAGTATATACCGAACTATTATTTATTGGTTTTATATGATTTCAATATATTGTTTAATCAATAAAGCTACAAATCGGCAAAATGTTCACGCAATTTTGCCGATCAATTAAATTTAATCACTGTTTTTGCTTTTATTCTGTATTAATATATACAAGATAACTTTTTTAGATACATTCATATGCCTTTATAATTCATTATTTTATATATACTAAAATTTTATACTTATATATCAATTATTAATAGTCAGATTAAATTAATACTTTATTTTTAAAGAGAGTCTTCTTTTCCCTTTTAAAGTTGTTTTACGCGTATATAGTAATATCATTAATTTAATTTTTTTTTATTCCTTCTTGGGTTTTTTAGCCAGTTGTATATAGGTTATTTATTATTCCTTGCTATTGATCTGAAATTATTAATTTTTCGACTAACTACTAGTTCTTTGTAATCAATTACATAATTAGAGTTTTTAGATAAAGGCATAGATGTGGATATAACCCTTTTCAATTAACCACATTTGGTTATTTAAAATACTAGGCTCCTATAAAATGCTTGAATCAATATTTAAAAATCAAGCCCTTATGACCTTGTTGATAGCAAGTGTTTGGCTTATACCCGGACTGGTTTTCACCTTTGCAACTAATCGAAAGCAAAAAATCCGTCAAACACAAAGACAAAGAAAACGAATTTCTAAATTGTATCCAGAATCAAAGTAAAGGTAAGAAAATACTCTGTTTTTTGATTTTAGAGAATCCGAATAAATTTATATTTTCTTTAAAGTTTTTTCTAATTAATGAATAGCCAAGGTCCTTAAAAAAATTATATGTTTTAAAATAGAAATTATAAATGTGATTTAATAACCAAATAGGTGAGTCTAATTTTTGTTTTTCTTTTCTAAAACTTTTTGAGATTCAGCTCTTGAAAGGGTAGCTTCTATTTGAGCCAAAACTTGCTGTAGCTCAGCTGTTTTATTTAATGAAGTTTCAGCCATGGATCTTAGTTTTTGAAGTTCTTTAGATGCGGTTTTCATAGTCAAAATGAAAAATTTGTATTTTTTCTTAGATAAGCAAAAAAAGAATATCTAAGAAATTAATAGGAAGAACACATTTATTAAAATGCCAAAAATTTTCTTTATGTCAATAGCTGAAATCATGATCTTTTGATAAATTTAATTGCAGTGAATTATTTCTTTATTTGAATTAATCTATTTTTAGTTATAAATCTTAAGCATCATAATGAATAAATTAAAAATAATGGGTTTTAAAAAATAGATAAAAGAACATAGACCATCAATACTGACCTATGTTCTTTAAGTTATTAAAGTAGAAATAGTTAAATAAAAATCTAATGTATTAAAGGAAAATTTAAAACTAATCTTCCTTACCTTTTTTTTCAGAATCAACTGGTCTAACTGGTTTAGGCAAGAGCATGATAAAAATTCTATCTCTTTTTTATTTATAGTTGATTTTCAAGATACGTAAATAAGAAGTATAACTTTGAAACTTCTTGATAAAAAATGACTACTTTTGTTTGTACTTCTCTGTGACCTTTTGAATTTCTTTTCGAGAGAGGGTTGCCTCGACTTGTGCTAAGGCTTGTTGTAGTTGAGATGTCTTATTCAGTGATGCTTGCGCTTTTGCACGCAGGTTCTGAATTGTTTCGGTTTTATTTTTCATCGCTAATGAAAATAGCAGTTGAATTCGCACATTTCATTTAAATGAAGAAATCAAGACAGTCTTTAAGCAAAGTAAAAGCTAAAATTTGACGATCCATGAAATAATCCAATATAAATCCTTTAGGGAGTTTATCTATGACAGAAGATTGGAAGCCAGTTGACGCCCAAGTTCTTGTTGATGCATGGGAAGAAATTAAAGACTGTGCGGAAGGTATCCAAAAAGATCTTGCTTGCCCAGATGAGACTATTTCAAAAATGTTGAGGTCGGTAGCTGAAACTTTTGATAATACAGTTGAAGATTTACTTGATAAGGCTGAAGAAGATTGGGAAGAAGAAAAATAGAGCTATTATTGAATTATGATTCCAGATTTTTTTCAATCTCCTGAGCCAGTTACACATATTGGTCTTTGGAAATCTATTATTGGTTTATTTATTGTTTTATTTGCAACCTTTGTAGGTGTAGAAATTAGACTTGGTAATGAAGATGAAGAGCCATAATCAATCTTCATATTATTAATTAATAATTCACTGCTCATAAATTAATATTTATTGCTTTTATATCAATTTAAATTGTTTTATTATGCCTCCATGGTTATCGCAATTAAGTTCTGCTCTTACAAAAGAATCAAAACTTATTTCTTCAAGATGGATGCAACTAGCCACAATTGGAATTGATAATACACCAAGGGTTAGAACAGTTGTTTTTAGAGGATGGACTGATTCATTTGAAATGGAAATATATACTGATAAAAGAAGTCAAAAATATTATGAATTAAATGTAAATAATAATGTTGAGATATGTTGGGTTTTTATAAATTCTAAATGTCAATTCAGGTTTCGAGGAACTTCAATAATTGATTTAGGTAAGGATAACCTTAGACATTGGAATCAACTAAGTGATACATCTAAATCTATGTGGGGATGGCCTAAACCAGGCGATCATTATATTCATGACAAAGAAATAGAATCATCATTTAAAGGTGAAGAAAAATTATCACATAATTTTTCATTATTAAAAATTGAAATTAAACATGTAGATCAATTAATTATACGTAAACCTATTCATATAAGAAGGAAGTGGGTCAAAAAAGAAGAATGGATTGAAGAACGCATTAACCCATAATATTAGAGGATGACGAAGCTTACTGTTGGGGAAGCTTCATAATGTTCCGATCACCCTCATGATATTAATAGCAATTTTTTCTAGTTATGGCAACAGTTAGAATTTGAGGAGGAAACAATAAAATCTCTGACTATAATTTTAAATTAAAATATTATCTAACAAATAAATTATTGAAGTATATTTTTAACTTTCTATCTACGTTGTATTCTTTTTTCCCCATGCTTTGTGTTTTGTATCTAAGTCTGAAATTGAATTAGACTGAGCCTTCAATTTTAAAAGGTAAGATACTTTTGTGATTTTGGTGGATAAAATTTTATCTGGATAGTCGATAAAAGACTGGTAAGCTTGTAAGTAATCAGAACTCATAAAGTTCTCTAGCAACTTTGATTTATATAATTACTACAGGTTTACTATAAATTAAATTACTTTAATATTCTCTTCCTCTTTCCTTTACATGGTTTATATGTAATGTGATTCTAAAAAATTAATTAATTTTTTAGAATTTGCCCATTTGCCTGAAAAATCTGATTTTCACATCAATACTAAACGTTAGTATTTTTTTTTGATATTCATATCACTGCATCTACTAGAGAACTCTCATTAGCTTAAAATTGCATAATCCTTAATTCATCAGCCATTTTAAATAAAACATCTTTAAAGGACTAACCGAATTCAGATACATCAAAAGAAATTTGGATCTAAAGATTTCTTCCGTTGATGACCATCCTGAATTATTATGGTTATGTACTCCGTTTACCATTAGATTTGATAACTACTTTTCAAGGGATTTTTTTCTTGAAATAAGCGGAGATTAAATCTGTATTTAAACAGGTTCAATAAGTCAGTGTAGCTCAGCCGGTTAGAGCACAGCATTCATAACGCTGAGGTCGAGAGTTCAAGTCTCTCCACTGACATTATTTAAATTAATCAAGCAGAATCAGAATATTGATAGTTCAAATCTGAACTATTTTTTATTTCTTTATATATGCTATCTATTATTTTAGAATTAATAGATTTTATTTCATATCTATTTTATTGAGCCGATCTTTGAAGGTTGGAGATGAGTTGTCCTCCTTAGTATTTGATTTTTCTGACATTGAACTTTCATTTTTTCGATTAATATTATTATTATTATAAATTGAAAAATTTTTAGCATTATTAAAACTCACTGATGATTTATTACTATTTGATTCATCATTTTTGTAAGAGGAATTTGATAATGAAATATTTTTAGAGTTTGATATATATGACTTGCTTTTAGGGTCTTGTTTAGTCTCCTTGTTCTGTATTGATGTTGACTTATTTTTATTATTTAAAGGATACTTTTTAACTTCATTTTTTAATTGGTTTAGAAGCTTATAATGATTTGAAGAACTAAACTTTTTTACAAGGGATGGGTCCCAACTTATTGGATCATTCATTTTTATAAAATATGCTTGCTTAGATAGAAAGCGTAAGTTTTTCTGGTCTTTACATGATAAATTATAAATAGGAAAAGGGAAAGTTCTCTACCCTTCAAACCAATCAAAAATACGCATCAAATTCCATGACGACAAATGAGTGCCTAAGGGTAGGAATGCAAGCTCCTGATTTTGCTGCTACTGCAGTAGTTGACCAAGAATTTAAAGACATTACGCTTTCACAGTTCAGAGGGAAGTATGTTGTTCTCTTTTTCTATCCACTAGACTTCACATTTGTTTGCCCTACTGAAATTACTGCTTTCAGCGATAGATATAGCGATTTCAGCAGCAAAAACACTGAAGTTTTAGGTGTCTCAGTCGATAGCAAATTTACACATTTAGCTTGGATTCAAACACCAAGGAATGAGGGAGGAATCGGTGATATTAACTATCCTCTTGTGTCAGATCTAAAACGTGAAATTTGCCAATCTTATAATGTTTTAAATGATGATGGAGAAGCTGATAGGGGCTTATTCTTAATCAATCCAAGTGGAATCATTATGCATTCAACAATCAATAAAGCTCCTGTTGGCCGTAATATTGACGAAACACTTAGAATATTGCAAGCATACCAATACGTTGAATCTCACCCAGATGAAGTATGTCCAGCTGGCTGGACGCCTGGCGATAAGACTATGAAAGAAGATCCTAAAGGAAGCAAGGAATATTTTTCATCCCTCTGAAAATAATAAATTATTATTTTTAATTTCTAGAAAGGTAAGAATTAAGAGAATTAATAACATATTCAGACTCAAGAGATTCATTAACTATAAGTTCTTCGACAAGATTGTCCATTAAGGGTACTTTATCTGAGAGAAGATTAATTGCATCATTTATAGCATTATTTGCTATGGATATAATTTGCTTGTCAATTTCCTTGCTTGTCTTCTCAGAATATTCTTGTCTCTTTTTCATAATATCTTTTCCGAGAAAAATTGAATCTTTATTTGAGTCATATGCAACAGGTCCAAGATCTGAGAAACCAAACTTTGTAACCATTTGATTAGCCCAAAAATAAACATTTTCTAAATCCTTTTGTGATCCTTGTGTAACTTCCTTAGAACCAAAAACAATGGTTTCAGCAGCTCTTGACCCAAGCGAAATAACTATTTTGCTATAAATGTAATTTCGTGTTAATAGCCCACTGTCTATAGTCTCTTCATCAGGAGTGAAATAAGTCATTCCTGAAAGATCTCCTAGAGACTTAAACAATGATATCTTTTCCAATTTATCTTGAGTAGGCATCAATAAAGCTACTAAAGTTTTACCTATGATCTGATATGCAATTTGCCTTTTTTTAGTGGAATCAGAAAGTGGCTTTGATAACAAGCCAAACCTTGCTTTCTCTAGGGCATTATCAAGTTCAATATTACTTATTATAGATTTATTATTTCTTGCAGAATAAATTGCAGCCTCATTAAGAAGATTTTGTAAATCAGCCCCAGAGAAGCCAGGGGTCTTCGTAGCCCATTCCATTAGATTTACAGAATCGCTTAGAGGCTTTGATCTTGCGTGCACAGACAAGATCTTGTGTCGCGCTTTTCTATTAGGAAGGGATATGTCAATTCTGCGGTCAAATCTTCCAGGTCTTGTTAAAGCTGGGTCAAGAACATCTGGCCTATTTGTAGCTGCTATTACTATTACTCCATTATTAGTTTCGAAACCATCCATCTCAGTTAGTAGTTGGTTTAATGTTTGTTCTCTCTCATCATTTCCACCACCTATCCCTGCCCCTCTTTGACGTCCAATAGAGTCAATTTCATCTATGAAAACTATGCATGGAGATTTAGATTTTGCACTTTTAAATAAATCACGAACACGACCAGCTCCAACACCGACAAACATCTCTACAAATTCTGAAGCAGAGATAGAAAAGAAAGGAACATCTGCTTCTCCTGCAATTGAACGAGCTAGTAAAGTCTTACCTGTTCCAGGTGGGCCCACCAACAAAACACCTTTTGGAGTCTTTGCTCCAAGCTCAATTAATCTCTGAGGATTCTTTAAAAAACATACTATTTCTTTTAATTCTCCCGATTCTTCATTTAAACCAGCAACATCATCAAAAGTATATTTCCTAATATCATCTTCTTTCACCTGTGATGAAAGCCCGGAAAAACTTTGCATTTTGTTCAATAACTTCGATGATCTTCTAATTAAAAATGAAAGAGATAAAATAAATATTAAAGCCAGACCAAAGCCAGAGATATAATTAGCTAATCGCTCCTCATATCTAATATCTCTTACAGTAAGAGGAACATTATACTGTTCAGATATTCGAAGTATTTTTTGATCGTTATAAAATATTGGGATTAATTTTTTCTCTCCATTAGTAAATTCAACTACTACTTCTCTTCTGTTTGGAACTAAAGTAATAGAAACAATATCTCCACTTTCAATATCTCTTAATAATTGACTATAACTTTTACTCATTTGGTAATTTAATCAACTAAATAAAAAGAATTTATATGTTAACTATAGTCAAAATATTAAATAACTTGAGTTTATATAGAAAAAGAGACAAGACTAAGTTTTCTTCAAAGGGTTTTTGTTAAATTGGTGCATGACGTTATAAAATAAAAGATCTGTGGATTCTGAGCAAAGATGGCTGTACCTAAGAAAAAAACCTCAAAAGGCAAGAGAAATCAAAGACATGCTACTTGGAAAGGTAAGGCTGCTGTCGCGGCAGAAAAGGCTTTATCAATTGGGAAATCAGTACTTACAGGAAGAGCTCAGGGGTTTGTTTATCCTATGAATGAGACTTCAGATGAAGAATCTGATTAGGGATATTTAAGAACCAAGTTTAAAAGCTTCAAGAATTAGGGCATATGTAGATCCAATTCTAAAATTGTTTATTGACATTATAATTATAGAGAATCTTGAAATTAGGGAAGATCGAATTGATAGTTCCATAATTAATACTATTGTAATTGCGAGAAATATCGTGTTAACAGGTTTGTCTAGTAAAAAAGAAATTAAACTATTTGTAAAATAGAAGCCAAAAAGCAAAGAAAGTAACAATATACTTCTTTTACCCCAAGAGTCTGAGATAAATGGATTGATAGTTTTAACTAGTGAATCTATGAATTCGGTGAATTTAGTTTTCTGCATTTTTTAATTAATAATATTTGTGAGATATTCAGCATCAACATGTTTTTTATATAATTTTTTTCCATAAATAATTTTTGTAGGATTGTAATCATTACCAAGGGTATTCACACATGCATTGGCCTTTTTTGAAATTTTTTGGATATCACTTGACCAGGGGGGTAATGTCAATAAACAGTTAAGGTTTGCTGCCCTAGCAGCCGCAACGCCAATCGTAGAATCTTCAATAGCTATGCAATTAATTTCCGATTTTTTACTTTTTTTAATGGCTAATTTATAGGCATCAGGAAAAGGCTTGTGGTTGCTTACATCTTCATATGTAATTATTCCAGAAAAATAAATTAAATGTGAACTCAATGAGGTATTTAAAAAAGGTTCCAGGGACTCTTTACCACTTGTCGTAACAATAAATTGATCTACATCAATTGTAGAAAGTTCATTAATTAATCTCAGCACACCATCTCTAACTTTAATTTTACCTGCATGAATTAAATTCTTGTAATGAAGACTCTTTCTAGATTGAATTTCAGAACATTTGCTATCACTGAGGTCACTTTGTATTTCATTTCGAAAGTGGACGATACGGTTATAACCTCCAGATATTTTTAAAAGATCTAAATATTTACTCTCGCTCCAGTTCCAATCCAAATTAAAGTCTTTAAAAGCTAAATTGAAAGCGACTCTATGCCCACACAATTCTGTGTCAGCAATGGTTCCATCAACGTCCCAAAAGACTGCTTCTAACTTTTGCATGTTATTTGAGTATAAAACTAATATAATTCTGATGAATAAGGAATCAATCTAGGATAAGCTTTTGAAAACAGATAGAGATCAAGATAAAAACTGGATATTACCTAAACCCATAAGTGAAGAAAAAAAATTTAATTGCGATTTAAACCCAATTTTACAAAAAGTTTTACTTAGAAGAGGTATTGACATAACCAATAAATTGGAAGAATATCTAACACCATTAGAGCTTCCAAATCCTGAATATCATTTTAAGGAATTGTCCAACGCGACTCAAAGAATAATTCTAGCCTGCGAAAAAAATGAAAAGATTGCGATTTGTGGTGATTATGATGCAGATGGTATTACAAGTACAACTCTTTTAGTTGAATTATTATCTATGCTTGGAGCAAGAGCTGTGGCCTATATACCATCAAGACAGGATGAAGGATACGGACTTAATACCAACATGGTAGACGAAATAAATAATAATAATATCAAGCTTATTATAACAGTAGATAATGGTATATCGGCATTTGAGGCAATTAAAAAAACCAATGAATATGGTATTGATGTTATTATCACTGATCATCACAAAATACCAGAAACCAAATTAAATATCTTTTCATTAATACACCCTGAAAGAACACCATCAAGCTCTCCTTATAAATATTTAGCAGGTGTTGGAATTGCTTATCTTCTTGCTAAAAATATATGCAAACATTTAAATTTTGATATTAATAAAACAACTGCTAATGTATTATTTTGTATTGGAACCGTAGCTGATATGGCTCCACTGCAAGGAGCCAATAGGAAATGGCTAAAAGATTCTTTACCACTAATTAATTCCACATCTAATAAAGGAATAAAATCTATCTTAAAAAAGCTTTCAATTGATAATATGCCTATAACTTCGGAAGATATAGGTTATAAGATTGCACCACTAATAAATGCTGTTGGTAGAATTGGCGATCCAAAACTAATAATCGAACTGCTAACAAATAAATCAGATGAATCAATAGATAAGCTTACCAAGCAGTGTTTTGCAATGAATGTAGAAAGAAAAAGAATTACATCTTTAATTGAAAAAGAGGCCTTAGTAATTGCACAAAGTGAATATAATATTAAAAGAAAATTTCTAGTACTCGCAAATAGAGATTGGCATCCTGGAATAATTGGTATCGTAGCCGCTCGTATGGTTGACAAGTTTAATTTACCTACAGCAATGCTTGCCCAGGCAAATGATGGAATTTTTAGAGGATCAATAAGGTCAAATAATAGGTTGAAAGTTAATAAAGCGTTGGATGAATGTAAAGATCTTCTAATATCACATGGAGGGCATTCAGCTGCTGCAGGTTTTTCAATTAAAGAAGAAAATATCATTAAACTAAAGGAAATGCTTAATAATATAGCTAGCAGAGAATTTAACAATATTGATTTAAATAAATCAATAAAACCAGAAGCTCACATTCAAATTAAAGATATAAATTTTGATTTCTATAGGCAATTAAATCTCATTGGTCCCTTTGGAATAATGAATCCTAACCCAATCTTTTGGACAAGAAGGTGTAAAATTATTGATATTTACAAACTTAAGGGTAACCATTTAAAAATGTCTCTTAATGATGGGACTTCAAGCATAGATGCAATTAAATGGAATGGATCAATAGAATTAAAAAAAAATGATTTAATCGATATAGCATTTCATATAGAAATCAATAAATGGAAAAGAAAGAAAACACTTCAAATTAACATAATAGACATACATATTCATGAATCAGTAATTAATTTAAAAATGCATAATAATATATACAAATGCCAATTGACAGACAAAGAAGATATTTTAATCAGAAACTCTAAAGGTTTGTGTTTCAGTACAAATTTATCAAGATCTTCTAAAAATCTAAGTAAAAAGCAAATTTTATTTGCACAAAAGATTCTTACTTTCGCTGAAATTGCTCTAGGAAAGGCTGCTTAGCCTTTATACACCTCTTCTATAAAAGATCAAAGCGATGATTGCTGGCCCTGCAAGAAAGACTGCAACTAATGGCAAAAGGTTTCCCATGTTAATTTAAAAACTTTTTGCATAGTACTAAACAAAAGGCATCACTTGGCAATAATTAAAAAAAATTTGATGTTTAATGATTCTTTAACGGATTTATGGACTATGTCGATGTTTTTACCAAACTAGAAGAAGAGTTAAATAGCATGAAATGATTTATTTATAGATTGTAGGTAAATTCAGGCAGTCGTTAAAATCCTATAATAATAGATAAATTATTGATAACTTGATCATTTAGGGGTTTTCTATATAATATGTATTCGTTGAATAAACATAATTAAGTATAACATCACTTATTGGGAAGTAATGGGTCAATCTAATTCAAATTCAAAGCAAGAAAGTAGTTTGCAAGAGGATTCTACTCCTTTTTTTAGTATACTGATTACATCCTTTAGTACAATTTTTTTAGCGGAGTTAGGAGACAAGACACAACTTGCAACATTAATTCTTTCAGCACAGTCTGGCAGACCCATAATAATTTTCATAGGAGCTGCACTTGCTCTTATTTCAACAAGCCTTCTCGGAGTTCTAATTGGTAGATGGATAGCTAATAACTTACCAAGACAAAGGTTTACACTAGTTTCAGGAATCATTATGGTAAGTTTGGGGATATACCTAGTAACTCAGGGTTTTATTGACTTTACTCAAAATAATAACTTGAACTAGATTAATGATTCTAACCCTCCTATTCACAACCTTTGTCACTGTTTTTATAGCAGAAATGGGCGATAAAACTCAACTAACAACAATAACTCTTAGTAGTACAACAAACAAACCTTTAGCAGTATTTATAGGGTCGTCTTTAGCTCTAATATTAGCTACGCTTTTAGGTGCTTTGGCAGGTGGATCTATTGCTAATCTTATTCCTGCATTTTTACTTAAGCTACTTTCTGGAATAGTATTCTTAATTATAGGTATCAACCTCTTTTCACAAAGCAAAAAAGAATCTACTAATGAAAGCCAGTAAACTATTGTTAGTATATTCAATTTCCTCTTTCTTTTTTGAATACTTAAATTCAACGAAATTAAATTAATTAGCCGAATTATTATGACATCAGTTTTAAAAATACTTGAAAATCTTTGTTTTGAAGATGGATTAGAAATTTCAAAACTTGAAAAATCCTTAAAATTAACAAAAAGAGTTGATAAAGATAATTTAAATATTGCGATTAAAGCTCTTTCAAAGTTAGGAATAGTCCAATATGTTAATGAAGATAAACTGAGTATTAATAATAGTATTCCTTTTTTGCAAGGCAGGGTTCGTTGTAGTAGTAAAGGTTATTGCTTTGTTGCTAGAGAAGATCAAGGTGAAGATATTTATATTAGAGAAGCTAATTTGAATAATGCCTGGCATGGAGATTTAGTAATAGTATTAATCACTAAGCCAGGAGTAAAAAGAAGAGCGCCAGAGGGTTCCATTCAATGTGTACTAGAAAGACATAATGATACTTTGCTTGCAAAAGTAGAGCCAGATAAATTAACTGGAGATCTAAAGGCTTACCCTTTAGATGACAGGATACCAGTAACTATTGAACTTGAGAATGTTATAGATGTTGATAAAAAACTTCGTGATAAAGATTTAATTCATGAAATAAAAATAAGCAAATATCCAATTGCTCAACATAAAGCAAAAGGTTCAATAATTAGAGAGTTATCTATAAATGCTGGTGTAGAAGGTGATATTGAATTATTACTTGCAAAGAATAATATATCTAGAAATCTTGACTCTCCTAAAGTTGCTCCTAGGAAAATCTCATTAAAAGGAAGAGAAGACTTAACATCACAACCATCATTATTATTTCAAAGCTGGGAATCAAAGAATTCTCCATCGCTTCCTGCTTTATATGCAGAACCATTTGAAGGCGGCAATAGAATATGGATTCATTCTCCTACTATTTCTGAAAGAATTAATTTAGGAGGAAGGCTAGATAAATTTCTTAGGGATAAAGGAGAGGTCATTTGTTTAGGAAATAACTGGCTGGATTTCCTTAATGAATCACTCAGATCAGCATCACAATTCAAAATCAATGACGAATGTGAAGCTATCTCATTGATTATAGATATTAATGCTGAAGGCAATATTACTGATTGGAAATTTATCCTTAGTATTATTAAACCTGCAAAGATTATTAACCCAAAACATCTTAAAGCAATTAAAAATAGGAAACCAACCTCAAAATCGATACCCATAGCAATTAAACCTATTAAAGACAATTTAGAAGTCATTTATACCCTTATTCATTCAGCAAAATTAATTAATAATAGAAACAATGTTTCCATCAAATTAGATGAGCATATTCCTAATTTAGAAAGATTATATGAATTACATAAAACATTCCCTAGTAGAGATTTCCATGGATGGTCTAAAACATACGATAGTTGTGATTCTCAATCAATTAGTGATGTCTATATTAGGCTTGCAAATAATATTCTCGCCCAACATTTAATAGGCTATAAATTACCATTCATTTACAAAGAACATGAAGTAATTGATCAATCATCTATAAACGAATTAACTAAATCAGCTTTATCATTAGACAAAAATATAACTGTTAACTTAGATGGGACACTGACAACAAATGAATTAATTAAATCATTCGAATCAAGTACTGAAAAGAAAATTCTTCATAAGTTATTGAAACATATTATCCCTGGAATTAATTTAAAACTTTTTATGATTAATAATCAATTAGATAATGAGGTTTCAAATTATGATATTTCTACAAACAATATTGAATCACCATGGTGTTGTCCATCTTTAAATTACTGGAATATTTTTAATCAATTTATATTAAGTTCACTTTTGTCTGATGGAAAAAATAAAGCTTCAAGTCGAAGCAAAGTTATTGTTGAACTAGGTAAAAAAGATAGCTGGAATCAAGTTGATTGGGATATTTTTTCATCTAAGCATAATGAAAATATTTCCATTCATTCAAGTTTACGATTAGTTCAGCATTTAAATGAAATAAGGAAAAACTCTAAATCTTTCAGAAATAACATAATTTCAATTGCACAGGGTAGGGAAGCTCAAAAAATTATTGGAAAAGAAGTAACAGCAATTATTACTGGAGTACAAAGTTATGGTTTTTTTGCTGAAATAGATGAATTAACAGCTGAGGGATTAGTTCATGTAAGTACTTTGGGTGATGATTGGTACGAATATAGATCTAGACAGAATTTATTAGTAGGAAGAAAGAATAAAAGAACTTATCAACTTGCACAAAAGGTTAATGTTAGAGTTTTGAAAGTTGATATTTTAAAAAATCAAATTGACTTGGAGCTTGTAAAAGAAAAAGAAAAAGTAATAGAGAATGAAACTATTATAAATAATGATCCTATTATAAATAATGATCCTGCATAAATATATGAACAATATTGTTATTGCAATTACGGGTGCCTCAGCTATGCAAATAGGAGAGCGCGCAGTTCAGTTACTGTTAGAAAATAATCAATCTGTAGATTTAATCCTTAGTAAAGGTGCATATGAAGTGGCCAAGAGTGAACGCAGTATTAATATTCCAGTTGAACCAAAGGCCCAATGTGAATTTTGGAGAAATAAGCTTGAAGTTAAATCAGGAAAATTAAGATGTTATCGATGGAATGATCATTCAGCGTCAATTGCTAGCGGTAGTCATAAAACTAAAGGCATGGTAATTGTTCCTTGTTCAATGGGAACCTTAGGAAGAATAGCCTCTGGTTTTTCATTAGATTTAATAGAGAGATGTGCAGATGTTCACTTAAAGGAGAATAGGCCGTTAATTATTTCTCCTAGGGAATCACCATTAAATCTTATTCACATAGAGAATATAAAGCGTCTTGCTATAGCAGGAGCATTGATTGTTCCGCCAATTCCTGCTTGGTATACAAATCCACAAACTATTGAAGATCTAATAGATTTTATTGTAGTTAGACTGTTTGATTCTCTTGGAGAAGATTTTAATTATATACAAAGATGGTGTGGTCCAAATAAATGAAATTTAATTTTTTTACTAAAGTCTCCCCTTTCTTATCAACATTATTAATAATAATCTGTCTAAGCTTAAGTAATCAAAAAGAATCTACTAATTTAAGAATACTAATTTGGGAAACACCTTCACTTACCTTAGGAACATATCTTGCAATATCAACAGGAACTGGGTTTATACTCTCTTACTTGATAACAACTAATACTTCAAAGCTATATCAAGCAAAGCAAATGAAAAATCTAAAATTTAAAGATAAAAGAATAGATGAAAGTAGTAATGAAATTTCAGAACCTTCGACAAACATATCATATGATAATACTTTAATAGAGAGAGATATTAAAGATCCATCACCCACTATTAATGCAAGTTTTAGAATAATAGGTAAAAAAGAAAGAAGCAATATAAATTTTGTAAGTGATAATAATAAAGTTCAGTATGATGACTCATTTGATTTTGAAGGGCAATTCAATGAACAAACCGATCAACATACAACTATCGATCAAGTAAGTCCAATTTCTAATGATTGGAATGATGAATCTTATTCAACATGGTAGAAAGATTTAGACAATATTTTTAATTAGAAATATCTACACAAAAAACTTATTAAATTTGCTAAAATAAAAATATGGAAAATCAAGCCCCCGCAAACGAAAAGGATAGTGGAAATAAAGTAAATAAATCCGATTCCTTACAGACAACACAACCTGCTGATATAGACAAAAAAGATTTAAATATATTAGATAAACAAAAAGTGAGTGAGGATCTTAATGTTGATAAAACTCCCATTCCTAAAAAGCCTGTCAAACCGCCTAAGGTAGAAGAAAAACCTTTTGAAGAGTTTATAAATGACCATTTAATTCCAAAATTAAAGTCATCTATAGAAGATAAAGGAACATTAGTATGTGATATTAAGTTAATAGAGGGAATAAGACCTGTAGTTGGAGGAAAATGCTGGATGGTTTTTTGTGAAATGTCTGAACAAAGAAAATTTTGGCTTTGTTTTAATAAAAATATTATAACCTCCGATAAAACTATATTATTGGCAGAATCAAATTCTGAACCAAGCATTGTTGAATCTTTTCTAATTGATGAAAAAAAGACAACATTAGCATTACTTATTTCGAGAGTACTTCAAAGATTAAATGGTCAGAAATGGGTAGGTGCTAATTAAATATATGTTATTTACTAATTAAATAATATAAGCTAGATAGTTAATTAGTTCCTCAAATAATAACAATAAATATTTCTTCTCAATATTCAAATACGCAGTTAAGCCAATCAAATGCCATAATAAAAAAAAAATTACAAATTGACTAACTCATTACTAACTAAACGAAATGAAAATTTGCTATTTCATACTTTTGACGAAACATTAAAACCACAAATCGAGGAACTACTTTCTCTAGGTAAATCAGCTGGCGCTGACCTTGTTGAAGTATTTCTTGAGAAATCTGACAATATTTCTCTTCTTGCCGAACAAGATGATATTTCAAATGTAAGCCCATCTTTTGGCATTGGAGCCGGTATCAGGGTTTTTCTTGGCAAAAAAGACGGATTTGTTAGCACAAACGATTTATCTAAAGAAGGACTTCTTTTTGCTCTCAATCAAGCGTTAGGGATGTTAGGTCTAGTGACTGGATCATTAACTAATGATAAATTTGAAGGTCTTTCAGATTTGAGGGATTTTGGAACAAAAAAGAATGATTGGCTAGAGCATTCTCCAAATCTCGATGAATCAACTATCAAATTGATTGAGGCAACAAAATCACTTGCGGATAAAAATAAGAATCTCCAAGTAAGAAGAGCTAGTTATGCCAGAAATTGGCAAGAAGTTCTTGTGGCTGCTACAGATGGTGTATTTGCTAGAGACATCCGTCTTCATCAAACCGTTGGTTTAAACGTGATAGCCCAACAAGATAAAAACAGATCGACTTCCGCTAGAAGATATGGAAGTTCTGATAATCCCGACGATCTAAGAAACTGGGAAATTGAAAAGAGTGCTTGTGAATTAAATGAAAGTGCTCAAAAAATGCTTTATGCCGAATATGTTGAAGCAGGTCAAATGCCTGTTGTTCTTGCCAATAAATTTGGAGGAGTGATATTCCATGAAGCTTGTGGTCATCTTCTTGAAACCACTCAATTAGAAAGAGGCACATCCCCTTTTCATGACTCTATAGATAAACAGATTGCTCACAAGGCTGTAAGTGCAGTAGATGAAGGTTTTTCAAATCATGCTTTTGGTTCACTATCTATGGATGATGAAGGAATGGAACCGCAAAATACTTTACTAATAGAAAAGGGGATATTAAAAAAATTTCTATCAGATAGAGCTGGCTCTTTAAGAACAGGTCATCCCAGAACTGGTAGTGGAAGGAGGCAAAATTTCTCATTCGCTGCAGCAAGTCGTATGAGAAATACATACATTAAACAAGGTAATTTTTCTCCAGATGAACTAATTAAAAGTGTTGACGATGGACTTTATTGTAAATCCATGGGTGGAGGTAGCGTTGGACCAACAGGTCAATTCAATTTCTCAGTCGAGGAAGGTTATTTAATAAAAAATGGCAAACTTGATAAACCCGTTAAGGGAGCAACATTAATAGGTGAAGCAAAAGAAATTTTACCAAGAATTTCTATGTGTGCAAACGATTTAGATCTTGCTGCTGGTTTTTGTGGATCAGTAAGTGGGAGTGTCAACGTTACTGTAGGTCAGCCACACATAAAAGTTGATTCAATAACTGTAGGAGGAAGGTAAGAATGGATAATTCAATTTCTAGTCAACAGATAGGCGAATTGGATCCAGAATTATTGAATAGTCTTTTAGAAAGATATAGTAACGATTCAGAAATTGTAAAATGGGATATGGGTGCATCGGCGAGTAGAGATGTTTCTGTTCAAGTACAACAAGGAAATGCCAAACAACTCAAAGGTTCTCAAAGGAATTCAATGACATTGAGAGTATGGAATAAGTATAATCAGGTAGGAATAACCAGTACTTCTGACTTAACAAGTGAAGGTATAAATAAAGCCATGAGAGGTGCAATTGAAGCAAGCCTCTTTGGTAATAAAAAAGAATCTCCAGAATTTTCTCCACTAGCTAAAAAAGAATTAGTAGATATAAATCCTAAAAGTTCTAATCCTCATTCGATAGATGAATTACTTAGTATTCTAAAAAAAGCAGAAAAACAATTAATTGATACTCATCAATCAATAGATTCGGTTCCTTATAATGGATTAAACGAAAGTTATATGGAAAGGATATATCTTAATAGTGAAGGAGCTAATAGACATATGAAGCTATCACAATCCTCTATATATTTGTATGCAAAAGCTCAGGAGGAAAATAAAAAGCCCAGAAGTGCAGGAGGTATTAGGATAAACTCTAATTTAGATGAACTCGATATAGAATCTTGTATAAATGAAACATCTGATAAGCTTATTAGTCACCTAAATTATAAATCAATAGAAACGAGTAAGTATTTAATTTGTTTTTCTCCTGAGGCCTTTCTTCAATTAATAAATGCTTTTAGCTCAATGTTTAATGCACGTTCAATTATTGATGGCCTAAGTTTAATGAATGAAGACTCAATTGGTAATCAAATTGCAGTTTCTAATCTAAATATAAGCGACGAGGGTCTGCATCCTGAAAACGTAGGAGCTTTTAGTTTTGATGGCGAAGGAACTCCAACGCAAAACGTAAAACTAATTTCTAATGGCAGATTGACAAATTTACTTCATTCAGAAGCAACTGCCAGAAAATTTGGTGTCAAACCTACAGGTCATGCAGGATTAGGAGCTAAGGTATCTGTTTCACCTGATTGGCTAGTCGTGAGCAAAAGTGAATCTGATATTGATAAAGAAAAAAATCTAAATGTTAAAAATACACTAAAAGAATACATTTTAATAGACGAACTATCTGCCATTCATTCTGGTGTAAAAGCTAGTCAAGGTTCTTTCTCCTTACCCTTCGATGGTTGGATCGTTAATGATGGTAAGAGGATTTCGATTGAAGCAGCAACTGTTGCAGGAGATATTCTAAAAGTCTTGAAAAATATTGTTAAAATTGAAAACGAACAGATCGTCACACATCAAGGTATTAGTCCTCATGTTTGGGTTGAAAACATATCAATAACTGGTGAAGCGTGAAGATTATTTTTTGGGGAACACCTAAATATGCTGCTGAAAATTTAGTAAACATAGTTAAAGCTGGGCAAGAAGTAGTTGCAGTAATTACACAGCCAGATAGAAGGCGAGGTCGAGGTAAGAAGTTATCTCCATCACCAGTAAAAATAGCTGCAATTAATTTAGGTATCCCTGTCTTTACTACACAATCAATAGGTAAGGATCAAGATACGAAAAATATACTCAAGAAATTCAACGCTGATTTATATGTAGTTGTAGCTTTTGGACAAATTCTTCCTAAAGAGATTTTAGAACAGCCAAAATTGGGATGTTGGAACAGTCACGCTTCATTACTACCTCAATGGAGAGGGGCTGCACCAATTCAATGGAGCATCCTTAATGATGACGCAAAGACAGGTATTTGTATTATGTCAATGGAAGAAGGTTTAGATACAGGGCCCGTTATTGAACAAGAGGTAACCCTGATTGATGATTCAGATAACCTAGAGATACTTTCAAATAGACTATCGAAAATGTCATCAAGGCTATTAGTAAAATCACTTGAAAGAATAGGGCTTGCCAAAGGTTTAAATATATCTTCAATTCTATATGAATTAAAAGCTATTGATCAATCAGATATATATGCAAAACCGAGTTATGCAAGACAAATAACAAAAGAAGATTATTTAATAAATTGGAACCAAGAAGCAAGGAAAATCATGAAGAGAATACAGGGACTTTATCCAAATGCATATTCGTTATATAATGGTAAAAGAGTAAAAATTTTAGAGGCAAATATATTAGATAATAAAGAGTGTTATTCAGATAAAAATAATCTTGATTTAATAGATAAAATTGTTCCTGGAGAAATTCTAGTGGTAAGTAAACAAACAGGAATAACGATAATGTGTAGTGATTATCCAATTCAAATTAAATATGGTCAACTAGAAGGTAAAAAAGCAACTGACAGTTATACGTTATCAGTTCAATCTAATATGTTGGTTAGCAATATTTTTGGAAGCTAGATTTTAAATATCAGATCCTTTTCTAGAAAAACCCCAAAGAAATAGAAATAACATTATTAGGAAAAATAAGTATTCTGGTAAGATTAATTGGTTAAATAATAATTGGATTATTAACTTCATTCCAATAATACCGACTGCGATATAACCAGCTTTTTCAAGATTAATATAGATCTGTAACCATTTAATAAATAAACCTGAGGTGAACCTTAATGCAATAACTCCGATGATTGCTCCTGTAATAACTAAAAGAAATTGATCACTGATTGCTACCGCAGCAGTAATACTATCAATTGAAAAGGCTAAATCAGTTACTGACAATAAAAGAATAACCTTAAAAAGTGATTTTATACCAGTTGAATTATCATCATTAATTGATTCATTATTGTTTTTAGAAATCAATTTAGTAATTGATAAAGATAATAAATAAATACCACCAATTAACTTTACTGGCCAAAAGTTTAAGAAGAATTGTGCAGTAAGAATTACAAATATTCTTAAGATTAAAGCTATAAATATCCCTATATTGAGTGCTCTCTTCTGAAGATCAATATTATTAAGATTCTTTGTTATTGAGGCTAGTGCTACAGCATTATCTGCAGATAAAATAAGTTCTAAAGATATAATTATTGGTAAAAGAGGTGCCAACTCAACCCATCTATCGATACCATCAAGTAAAGGAGTTAATGACCTAAGAGATGCTGAATCCATTAAATTACGAATAAAGAGCTATTTGCACTACCTGTTTGGTATATGTTAACGCTAATAATTTTATTTAGGCTAATTTAGAAGAGTTATGAGAATTGAATCTAAACTTTGCCACCTAACAGACAATAAAGCAGTTGTGCAAGTGAATGGATGGCTTAATGAAAAAAGCCTTGGAAGTGCGCTCGCCGAAGGACCCACAGTTGAAGTTGCTGAAGATAAAGCTATATTAAGACTTAATTTAAGAATTAATGGAGGATCAAATAATGAAACAACTCAATTACCAGGCCCTGAGAACATAATCAAAAAACCACTAAAAGCTGAATTACCCAAAAATGAGATAGTTGCTAATAGCAATTCAAATATTGAACCTAGTGATTGGAGTAACGAACTAACAGCAATAGATTTAGAAATTAAACGGTTAAAATGGTCTAGAGAAGATGAAATAAATTTTCTAGAAAAAAGCTTAGGTTATAATAACCGTAATAAAATAACCAATTACAATGATATATTAAAGTATCTTAGTCTATTGAAAAATACAGATAACAAAAATCAATCTACAAAATATAATGTAAATATTAATTATTTAATAACTGAATCAGACAATATACTTAATGATTTGTCATGGAATCACGTACAGGGTAGAGAATTTTTACAAAAAGAGTTTAATGTTTCAACTAGAAAGGAACTTAATGAAAAACAATTAATCTCATTTGTTGAAAAGCTTAAATCCATTCGAAATAAATATCTAGTTGATTAAATCATCTAAAATGACAAATTAAATGTTATGGTAATCAAAATGATTTAAGTAAAAAGAGTAGTGTCATTAGAATCAATTGCAAAGAATTTAGAAAATCATCAGTTAACAAATGAGTTGATTGGAAGAACATATAGAGATGAAAGATTAATATTAACTGGAGCTTCCCGAACAGCAAAAGCATTAATCACAACATCTCTTGCTAAAAATGAATCTAAAAAATTATTAGTAATTGTACCAACATTAGAGGATGCAACAAGGTGGTTTCCACTTGTAAAAGATTGCGGATGGTCTAAAACATGTTTATATCCTACGAGCGAAGTCTCACCCTATGATTCTACACAAGTAACCTCAGAGATCGTATGGGGACAATTACAAGTACTCAGCGATATATTGGAATTAAAAGATGATGAGAATATCGCAATTATTGCTACGGAAAGATCATTACAACCACATTTACCTCCATTTGAATATCTTAAATCAAAGTGTATCAAATTGTCCGTTGGTGAGGAAGTTAACTTAAGTCAATTATCATTCAAATTAAGTGAATGTGGATACAAGAAATCAAACAATATAGATCAAGAAGGAACATGGACACGACGTGGTGACATAATTGATATTTATCCAGTTAGCAGTGAATTACCAATTAGATTGGAGTTATTTGGTGATCATTTAGAAAAGATTAAAGAATTTGATCCAATATCCCAAAGATCTTTGGATAAAATTGATAAAGTATGTATTACTCCTACTGGTTTTGATCCACTAATAATTAATAAGCTTAAATCAATTAATGATAAAGATATTTCAATATTATTTTCAGATGAGGAATACTCAGAGTTGGTTAATTCCGATACATTATCATCTGCAAGAAAATATCTAGGAGTTGCTTTCGACAAGCCTTCATCATTATTAAATTACTTGGATAGTAATACATTTATAGTAGTAGATGAAAGGTTGCAAAGTTTATCTCATGGAAAGGCTTGGTTCAACATCGTTAACGAAAATTTTATAGAATTAATTAATAATTCTAAAGAAAGCAACTTATTAAGAAAAATATTCAAGCCTAATCTTCATATAAATATTAATGATATATTTAAAACATTGGATAATTATAAAGGGATAGATATATGCGATCTAGAAGACACAAACTCTAAAGAAAATGTTTTTAATATTTCAAGTAAAAGTCATAAATGGCTCCCAAATCAATATGGAAAAATTAGTTTATCATTAAAAGATTATATTATACAAAAATATTCTATCTGGATAGTTTCAGCGCAACCTAGTCGTGTAGTTTCTCTCTTAGAAGAACATGAATGTATTTCAAAGTTTATACCTAATAATAGTGACTTTAACTCTATAAAAAGTCTTTTAGATGATAATATTCCAGTTTCAATTAAAAATAATAATGAAGGTGAAATCGAAGGATTTTGTCTTCCAGCATGGAAGATTGCACTAATAACCGATAAGGAATTCTTTGGTCAACATAATATTTCTAATACTGGTTATATAAGAAGAAGAAAGCAATCTCAAAGTAAAAAAATAGATCCGAATAAAATGAAACCTGGCGACTATGTTGTTCATCGTAATCATGGTATAGGGTTGTTTCAAAATATTCAAAAATTAAATATAAATGGCGAGTCAAGAGATTACCTTGTAATCAAATATATGGATGGAAAACTAAGTGTTGCTGCTGATCAACTTGGTAGTTTAGGTAGATACAGAAGTTCTAATTCTAAGACTCCTACTATTAGTAAACTAGGTGGAGCAAATTGGAATAAAATAAAAGAAAAAGCGAAGAAATCTGTTAAAAAAATTGCTATTGATTTAATTAAGTTATATGCTGAAAGAAGTAAAGAAAAAGGTTATAAGTTTCCAAACGATGGGCCTTGGCAAAGCGAGTTAGAGGATTCATTTCCATACCAATTAACACCAGATCAGGCAAAAGCTACAATTCAAGTTAAATCAGATATGGAAAGTGATAAGCCTATGGATAGATTAGTTTGTGGTGATGTTGGATTTGGCAAAACAGAAGTTGCAATTAGAGCAATATTTAAAGCAATAACCTCAGGGAAACAAATAGCATTATTAGCTCCAACAACAGTATTATCGCAACAACATTGGAGAACAATTTCTGATAGATTCGCCCCTTACCCAATAAAAGTATCATTACTTAATAGATTTAAAACTACTAGTGAAAGAAAACAAATTGTAAGTGGACTTAAAGATGGACAAATTGATGCTGTTGTTGGTACTCATCAGCTCTTGAACAAAAAATTAATTTATAAAGACTTGGGACTTCTAGTTATTGATGAAGAACAACGTTTTGGAGTTAATCAAAAGGAAAAAATAAAGGAGTTAAAAAAAAGTGTAGATGTATTAACTTTATCTGCAACTCCTATACCACGAACACTCTATATGAGTCTTTCTGGTGTTCGTGAAATGAGTTTAATAACGACACCTCCTCCTTTACGTAGACCAATTAAAACTCATTTAGCACCACTGGATAATGAGATTATAAGAAGTGCTATTTCACAGGAGATCGACAGAGGTGGTCAAATATTTTATATTGTTCCGCGAATTAAGGGTATAGAATATGTAGCTGATAAATTAAAAGTAATGATACCAAATGTCAAATTATTGATAGCACACGGGCAAATGGAGGAAGGAGCATTAGAGAATGCAATGTTGGCATTTAATGCTGGCGAAGCAGATATATTACTCTGTACAACAATTGTCGAAAGTGGATTAGATATTCCAAGAGTAAATACCATTTTAATTGAAGATTCTCACAAATTTGGGTTATCTCAACTTTATCAATTGAGAGGCAGAGTAGGGCGTAGTGGAGTTCAGGCACACGCATGGTTGTTTTATCCAAGCGAAGAGAAATTAAATGAGACGTCTAAACAACGATTAAAGGCCATAAAAGAATTTAGTGATTTGGGTAGTGGTTATCAATTAGCCATGAGGGATATGGAAATTAGAGGCGTTGGAAATATTTTAGGTATTGAACAAAGCGGACAAATGGAAACAATTGGATTTGATTTGTATATGGAATTATTGCAGGAAACTATTGCTGAAATTCAAGGACAAGAAATACCTTCGGTTGACGATACTCAAATTGATTTACCTGTTACAGCTTTTATACCTGGAGATTGGATAACTGATCCAGATGAAAAAATAAATGCTTATAGATTAGCGACACAATGTCAAAACAATGATGAGTTGGTTCAATTTGCTAGCAACTTAGTTGACAGGTATGGAACATTACCAAAGGCAGTTGAATCATTAATAGAAGTAATGAAATTAAAAATTATCGCTAAAAAGTGTGGATTCTCGAGAATTAAATTATCTAAGCCTAATGTTGAGCTTGAAACAATGATGGATGAGCCAGCTTTTAGGTTACTAAGAAAAGGTTTAGCAAACCATCTTCATGGGAGATTTATCTATAAAAAAGGGGATCGGTTCTCCACTGTGATAATTCGAGGTCTTGGCATATTGGATAGCGATAAACTTCTAGATCAACTAACTGATTGGTTAAAGTTAATGAATTCAGAAATAAATCATCGCTAAAAGTAATGGGTGTCAATCTTTCAATTGGTTCAACAAAACACTTTTAAAGAAAATAATTGCTATAGTCTCCGAAAATTGAGTATTTTTACCTTGGGAGAAGTAATAGAAATTAGTAATAACCAATATGGGCTAAGTATTTTCAGTAGCATGATTAGTCTTTTAGCTCTTGGTATATATACACTTTTAACTGTCGACACTGGAAACGATGATGATGATTCTGACTCAGGAAGTGGTGGATTGATGCAACCAGTAAATTAATAAAAGGATCAATTAGGTATTAGTTTTGTAAGTCTTTCTCTAAAATCACCCTTCGCAATTCCTCCTTTTAACTCACCAATAATTTTAAATTCTCCATCAGGATCATCAACTAATAGATAAGTAGGCCAACCCATACCTTCTTTTGTTGGATATTGTTTTAGCAATATTGGCCTATATTTTCTATATACAACAGTATCTTGTAGTTTTACATTAATAAATTCAATCCCTAATTCGTTCGCAACTTTTGAATCAAAGAAGCTCATTCTGTGACAGGTGCCACAATCCTCAGAACTAAATTTAACTAGAGAATAAGACATAAAGAAATTATATTGTGAATTAATACTAAATATACCTATCAATAAAAACTAGTTCAGTTATTAGACTTATTGTTTCTTGCAATAACAGAATAGAATGGGTCACTTTCGGACGAGTAAAAACCAAAAAGCTTTTCTTCATATGTTTTTTCATTAAATATTTTTTCAATTCTCCATCCATTAGAAGAGAGAACACTACATACGTATTCAATCCTTTTAGCCTCTGACGAATAAGTCCAGATATTTGGAGCTTTGGTCCAAAATGCTCGATTAGTGAATGAAATTATCAAGAATGAATCAGATTTGATAATCCTTGATAGTTCTAATGAAACTTTTTCAGGATATTGAAGATATTGCCATCCGGCAACTATTAATCCTATGTCAATAGAAGAATCTTCTATTGGCATATTTTGCTTAATATTTAAATTTTGGACCCAGTAACTATTAAGCCTTTTATTTGAAGATAACTCATCTACGTTCATTCCATGACCAATAACCTTTTTATATCTCATATCATCAGGTAAATGGCTAATCCAACTACTCATTAAATCAAGAATTACGTAATGATTTAGTAGATACTCAGAATATAAGCCTGTAAGTCGTTTTCTAAATGAATTGCTTAGGTGATTAACATATCTAGGATTTTTATAAAAAATATAATCATCATTAATATCTATTTTTTCTCTATCATTACTTGAAAGCTTCATCAAAAGTAAAATTCTTATTGTTAATTAATTATTTTACTTTATTATCGAATTATTTACAAAATTAAATTAGCAATAAAATAAAGAATACTTATCGCTCAATTTTATATATCTATATTTTATAAATAATTAATTCCAGGATTCATTTAAAATTCTTTTTGATCCAATGAGTTTTGAATGGAATTAGTGGGCTCTCTAAAGTCAATTTTATTATTTGTTGGAATAAAGAGTAATAGCGTACTTGTAAATAAAAATATAATAAATGCATAAAAGAAATTATAATTCTTCTTGGACTTTGAAACACTATTAAGTATAAATTTCTTACTGAAAGGACATTCTTGATTGATATCCCAACTAATATTAAATCTAGGATCAAACCTTAAAAGATCAAGACATCTTGTCAAGTCAGATAATTCAGAGTCATCTAAAATAATTTCTAAAGGCTTAACACCCGTCCTTGTACTATTTAGTAATAATTTATGATTAATACCAAAAGGTGACATTGTCACAATTTTTTTATTAGATATAAATGTGTTTCGGATACCAGAAACATATGATCTTGAATATTGAAATATTACTTGCATTAAATTATCAAGGTGTTCCTTCTCTCCCTCCAATAGGGGTGACCCAATTATTTTTAATGACCAAGAAAATAAAATACCAATAGTATCTTCTGAGTCTCCATTTGAAACATCTGGCATCCCTGCAAGTTCAAGGGAAGAGGAGTTTTGATCAAATCTATAAGTTAAATTAATCATATATAAATACTATTGCTGGTGATATAAAGATGCCTTTAAACGATTAGCTCCGGCTTTTCCACAGGATAGAGAGAGTATGACTAATAATTCTCTAAAAAGCTCATGACTATCTTCAATTAATAAAGAAGAAATATAACTACGTTTAATATTCATCCTCTCACGAATAAGTGACTTAAGACGTGTAGTAAATAAATACCAGCGTTCTTGATTAAGTGTCTTTGATTCTTTTGACGAAAGTAATTGCCGAATAAGTGGATAGAGATTTTCTGCCATGCAAGAAATAAGATCAACGAGTGAATCGATCTGCTTAGAAGTTAGAGTTTCAAACGTATGAGTATTCCTCAGAGGATTTGTACATCTCATTTTCCAAAATTGGACTCTACTAGAGAAATCATCTGATAAACCAATATCTTTAGCCTTCAATAATAAGGAATCGGTTGCGTTGATTTGAAGAGTTTCAATAACTAATATCAAAAAGTCAAGTTTCCTAGGGGTATCAGAAGCGATTTGGCAATTAGCAAAAGATTTGTCGGAAGTTGAGAGTTGATATTTTGAGCTCATATTGACATTTTCATTCTGCGTAGCAACTAAGTTGGATTCTTTCATATTTTAAATAATGACAGGGTATGGAAGATTAGCTAGTTTTATTGTTGGTTTTATAAAACCGCACACCAATATTTGTAAAGAATGGAACACTTAAAAAAATATATAAATGAAATAAAAGACTTTCCAAAAGAAGGAATAGTCTTCAAAGACATCAACCCAATATATAAAGAGCCTATGATATGGAATGAATTAATGATTCCGCTACAAAAGCTAATATCCAATATAAAACCAGATTACATAGCTGGGATAGAATCCAGGGGATTTATTTCTGCTTCTGCTCTGGCATTTAAACTAGATGTTGGTTTTATACCTATTAGAAAGCCTAATAAATTACCAGGAAATGTTGTTGGTGTTAATTATAAGCTTGAATATGGTGAAGACAGATTAGAGATACAGCAGAATTCAATTGAAAAAAATAGTAAAATAATAATAATAGATGACTTGCTTGCAACAGGAGGAACGGCTTCTGCTGCAGGCGATTTGATCAGAGAGGCAGGCGGAAATTTAATTGGATATGCTTTCTTAGTAGAGCTTACTGAACTTCAGGGGAGAAAAAGATTAGATACTAATTTGCTTGTAGAAAGTCTGATAAAGTATTAATTATCTTTTAGCCACAAAAGTATTGTATTTAGTTGAGAAAGAGTTATTAAACCATAACTCCACATGACAATAGGTAATGGAGAATTTTCATAGGTACATCTTTTAACTCCTAATTCTAACGCTCGCTCACTTATTTTAAGTTTGTGAATAATAAAGTTGCATAATTCATCGGAAGCTGGATTAATTGAATTTTTTGTAATAGTCATTATTAAATATAATACAAGCTAAATTCCATTAGTCATTAAATTTAGAATAAATTTTCTAATAATGGATGATTTTTTTAGAACAAAGAAAATAAATTTTCTAGGTAATAAAAAAATATTATAATTACTTCTAGAATATCTTACTAAAGAGTCAGTTAATATAGATATTAATAAAACATCAAGTAATCTAGAAAATGAATATATAAGAGGAATAATAGAATGATTATTTTTAAGAATTGGTATTGACATTAATTTTGTAAGACTATCAACATCTCTCCAACATAGATTTAACCCTTGCCCACCGACAGGATGCAATTTGTGTGCCGTTTCGCCTAAATAAATATATTTTCCAGAAAAAAATGAATAATTGAATACAAAATTTATGGGGAAAGAAACAGGAGAATCGATTATAGTATCGGGTTCAATACCATTTGGAAGAATTGTAGATAAATAATCTAAAAACAATGACTTTGGCAAGCTAATATTATAATTACCTTTTAAAATAGATTGACTACAAATAATTTGAAACAAATCTCCACCTAGAGGTAATACAGCAAATGGGCCCTCTGAGTTTAAAATTTCAAAAGCTTCGTTTGATTTAATACCTCTTAATAATACCTTAGCGGTTATACACATTTGGTCATATTTAAAATTGAATGAGGGAGTTTTAAGTTTCTTCTTTGTATTTGAATTGGATCCATCCGCAGCAATGATAATGTCATAATTATTTGTATTGGGTATAACAGAAGTAGGAATTTTATTGATATTTTCATTATCTGAAATGAATTCCAAAATGGAAATCATTATATTTTTATGCTCAGCTATCCAACCTACTGCCGAATATTTTTGATCTAATAAATGTAAATCATTAACTATAAATTGAAACTTTTTATTTAATTCATAATCTATTACATTTAAATATTGAAATGGAACCAAATTAGATACTAAAGTAGACCATATACCAAGTTTTTCTAATATCTTCCTAGACGAATGAGTGATAGCATATGTTCGATCTCTATTGATTAGATCTTCGTCAGATAATCTTTCATATAGATCAACTCTAAAACCAGCTTTTGCTAATGATATTGCTGCTAATGATCCAGTTAATCCAGAGCCAATAATTGCTATATTCATAGTAGCTATTATATCATTTTAAAAAAAATTATTTAGTTCAAAATTCTCATATTAACAAATTCTTCAAATGCAGGGCGAAGAAGAAATGGATAAGATCCAACCCATAAATTTATTTCTGGACACCAAGCATCACTTATAGCCTGAATCCTATCAAAATCTCTCCTATTACTAAAAACAACACAGTTAATCCTCATTCCTTTTGTTAGAACATTGAACTTATTTTGTAATGGAAAAGATATATTCCCTATAAATCCGTCTTCGTCTTCTATATCCAAAACGACCCAAGTTCTTTTTTTCTCTAACACCTCTAATCTTCCATCTTTATTTGCTTGTTCCTGTTGATTTTCTACTCTATCTTCTATATAAACATCAGATATATATCCATCAACTAAGGCTGAGAAAGAGAAACTTTTAAATTTAGAATTTTTTCTACTAGCTTCAAGAATTGGTCCCCATAAGATATATAAAAGGAAAACTACACCTAATACCAACCATAAAGAGTAAAACTGACTTGTTACTTGACTTTGGCTGATGAGCAATGTAATGACCCCTCCAATGGTTGAAATCAATACCCGTTGAAAAACCTTCTGAGGATTACCCAACGCTGAATTAAATTGCTTCCCAGTCGCTACTGAAGGAATCAATTTATTTATATCATTTGGCTTGATTGGTAATAACATTTGTATTAATTACTATAGGATTTTCTCAAGTCCATAAACCAATTGATTGAGGGATCTAATTTTTTTTACCACTAATAAAACTCCAGGCATATAAGCTGAACGATCAATAGTGTTATGGGTTAACTCATAGGTCTCGCCATTTGAACCAAACATGACTTGTTGTTGAGCAACAAGTCCGGGCAATCTTACCGAATGAAGCTTTAAACCACTAGGACGAGATCCACCACGAGAACCTTCTATAGATTCTTCTTCATGGACTAGAGATTTATTAAAGGCTGCGCGCTGTTCCTCTATTATTTCAGCTGTTTTTATACACGTTCCACTTGGGGCATCAGCTTTTTTGTTGTGATGCATTTCAGTTAATTCAGCGAACTCATAAAAACGAGCTGCCGCAGCAGCGGCTTGTTGCAGTAAAACCATACCTACTGAAAAGTTTGGAATAATTGCTGAACCAAGAGAAGCCTTTTCAGCAAATTTGGAAAGATCTTCTAATTGATCTGAAGTTATTCCTGTAGTACCAATTACAGGATGAACTCCGTATGCGATTGATGTACGTGTATGTTTGTAAGCAACATTTGGATGAGTAAAATCAACTAAAACAGCACCATTATTTGTTCCATTTTGGTTGAAATTTTGACTTGCAGCGCATATAGTTCCTTCGAAATCGCTTGAAAGATATACCTCTAGTGGCCCTAAACCTAATAATAAACCTATGTCTTGACCTTCTTTTTCCTTCTCAGTATCAATTGCTCCAACAAGTTGATAATCATTAGATGAATTAATTGCTTTAATAACCTCAGATCCCATTCTCCCTAATGCGCCTGCGACTAAAACAGGTATTGATTGATTAGAAGAACTCATTGGTTTTTTTTTTTACAATCATATTTGATATTCCTTGTAACAGGCATTAACTAAATAACACACTAAAGGGCCACTGAACACTAGGCTTGGTCGAATTCCGATAGAAGAAAAGATGTTTACACAGGTTCGCTCAGCCAATCGCAGAGTTTCACCTGTCGAGAATCACAAGCATAAAGCAGTGATGAAGGCTGTTTATGTGGTTCTAGAGCCTCAATATCAAAATGCTCTTACTCAGGCGGCAAACTCACTAAATTCTCAAAATGGTCCTATCGGAATTGAGTTAAATGGATATTTAATCGAAGAACTTAGAGATACAGCAAACTATGAAAGCTTTAAAAAAGATGTAGAAAATGCTGATTTATTCGTTGCTTCATTGATTTTTATCGAAGATTTGGCGCAAAAAGTCGTTGAAGCAGTAGAACCTCATAAGGAAAATCTTAAAGCGGCAGTGGTATTTCCATCTATGCCAGAGGTGATGAGATTGAACAAATTGGGAACTTTCTCTATGGCCCAGTTAGGACAAAGTAAAAGCATAATTGGCGATTTCATGAAGAAAAGGAAAGAAGCAGGCGGTGCTGGTTTTCAAGATTCAATGTTGAAGCTTTTAAATACTCTTCCCTCAATCCTTAAATATCTTCCGGTAGATAAAGCTCAAGATGCTCGTAGTTTTATGCTTAGTTTTCAATATTGGTTGGGAGGAACTCCAGATAATCTGAGAAACTTCCTACTAATGCTTGGAGACAAATATGTTTTTCCTGAACTAACAATAGAAGAAGAGAAAATTGAAGTTGCAGAGCCAGAAGTTTTTCCAGATTTAGGGATTTGGCATCCTTTAGCGCCAAATATGTTTGAAGATAAAAAAGAATATCTTAATTGGACAGCATCTAGGGATGATCTATCAAATAAAGCAAAAGACGGTCCTGTAATTGGTTTGGTTCTTCAGAGAAGTCATATTGTTACTGGAGATGATGCACACTATGTCGCAGTAATCCAAGAACTGGAATACAGGGGAGCAACGGTAATTCCTATATTTTGTGGTGGATTAGATTTTTCTAAGCCTGTAAATGAATTTTATTACGATCCAATAAACCTTGACAAACCAATAGTAGATGGCGTTGTTTCTCTCACGGGTTTTGCACTTGTTGGAGGTCCTGCAAGGCAAGATCACCCAAAAGCGGTTGAGGCCTTAAAGAAACTCAATAGACCTTACATGGTTGCTCTGCCTCTGGTTTTCCAAACAACCCAAGAATGGGAAGGAAGTGATCTAGGTCTTCATCCCGTACAAGTTGCACTTCAGATTGCTATTCCTGAATTAGATGGTGCTATTGAACCAATAGTTTTATCTGGTCGAGATGATGCCACTGGCAAAGCTCATACACTCCAAGACAGAGTTGATGCTATAGCTGAAAGAGCAATTAGATGGTCATCACTAAGAATTAAAAAACGTGATCAGAAGAAATTAGCAATTACTGTTTTTAGCTTTCCACCCGATAAAGGAAATGTTGGAACAGCTGCCTACTTAGATGTCTTTGGCTCTATTTATCGTGTTCTAGAAGAAATGAAGCAAAAAGGTTATGACATAAAAGATTTACCTAAGAATCCAAAAGAACTTATGGAGACATTAATAAATGATCCAGAAGCCTTACAAGGTTCTCCAGAACTATCAATAGCTCATCGAATGAGTGTAAAAGAATATGAAAAATTAACTCCATATTCTGAGAGGCTCGAAGAGAACTGGGGAAAGCCACCAGGAAATTTAAATAGTGACGGACAAAATCTTCTTATATATGGTAAAGAATTTGGGAATGTATTTGTTGGAGTACAACCAACGTTTGGATACGAGGGCGATCCCATGAGATTGCTTTATTCCAGAAGTGCTAGTCCTCATCATGGCTTTGCAGCTTATTACACTTATCTAGAAAAGGTTTGGAAGGCAGACGCAGTTCTACATTTTGGAACCCATGGATCACTTGAATTCATGCCTGGCAAACAAATGGGTATGAGTGAGACCTGTTATCCCGATTCATTAATTGGAGGTCTGCCTAATCTTTATTATTACGCAGCAAATAATCCTTCTGAAGCAACAATAGCAAAAAGAAGAGGGTATGCATCAACAATAAGTTACCTAACTCCCCCAGCTGAAAATGCTGGACTATATAAAGGTCTAAAAGAACTTGGAGAGTTAGTTGGTTCCTATCAACAACTACGAGAAAGTGGAAGAGGTATTCAAATTGTTAATGCAATAGTTGAAACTTCAAAAAAATGTAATCTTGATGAAGATGTAAAACTACCTGAGAAAGATGCCTCCGAATTAGATATAGATGAAAGGGATTTAGTAGTTGGAAATGTTTATAAACAATTAATGGAAATAGAAAGTCGACTATTACCTTGTGGCTTACACACTATTGGAAAGCCAGCAACTGCTGAAGAAGCTATTGCAACTTTAGTAAGTATCGCATCCATAGAAAGAGAAGATGATGGAATTAGATCGTTACCAGGTTTATTAGCTGAATCAAAAGGTAAAACAATTGATGATGTCTATGAAGGTAATAACAAGGGAGTATTAGAAGATGTTGAACTTAATAAATTAATTACAGAAACATCCAGAGAAGCAGTCGGTTCAATGGTTAAGTCTCTAACTGGAAGAGATGGGAGAGTAAATATGAAGAAGAATATTTGGACTCTAATTGTTGAGTTCTTGAGAGGAATTGGTTTCTCTATCCCATCACCATGGCAAGCATCAGCTAAGAAAGCAGGTTTTGAAAATGTAAATGCAAGTTCACTAGATAAATTATTTGATTATTTGAGATTTTGCCTAGAGCAAATATGTGCAGATAAAGAAATGGAGAGCCTTTTAAAAGCTCTAGATGGAGATTATGTTATTCCTGGCCCTGGTGGAGATCCAATAAGGAATCCCGGAGTTTTACCAAGTGGTAAGAATATTCATGCTTTAGATCCACAATCGATACCAACCGTAGCTGCTGTAGCTTCAGCCAAAGGTGTAGTTGACAAGCTAATCGAAAGACAAAAAGAAGAGCAAGGCACCTGGCCTGAAACCATAGCTTGCGTACTTTGGGGGACTGACAATATTAAAACCTACGGTGAATCATTAGCTCAAATCCTCTGGTTTGTAGGTGTAAAACCAAAACCAGACTCTGTAGGAAGGGTAAATAAATTAGAGCTACTTTCACTTGAGGAATTAGGAAGACCAAGAATTGACGTTGTTGTTAACTGTTCTGGTGTATTTAGGGATTTGTTTATTAATCAAATGGCATTAATTGACCAAGCAGTAAAAATGGCTGCTGAGGCCGACGAACCACTTGATCAAAATTTTGTAAGGAAACATGCTTTGGAGCAGGCAGAAAAGGAAGGAAAAAGTATTAGAGAATCAGCAAGCAGAGTGTTTTCAAATGCAAGTGGAAGTTATAGCTCAAATGTCAATTTGGCAGTTGAGAATTCAACATGGGAAGAAGAAAATGAATTACAAGAAATGTACCTTTCCAGAAAAACTTATGCTTTCAACGCAGATAATCCTGGTGAGATGAATCAAAACAGAGATGTTTTTGAATCAGTTATGAAAACTGCTGATGTTACATTCCAAAATCTTGACTCTTCAGAAATATCCTTAACAGATGTAAGTCATTATTTTGATTCTGATCCAACGAATTTAATTAAAAACCTTAGAGATGATGGTAAAGCACCAAGCAGTTACATAGCAGACACAACAACAGCCAATGCTCAGGTCAGATCATTAAGTGAAACTATTAGATTAGATTCTAGAACAAAATTACTTAACCCAAAATGGTATGAAGGAATGCTCAAGTCAGGATATGAGGGGGTAAGAGAGGTATCTAATAGACTTAATTACACATTAGGTTGGAGTGCAACTAGCGGGCAAGTTGATAATTTCGTATATGAAGAATCAAATGAAACTTTTATAAATGATCCAGAGATGAGAAAAAGATTAATGGAATTAAATCCTCATAGTTTTAGAAGAATAGTTGGGACATTATTAGAAGTTAATGGAAGAGGATATTGGGAAACATCTGAAGAAAATATTGAACAATTAAAGGAACTTTATCAAGAAGTAGAAGATAGAATCGAAGGTGTAAATACAGAAGATTAATTTCATATTAAATAATTGACTTTGTCATATTTATAACCTGTGAAATCTCCTTAATATCATGAACTCTTAAAATATCAACTCCAGCTAAAACACATCTGGAAGCAATTGCAGCCATCCCAAATATTCTTTTAGAAGGATCAGATTCATTAATTACTGATCCAATAAATCTTTTTCTAGAAGCTCCTATTAATAAAGGAAAGTTCATTGAGACAAATTCTTCTAAATTTTGCAGCAAAGTTAAATTATGATCGACATTTTTTGCAAAACCTATTCCAGGATCAATAATAATTTGCTTTGTGTTTAAACCATTAGATAGCGCTAATTCAATTTGATTCGATAATTCTTTTTTTACATCATTAACAACGTTTGCATATTTAGCCAGAGAATCCATTGTGATACTATTTCCACGACTATGAGTCAAAACATAAGGAGAACCTTTATCAGCCATAACCTTAAAAATTTCAGGATCATGTCGGCCACCGCTAACATCATTAACTAAATCAGCACCTATATTTAATACTTTTTCAGCGACAGAATGATGAAAAGTGTCAACAGAAATTGGTATTTCGGGATGTAATAATTTTAATTCTTTAATTAAAGGAACCAATCTTTTTATCTCAATTTCGGCTCCAACATCAGATGCACCTGGTCGTGTACTTTGAGCTCCAATATCTAGAATATGTGCTCCATGGTTAATGCAAAATGAAGCATGATTAATTGCTGAAGGTAAATCAATATATAGTCCTCCATCACTAAATGAATCTTCAGTGATGTTTAATATCGCCATTAAATGGGTTTCTCTTCCCATATGTTCTGGCAGATAATTAATAATTTTTTTCGTAGTTAGCAATTCTCGCAAAACTTATAGGATCCAAAGACGCTCCTCCAACTAATACACCATCAATATCAGACATGGACATAATCTCATCAATATTATTTGATTTAACTGATCCACCGTATTGAATAATTACGTCTTCATAACCAGTCCATTTACGAATCAGTCCACAAATTCTATTAGCCTCATTTGCCTCACATGTTTTCCCCGTTCCAATGGCCCAAATTGGTTCATAAGCGACTATTAGCTTTTTCACATCTATGCCTTCAAGACCCTGATCAACTTGCCTTCTAATAACCCTTTCTGCTTCACCCAGCTCTCTTTGTTCAATAGTTTCCCCAACACAAACAATTGGTATTAATTGATGGTCTTGAGCTGATTTCGCTCTCTTATTTATTTGTTCATCGCTTTCACTGAAATATTTTCGTGGCTCGCTATGTCCAACAATTGCACATTTAACCGAAAGCTCGTTAAGCATGAGAGGAGATACCTCGGCTGTATAGGCTCCACTATCCTCCCAGTGAACATTTTGGCTAGACAAGGAAAGAGATTCGCTTCTTTCCTTGATGAACTCAGAGAGAGGGTATAAAGCAGTAAATGGGGGTGCAATGACAACATCTCTTTCTTTTTTCGGTATATCTTTCAATAATGGGATCAATACACGCATGTACTCAATTGCCTCAGAACAAGTCATGTTCATCTTCCAATTCCCTGCGATGACCGGTTTACGCACGCTAGCTCCTCATTTTTCGCTTATTGCCAACTTACGGCCTAGAGGATCAGAATTTGGAACAATGTATGTTTCATTTGCAAAAATAATTTGATCACCTTCAATTAATTTTCTACCTCTTCTGTTTTCCACTATGCCATTGACTAATATTTTTCCTGATTTAATAATCAATTTTGCTTCTCCGCCAGTCTGAACGATCCCAATAAATTTGAGGAATTGATCTAATTTCATTTACGTGCTTTTAAATTAAACATTGATAGTTTGATGGAATGAAACAAAAAAACAAAATAAATTTCATTTACCTGATAGGGAGACTCAAGGGACATTTGCCAATCTTGTTGATGGGCGGAATAAGCATGTTTGTATACGTAATTTGCTGGCCGATACTCGCATGGTTATCAGGAAAATTAATACCTGCGATTGGTCAAGGAGATACAAAACAAGTATTAAACGTAATTTTACAAGCCCTAATTATTTTTATAATCCAAAAAACTGCACAATATCTACAAGATAGTCTCTTAGCAAAACCAGCATTAGCCTTAAGCCAAGATCTTCGAACAACACTATTTAGAAAACTTCAAAAAAGTAATATCCTTTTCATAGAAAAGCTCTCATCCGGAGATATTGCATACAGACTTACAGAAGATGTTGATCGCGTTGGGGAAGTTATTTATAAAACTATTCAAGATACGACACCATCGATATTTCAATTATTAGCTGTTTTTGGTTATATGATTTTTATTGACTGGAATTTGTCATTTGCAACAATCATATTAGCTCCCTTAATTGCATTATTAGTTAGTAATTTTGGAGGAAGGGTATTAAGAGCATCTGAAAAAAGTCAAAACAAAATTAGTTCATTAGCAGGTTTACTTTCAGAAGCAATTCAAGGACTACCTATGGTTAAAGCATTTGCAGTAGAAGAATGGTTGCAAAACGATTTTGATAAACAAGTTAAATTACATAAAGAAGCTAAATTTAATATGCTTAAACTTGTTGCCCTTCAACATCCCATAGTTGGATTAATAGAAGTAATAGGTATTTTAAGTATCCTCGCAATAGGAACTTATAGAATACAAATTGGAGGTATGTCTAACGAAGAATTTGGCAGTTATTTTACAGCTTTAATAATGTTAATCGATCCAATAAGCCATATTACTACTAACTATAATGAATTAAAGCAAGGTCAGGCTTCACTTAGAAGGTTAAATGAAATAACAAATAATTCTCAAAAAACGTCGACAATCGACAGAGGTATAATACCCAATAAAATTTATGGGAAGATAACATTTAAGAATGTATTCTTTTCATATAATAATAATATTGACGTAATAGACGATATAAGTCTAGAGATAGATAGTGGTAAAATAATTGCCTTAGTTGGTCCCTCGGGTGCAGGCAAAAGTACAATCTTTTCATTAATATTAAAATTTCTAGAACCTAATAATGGAACAATATTTATTGATGAATACAATTTAAATAAACTTAATACAAAATCTTTAAGAAGATTAATTGGTATAGTTCCTCAAAAAACATTTATCTTTTCAGGGACCATTGCTGAAGCAATAAGATTTGGGAGACAGACAACCAGAGAAAATATAGTAAATGCCGCAAAAATTGCGAATGCTCATGATTTTATTGAACAATTCCCCGATGGCTATGAAACGTTTATAGAAGAAAGAGGTACCAATCTTTCTGGTGGTCAACTACAGAGAATATCAATTGCAAGAGCATTACTGGGAGATCCTACAATTTTATTACTAGATGAAGCTACAAGTGCCTTGGATGCGGAGGCAGAGGAATCCGTTCAAAAAGGTCTTAAGCAAGCTATGCATAATCGAACAGTATTGGTAATAGCTCACAGATTATCAACTATACAAAAAGCAGATAAAATAGCAGTGATTGAGAAGGGCAAAATATGTGAAGTAGGTAACCATAATGAATTAATTAACAGGCAAGGAAGATATAAAGAGTTTTGCGATAAACAATTTATCAAGAGGTTTTAAAAATACAATCAATGCTATATAATATATCAACTATTTATTAAATAAATGTCAAATAGCTCAACAAGTGAAAGGGAAGCAATTCTAACATTTGAGGATAAAAAATATGATCTTAAAAGCATGCCCAAAGAAGTACAGGAATTAGTCAAAGGGATGCAAGTTGCAGATGCACAATTAAGGATGCATGAAGATACCCTTAAAGTACTAGCAGTCGGTCGACAACATCTTGCGATGCAGCTTAAGGCAAAACTTGATACAATAAATCCTATTAATTAATAAAAATATTAACAACTAATATACAAAAATTCAAAGTCTATTAATCTCAAATAAGAGTAAATATACTTATGATTATTAAAGTTAAATAATTTTCCTTATCGAACCGAATACGACGAAGACATGAGAGAATCTAAAGAAATAATTAAGAGAGATGGCAAAAAAAGGTTATTGGTTAAAGCAGGCCAAAATTGAAAGCACTGCACAATTTATCGAATACGTAAAAACCGTGGTTCCTTGGCTTAGATCAGTTGGTGGAACAATAATTGCTAAAGATGTTAATCAAAATTCCGATTTAAATGAATGGGATGGAGGTCAATTAGGGGTAATAGTTGAATTCGAATCTAAAGCCGCTGCTCAAAAGGCATTTAATTCATCAGAATTTCAAGAATATATAAAATATAGTGGTATTGAAAATCAATTATCCCTGTCAATAATTGGATAACTGAAATATGCTTATGGATGAATAAATAGGAAAATTAATTATGATTAGAGATTCTTCAACTCTTCATAAGGGACAAAATTTGAAAGTAGATATTAATGAAGTCAAAGATCGACTACCAAAAAATATTCTAGAAATAATTAGGGAAAAACCTGTTGTCGAACTAGTTGGATATAAAATGGTAGATGGAAATCAATTTGGTCTAGTGGTTAAACTTACTAATGGCAAAATTAATTGGTTTTTTGAAAACGAATTGTCTGAAATAATGTAGTATATACCTAATTATATTATTATTTATATAACTAAAAGATACATATTAGAATAACAAATGATTAATAACGTATATTGAAACAAACAAAACAAAAAGATTATGCCTTACAACCAAATCACTGTTGTACTTGGTGGACTTATGCATATTCCTGTCATAATACTAGTTTTAAGATTTATTGAAAACAGATTCAATAACAGAAACTGGACTACAGAAGAAATTAATTATAATAAATCAGCATAATACTTATCATTAATAGTAAATTTGTTTTTAGACTGTATAAACATAAGTAATACGTTATATAATGAGAACTATTGTAATTACAGGACCATCAGGCTCTGGGAAGTCTTATTTAACTAATAAATTATCTAAATTATTCTATAATTCAATAATAATAAAAACAGATTCATACTACAGAGATAACATCTTAATCCGACTTTTATCCATATTTATATATGATATTTATGATAGGCCATTAAGTATCAAGAAATTCGAATTAAATAAAACGCTTAGATCTATATATAAAAAAGAAAGATTAATTACACATTATAAATATGACTTTAAGAGCAAGATTTCATCTAAAACACAAATAAAAATAAACTATAAAGAGGATAATCAACTCCTTATATTAGAGGGAATATTTGCTCATAGGTTAAACTTAAACTATACAGAAACAATAAATATAGTATGCAAAGAGGAAAAAGATATTTGTTATAAAAGAAGGCTAAAAAGAGATCAATTAGAAAGAGGTAGAGATAGCAGTGATGTCTATAAGAAATTCAATAAATCGTGGTATCTATATTATTTAAATGTTAAAAAATTTCTTAAAAATAATAAGGTATTGTCGATAAACCCACGAGAAGAAATTTCGTACGACAAATTAGTGGCTGATATAAAAAACCTATAAAAAAATAACTAAGAAAAATAATTAAATTAAATCTCTTAGTTATTTTATAAATAGAAAATTTATATTGACTACTTTTTCACCTCTGGAGCATTCATACCATCGTAGTCAGGACCGACCATTAATCCTACAATTGCAAATAAGGCAATGGATGCGACTCCAACTAAAACTGCTGTAGGTGCTGGAGTGCTTGTTAGGCCAGCAATTAACAAATTACCCATAAAAGTTAAATAAAGCTAGTTATAAATAGCAGAAAAAGGAATAGATTATTTAATTAGTAACTGGTTTTGAACCAAAAAGGGGGAAATAGACATTTTGATACACACATAAGAAACTATTGTATAAATGCTAGAAAATATTCTATACAATTTTATTTAGTAATCGTACACATATGATTTAAAAAAATTTAACCTAGATGGAATAATTTCAATTACATGTGATTAATTTAATACATAAAAAAAGTGGGTAAACATGAAAATCATATCAACCCACCTATTTTAGCTAGTTAATCTAATTATTTAGATGTATTTGGGTCATTAAAACCATCATAATTAGGGCCAACTACGACAGCCATAATTCCGAATAGGGCCATAAAAGCGATACCTATGATTGGTGCAGTAGGAGCTGGTGTACTTAGTAGTCCAGCGAAGGTTAAAGGAAGCATGTTCTTTAGTAAGACCCAATATAAATACCAGTCATCAGGGAATATGACCATTGATATTTTAATTTGTAACATTTAACTCTTGCCAAAGTCAGCTATGACTGGGTTTATCAAGAGAATCATGAAGAAATCTCATTGATTGTCGATTTTAGAAAAGGTTATTAAAACGTGGTTTCGACAGATTGATTTGTTCAAAAAGACAAGACGATAAAATGCAAAAATATAAAAATATAATTAATGTCATATGACAAACAAAGACCATATTAGAAAACAAAAAATTTGGTAATATAAAAAAATAAAAGATAATTTTAAGAATCTAAGTGAATTCTAAATTACGTCCAATAACTCCCGTCGATGAATTTGAAGAAGCCTGTATAAAAGCTAAGTTAAATGATAAAGAACAAAAGATTATTGATCACATTAGATATGTTGGCGTATTTACTCAACCGTCTCTCACTAAAGATCTAAAATTAGATTCTAAGCCACCATTATTATCAGTGCTTTGTGAAATTTGCAGAAAAATAGGTAACTATATGCCCGAGCATTTTAAAAGTGTAAGAGACTGGTCAAAGGAAATTAATGAGCATAAAGTAAAATGGGACGGAGACCTAGTCTGTTCACTTGCATGGAATAAAGACGGAGAACGATTATCACCAGAGAATGGAACATGTTTATACCATACATTCGCAGTACACAAAGAATTATTCCAAGGTCTAGATTAAATTTCTAATTTGATCAATGGTTAACCTTGACTAAGGTACTCAAACAAAACATTATTAAAACCTAACTCTTCGGCTGAATATTCAAGCATCAAATTATCTGATTCTATTTGGGAGCGAAATGATCTAACTTCATCGGATTCATCTCCTGATGGAGGGATGCCGTCGACAACATCAAAAATGATATTTTGTCGATCAATTTCTGCAAGAACTTCATTTGCCATAATGATCAAACTTAGAACTAATAAATACATAGCCAATATTTGGAATCAAAAAAAGCAAATAAAACATTCCTTTACGAAAGCGCAATCTGAAGTTAAGCCAACAAGTAGATCAGTAAAAACTATCTTCTTAAGTCAACGCCACTAACACTCCCCGCCAGAAAACCACAACAGCTTTACATAAATTCACCTATGCTTTACATTCCTTATAAAGTTTTTAAATCGTGCGGGAACAAGGAGTTATTTTTAAATCAGATACAAGTACGAATACTGTCATAGCAGTCACTATGGCTACTAGCCGACAGGGCATGGGAGTTGTTAAGGAACTAAGCAAAACCAATAAATATCAGATACGGGCTATCACAAGAGACCTTAAAACATCAAAAGCTTTAGAGATTGGATGTCTAGATAACGTTGAACTAGTTAAAGGGGATTTAATGGATCCTGAAAGCCTTAATAAAGCTTTTGAAGGAGTAGACATGATTTTTGGAAATACAACACCTACAAAAGGATGGAAATTATTAAGGGGAAGTATTGTCAGGTCATATGAAATGGAACAAGGCTTTAACTTGATAAATCAAGTTAAAATTGCATACGAAAAAGGACATCTAAATCATTTTGTATTTAGTTCAATTAGTAAAGCAAAAGATCCACTGAAGAATGACCCGGCTCCAGGGCATTTTACAAGCAAATGGGATATTGAAGAATATATAGACAAAGTAGGTCTTAAAAAAATCACAACGGTCTTAAGACCAGTAAGTTACTTTGAAAACTTCGAAAATAAATTACCTGGTTTCACAATTTCTAAGAAAATATTCCCTGGTATAGTCGGTAAGGAATTTAAGTGGCAGACAATTGCGGTAGAAGATATTGGTAAATGGGTAAGAGGTGTTATATCGAAACCAGAGAAATATAAAAATAAATCTATAAATATTGCCGGTGAGGAGCTTACAGGGCTAGAAATGGCAAAGACGCTGCAAAATTTAGTTTCTTCAGAAGGATGTCAAACAGAGTATGTAATGATTCCGAGAGTAACTATTAAGCTTTTGGAATACGACATAGGAATAATGGCTGACTGGATTGAAAGATCAGGATATGGGGCTGATATGAATCAACTTAAGTTGATTCAAGACGAGTTAAATATCGTTCCTACTTCTCTTAAGGATTGGCTAAAAGCAAAACTCCAAATTCAGAATAATACACGAAATTCATGGTCAAGGCAGTGGAAATCATCTCAATGGAAACTACAATGGGATAAGTAATAAACTTTAGAAATTTGTATTAATAAGCTTATAAACCATTCAAATCAATCGATTCCGCTATTGATTTGAGCAGTTCTACTATTTCACTGTTTTCACAATTTGTATCCTCCTTAAGCTCTAAACATAAATCCTTAATAGCAACATTAGTAGACCACCAAATGCCTGAAGTTTCTGTATCGTCAAAGTTAAACTTAGACATTAGATTGAAAAAGAGTATTAACTATGAAAGTTTTTGAGGATCAGTAGAAGAATTATCCAAAGCTTTCAATTCATCAGGCAAATCCATATCTAAACTCTCTAATAAGTTCTTTAAAACGATTTTATTGCTTATTTGATTTTTATCTGATCTAAAATTAAAAAATAAATAAATGAGAAAAGAAATTCCGAATAAAATAAAAAAAGAATATAAATAGAAACTGTTGATCATTCAGAAAAATAGTAACATTTTTATATTCATACCAAATCGGATAAAAATCAATAAATGTTAAAAAAATAATAATAAAATTATTGAAAAATGGTAAAACAAACACATAACGAGCTTAAAAAAAAAGGCATTAATAAGTATTTATATCTAGCAGGAATGGCTTGAATAGATTGCTTCTGATTATCGAGAAGATCTGAGGGTATATAAAAAATTTAATAAATTTAAAAAATAAAAATCAAGGAGAATTTATTAATATATAAGAAAATTATTTATTAATTGCATCTAAAATAGAAAAAAATATCAAATAACGTCTTAATATAGTTTTATATTATTAGTAAATTTATGCTTACCAACATAAGTTATATATTTTTAATCTCTGCTCTATTGATTTTTGGTGGCTGGGCATTTAAAGCTTTGATCTCATTAGCTCAAGGGCAACCTGTAGAAATAAATCTCAAAAATCCTTTAAATTTAAAACCTAGATGGCCCAAAGAAACAAAAGAGAAGTAAATAATTATCTAAAAACTAAAACATAAAGTTTCTATTGCGTTATAAAGCCTAATATTCAATTATCATAAAATTGTTTTAAAAAGATTACACTAAATAAAAATGCTTGAATCCTTAGATCCTTTCCAACAACTTTTATTAGGTGTATCTAGTATTGGAATACTAATGATAATATTAGTAATTTTCCTTACAGCAAGCCCTAACTTTGAAAACACAGATAGATTAAAAAAGATATTAGACTTTTTTGAAAAAAAGAATTAAATTCATTATTTGATAAGACCATAAAACTTACCAATTGATTTTTTAAAAATCAAATTAAGTAAAATGCCAATATATTCAAAGGATAACTTAAAAAGATTTATCTAAAATTTATAAGTAAAATTCACAATAAATAATCTATTCTAGAGATGCTAAAGGAATTAGTTGACAACAACAAATACATTATTTGTGCAGGCATAAGTACTCTATCTCTCCTTTTCACTTCAATCTCAATAATTTCTGTATCACGATCTGTTAATGAAATATCAAAAGAATTGGAAACAATTTCTGCCTGGGCTGACTCACAAAATGAATGTATTACAAAAACATTTCGCATCGACGGGATTAATACTCAAGGAATGCCCTCAAAGGTTTGGAGCTGTAATGGAGGAGGCCAGTAACTTCACTCTTTCACAAGAAATCCTAGGATTCTCCCCATCTTTTTCCTATTTCATATCCCCATTGCTTTGCTAGTTCCACGACATCATCATGTGTTTTGCATCTAATAAATATTTGATACTTTTCAGGTGAATTATTAAGTAATTCAACCAATTGATTTAATTGATCAATTTTGAATAAAAAGCTTTCATAATCTTTTTTTGACATTTAAATCTAATATCAAACATATTAAATTAATAATTAAATTTAGAGTGGTTGGGTTGTTTCCAAACATATCTATCAATACTGTAATCCTTTTTTACTGCAACACAATTTGTAGCAACATGCCAAAGAGACTTGTGAATTGGAGTGGGGTTATATAGATAGACCTTAGAAAATTTATTTTTCAGTATTTTCGTAGCAAGTCTTGCATGATAGTGGGGTACTGTTGGTTCAATATGATGAATAACGTGCGTAGAACCTATTGAGTGATGAAGAAAATCTAATATTTTCCCATAGGGTCTATCTATAGATAAGAATGCACCTCTCATATAGGAAAATTGACTACCTCCAAGATGGGGAACGTCAGTATCTGTGTGATGAAGCCATGTATAAACCACTAGCCAAATATTAACAACAATTAGAGGGCCTAAATAGAGACTAATCATTGAAATAAATCCAAAATTCAAGGACCAAGAGGTTAGTAGAAGCAACATAATAATAATTCCCCAGTCTGATATCCATACCTTTTTTGCCCATATGGATGGCCAAAGTTTTTTTGAGAAGGGAGCTGTTGGCCAGAAATGATTACTGGTCCCATAACGAGGTCCACCGGTTTTACCAAAGAGTAAATATGCAGGCCATCCAAGAATCAAGTGAAGGAATAGTTGATTAAAGCCATACAAAATCCTTCCAAGGAATATTGATGACTCCATTTCACTTTCACCACCTTTTTTTTCAGATTGTCCATCGCCGGAAATTACAACAGGAACATGAGTCTCTCCATCAGTTATGTGATTTGTAAAAGCATGATGAACAGCATGGGACCTTTGCCATGAAAAGTATGGAACAAGTAAAAAAGAATGTAGACAATATCCGACGAGTGTTTCTAATTTACGATTATCTGAAAATGCACCATGTCCACATTCATGAGCTAAAACCCAAAGCCCCATTGAAGTTGTACCAGAGAGTAATGCATATAAAATCCAAATAGGTATCATTTCTCTAGTAAGAGGAATTGAGAGACCTAGCAAAACAACAAAAATCTGAATTATTACTGTCCTGGACAGATAAAAAAGAGATTTGTTCGTTTGTCGAGTAAAACAGTGCTTGGGTATCGCTTCTCTAACTTCTTTCCGTGAGGGGATATCATCGAGTGAAATTTCTAATGCTTTCCCATTTAAACAGAAGGAAGAAAAGTCCTATTGTTATTTTCGTTATTGACTCTTTCGAAATTAGTAAGCAGACTTTTTTCCAATTTTTATAACATGATTAAGGTTCACATAAGACGTTACTATTCAAGAGTGCTATGAGGCTATAGGAATTTCTAACTTTCACAAAAAATAGAACCTGCATAAACAATAAAATCTAAATAATTTCGATTATTACCACTGATTTATAATTAAAAAAAATCCTTTGAAAATTAATAACATATACTAATATGTTATTAATTTAGTTATTCCTACTTTCTGGATACTCTACTGTTCCGTCATCCTTCCTTACTGGTTTAGAATATAAAACTCTTAATAAACCCTTTGTATCCATGTTTGGACTTGTGATAAAAAAGCTAATAAGAAAGAAACCACCAAAAATAACTAATATAAATACAAGTGGTAAACTTAGTCCCATCTCCGAAAATGATAATAAGAATAAAAACATTTGTTGTACTATAAAATAAATAAATTCTTTTTAATTTTAATAGCTTTCATAAAGAGAAGGACAATTGTAAATGATTAAAAACAATCTATAATTGAATTTTTTCAAATGGTTTCTCAACAATTTTATTATCATCTAGGAATACATTATATGTATTTTTATTATTTTTAAAACTGACATTTTTAAATGGTTTACCGTTAATAAAGTGCATAGCGGAACCTCCTTCAATAGAAATACAATTATTTACTTTTTCTTCAAGTAGTATTTTCTTAACAAAAGGAATACGAGAAGGTTCTTCATCATAATGAGGGCAACAAGTCCCACTTATAAAATCTAAACAAGTTAAGATCCTTAATTCATTGTCCCATGAGTCTGTAATACCATTTGTAAACCAACAGATTGCCCCTGCACTTACTCCACTCATGATCACCCCTTCATTATAAGCATCTTTGAGTAAATCACTCATCCCCCAATCATTCCAAATCGCAAGCATGCTCTTGGTATTTCCACCGCCAACAAATACAACATCCTGATCCATAATAGTTTTTTTTATGTTTGTAGTTCTTTTAAAAAATTCAATATGGCTTGGTTTACAATTTAAGCGATTAAATACTGAGTAGAAACGAACTATATAGCTATCATTGTCTCCTGTTGCTGTTGGTAAAAAACAAATTTTTGGGCTAGTTTTTGCTGAAAGATTAAGTATATATTTTTCTATTAAATTAGACAAACTATTTCTTCCAAAACCACCACCACCTATTGAGACAATATGTTTTTCCAAAGTGCTATGGCAATGCTTATAATATAATACAACTTAAAAATAAAATAAGAGGTGACAAATAATCTAAATAAATAATTAAAAAAATAATTAATTAAAATCAGACACTTACCAGGGAATAATATTCTTATCCCAGCCTAAAAATTTTCCAGAATCAGATGGTTTTTGCTCAGAAATAATATTAATTAAATATTCAGAAGATTGTGAAGGACTAAAAAGTTTATTCTTAGGGACGGCTGCCTGAAAAGGTTTTGACAATTTTGTATCACAAGTGCCAGGATGCAAAATAGAAACAATTGATAATGGAAATTTTCTACTCCATTCAATACTCAGAGTTTTTAAAAATTGATTTTGAGCGGCTTTAGAAGCTCTATAAGAATACCAACCACCAAGCCTATTATCTCCGATACTTCCAACTCTGGCACTTAAACTTGCATAGGAGAAAGGAAGTTCAGGCCTAATAAATTTTTCAATGCTTTTAGCAATCAAAATTGGAGCAATAGCATTAATAGAGAAATTTTTAATGATATTAGACCGATTTATATGTGAAAGTCTTTTTTCGGGTTTTACTCTATTTGAATGAAGAAAACCACTTGTATTGATAACTAAACGAAGCGGCTTTTTAAAAAGTGAAATTTTGTTTTCAAATGAAGCAAATGAATGGTCATTCTCCAAATCTAAATAAATTTCCTTGTTATTAGTAAGATTTCTAGTACAGACAACAACATTCAAATTTGGGGATTTAGCTGTCAAATAATCGGAAATACATCTACCAATATCACCGGCACCAATAATTAGGGCTACTCCCTCCCAATCTCGAATTGTCATAGTATTTAGAGTTTAAGTAAATACTAGAAAAATAATTTCTTGAGCGAGGGGACAAAACACGAATATATAAGTATTTACTGTCAAAGATATAATATTAAAGTGTATAATTAAAATAAATACTTATACCATGGAAAATGATTGGCTGTATGAATTCCAAAAATATATTAAAAAATTTGCGTTTCTAATTTGCTTTATTTTGCTAATGTTATTAATAATATTGGTGTTATATTGATACCACTAATAAATGAACACCTCCGAATAATCCACCGTACAAAATAACAATAGTTATAATAGAAGAAAACTATGTCAATAAAAGCCACATACTACGGAGCAAATGGTTGGCTTATTGAAGTAGGTAAAACTAGAATTTTGATTGATCCATGGTTGAATGGTGATTTAACTTTTCCTCCAGGAGACTGGCTTATTAAAGGGGAATTGGCTAAAGAAATTGAAGTTCCTAGCAACCTTGATTTTTTATTATTAACTCAGGGGCAACCTGATCATTCCCATCCTCCAACATTAAAAAAGATAAATAAAGGCATCCCAGTAATTGCTTCAGAAGCAGCAAGTAAAATTGTAAGCAAAATTGGTTTTACTAAAATAAACCCACTCAAGCCTGGAGAAACATTTGTAAAAAACAATCTATCAATACAAGCGACATCAGGTGCATCTGTACCTAATCTTGAAAATGGCTATATTATTGATTCAGATTTAGATTCAATTTATATTGAGCCACATGGTTTTCTTGATAAAAAAATAAAGCCTCGGAATGTAAATTTATTAATTACACCAGTAATAGATTTCTCATTACCACTTGCAGGTAAATTCATTAAAGGTAAAACAGTACTACCTCAGTTGTTAAAGTTATTTAAACCAAAAACAATCTTAGCCAGTACAACAGGTGGGGATATAACATTTACCGGAATAATAAATCATTTAATCAGTGTTGATGGATCAGTTGAAGATATTAGTTTGTTAAAAGATACAAGTACTAAATTAATAAATCCTGAAACATTTAAAGAATACTTTATATAAAACTAAAAAAATACGGACTGTTAATTATGGTTTACTTTTCTCATCTTGCGTTACATAAAATTGAGAAACTTCGTTTAACATTTTAATGACAACTTCGTTTCCACACATTGTTCTTTCTTGAAGTCTCATGCAGGCTTCTTTGATATTTACAAACGCATCTTCTCTCATTTCTGATAGTTCATCTTCAGTATAATCGGCTTTAGACATTAGTACTTATATAATTATTAAGATAATAGTATAAAAGTACGATAAAAAATCAAAATCAATCTAAGTATTAATTAAATCTGATAAAGACTTAAATTGCTTTCGATATTTGACAAGAGTTTTTAAATCTGGAAAACCTTCTGTTGTTAGTTTAGATAAGAATAATTGCTCGAATCCAAGTAATTGCTGAGGAGAAGCTTTCTCATCAATTGAGCTGAACAAAGGTTTTGTCTTTTCATATAGGTTCATATACAAGTCTAAATCAGATTGGTTATCAAAAACAGAGCCGTCTTGAGCGGTGAAAGATTTTTTATTAATACTTTTAAACAAAAATAATGAAAGAAATACTACTGCTATCAAAATAAAAATAGCAATTGCTATCAATGTGATATCCATGAATTAGGTTATAATTTTAATACATCTTAGTAGAAAATGATTAGATATGGGAAATTATTTTTGGTAAAATGAGTATCTTGTCTTAATGCAAATGATAATTAATTGTATAACAGATGTAGAATATACATATTATTAGTATTTCCTTGTAATAAAAAATCAACAAGAGCAACTTAAATGAATTTTATTTTATTAATTGTAATATTGTTTATATTAACTATTATCTTTTTTAATTATTTAATCTATAGACGAAGAAGAGATACTTATCTTAAGGCCAGTAAGAAGTGGGATAGAATAGTTGAAGAACTAAGTCGAAGAAAATAATGTTTAATTATATTCTCCTGGTACATCATTCTTTTGTACTGTAACTCTTCCAACTTTTTTTCCTGAAAATCGTAGTAATTCATCTCCTGAAAATTCGTAACCTCTTCTTAAAGCAATCAGGGCAACATCATCTGCAGTTGAGGAAGAAAGTACTTCATCTTTTAAAGCGTCATCATTCTGCATTTCCTTTAAAAATTTTCTTAATTGATCTAATGACATTTAAGAAAGGCAAATATGAATATTAGAATTATTACTTTTGATTGTCAAATATCCAATATTATAAATATTACTACTATATCAACAAACCAGTAATTATTTTTAAGTAAGTTACCTAATAAATGAAAAAAATTGTATAATTTATTTTTACTAAAAATAAAATGAAGAAAATCCTAATTATATCTATCTTTATGTTTTCTTTTGCCACTACAGCCTATTCATATCCTGAAAGTCAAATGGAAGACTGTGTTTCGAGCGCACTAAGCAATCCAGCAACCAAATCTATTTCAAAAGATTCAATAACTAATTACTGCGATTGTGCTCTCACAGCAATTATTGATGAAAATAAAGATATTAGAGAATCAGGTTACGAGTGTGCGCAAAAAAACTTTAATTAATCAATTATTAATATAGAAAAATCGTATATATAAACTTATACATTACTAGTTCTAATAAAAATTCGCATCAGACTTACCCCAATCATTAGGTAATGCTAAAACCCAATCATCAATAGAGGTTCCCAACCATTCTTTATATTCTTGAAATATGCACCTTCTCACATTTTCATCTGATGAAGACTCCATTCGCGACACTGCATACGAGACAACAGTGTGAAGCGTCAACTTCAATGCATTATCGTCATTCATTTAATCAATTTCAATTAGCCTATCTCCACTACTAGCAATAAAATAAAAAAAAAACACTTAGATCTTTATATAATCATGAAGAACAATGGTTTTTAATGTGGCAAGATTGAGAGTAAAGGAGCTTGCAGAAGCCTTAAATGTTGATTCTCCAGAAATAATAGCGACATGTACACTTCTAAAAATACCTGCTTCATCACCATTATCATCATTATCAATAAAGCAGAGCAAGGAAATAATTGACTTTATTCAAAAAACAAACAATGTACAAAATAATGATAATAAATAATCATTTAGGCAATTATTACTTATTGATATAAGTATAAAGAGTCTCTAATAAATAAAAAGAAAAGAATTTTTAAACGGTATATAAAATTTTAAAAGAATGAAACCATTTCAATATATCTACAAATCATTTGCTTCTCTAAACAAAGCATCCTGATAATCTGATTCTTTTTTTAAATTTTCCATTTTAATTGGATCAAAATGATCTATGAGTGACTTTCCAAACTCAAAGATTTCCAAATCTGTTAACCCCTGATCGCGTAAACCTGCAAGAATTGCTGATATGTCCTGAAAAGCATCCTTACATAATTCTTTTTTGTCTTCAGATGTAAGAGATTGCATATTAGATAATTACTAACAAATTTAATTAAATCATACTATAAGCAATAATTGAAGCAGAATGATTATATAATTGGCTAGTTTATACCTCTTTAATAAAAAGGAAAAAACTTTCAATCAATAATCACTATACTAAAACAATAATGACTAAAGAATTAAATTGAATCTTATAAAAATAAATAAGTATAAAGGCTATTTGAAAGTCTGGGCAGAACCTATATCATTACTCATTTTTTTATTTTTATTCGGTGCCTTTGGATACCGCATTACAGAAGGTTGGGATTGGGGAGATTGTTTGTGGATGGTATTGATAACCATTACAACAATAGGTTTTGGTGAAGTAGAAGTTTTAAGTTCAGCAGGTAGAGTTATAACTTTTTTAATCATTGGAGGAGGATTATTTGTTGTTCAACTAACTCTTCAAAGGTTTATACAATTGTCTGAATTAGGATATTTTATAAAATTAGAGCAGCTAAGGTTAAGGAGATTAATTAGAAGAATGAAAAATCATGTAATTATTTGTGGTTATGGTCGCACAGGAAAAGAAATTGCTGACCAATTAATTAATGAAAAAATATCTACAATAATAATAGAAAGTGATTCATCAAGAAAAATCGAAGCCGAAGAAAAAGGGTTCAACGTCCTACTCGCAGATGCCACAATGGACGAAACATTATTACTAGCAGGAGTTAAAAATTGTCGCAGCTTAGTAGTTACCCTTCCAAGTGACGCTGCAAATTTATATGTTGTTTTAAGTGCAAAAGCACTAAATAATACTTGTAGATTGATCGCTAGGGCTGCGAACGAGGAAGCTGCTAATAAATTAAAACTAGCAGGAGCCGATGCGGTAGTAAGTCCTTATGTTGCGGCAGGAAGAACTATGGCTGCCTCTGCATTAAGACCAATTGCTGTTGATTTTATAGACTTGCTTGCAGGATCAGATTGCGAAATCGAAGAATTTAAACTCACCGATAATGTAGATAAAATCGAAATTTTCAATAGTCAAAATGAAAATATTTGTAATTTCTCGAAAAGTGGTGAGGCATTACTTCTAGCAACAAAAGTTTCTGGTCAATTAATGGGTAATCCTAAAGACAAGGTATCTATCTCTCCGGGAATGATTCTAATATTCCTTGGAAGTCAAGAGCAACTCAACAAGATTAGATTTGATTTGAAAGACGTATTAGTAAATCTAAATAATTAATCATTGAAATATCTACAGCGAGGGTAAACACTACATACACCCCATAACGAAAAAAAAAAAAATTGATTAGAACAATTTAAATTGAACTTCACTAGATGCCACTACAAACAAAAGGAGAGTTATCAAACAAGTTACGGTCCAACAATAAGCTTTCACAAATTAATGAAAGTCAATTTTCAAAAGACTATGTTGATTTCTTGAACGAAGCTGGTTGGAGATTAGAAAAAAAACTTCCATCAAACAGTAATAATTATTCGGACCTGCTAGAAGACACCGATTGGAAATCAAATGATATTGATTTAAGATGTTCAAAACACTACAGAAGAGATCTTGATGCCTTGAGTTGATACTTTTAGTATGTAGCTGAAGCTATAATTAATGAAAGATCTCATAAAGAGATGTATTGATAATTAATCATAAAAAGATGGATTCAACAAATCAATCATGGAAAGTATGGGTATTTGTTTTTTGCCTTAACATACTTGCTATTGGAGGGGCTGTTTACCTTAAATCAATTGGAATCGATCTTTATGCTTTTAGAGGTTCTTAGTAATTTGACTTACAGAATAATTTTTATATTATAAAGTTCATTTCTTAAAAAAACAAATGAAAAAGGCAATTGAAAGCAAATGGAAGAAAGCTATTGATAATATATTAATTTATAATCTTTATATATTAATATTAGGTGCTATATTCCTAGGTATTAGTTTTACATTAAGTGTTAGTGGAAACTCCGATTTATATAATTTGTTTCAAAAACTATGGTTTCCAATATTTATTCCATCATTAAGTTTATTCTTTACAGCAATATTGATCGAAACTATATTTAATAAACTTGTAGATCGAAATGATAAATAAAAAATTCAATGGTTAAGATTCCAACATTTAAGAATAATACATTGTTTTTATAATTAAATAGCATAAAATAAAGAAAAAATTATCACAGATGAGATTTAAAGTTTTCATGGTTAACGAACTAGGTAATTACCACGAAGAAACTGTTATTGCCAATAATGAAAATGAGGCAAAAAGGAATGTGCAGACTTTTAATCCTAAATCAAAAGTCTTAAAAGCTAAATGGGTCTATAAATAGTATTACAGCTTACAAAAACATGGAAGAACTTACTTATAAGGATCTAAGCGAAACAGAATTAGACGCCCTTAAAGATATGTACATATCAAGTAAAATTAATTCTATGACTGAAAGTGATCTAAGAAAATTTGTAAAGGAAATTATTATCGATCAAATTAAAGGAACTGTAGGCAATGCAGAAGAAAAGGAAGCATGGGAAGAAATTAAAGATCATTTCACAGTGGACTTAAGTCAAAAGATTCTTGAAGTGAAAGAAAAATGTAATAAAAATCCTAAAGTAGAACAAAAAAGCCCAGAAGAGATTGAATTTGATAGAAGGCTTGGTCTCCTAAAACAACAACAAGAGGAGCAGTCAAGTAAAGACATGTGGTAGTAAGACAATTAAAATACCCTATAAATATGATACTAAATTAAATTTATTTTATTGAAAGAAAATAGAAGCTATCCTAAAAATCAAAGCATATACAATAAAAATAATTAACTTTAAAAATCTATATTTTAATTCACTTAAAAATGATAAATATTTACCTGAGTGTAAAAATAATGAAATAAAGGAGTATCCAAATGATATTTTTTCCATCCAAACAATTGACTTAAGAAAAACAATATTAATATCGTTAATATTTAAAGAGAAAACAAATAAAAGAATAAAGAATAATAAACTTATAATTAATAGTGATTTAAAAATAATCCCTAATATTATAATCATAGTATGATCAAGTTGGTATATTCTTTGCTTTATCTCTTTAAGATGATGTTGTTCTAATCGAAAATACTCTGTTTGAGGGATTCTAAATTTTTTATACCGATTATGTAACTCTTTTTCTAATTTTAAAAAATCACTGGTATAAAATTTAGCTACAATATTATCTGGCTTAAGTTGTCGCATCCTACTCTCAAATTTTTTTGTTATACCAATTTTATATAAATCTCTATTTCTTATTAAATAAAGCCAACCACTCATATTAATAAAATTAAACTTATTAAAGATTAATGAGTAAGCTATGCGGCCTCACTTGTTCTTATAGATTTAAATTTTTCTCTCATAGTAGGATTGTTTCTAGTCAATCTTTTAACAGACACATCTTGGGCTTTGTCATTTGCTAATCTAAGATTTCTATCCGCACCAATTAAAGCATCTTTGGTTTTTTGCAAATGATTAATAGATTTATCAATCTCAGTAATTGCTGTTTCAAAACGTTTTGATGCTAACGCATAATTTTTACCAAAAGAATCCTTAAATAGTTCAAGGCTTTTCTCAAAATTGGTAATATCAATATTCTGTTCTTTGATAGCTGTTAGTTCAGATTTATACTCAAGGGCCTTAAGTGAAGCATTTCTTAGTAAAGAAATTATTGGTAAAAAGCATTGAGGACGTACAACATACATTTTTGGATACCGATATGAAAAGTCAACGATCCCAGAATTAAATAAGTCATTATCAGTTTCCAATAAAGAAACTAAAACTGCATATTCACAATTTTTTTCAAGGCGATCTTTATTTAACTCTTTCAGAAAATCCTCATTCTTCTTTTTGCTAGAAGTACTATCACATTCGTTTTTCATTTCAAACATAATTGAAACGATTTCGTTTCCTTCAGTATCGCTATCACGAAAAATGTAATCACCTTTACTACCAAAACTAGCATCATTGTCTTTTTCAAAAAAAGCATTAGGGAAAGCTGTTGCTCTTATTCGATTGAATTCATTTTCACAATGATGCTCAAGTGACTCACCAACCATTTTTGTGGACAATTTTATTTTCATATCACGAAGTCTCCCAATCAAGTCATCACGTTCCTTTAACTGAATTTCATATTTCATTTTTATAGATTTTTCAGATAATTCTCTTTGTAGTTCAACTTTATCTAAGTTATTTTTGATTTTTTCATACCCTTCTTTTAATTCAGTAACGGCGTTTGAAACTGCAACTTTTTTATCATATTCATTTTTTTCTCTAGTTCTCTCCAATAAATATGAAAGTGAATCTCTCTCTTTTTCGAAGGTATGCTTAATTTTATTCACAGCCAATGTTTTTTCAGCTTGAGATGATATCAACTGAGATTGAAGCTCTTGCATTTTTTTTTCGTTTACAAACTCAGCCTTTTGCATTTGTAAACGAATATTCTGAATAGCAAGATCTAAGGATTTCTGTTTATCCTTTTCAAGTAGTTCAAGTCTTTTGCTCAATTCTTCATCAAACTCTTGATCCCTAACCTGCTTTATGATATTCGAGTAATTATCTTCATCAATGCTGATAGTACTACCACATTCAGGACATTTGATTTCATTCATATCTGAATTAAAGAGACAAACCAACTATTCTCTCTTTTTATCTGGTTTGACTACGACAAGCAAGAATTATGTTAAACCCCAAAACCATCTATAAATAAAATTCAAGTAAATGCAAGATATTTAGGGAAAGCTGATTTTAAAAAAATTATTTTCTTGATGTTGGGTAAATCCCAGTCAAATCACCTTTATTTGCCTTAATGGCCGATGTTTTCCATTTATACCATTTTTTATTTCTTGAATAGTCTTCCTCCTCCCAAATTTTATTTTGAAATATCAAGATCCCACAAAGTATAAAAAAGATGAGCGCGCCCATGAAGACATGCCAATCAAGCATTATTGACGCATTTGAATAACGAACATAGGCAACGATTTTAAACATAGTGTTTTCCTTATGAACAAATGCGTTCTAAATGTGTACTTTGCAAATACTAAAGTATTTTCAAGACAAGTGAGTTATAGAAACGGACACTCATTAAAAAATTTAAATATGGATGACTAATTAAATAGTTATCAACTATTAGTATAAAATTATTTACTTGAGCAATAATTTTTACTACATTATATATATTTATATAGATACTAAAATATGATTAGAATAATTGAATTATTTAAAATGTCAGTACTAAACTTTGCTCTCGCACACTCAGAGCTTGGTATAAGTCACTTTACAACAGACTTAATTCTTGTTCTTTCATTCGCAATAGTAACCGCACTTCCTATGTCATTATTAAGACCTCAGATACAAGAAGATAATGTAAAGAGTAACGTTTTCAAAAGCTGAGAAGAAAAAACACACCTAAAATTAGTATTAATTACGTTATCAATTAATAGTATGATTTATCTCAAATCAATCTAATTAAATAGTGATTGAATCCTAAATCTATAAATTACTCAATAATATTTGAAATTTATATAGAGACTTAAACTAATAAACTTAAAAAAATAATTATATTAATTCTTGATTTTTTAAAACTCTTATCCATTTTATAGTTAATTAGACGCATTTTCAGTCAAATTGTATGTAAACTACTAATAACAATAAATAGTCATGTCAGACAAAAGTTTATTTATATATGATGGTGAATGTCCATTTTGCAATCACTTTGCGCAATTACTTGAATTAAAAAGCAGCCTTACTGAACTAGAAATTTTAGATGGAAGAAAAAATTTAGCCCTATTATCTCAACTCTATAACCAAGGCTATGATTTGAACAAAGGAGCAATTCTCATCAAGGATGAGAAAATCATGCATGGTGCGGATGCGATCAATTGGATTTGCTCTGAAATCAAAGAGCCAAGCGACTCACTGTTAGAAGTACTCAGGATTATCTTCACCTCAAACAAGAGGACAAATTTTTTATTTCCATTCCTTTTATGGGGTAGAAGATTATCACTGACGTTAAAAGGAAAGGTATGGCAACCAGTCAGCGAAAATAGTCAATATTATTAAATTTTCTTCAATCCCATTTCATATTTTCAAGTGAGTGAAGAATATTTAAATAGTTAGTAAGAGAAATTTATTTCAAATAAATGAATATTTTTCATTTAATACGATTAAGAGAAATTAGTGGTAGAAATAGTATAGATAAATTGTAAATACCCATAGCCTCTATAGCTGCTCATAATTCATATTCCACTTGCCAAGACATTGTAAATAATGCATGGCTGAGAAATTCTCATAAAGAGGGACTATTTTCTAATCCATTTGTAACATCAGTTTATTAGAGAATAGATCCAATACCTAGGAAAAGTTTAATATGTAAAATAAGAATTTTAAATCAAAGCTGAATATGCTTATAGAAATCATTGGGAATAGCTCTTCATTACTAGTTGTTGTTTTGATTGGTTTATCCATATATTTCGGAATCCAAGCTAAAACAAAAAAATAAAATGATGTTTATTTATCTAAATAATAACGCTGGAATCTAATCAACAAGTAAGAAAGCTCTTAAAAAATATTTAAACGTTCACTTGTTCAAGTAAAAACTTTTTAATTTCTTCAAGACTATGACCCCTCTCACGCTCAATACTTGAAATAGGTATCCAACTCCAATCTAAAAAGAGAGTAAGCATTACAGCAATAAAAATAGACAATGGCAAAAGAAGCTCAATAAACACATGTCGAACCATATAAATCAATAGGTCAGCAGAATTGGTAACAAATTCTTCATAGAGGGGATCAAACACGAAACTAAGATAGGTACAAGGTTATAAGGGTAACGAAAATAGAAATCATACTGTGAATATAAAAAATTAATGACAAGATAAAAAAGAGTGTATACCTGAATATTAAAAAGTGGGATTAGGCTATAAATAGAATGCTCATCAAGGGATTATCTCCAATACAATCGATCATATGAATTAAAGACCTAAGATTTTATCAAGAGGGCAATCAACTAATCCAAAAACAATAATACTAAAAAATAACATGATAAAGAATCATGAAAATAGAAAAAAACGATAATTCAAAAAGGTATTTGTAATTGGGTTTAGAGGAAAAAAATACAAATTTCAATAAAATCAAAAAAATTGAGTTATAAAATGAAATTATCCCTTGAAGGAAAAAGCAAAAATGCAAAGAAATAGAAAAGATACATCTCACTTGGTTTATAAACTATAGATGTATAAACAGACAAATATATCAAGGAACAATTCGCAAAAAAAAGGCCCGGAAGAAGATATGCTTCCGGGCTAAAACTAAAAATTTTGAATCAGTTTTTTTGGGATTAACCTTCTCCTTCTGGAACCAAACGAAATCCTTTACGTCCCATCTTAATCTCAAAATTATCACCAGGCTTGAGATCTAAAAGAGCTGTATAGGCCTTTCCTATCAATAGGTTTCCATTTCCTTGAACGGTAGCCACATAACTAAGCTTTCTTCCACCTTTACCAATACCACCAGCACTTTCAGCTGCTAGGTTTACACCTTTAGCTTCTAGAAGTGCTTCATAAAAAGCAGTATAGTTAAGACGTTCTCCGCCTCCTTTCTTGGTGGAAACATATCCACAAGCTTTAACAAGATCAGATTTTGAGACATCTCCCAAGTCTTTGACCTTGGCTAATAAATCCTTACCAGTGAGCATGATAAATAAATGGTTGTACTTATAATACTAACTTATAATTAACAAACTTACAATATTTACATTAGTCCTAGACATTAAAGCTAAAAGTTATGGGAAGACATCAGTCTAGATTAAACTCAGGAATTCAAGGTTATATGGAAAAATTATTCAAGGTTAAAGGGATTGAGTTATAGGAAAGATCCTTTTTGGCCGCTTAAAATTTATGATTTGATAGATCATTTATCTTTTAGGAAGCGCTGTATCTCCAGCAATAGCAAGATTATTTTATAAAATAAGAAAAAATCTAAACTGGCATAAAGACAGCTATGAGAGAATTGAATTGTTCATACAATCAAATCTTTCAGTATATAAAGCTTTACTTTTGAATATTTGTTAAGGCATGAATCCCAACAAAATTACTTATTACAACAAAAAATGAACCGGTCCAAAATACCTCCAATTTTAATTGTATCTATATTCATCGTTTAGGAATTGCTGGATTATTTGGAAATCTATAGATACCTTGTATCAAGCATGAAATAATTATTTTCAATCCTTCCTTTAGATTTATTATTTCCCTTTAATCTGACTAAGAACTATAGAAAGTACTTCGTATAAAATGCGGGTAAATAAAATCTTCTAGAAAAACATGCCAATATTTTATTAGTTGTTGGTCTTAAATTTGGTTTCAAATACATCACCATTACATATCATCACTGTTAAAACATCCTTACTGTCCTCATTCATTTTCTTAACCGTATTGACCTGACTAAGTGTCTCAGATGTTTTTCTTAAGAATCGATTCCAGCTTGAGGCATGCCTGGAGATTGGGAATAATTGAATAGAAAGTGTGGTAAAAGCCACAGCAAGAACTCCTAAATGAAGTTTAGAGATAAAGTGCTTTATTTTTGCACTCAAAAAATAATCAATATGATCTATTCAAACAAACCAAATGAATAACTCTTCTTACTATTTCCCATTAGAAAGTAATATGTCAACTTGATTGTAAAAATTAAGGTTGTTCAATCTGATTCGACCCATTTACCAATTGCGAATTCAAGAAATCGATCAACATCATCATTAGGGCAACCCGTCTTGCTTTTTAATTCTCTGCATGCTCCAATTATTTTCTGAAAGCAATCTTTGACATCCCCATTTGCCTCTATTGCCTCAAACATTTGCTTATCGGTAAAGGTCATATGAAGAATATGGATAATTAAATAAAGAATATTTCATTATGCTTTTTTGGCAATCTTAATAAGGATAAATAAATAGAAGAAACTATTAGATGCACAAGGAAGATCAATATAGATAATCAAACATTTAACTGGTTAAAGCCAAAGCCCAATTTGGATAAGAGGTGCTAGCCCCTAAAATATTCTTCGTCATCGAGGAATTACATTTAGCGACGATTCCATTGGTAGGAAGATTTGAAAACAATTCCTTCTTGATCCATTGAGAATGCCATCTTTTGACCTGCTTAGGATCATCAGTTCTTAGAGTTATAGGGACCTCAAATCCCCAGTTCTGAAGTTGAGTCAAATCTGAGAGTTCATCACTGTTTGAACAAAAAATGTGAAATGCTAAAAATAGAAGAGAGGTATTATTGCCAATTTCAGAAATTGAATTTGATAGGACTTGTTCTATAGAAATTTTAGAATTTGTGGAAGGAGAATATAAAATCCCCTCTAACTCTACTTCAACTTTTAAAGTGTCATCAATACTCAAGGGAATAGCATTAATATGCCTAATATTTTCAATAATCTCACTATCCTCACGAGAATAAGCCTCAACTAATTGGCCATATTTATATCTAAGCCCGATTGCATAACCATCAATTTTGGGTTGCACAACAATAGTTGATCCTTCTGGTAATTTTGCCCACCAGCTAGAGAAACAATCTTTATCAAGTCCAAGTAATCTCATATATATATCAATAGGGAAATGTAGAGCCAAGTCGCTTCTATTAACTTCTTTTCTTAAGGAATCAAAAAATTAATAGTAAATGATGGTATTTCAGAAAGAGAAGTTGAATAAGTGAAAAGAAATACTAGAAAGATAAATTATCGGTTTTACAATAATTTCCGTAAAAGAGACTAAAGTCATAGTCCTATTTTAAAGCTGGATTAAGGTACATGAAAAGAGATAAGCAGGAAAATAGTTTTAGCTAGTTAAGTTTTTCGAAAATTTAAAGTAAAAAGTTTATCTATATATTGAATAAACATTTTTTAAGAATAGATATTATCTAAACAAAAGCGGTATTTATTCTCATGTATACAAGGCTTCTATACCATAAATTTAAAAGACGCATTTTTACATATGAGCTTTTCAGAGAAATATCCAGAAAATATTCCATGGGATTTAAACATCGATCAAAGTCAATCCAAATCAATTAGATGGATGCTATCAAAAGCGGATATCGTTTATACCTTCACGAGAAGTCGTATAGACGATAATTATGTATATATTCAAAAAAATGACGGTGATAGAAAGGCATATAAAGAATATGAGGCTAGATATACTTATCAACGATTGTTTGACGAGGGGTATTCATTGGCGGCCTTTTCCTGATTGAAAAACTAATTCTTGACGTTGAAGAGCATAAGTGTAGGCTAAAAGATATCGTCACTTTTAATACATGCCAAGGGTAAAAAGAGAGAAGTATCCAGAGAAGGCTCCATGGGATTTAGGACCATTATCTGAGCATAAATCTCAAGATTGTTGGAGATTAGTAAGAGGGTCGGAGATTGTCATTTTTGCTAGGAAAGGAGATGACAATCACTATTTCATCATGCAAAGAGATGATAAAGAGCCGATTGAGATCCTCGCATTTCAAGCAAGGCTCACATATCAACAACTTTTAGATAAAGGTTTCAAACTTGAAGTCTCATAGATTTTTTGTTAAAAAAATATCAACTCTATTATTAATAATATGACTGAATTAGAAGAACTAGAAGACATAGTTGGAGATATAAAGAATATTGAACCATTTGGAATAGAACCAGACTTTAGTTCTTTGGGACTTGAACCAGCAGAGGTATTAGGATTTAAAACAGAGGAAGAATTAGAAAATGCTATTGATCTTTTAGTAATGGATGTTAAACAAAGTCAACCCTGCCTGATTAATACTTAAAGGTTAAGGGAATATAAACTTAATTGCAGTCAAAATAATAAGTTAGGAGAAAAAAAATATTCAGCATGTCATAACTAGAATCCAAAAAAATTTCTTTATATAGAATTTAACAAATTTAATTTTTCAAATTCTAAAAATTAAATAAATTGAATTTAATTCATCACAGCTTTTTTTGGAGTTTGTCATAACATTGCTTGCACATAATTAAACCCTTCATTCTCCACCAAGTTTCAGCATTCTTTTTTTTACATAATTGACAATGAAATGTTTTTTTCTCCATTATCAAAACATAATCGTTTATGCCCAGTCAGTATCTTCTAAGAGACATGAGTAATCTGAGCTATCAAAAAAAGTATCTTCGTTGAGAAGATCGTCGACTTCTGCACGAAGCCAATAACTTAAAGCCATCGTAATTAAAAAATAGGGTTAAACGAAACCTGGAATAATCCAGCCTGTGAATCCGTAATTAATAACAGCTGCAAGGAGGCCCATCATCGCAAGACGGCCGTTCATTATTTCAGCTGTCTTCCAGTAATTGTTTTCCATTAAACAAATCCTGGAATAATTTGACCAGTAGTGGCATATGCACCAATAAGAGCTATGCAACCAAAGAGAGCTGCGTACCCATTAAGTCTCTCAGCTGTAATTTTCTCTGGATCGATTTTTCGGGTATTGTTGTTTTGTTCAGACATTACACAACACCTGGAATAATTTGACCGGTTGTTAGATATGCACCGATAAGTGCCCAACATCCAACAAATGCTGCGTAACCATTAAGTCTTTCAGCAATCACTTTGCCTTCTTCGACTCTTGGAGTTTCAGTTGGTTGTTTTTTCATTAAACGACACCTGGGATAAGTTGACCGGTTGTTAGGTAGATACCTGTTAATAGAACGAATGCCATCATGGCTGGTCTGCCGATGCTTCTTTCAAGGATTGTTTTGTTAGATGGTTGCATTGTTGTTAGTAGTTATTGGTTTAGAAAATTCCAGGAATGATTTGACCTGTTGTTGCGTATGCACCGAATGCTGCTACGAAGCCAAGCATTGCTGCCCAACCATTAAACTTTTCTGCTTCTGGAGTCATGATGAAATCCGAAATGTGTATGTGAATAAATGTAAACCAATTATTAATATACGTAAAGCCCGAAAAGTACGGCTTGCCTCATGAATATGAAATTTGGGCGCAACGGATACAAAAAACTTAGTAGAAGCAGTCAATTTGACTACATAAATTTAGACTCAAGCCAAAACAATATTGACTAAGAGGAAGAATTAACAAGTAAAAAAGTGAGACACTAGTGTCACATAGTCTATTAGATTTATTTTCTGTTATCAGATCTCAGTTATAAAAAAAATCAATTTCTTTAGCTTTTAACCCATCCCAACCAGCTTTAATTAATCGTGTATTTAGTGTGTCTTGGTCAAAATGTTTGGATCCAGTTTTAACAATGCGGTTTCGCATTGATTTCTTAACTCCACTTCTTTTTCGCGCATTTTCTTTTTCCATAACATCCCTATAGAGGGTAAGCATTTCTGATGGAATAGGACTTCCATCTAGATCTAATCCAGCTTGGATAGCGTTATCAATTGCATCTGGACCAGAAAACTCCACAAGAAAAAAAGCGTAATGGACTTATTCTCCTATCGCATCTACCGAATATTTGAAATTCTTAGTAGAAAGAATAAAAAATGTGTGAAATTTTACTTTAAGCGATAAATAACTGAAAGATTGTTAGCAGGCATATCAATAACCTTATCTAGCTTAAATCCATTTTCTTCTGCAAGTTTATTAACTTCTTCTAATTGGCGAAGCCCCCAGAGCGGGTTTTGTATTTTTAAGGATTGATCAAAATTCAAATTACTTTCCGAAGTGTGTCTCTCTTTTCTTAAGAAAGGTCCATAGAGCATCAAAAAATTACTTTGATCTAAATATTTCTTTGATTGTTCAAACAAAGATCTTGTACAACTCCATGGTGAGATATGAATCATATTTATGCAAACAATTCCTTTAATTAAAGCAACAAGACGATTAGTAATAGGCCAAGGACGCATTTCCACATCTAGATCCAGAGGTTCAGGCATTTTTGAATAAAGCCCCTCATGCCTAATCCATGAATTAATACTTTTTCTATGCACTAATTCGGGATCACTAGTTTGCCAGGTAATTGATGGGAATTTTTTTTGAAAGAAGACTCCGTGTTCTCCACTACCACTAGCTATTTCTAAAAGCAAGCTATTAGGAGAAATATAATTGCTTAAAACTGAAGCGATGGAATCACGGTTCCTTGTCGTGGCAGGAAAATTTAGGCGATAATCGGGATTCATATTGTCAATGAATTATCAATAGTTAATAGGACTAAGGAATCGGAATTGTTTGGAAGTTTTTCCTTAGAAAAATCATTAATAATAAAAATTATCATTATTAGTAAGGGAGCTAGAAATGCGGATGCGGCAACTGCTCCAATAATTCGTCTTGAATTTAATAAGGGCTTTTTAACTAATTGGTCACCGCAAAGGCCACAAATCAAAGCACCATCACTTCTGGTTTTATGAAATTGATAACGAGAAGAGCAGAAAGGGCAATAATATCGGCTCATTTCTGATCTTACAAAAAACAAAATTTATCTATATTAAATATGCCTACCATTGTAAAAGGCAAACTAATTTGAAAAAATGTAGGACTGAAAGATGAGAGAAGAGAAGGAGGTATCAAATCATCTGAAAAGGAATCTTGAAAGAATATCTCCAGAAAACTCTATCTTTAATTACCATTCCGGAAGAAAAGCCTTCTTATCATTAGGACAAGGAAATATTCGTGAATGGTTGGAGACATTTCTTCCGAATACAAGAATAATTTTAGAACCAAAAATTATTGGATCAATGATTGGCATTCAATATATCAATGGAGAATTAAAAAAGGTGATTAATAAAAATAGTATTGACATAACAGAAAGTGTAAGATCTCTAAAAATTTTTCCTAAAAACCTACTGATTAAAAACAGAATAGAAATACAAGGAATTCTTTATGACGATAAAAATTTATCAACTAGAAATAATGAAACTGAATTTATAGAAAATCATAATTTTAAATCACAGTCTAAAAGAATTAAATTCTGCGCTTTTCAGATATATCATTGCAAAATTAATCATTTTCAATCACTTCAAGAGTTAAAACATCTAAATTTTGAAATTCCTCAAACTCAATTTACAAACTTCATTTCAGATATCGAAATCTATCTTCAATGTTGGAGAGAGGGTAAGTTATTTACAAGCTATCCAACAAATGGACTAGTATTGAAAATCAATTCAAGAAAATTGCAAAAGTATCTTGAAGAAAATAAGCTATCAATACCTTGGGCATACGCCATAAATTAATGATTATTGCCATAACGCAAAAAGCATCACAAGTCATGGGAGGAGTAGATATCTTTTCCCCAACGGGATTGGCCATACTAGCCATAGGCATACTATTTACAGTGGGTGTCCCATTAACAATGATTTTAAAAGGAAAGAAAGATTAAGTTGTTTTAACTCTAGATTTTTTCGATAAATAAAATTGTGAGTAACTAAACAAACAACTACAAAATAGGGATTTATATTAAAATTGTATAAAGGCAAAATTTAATGCAATAATTATATGAATAAAAATATTCAAATTTTAATTCCTAACTTCAAAGATTTAATTAACTCTTTCCAATACAAGAAGTTGCGTTTCATTTTCGTATTGTTATCAGGAGTACTCTTGGTACCATTGCAACAAACTAGATCGGAAGTAATTTTTCTAAAATGTATTGGTAAATATGAAATAAATAGAGGTGCTCTAATTAAACCAGATTGGGAAACGAGCTATCTAACAATTAATCTAAATGGCTTGATATCTACTATTGACGAGAAAGGAATAAAAAAAGAAGGAAGGACTTTGATTAGACGTAATTCGTACACAATTACGCACAGAGATAATAGAAACAGCGTTAAGGATATCTACAAAATAAATGGAAAGCATGGAACATACTCAGTTGAATCCCCTCAAAGGAATAGAACTTTGATAGGCACTTGTCAAAAAGGAAGAGGCTAAGAAGATTGATTTAAAACTAACAATAATACCTCAAATATTTTCAATATCGTTAATTTTCGCTTCTTTTACTTTGATCAAGGCCTTGGGCTCTGCGGTTTTTGGCAATACCTCCAACCCCAAGAACTAAAAAGATCATATAAAAAAATACAGTAGAAACAATAGTAATAATTGCAATTGTGGGAAAATTCATTAAATAAATATTGATTTAATGTGAGCTATTAATATAACAGGAAGTATAAATGCAACTACTTAAGTAAAGACAACAGTAACGCCGCTGATTAGTATAGAAAAGGTAATAATAAGAAAAGGTAGAACCTGAATTTGATTGTTATCCATAACCTCAATTTATTTCAACTCTAATAAAATCGCAAAAGAGACGAGACGAATCACCGTGCAAAAACTTTAGTAAAAACCGACCTAACTTATATTTAATGATCAAAGCTATTAGTTAAGAAGAACTAAAGTAAAAAAATTAGTAGCTAGAATTTCAAAATATTGCTTTCATTCTTAATTTGATATGTGGGTGAGCATAGATCTTTGCTTGGTACCAATAGGTGTAGGTGTCTCCTTATCTCCATACATAAAGGCATGCATATCAATTATTGAGGAACATAAGCTCAATTATGAACTGGGTCCAAATGGAACTGCAATTGAAGGGGAATGGGATCAAGTTTTTGAATGCGTAAAGAATTGCCATGAGGTAGTTCATAGCAAAGGTGCTCCACGTGTTTACACAACATTAAAAGTTAATACGCGCACAGATAAGAAACAATTATTTAATGAAAAAGTGAAAAGCGTAAGAGACTGATAACAAAAAAATATAAGAATTCATCAAAAGTTTCAAAACCTAAAACAAAAGAAAGATCCTAAGAATTACCCATGCATTCTCAGAGAGATCTTGATATAAAGGTTATAACAGCACGGTAATTAATGACTATCTTTGCTCGTCTAAGCAGATCAGAAGTTATTCACGGAAGAGCCGCTATGTTTATCGTTGCTATCTTGTTATTCTCAAACTATCTAATTCGTTAAGGATGACTAACCCTATTAAAACTTGGTTTTTTGAATTAATAGAAGATGCGATAGGCAGTAAAGCCATGAAGCAATTCAAGGAAGAAGAAGAGGGTAAAAAAAAGAATCCAGAATCAAATGACGAGAACAAGTAAAATTAGATATCAATGACTCCTAATTGTTTAGATAACCAAAGAATTAATCCCATTCAGCCGCGACGGCTCTTAAACCACTAGCAATGATCTCATTAGGGCAATTAGTATCTTCCTTCAAGGCCTTAGCTGCAAGATGAACGTTCTCCCAAAATACTGACACTGATCCTTTTTTTTGATCATCAGAGAATTTAAACTCCTCAAAAGCTTTTGGCATTTTTCTATTTTTATAAGTTCTAGCAAATAATTCATTCGTCAACTTTTATTTTCACAACATCAATGTAATTGTCTTTTTTATTGTCAATAAATAGTTTTCTTATGATAAAAATTGCCAAGGTCGTTAAAAAAATAAAGCCAACACTTTGAACAAAATCTATATAGGTTGCCAAAAAATGATTCATTGGAAACTTGATTTTTTTAAATGTAAAGGAAAAAAATCAAATAACAAATTCAAAAACACAAAAGCAATAAACAGTAACTTACTAATCAGTTGAAGCCAAATAACTATCACACAATAAGGTACCAGTACCTAGATCAAAAACAGTATCCAAATTAGATAGCAGTTCTTGTAATTCTTCACCACTGATTCTTTTAATTTCTTGGTAAGTTTCTTTAGACATCGAAAAAACAAAAATCAGATGCAAATTTAACCACTCTCAAACAGCCTCAGAGACCGTAAAGACCGATAGGGGTAATTGCCTTTCGGTATACTTCAATAAAAAAATTAGGATAATAAATAGATTGCTTGCATAAATATAACTAATCAATGCAACAAACAAAATAATAATACCTATAAAGTATAGATGTTAAGTAATTATTCCTACACGGCGAACAGTGGTTTGTTCTTATATTTTTTGAACTTCTCAGGACAACCTTCTTTTTATACTGAGCTTTAGAAGGTTGCTTCTTTGAATAAAAAACGTCAGTGCTCCTCCCCAGAAGCCAACCAATTATCGCCCTTGGTAATTGATTGCCTGACGTACATCAATCCTAAATTTTCCTTTTCATCAATGGTTCTGTAGGACCGTACGTCTTAGTTAGGGAAACCGTAAAAAGAATTAAACTCACTTAAATAGACATTTTAAAAGGGCCCTAGGGGGCCCTTTTCCTTTACCGATTCTTATTGGAAGCTTCTGGATTTGGCAGCCTGGGGCCAAGTGTCTAGTAGAAAGGCTTTTTGACTCCGTTAGGGCACCTAAACGATGCAGAGGAGTTTCGACTGAATTGACGCACCTATATCATTGATCCTTGTCGCATCAGACGAATAGCCCACTTATTCATTGAGAATGTTGGAGCAGGAACCAGAATTCAGTTCGCTTCTCTTAAATACTCAGGTGGAGTGTCGACCATTAATGGTGCCTCTGAGCTCAACAAACGTATCTTTGCTCTATTCGCACCTCAACGCAATCAGCCTTAATGCCCATTGCATTTCCACTACACCTGGTCAAAAATAGTAAGTTTGGGGTATAAGAATTTTATCTAAACTCAAACCATCAATATGTCGAGAGAACAAACAAGTAAACAAGACCAAATAAGCATTTTCGGAGGAATAGCTAAAGGATGTAGAACTGATCATCAAAAAATTGATTTTTTCGATTCATGTAAGGAAGCATTTTTCACTGATTCAATTGAATCAACCAGCTTAGTTGATGAAGATATCCCTAAAGACTTAGACGACGGGTTTTACGTATACGCAAATATGAAAAAACTTAGTGAAACGGAGCTTAAAGAGTTAAAAAGTCTAACTTGGAGGGAATACCCAGAAAACTTAAAGATATTTTTATTCGATTTTTGCATCTCAAATGGTGATGCATATTCAAAATACTTCATCGATTTAACGTAGTTTTAGAAATTTTCTAATACGACCACCTCAATGAAAGTACACCATAAATTGCTGGTGTGGCATACGGAGAATTCATCTAACAAATAATATTAAAAGATATCCGATAATAGATTTATTGAGTTTGGGCCACAAATATGATGCGTTATTGCAAACAAGGTAGCAGCTTTAAATTGAAGAAAAAACAATATTTCTCAACTAATGCTTGAAACAACTGTATGTAAATTAGATGTGAATGAACCTTACGTTGATTGGGTGAGAAAGTTTTACAACGAAGAGACCCCAGCCAGATCAGCCAAAGGAGAAAAAGTAATTTTCAGAAGTGTCCGCAACGACAATCCTTAAAACGCGATCGTTATGATTAAAGCTTTAGAGTGTCTTAGGGAAACATATACAAGAGAATATTGAAATATATGATAAAAATGGTGCAGTTATGAGTACTGCAGAAACTAGTTTTTGGACTTGAGGATCTAAATTGCTTAGCTATAAATAAAGAATCAAATCAAAAGATTAGTCTCAATTAAATCTGAACAATGATTAGAAATTTGTTTTTCTTAATTCTCGGAGCATTTAGCGGTCTTTGGTTTATATGGCCCCAAATCATTACGACCAAAGGTTGGGAATGCACAAAAGATGTTATTGCATCTTCTAATGAAGATTTAACAGATATTGAATCATTAATTGAATCATTGCCAAACAGAATAAAATTAGGCTTGGCTGTTTCCCCTAAAACATTGCTAAAGAGAGAGAACCTTACTCGTATCGAGAAGCTCAGAATTGTTGGGGATGCTTGCTTTAGATAATTTAAAAGCCACAAAGAAAAATTATCGTTATAAATATCAACCAAAAGTTGGCGTCTTAACTTATCAAAGCAATTGCTTCTTTTAGTTCGTTCGCATGATTGATCTCATCTTGAGCGATTTCACGTATCCTCTGATCATTTGGATTAACGGTTAAATACTTTGCATAAGTTTCATACGCATGCTCTTCAATTTTTATATTGATATCGTATGCATTTGATGGAGATAGTAAGTAATAAAAAACCATTACCCAGTAATAGAAGATAACTAAATGCCTGGCAAGAAATCGGTCAACCCAAAATCTATTGCCGTTTCGTGATTCCATCTCCTCTAAATGCTCCGTCTCATTGATTGCTTGATAAAAATGAGCCTTCATAAGCTTGTTACTTAAAGGTGTCTTTAGACCAAGCGACTCTTGTAAATGCAAAACTGATAAGAATGCAAAATAAGGGGCTCTAGCAATTACCTCAAGAACCCAAAATCTCTGAACAGGTCTACCTTCGTAAATTCGATCAAGGATGCTAACACTAAAATCTAAAACAAATGAATTAAAACCTTTCATAATCACCTAGCTAACTACATAAGTATAAATACTTAACAAAAGAATATGGCTTATAACTTATTTATTTAACTATCGATAGCAACCGGAGCTGAATATGGAAGCAGACAAATGATTAAATCTATCTTGCTCGAACAGGTTGGTAAGCAGGAATCATCTTTCCTCCGCCAAAATCGTCATCATCGTCTGGAAGCGCTCTAGAAATTAGTTCTACTAGAACTAGAGCAGCCATAGGATAGAAGCACCATAAAACAGCTTTCCAGATGGGAAATGAGTCAACTAGCTGAAGCTCAGACATTTATCAGAAAATTGTTTGCCCAAACCTAACTGATCTAAAAATATTTAGTGTTACGGTTAGCACGAAGTGAATGTTTTTCTTATCGATATTTTTGTAAAAAAAAAACTTCAAGTTGTCTATGTTTTCCACAGTTCCTGAGTCACTAAATAACTTCAAGTTCTAAATAAAAAGCAATTCCAATAAAAAAGACCCTAGGTATGGTGTCCTACGGGCCTGGGTGATGGGGATCTTATTTTTAACTGTTTTTCATCCAAATTGCAACCCCTACCATATCTGGTGTTAGAAAGTTTAAAAAATCTGAAAAAAAAGACCATATCTGGAATTACTAGCTTGCGCAATATGTACACAGCGAGTAATATTTTGAAATTACTGGGTGATGGGGATCTCTCAGTAACTTATCCCTCAAACTTGAGGGTTTTTTTATGCCATGAATTTCTGCATGTAATTTATATGATGGATTAAGGCAAAATTGAGAAACTGCTCTGATCCTTATTTTTTTCTCAAATCGAAAGATGGAACAAGTAACTGAGGCAATTGGTAATCCCACAGCACTCTTAATAGAGAGAATTTTTTGGTTGAGTTTAGGTGCATTTTTAGGACTGGCAATAATTACTTCTTTACTAAGAGGATTAAAAGAAGGAAAAAACAAAACGACACCAATTTCACCTGATCAATTAGAGAATCTTGCTAAGAAAGCGATCCAAAAAAGTAGTGATAGCAATTGATATTGATTATCAGATATTTTTATAGCCACAAACAAATTTACTTATGGTAGTTGGTGCGAGAACCGTACAATCAGCTACCACTGATTAGATGATGAGCATATATGCTTAATAGATATTAACAAAAACAATGAAATTAGTTCCTTACATATTCATGGCTGTTGCTATCTTCTCCGAAGTTTCAACAATTGCTACGACACCTATTATCTAAATGAATCTCATTAATTGAGTATTCAGACCTAACACGTTCGGATGAATAGAGACGTTAGATTGTATATAACTGATTTATATCCATGCTCAAAAAAATATTTAGGGCTGCTAGTTTTTTAGCTTTGTCTTTTTTTATAACTTCAACAACTATTTTTTCAGGAATTAACCCTGTAGTAGCCGCGCAAATGGGTTCTGATATGAGCGAAGATAACTCTATGGGTATTGTGATCGAAGAATCGAGTGATGCCTTGGATGGTTCGAAAACTAGTGCTGCCCCAGATCTTGGAGATGATCAAGCATTTCCTTTTATTCCAGGTTTTGGTAAAAATTCCGGTAAAGACTAATCTTCTTTTTGTTTAAAGGATTTATTGATAATAAATTACTAATTTTTTCAAAAGCTAGAAAAAATCCACAGTTATAAGTAATCATTAGCTAAACCATTTTCATGGAAAAATGGGAATCAAAAATAATCATTTTTGTTATGTTTTCAGTGCTTGCAATTGGGTCAATTGCGCCATTGATAAGGATGATAAGTGATCGTATTCCCTAAGATTGAATATGCTTGGACGAGCTGAGATCAATGGAGGAATTATTACTAACATGATTAGTTTTTGGCATTTTTGGCTGATTAATTTTTATTTTGCAAAAACTAGAAAAAATGGATTAAATGCTCGAATGGAAGAAAAAAATCTAGAGAATAATCTCTAGATTTTTATGAAGATTGATTTGTCTAAAGCTATTTAAAAAATGCCAGGAATAATTTGTCCAGTAGTGATATAAGCGCCTAGTAAAGCAATCATTCCAATCATTGCCCAACGGCCATTGGTCTTTTCTGCTTCTTCAGGATAGTTGGAATAGTTTTCAACTAATTGGGTTTGTACCTGGGTCGCAAACATGTTTTGCTTACCGTATTCAGTAATGATCTGGTTAGAAGCAGAACTGTAAGCTGGGATTCCTGTTGGATCAATTGATTGACCATCTGATTGATTATCAGTTGGATCAATTGATTGATCAGATACTTGGTTACTAGAAGTCATTTATTAACCTAAAAAATACCTGGAATGATTTGACCTGTTGTTGCGTAAGCACCGAAAGCAGCAATAAAGCCGATCATTGCCATCCAACCATTAAACTTTTCTGCTTCTGGAGTCACGAGATTAATCTCAAATAATTCGCATGAATGTAAAGGAAAAGTAAAGGAATGTAAAGGGGGCGCCCGTACACAGCAAAAGTTATCAGGGTTATTAGCTGAAGCAATATTTGTTATCCACAGTCTAAATAACAATTCCACTAACTTTGTTGGACTTAATTCAACTAGATGGATTTAATACCAGGTGTAGTTCTTTTCTTTGGAGCCATTGGAACTGTGGCTTTACTTGGTTGGGACACTTTCCAAAATCGTAAGCCAATTACAAAAGCTGAAATGCAGCAATCTCGTGGTACAAGAGCAGCAAAGCAAACACAAAAGAGAAGAGGGTTATTTAACAGAGGTTAATTATGGGTGAAATTCAAACATACGCTTCAAACCCCGGAGATTTAAATTTCCTTTTCGTTCTAATTATTATTGGGACTTATCTTCTTTATGAAGTTGGAAGAGCAATATTGGACAATAACGATGATGATGATATGGATGGCGGAATGATGATGCGTGCAGCAGATGGGGCACAAGCCTGAACTGACTAACAAAATAACAGGTACTTATTGACAACTAAAATTTGTCGTCTCTCTAAACAGTTTTAGGGTAAATTGAATATATAATTAGTCATATATTTATAAAAAATTTTGAGCGAAGAAAATATAAAAAGAAAAATAGATGCTTTATTAGAAGAACTTCAGGAGAAAACAGGTGTTTCGGATGAGGAGATGGACGAATTTAAAAAAATAATGGAACTAGCAGATTTTTCACAAGACCAAGAATAATTTAAGTATGAGTCGGGATGAATGAAGGTTTAGCGAGATGAGATTTTTGACCAAATAAGCAGTACCAACACGTTAAACAATGCATATCCAACAGCAATTTGAAGTTGGTAAAAATATCCAACAATCGAAGAGGATCCCACAATAATCAAACTAGTAATAAAAATATCTCTTGAAAAATTCACCTAAAAAAATCAAGCACTATAAATATTTAGATTGAAAATTAAATCATGAAAGTCTTATTTGATTTTCAATCGAATAAGCATTGCTTGTGCAGGCCTCATTGCCTGTAACTTGAGAAACAGCAATAACCAGAAGACTTAGAGAACCAACTGCTAAAGAAATTGTTCTAATAGCACTGGCTTTCTTAGAGATTTTCTTGCTCATATCAAAAAATCTTGATGTAATAAGAATATGATAACTATCCAAGCATAAAAGAGTATCCATTGATACCTGGTAGAAATAATTACCTAAAAATTATTAGAACAATTCTGAATAGAGGTAAATCAATTGATAGCTAGATTAAAATTGATTGCTTTAATTACAAGCTTGAGATGGTTGTTGCGAGCTTTCTTTTAAAAGTTCAATCCAATCTTGCAAAGAATTTAATGAGTCAATATTCAATTGGTAATAAACCCATCTACCAGTCTGCCTATCGGTAATCAAACCTGCGTCTTTTAAAACTTTTAAATGAAAAGATATTTTCGATTGAGCCAATCCAATTTCATTGATCAAATCGCAAACACATCGTTCTCCTCCTGAAAGAGACTCAATGATTTGCAATCGCAATGGATCAGATAAAGCTTTTAGCAATTTCCTAGCCATTGCATTTTCAAGAACTACTTCGCTCTTTGTCGCTGTGGCCATCACAGAAGGAAAAATATAATCACATGATAAAACAAACCGCAGAAAAGGCTTGCATCGACAAACCTCTATACATCAATATAAATTGATATGAGGAATATAATCCTTTATTGATTCACTCAATCAACTCAATTACACGTTATGCGAATCGGTATTAATGGTTTCGGTCGAATAGGACGACTTGTTCTAAGAGCACTCTGGGGTAAAGAAAATATCGAGATTACACATATCAACGATCCATTGGGTGATGCAAAGGGAGCTGCGCATTTACTTGAATTTGATTCAGTACATGGTCGTTGGAACAAAGCAATAAGCAACGACCAAAACAACCTAAGTATCGAAAGTCAACCAATATCTTTTTCTCAAGAAAGTGATTTCACAAAAGTGCCATGGAAGGAAAAAGGAATAGAACTAATTCTCGAATGTTCAGGAAAATTCAAAACCCCTCAAACATTAAATCCATATTTCGATACTCTTGGAATGAAAAGAGTTGTCGTTGCATGTCCTGTTAAAGGTGAAATACAGGGAGAGGATGCTCTAAATATTGTCTACGGTATTAATCATGATTTATATGAGCCCAATAAACATCGCTTAGTAACAGCAGCATCCTGCACAACTAATTGCTTAGCACCAGTCGTGAAGGTCGTTAATCAAAACTTTGGTATTAAGCATGGAAGCATCACTACACTCCATGACCTAACAAATACTCAGGTAATCGTCGATTCATTTAAGCCAGATTTAAGAAGAGCCAGAAGCGGATCACAAAGCTTAATTCCAACAACGACAGGATCAGCAAAAGCGATAGGGATGATATTCCCTGAATTACAAGGAAAATTAAATGGTCATGCAGTTCGAGTTCCTCTCCTCAATGGATCTTTAACTGATGCTGTATTTGAATTAGAAAAAGAGGTCACGCAAGAAGAAGTCAATCATGTGTTCAAAAAAGCTTCCGAAGAAGAACTAAAAGGAATACTTGGTTACGAAGAAAAGCCACTTGTATCAATCGATTATGTCAATGACTCGAGAAGCTCAATCATTGATGCTCTCTCAACCATGGTGGTCAATAAAACTCAACTGAAAGTCTATATTTGGTATGACAATGAATGGGGTTATAGCTGTCGAATGGCAGATCTCGTTTGCCATGTCATAAATCTCGAAAAAGGCTAAAAATAAAAACATGCGATTAACTGCATTGCAACAATATGGAATAGTAACGACCAACTATTGGGCATTCACACTGACAGATGGTGCTCTAAGAATGCTAGTGATTTTTCACTTTCATAGCCTTGGATATACAACATTAGAAATTGCATTCTTATTCCTTTTCTATGAGTTCTTTGGCGTCATCACTAATCTCTATGGAGGTTGGATAGGAGCAAGATATGGATTACGTCTAACACTTTGGGTAGGAACTCTTTTACAAATCGGCGCCTTATTGATGTTGATACCCGTTTCAAGTGGTTGGTCGAAACTTTTGAGTGTCATTTATGTCATGGTTGCTCAAGCGATTAGTGGCATAGCAAAAGATCTCAATAAGATGAGTGCTAAAAGTGCCATCAAAACTGTCGTTCCAGACTCCTCAGAAGAAGATGGTGGAAATAATCAATTATTTAAATGGGTAGCTATCTTAACTGGTTCAAAAAATGCTCTCAAAGGAGTTGGATTCTTTCTTGGTGGACTTTTGCTTACAAGTTTTGGATTTAATAAAGCAGTTGAATTAATGGCTATCGGTTTAGGTCTGTCATTTCTAATGACATTAATTTTGCCTGGAGATATTGGAAAGATGAAAAACAAACCAATCTTTAAAGACTTATTTTCTAAATCTCAAGGGATCAATGTCCTCTCTTTTGCACGCTTTTTTCTCTTTGGGGCAAGAGACGTATGGTTCGTCGTTGCACTACCTGTTTTTCTTGAAACGTATCTAAATTGGAATTTTTCTGAGATTGGAGCTTTTCTAGGATTGTGGGTTATTGGTTATGGTTTTATTCAAGCGTTTGCGCCCTCTTTAAGAAATTTATGGGGAAATAAAACAAGCCCAGGAGTTTCTTCTGTTCAATTCTGGAGCGCTGCCTTAACTGCAATACCAGCGCTAATAGCAATAGCACTATGGCGACAAAGCAATCCAGAAATAGCAATTACAGCTGGATTGATATTATTTGGGTTCATATTTGCAATGAACTCATCAATACATTCATATATGGTTCTTGCTTATACGGACAAGGAAAACGTGAGTCTAAACGTCGGCTTCTATTACATGGCAAATGCGGCAGGGAGACTGATTGGTACTCTCCTATCAGGAGTTTTATTCATGATTGGAGCTAATGCCTCTATAGGAATGCAACTATGTTTATGGTGTTCAAGCCTATTTGTATTTATCTCATTGTTGACTAGTTTACGACTACCTCCGGTATCAAATACAAAAGCCATAAAAAATTCCTAAGACCTTCAATTAAAAAAATTAAATATCAAGGGAAAGAAGGACTACTGAACCTCTGATTCTCTGTCATATTCAAGTTCAACTTCATTCATCCAAGCTGCTTTCGTTTTAAAGTTTTCCATGCTCGGCTAGATGTAATCCCTCAATCGAAATAAATAAAACTAGTAGTGAAACTGGAATCAACCAGATGGGTGATCCAACTATTTCCTTCCAGTTATTCATTGATTGTTTTTTTCATATTAAAGAGCTTTTTTTAAGCTTAAGTTAAGAAGTTACTAGCAAGCAAAAAAAAAATGACAATAAAAAAAGGAGGCTAATGCCTCCTTTATAAGAGCATGAGGTTTAATTTAGTTACCAATACGCTTAACCGCAGCACGAGAGTTGGCAAGAATATCACCTTTAAGAGGTACAAATCCAAGAGAGGGAGCCTTAGCCTGGGCTTTATCACTGAGCAAGTAGTTAAGTGATTCTTGGACGGCTTTAGTATTTCTACCATTACCAGTCTCGTAAGCTAGAATCCATGTAAGCGTAGCGATTGGATATGCACCCTTAGCTTTTGGGTTAGGATTTTTACCAGCTAAATTTTTATCTAGTTTTATACCATTAAGAGCTTTTGTTCCTGCTTCTGTTGTTGGTTTTAAAAACTCACCAGATAAATTTTGAAGAGCGGCAGCTTTAATTACACCTCTAATATATGACTGGTTTACATAACCAATTGCTCCGGGAGTATTACGAATAACTCCAGCAACACCAGCATTACCTTTTCCACCAACGCCAGAAGGCCAAGCGACAGATTTACCTGTACCTAGAGTCCAGGTCTTTGAGAAAGCTTGCATGGAATTTGTAAAAGCCTTCGTAGTACCTGAACCATCAGAACGATGCGCCCAAGTTAGTTTTCCTTCAGGGCAACCAACCTCATTCCAGTTTGTAATTTTACCCATAGCAACCCGAACAGCTTGCTCTTGTGTAAGTTTAAGATCGCAATCATAGTTATAACCAAAGGCAATAGTGCCGCCAACCATTGGGATTTGAACTAATCCACGAGTAACTTTTGCAATATCAGTTGCTTTCATTGGATCATCAGACGCACCGAAATTAACGGTTTCATCAATGAAAGCTTTACGACCAGAACCTGAACCAACAGCTTGATAGTTCACACGTGGACCACCTTCTTTAGCTAAGTCAGAGAACCAACGAGTGTAGATCTTAGCGGGGAAAGAAGCTCCTGCTCCGCTGAGTCGAGCACCCGCAAAGGCACTTCCTCCTGAGCCAAGAATAATTAAAGATGAAAGAACAAGACTCTTCTTAGCAAAGCTCATCAAAGGTCTGCGACGTAAAAGCAATGAAAGCATAGGACGCGAAGGCAATGACATTAATCAATATTAATTGATATAATCAATATAGCTTGATTCGGGGCCTTGTTGTAAAACCGATTATGAGTATAAATTTCTGTTTAATTGGGCCAAGCGGTAGATTCACGCATGATTAGAATTGATGCCTGGTTGAAAACCAACCAATAGAACAATCAAGCATTTAATAAGAAGTTGAAAAACAAAGTAAAATATCTTCTAATAATTCTAGTCTTAATAATCGGCACATCTATATCTATTAGGCAATACAAAAACACATATCCAGATCCAAGTGAGAGAAAAGATTTATCTGTTAAAGGAATCTTTCTAGATTAAAAATGTTATATTTACAAAAATATAAAACATAGATAAGGTTTAAGTGTATAAATTTAGACTAAAATAAAAAAAGAGTGAAGGCTTGAAGAAAAGAGGAAACTAAATGAGATGGCCACCGAATGCAGCTTGGACCTCAGCCGTAAAAAGAGAAGGTTATCGACATTTTGAAGTTAAAAGCTATGGAGGCAAAAAAGATGAACGGTGGGTAGAACTATTTCCAGTTAACAACAACGAAATTCTTATAAAAGTTCCATGGTCGGAATTAAAAACATACTCAAAGTGGACCAGTGGTTGGCTTCAGTTACCAAAAGATGAAGATTGCGATGGCAACTAATCTTTAGAGAAAACAAAAAACAGATATTTAAGTAATTATTCCTACACGGCGAACAGTGGTTTGTTCTTATATTTTTTGAACTTCTCAGGACAACCTTCTTTTTATACTGAGCTTTAGAAGGTTGCTTCTTTGAATAAAAAACGTCAGTGCTCCTCCCCAGAAGCCAACCAATTATCGCCCTTGGTAATTGATTGCCTGACGTACATCAATCCTAAATTTTCCTTTTCATCAATGGTTCTGTAGGACCGTACGTCTTAGTTAGGGAAACCGTAAAAAGAATTAAACTCACTTAAATAGACATTTTAAAAGGGCCCTAGGGGGCCCTTTTCCTTTACCGATTCTTATTGGAAGCTTCTGGATTTGGCAGCCTGGGGCCAAGTGTCTAGTAGAAAGGCTTTTTGACTCCGTTAGGGCACCTAAACGATGCAGAGGAGTTTCGACTGAATTGACGCACCTATATCATTGATCCTTGTCGCATCAGACGAATAGCCCACTTATTCATTGAGAATGTTGGAGCAGGAACCAGAATTCAGTTCGCTTCTCTTAAATACTCAGGTGGAGTGTCGACCATTAATGGTGCCTCTGAGCTCAACAAACGTATCTTTGCTCTATTCGCACCTCAACGCAATCAGCCTTAATGCCCATTGCATTTCCACTACACCTGGTCAAAAATAGTAAGTTTGGGGTCTAGCTAAGATCTAATCAATAAATCAAAAACATGAATCAGACTCCAGAGAAAGAGAAGGGAATGAGCTTTATTAAAAAAGCTGGTAAATGGGCTCCATTAGTTGGAGGAGCATGGATTGTTCTAAATATTGTTGTTCCATTAGCTCTACTGCGTATTCCAGCAGTCCAAAAATATTTAGTAGTACTGGAAGACAAACTCCCTTTTGATATTCCAGGTATTGGTTAGATGGCAACAGAGATTATTTGTTTTTTCTTGCTTGGTATTGCAGCACTGCTTCTAAATGCTGGACTCGACGCTCAAGTTCTTCCACTCTTTTGGCTAATTCTTCCATTAGTAATCAAATTAAGTTTCGACAATATAACCAGAAAGAAAGCTCTCCTCATCAACAAAAAAACGAAATAAGGGCTAAGGTCGTGAAAAATTAGCCGAAAAGCTTTGAACGAGTTACAAGCATTGACGCTATCAGGAGCATTAGCTGTATTTGCTATTACATGGCTATTTTTTGGTTTTGGGGATGATGATGATGATGGAGGCGGGATGATGAGACCTGTTAGACAAAATGCTGATTAAAATCAGTTGCCAATAAGAAAGAAAAAAGCCTCAATCTAATTAGGACAATTCAAGAGGTATTTTTACAACTCCTAAAGCTAAACAAGCTTCTAATCAAGCATTAGCCTAAGTAATGAGAGCATGGTTATATGAAAAATTTTCTAATCAAATTAGTTTTATTCGTATTCATTGTTTTCTCTGGATTGAATAGTGCTGAAGCTGTATTACAAGGCTGGGTACCACCAGAAGATTATGGAGAGGGTGACTCATATGAAATGGGAATGGAATCCGATGAAGACGCTGTAGGAATGGATTCTCAAAGTGAAGAGTTAAGTATGGAGGATATTTTTGGGGATGAACAAGTTTTTCCTTTTCCACCTGGTCTAGGCAATTAATCAAAACGCAAACATTCGCTTTAGTAAGGTAGTTACAGATAACTATCTAACTATTAAGTTTGTTGAACTAATGGCAGCAATAAAAAAAGATTCAGAGCCTCTAGACAACTTATCCAGTCAAGAGATAGAGGATATTGTCAGATCAAACGAAATCTTGGATCAAGAGAATGAAAGACTAATCAAAGAAGAAGAAATAGAGGCACAAAGATTCTCAAAGACAAAATCTACAAAAAGATTGCTTAGACGATTAAGAAGATCTCCACTTGAAGTGATAAATCGATCACTCTTTTTTGTATTCATTGGTAGTTTTATCTTTTCCTTTGTCTCTGTTTACTCAATCAATAGATTGTGGTTTATCTTTTATGTCATCAGTGCCTTCTCCTGTGTTTTATACACTCCAAATAGACAAGCCCTCAAGGAACTAATTGCAGCATGGCCAAATATCGAAGATCTTTTAAAAAAAAGAAGTCTATGGAAATAATTTATTTAGACTTATAGACCATTGACGTGAAAATTATTTACTGAGGTAAGTCTCAACTATTCTAAATTCATAATTGATTAAAAGGTAATGGATAAAAAAGGAGCCAAAGGGTACTGGATCTCAACAGCAAAAATTATTAATCAAGAATTATTTGATGAATATGTCGAAAAAGTTGGACCATGGCTCAGAGAGAATGGTGGGGAGGTATTTGCGAAAGATACAGACCCAAGAGGAAAAGAAAAAACCGAAGATTCAAACCTTGCAGTCATTACTGAATTTCCATCTATGCGAATAGCAGTAGATGCTTATGAATCCAGTGAATATCAAGAGTTATCTAAATTACGTAAAGCAGCCACCGTAAATGCAACGTTCACAATTATGGAAGGAATGGACGAGGCGACAAAACTTAGAAGAGCAATGGGAATGTAGACAATCGCATCTCACTATTCACCGTTTATATTTAAGGAATTAATGAATTGATCTAACTATTAATAGCATTAAAACTTTAGGAGGTATCTTCTGATGAATAATCAAAATAGAAGTGACGATCTAGAGCTAGTCAGCAAAAATCTAGAATTAATTATTAGTTCCAGCAACTACCAATTAGCCCACGAAGATAGAGAGTTACTCAATAGTGATGAAATGAGGGGAGTGCGAATGCTTCTAGAAATTAATAAACCAGAAAAAATCCTAGAAGAACATAATATTTTATCAACAATCATCGTCTTTGGAGGTGCAAATTTATCTGATAAAAGCTCTATAGAGAACAGAATTGAACTAGCGAAGAACTCTCTCACCAAAGATCCGAGCTCATCTGATTTACAGAGAGAAATAACACGTCTAAAGAATTTACAATCGATATCTCATTACTACGATTCGGCCAGAGAATTCGCAAAGATTGTCTCCAGACAAAACCAAAAAGAACACTGCAATTCACATGTAATTGTCACTGGTGGTGGTCCTGGGATCATGGAAGCTGCGAATCGAGGTGCTTTTGATGCCGACTGTAAATCCATAGGATTAAATATAAGTCTCCCAAACGAACAACATCCCAATTCATATATTACGCCTGGGCTTTGCTTTAAATTTAATTATTTTGCCTTACGAAAATTTCATTTTGTAATGAGATCAGTTGCAGCAGTTTTTTTCCCAGGAGGATTTGGAACATTTGATGAACTCTTCGAATTACTTACTCTTCGTCAAACAGGAATGAAAAATCAGATTCCAATAATTCTTTTTGGTCGAGATTATTGGTCGAAAGTGATCAACTTTCAATTTCTTTCAGATCACGGACTTATCTCAGATGAGCACATGAATATCTTTCAATACGCCGATAGTGCTTCAGAAGCATGGGACATTATCAAACAATAGACGTATCATCTGATAATGGATTGGAAAACATCACTAGATTGGTATTGTTCAGGCAACATTCTCGAGAAAGAGGATCTTGAGCTTTTAGAAAAACATTATCAACAGGTAATCAATGAAATAGATACGAATCTCTCCCTTGAACTAGCTCCAAAACATATTTGTAATCAAACCAATATTCCAGAGGGAAGTTCTTGGTTTACAGCAGTAGCAGTTGTACTTGATCGATTAAATCCTGTTAAGACTGGCAAGCCAAGAAGTTTAATCGTTGATCAATTAAGAAGAAAGCAAAGCAGTTAAGCCCTCTTTATACAAAAGAGTTGAACATAAAAGCCCCGATGCCCAACAAAGTCCTCTAGCAAGAGGAATATCACCAACATAAGCACCAATATAAATAAACCTCACGAATGGGTGAACCCACGCAGCTATCACTGCTACAGGAGAGACAACACCGGCAATCAGACATAGTAAACACGCAGGAGCGTGAAGAGTTATGCTCTCCCAGCAATTTTGATGACACCAAACAGCTCTTTTGCCAAAATCGGGGAGCTCATCAAATAAAGCTCTTGGAGCACTCATATTCTCGGCCGAATATCCAGCTTTAACTCGGCCATAAGTTAGTGGCCCAATTGACAGCAAAACAACAACGGCAGACAGGCAAAGGCTCCAAGCAAAAGCTATTTCCATGGAATAAAAAATGATATTTCGAGCTTAAGTGAGGCAGAGTCAAAATGAGGATCAAAGGTTGGGTTTAAATCGATATGCCTAAAGTTAATACAAACAAAAATTTTCAAAGAGAAGATAAAAACACAATATTTAGCTCATAAACTTGTTATCCTCTGGGAGTCATAAGAGTTCTGCTCGACTAAATTACCAATTATTAAAGCGATCCAACCATGGACTGGGATTCTGCAAAACAACATTGCAAAGAGCGAAAATGGCAATGGTCATTGGAATTAATCAATCAGGCTCAAAAGGAGATGGAAGATTTAGAAACGAAACTAAAAAAATGTGAGGATCAACAGAAAGCGAATCGTTTATATAACGCCTGTAATTACTAATGGAAGAAATGAGCGCAACAATAGTTCCATTGGGTTCACTTGCACTTCTATTTGCTGTGATTTCAATCCTTGTCTTCCTTAGGAAAGCAAGTATCGCAAGACAAGCTGATGAGTCTATAAAAAATAGAATGGAAGCAAAAAGAAATGAAAAGACCGAATCTCTTGAAGAACAAAAAAAACGCTTAGAAATGTTACTTAGAAAATAAAAAGATACTTACTTACAAATTTTCGTCGCTTATTTTGCCAATTCTTTTGATCGGATTAGACCCATCTCTGTGATTTGCTGGATCAAATGGAAAATTTGTATCTGGTCCTAAAAGATCATCAATACTTTTTGAATCCATTGAACTTTGATCATTTTCAATATCAACATCCATTGTTATTAACAACGGCTGTGCTTCAACTGACTGGAAGCAAACACTAATTACTAAAAATATGGAAAGTAATAATCCAAACCAAGTTTTCATAACACTTTTCATTGAGAAGTAAAAGATTAACTATTTGCTCAAGAAAAGTATATTTCCTTATGTCCTATCAACTACTAGTCATCAAAAATAAGACATGCAGGTGAGGAAGGATTTAAAGCACACTCTCTCTCCCAGTATGAAGCGATCGCTGTCATTCCTCTTTTGACTAACTCGTGCTTTCTACCTATGTCACCCATATTCTCTCTGGGGACGCTAAATGAAGTTTGAAGTTTCATAGATTTCCTCTTCAATTGATTTCGGTATAAACCATCAAGAAGGTCTATGGCAAGTGAATTTATCCTCATCTTTCTCTTAAATCATTTTTGACTCATCAATTAAAATATCTTTAATCTGGGAAAATCAATTTTTGACATCTAGTGAGCTGCTTAAAAAAGCAAAATCAACCCAAGCAATTAAGGGTTATGACAAGTGACTTCAACAATAATTTCAATAATGACATTAGGCATCGCCATTACAGGGATTTCAGTTTGGTGGGTCAGAACAACCATTAAAGAAGGTAACAAGGCACTTGAAGAAAGCCAAAAAGAGAATCCAGACAATTAACACTTTCATCGACTTAGGTACAAAGCAATGCTTTGAGAAAAATCATTTGAACATTTAGTAAAAAAAGCACCTCAACTTAAATAGTAGAGGTGCTAAGAAACACATTCTTCAGACCAACTAACAGTTACTTCTTATTAAGGGCAGCCTTAACCTTTGAGGAAGACAAAGTCTTAAGTTCCTCTTTTATCTCATTTTGACGTTCATCAAGAACTTTAATACGAGCTTGATAGCACTCTTCTAGTCTTTTTCTAGAGTCCTCGATGTTGTCGAGTTCCTCTTGACGTTGATTACGTTTAAGCTCTTCAAGCTGGCTATCAGAAACCACATAAACAGTTCTGGTAGGTGCAATTAAAGCATGAGAGAAAAAAGTGTCGAAGATTGAAGTGTACATAACTTTTCTTTCGGAGTACACAACTACTCTGTCCTAAATTAATTTCTTGAGGGATGAGGCATACCGTAGCAATAGATTCGGTAAATACATCTCACTTCGGTTACTACAACACAAAAGTTAGGCATACCGACCTCTAAACTTTTTCACAATACATCTCTTGAAAGAGACAACAAAATAATGGCTACATATTCACTCTTTCTTGGAATCCTCGTGATAATCATTTCGTGGAAATTTTACAATGACTGGGCTTCTGGTCTGGCAGGGTTTATTTATGGAGGCATCCTATTTTGGAGCATCAAATTTTTTGTGGAACTCATTAAAACTTTATTTGGATAAAAAATAATTTATCTATTGAAATTAAATAAAACTACTGAAACCGTGCTTTAAACCCCAAAAGATAGTCACCAAAATTGCTGACAAAGGTAGTGCGATGGCAAGTGTGATATTGATTGTTCTAAAAATCTTCCCAACTCCATTACTCGTATCTTTAGAAGGATCTACAATAAGTGGCATGGCGAATACGTATTTTTTTTATTTATAGGCGCAATTTCCATTCAATTGGTTAGATTGTCGTAATTATCGAGACAGTCTCATGTATTTATTAGGTCTTGGACTATTAGTTTTAAGCACTTGGTATCTGATGAAGCTATACACAAATTTCAATAACGATCCGATAGCAAAAAAAGAAATAGACAATGCATGGCAAGAAGCAAAGAAAGAGGCAAAAGGTAAAAATCCTTTTGCACCAGGAAGAATTAAAGAGGCTCTCAATGCATATAAAGCGGATATGAATAAAAAAGACAACTAAAAGATAGAAAATCCAAAGAGATCAAAATATTTCTAAAAAGTAGTTAAATTAGTTTTTTGTAGATTTAGTAGTGACGCCTTCATTAGTTCTAATGGATTATGTAGACAGAAAGACTTTGAATAACGAACAACTAGAATATCTCGAGCAAGTTTTAAAAGCATCAATTCAGAAATTGAAATTCACTGGTATCGAACCTGTAATTGCTAATAATGAAATATGTGATGCAGCACTCATTTCCCAGGGTTCCTATGAAATAAGTTGTATTGCGTCCATACTTGATATGCTTCAGCCAACAGAAAAACCAATGGAGCGCAAAAAAAAGGTATTCAACGCTCTATGCAATGCAGGTTTAATTATTACTGATTAAAGAAAGAGGCATACATGAGCAAACAGATCCAAACATATATAAACAAGATATCAACAAAAAATACCAGTGAGAGGCATTGAACCTCTCATGCCGCCTGACGGTCTGGGTAAGCTTTATTTAGCAGCTTCAGGTGCTTTTCTGGCTTTGCGTGCACGTCTTGCAGGTCTACCAGCACTAGGCTTCACAACTGCAGGAACCTCAGCCTTAGCTTTAGCTGCAGCCTTTTTAGCTACTGGCTTTTTAGCTACTACTTTCTTTGCTGTTGCCTTTTTAGCAACTGTTTTTTTTGCGACAGCTTTTTTAGCTGTGGTTTTTTTAGCTGCAGCGGCTTTTGGAGCAGAGCCTTTACGTGTGCGATGAGAAAGAATTAAAGCCCATTCATCAGCGCTAATATTTGCTGGCTTATTTCCATGAACCTCAGAAACTTTAGCTGCTTTTTCGATATCTTTAATTAGGTTTTTCCAAGAAGCTGCGTAACGTTTATCAGACTGAGATTTAGCACCACTTTCAACAAGGGTTTCAACGACTTGAGAAGCAGTGACCTTCTTACGACGTCTGTTAAAGATCTCCTTTTGCAAGGTAGCGATCAAGGCATCACCTTTAGCACTAACTTTGATGGATAACTGAGACATAACTCAATAATTACTTTCTTAATACATCTATCACATATAGGGTATTTAATTCAATAGTCAATGGTTAATCGACTACTAAATTTTCATATATCTATCAATATCACTTAAAGTGACACCTTAAAATAATTCGATCTTAACTATAAAGCCATATAAAATGGACAAGAAAAAGCTATAAACTAATACAAAGTCAATGCACGTCAATAAAGCTCATACACTGATCAAAGATGTTTTAAAAGAAGTTGATCTCTTCAAGGTGTCAGGCCACTCTAGACACCAACCAATCTCGTTCTCTAATTGCCGCATCCAAAGATGACACATGAAATCTAATGATCTACACGAAAAATAAAACGACGATGAACATGACAGGAAAAAAGTGCTCTTTAATGCTTGTAGCAGGAATAATTGAAATGTTGACATGTCATGCAAAAGAGAGCTGAACATGTTTTTTTAAGAACCCCTTTTTAAAGGAATTGGATCTCTTCTTCTTGACCAAAGATCTTATCGGTGAAAGTTTCTTTGGGGTGAGTCGTAAACATTGACCAATACCAATAGGTTGCGCTACAGAAGATGCCCATTCATCAGCCCTAAAGACAGCATATGGGGAAGCAGATAAAGTCATTTACCATTAGCAGTACACTTGTACTAGCAAGAAGTAATAGCTATTGTCAAGTCGTATATTTCAAAACATCTAATATGTGTCGCCTGCGCTTACAAAAATCGAACAGGAAAGTGCTGAAACGCGATGAATATTTCAAGGATATAAATTCTATTTAAAAAATATCAAAGGTATAGGTCAATACAAAACAAAAAAACAATAAAAAAGCCCTCATCTCATGAGGGCAAAATAAACTGCTGAAGGATCCCCATCACCCAGCTTTCAAAAATAATAATCAAATCAATCAGATTAGGCAACATTAAACCACCATATGTTTTACCCCAGGCTTAAATGAACACCATCTGTAGGGGGGGGTTGATTTATATAGAAAATAGGGTTAGAAATAGTATCCCCATCACCCAGACCCGTAGGACACCATACCTAGGGTCTTTTTTATTGGAATACCTCTTACAGAGCGATTTCATTATTATTAAGGTTATAAAAACTGTGGAAAACTTTTGTTGTTTGAATGAATGTACGATCTACAAAAGTCTGTCCTTACCTAGATCTTCGGGAAAGTAGCTTATAAAGGTTTAAAAACGATTAATTGAAAAATCTTTCTCAACTAAGTAAAAAGGTTCTAAATCTGATAATTGATTTGAAAAAGACAATTGCGACAAAGAAATTGAAGCTATCGAATAAATCAATTTGAAATCTTTATGTGATAACAAAAAATGATTGATCTCAAAAGAAATAGCAAAAAAGAACCAATTGAAGCAACAGGCCTTCGAAGTCGTAAATCTTCTCTCTATAAGCCAAATCAGAAAGAAAATTTCAAAATTAGTAGAGGTCGATTCTCAAATTTTCTAACGTGTCAAAGGTGCTTTTATCTTGATAGGGTAAGAGGTCTTGATCCTCCAGGGACACCAGGTTGGACTCTCAACGAAACGACTGACCTATTACTCAAAAAAGAATTTGACGATTGCAGAGAGAAGCAGATTCCACACAGAATATTTGCATCTAATGGACTATCTCATGTTGTTCCATTTGATCATCCTGAAATTGATAACTGGAGAAACTCACTTCATCGAGGACTAATTCATCCTTATAAGGATACCGGAATAATTTTGACTGGAGGTGTAGACGATATATGGCAAGACACTATTACAAAACAATTAATCATTGTGGATTACAAATCACAAGCTAAAAACGGACGAGTTGATAAGAAAGATTATTTAGAGGATCCATTTCACGAGAGCTATAAAATTCAAATGGATTTTTATGCTTACTTGCTCTCGGGGATGGGGTTTAGTGTTCATCCAACGTCTTATTTTCTAGTTTGCAATGCAAAAAGGGATGAAGATGAATTTAATAAGACCATGCGTTTTGATGAATATCTTGTTCCCTACAAATGGAGAAATGATTGGATAGAAAGTCGACTAGATGAAATGGTGGCACTAATGAATCAGTCGGAAATTCCAGAATCAAATCCTTCCTGCAAGAACTGCGCCTACGCAGATCAATATTCGAAAATACTATTTTCAGGAAATTCAAGTCAAAAAAAAATTACACAAGGAACTTTGCCATTATTTTAAAAACGCTAATAGTTTTAAAAATGATTCTGATCAAAAAGCGTCTAAAGGATTAACGATATGTGCGGAAGATATCAGCTATTAACAAAATTCGTAAATTTACCTGATCTTTTAAAAAAAGATGTACCAAGAGGGTTGAGTCAAAATTATGAACCACAAGTATTAATCAAACCAGGTTCTCCAATTCTTGTTCTTAAGAATGAAGGCAAGACACAAACATCCATAATGCTTTGGGGATTTATATCTGAGTGGAGTAAAGACCCTTTTGACAACACAAGGCCAAAGCCATTTAACGCGAGATCAGAAAGTGTTGAAGAAAAGACGCTTTTTCGTGCAAGCTGGAGGCATAAGAGATGTTTGATACCAGCTAGTGGATATCTAGAAAAAGGTCACGTAATACGTAGAAAAGATTTTAAAACTTTCTGGTTAGGTGGACTTTGGAATAGATGGATGTCCAAAGAAGGATGTGAACTAGAGAGCTGTTGTGTTCTAACGACCGAGCCAAATGATTTAGTCAAACAATTTCATAACCGTATGCCCGTAATTATTCCAAATGGGCTAGAAGAAGAATGGATCTCTTCAGTCAAAAATGCTCAAGACCTTAAAGCTTTAAAACCGCTAATGACTAAATGGGACCCAGAAGAATGGACAACCGAGCCAATAAATAAACCTAATGCCGACCAATTATCCTTCTTATAAAATCAGGACAAAAAGAAAGGGCTTATATAAGCCCTTAGATACAGTTTATAAATCAGAACATCAGTGATCGTGATGCACTTCTGCCGAGCTAGGCATTTCATGGGCAGAAGACAATTTCTTCAATGATTGAGATCCACAAATAGCAGACAGAGCGATAACAACCAAGGATGCAGTGCTTAACAATTGAAGCACTATCGGGAGATGTGAATTAATTCTTTCTCTAAAGGTAGTCATTTGGGAAGTTAATTAACACTCCATTCAAACAAAAAGGATAGGCACCGTCCAGCTTGAATATTATGAACTAAATAGCTAACAGCAAAAAAATAAGCATAAATAAATTCAGTCCTACTGTTAAGAGTGATGTACTTGGTTTAAATTCATTAGCCACAACTTAGGACTCATGCTCTTATTGATTTCTAATTATGACCTAAATATTTAAAAGTCTCATAAGATACATAATGAAAATTAGATATTTTAAGAAAACATATGAATAGATAAATGGATAATCACCCAATAATCAACTAAAAAAATACTCATGGCTGAAAATTAATACAGGATCAAACCACTCGATGTCAGATATCTGATTAAAGTATCTAAATAAATAAATTTTATTGAAATGGACGAATATAATATGGATCTTCCTTCTCTAGTCAAGCTTAAAGAATTAGAAAAAAGCGCAAGAATTAAAGGTAGTGGCATTGAATTTGACTCATTATTAGGACTCTGGAAATTTAATTCAGTTTGGAAGCAGGGATCAGATACAGAAGAGTCGATTTCAAGTACTTTGCTACAGGTTCTTTCAGCTAGTCTAGAGTTGAAGAAGGATACACAGAATCCAGAAGATGAGAAATTTACTATCGCCAACGCAATTAAATTTGGATTACTTACTCTGAGATTTAGCGGCTACGCAAATTTAGAAAGGAAGCAGCCACTATTACCCTTTTCTTTCGATTGCATTGAAATAACTTTAGCTTCATTGACTATTTTGAAGAGATCTCTACCGGCACCGGATCAAAAGAAAAGACCTTTTTTTGCACTAATAGCTATCGATCCAAATGGTAAATGGTTATCAGCAAGGGGAAAGGGTGGGGGACTTGCTCTATGGGTAAAAAAATAAGTTACTTTCGATAAAATTTGAATATTTTTACGGGATTTTTCTTAGGAGTCGGAATTTAAATAACCAATATTTCCAGAAATATATTATTAATTAGCCAAGAGTTAGTAGAATCAGTAACTTCAAGAAATAACTTTATTTCTGAGAGAAATCCTATCAATAGAATTTGGATGCTCACGAACAAATTTGTTGAACTCAATTGCTAGCTGTCTAGCTTCAAAAGCGTCAATAGCATAAAAACCCAACTCATGTCTTTTGTTAGCCAAATCTCGGTAGCTAACAGCATATCTTTTACAGGATGTAATTGGTCTTGAGGACATTTTTAAATTTCAACTTGTTAAATACTAAAAACAACCACGATACTTCTGAAAGAAATCTACCGAACAATTTTTGCACAGGAAACCGAATCTAAATTCTGTTAAAGATTGAGAACCATTAGATCTTAAAAGGTCATACCTAAATTCTTGATGAACATGTTCGCTAAAAAATGTAAGATAAAATACTTTTTAAATCAATTATAAAAGACTAAAAATAACAAGGTCCAAAAATAATCAATTATTAGAAAAACTAATTACATAAATAAATTTTACTTTATATATTTGGTATTTCTCCCTACAAACAGTCATTTATTTAAAAGTTACCTTTTAGAGGTTATCCGATTTAATTAAATTTATGACTTTAGATATTTACAAAGCGGTTGTAAAAGCTTCAGAGAAAGGAAATTTATGGGGACTAAAGCGAACTGATTACTAGCTATGTTCAAATTCACCAAGTTTAAGTTTGTTCAGCTAATTCTATTGTGGAATCTCCCAATTATAATTTTATTCATTGGAATAATATCAATACCATTAGAGTTCTCTAATTCAATAGAAAAATTTTAATAACTAACCATCTCCATACAAAAAATTCTTTTAAGTTGAGAGATAATAAATCAATAAGTCTATTCATAAAAATTTAGATATGCACAACTACAAATCAACTTGAATGGCTATCAAGAGTAAAACTCTGGAACATGTTGTCTGGTGATTCCTTGGATACACGCCCCGTATTTTTATTAAGCGGCTTTACACTGAACACTTGTGTTGTCGGTCCAAGTCCAAGCAGACTTCTCCATTGTAGATAAATCGACTCTGTGGCTGGCCATCCAGTCTCCATTGGCTTCTATAAATTTCTCAATATTCCCCTCTGGGTGCTGATGTATAACAATTATTTTTTGAGGGTCTTCATCACTACACCCTCTATACAAAGGCTGAATATTAAACTCTCTATGCCTTCTAGTAGCTTCTTTGCTGTCGAAGATTGCAGCCCACTCATCAAAGGTGCTTTCAACCTTAAAAGTAAAAACTGAGGTGACAGTAGAAGACATCTAAAATCTTTAATATGGGCAAACGATACCCAAACAGAACAAAACTGACTAACAGTTGTTGTAAAAACTAGATAAATAAGAAAACTTTCTGCTAGAAATAGCTGATGCAGATACCAAGAAAGACCCTCAAACGAATCATCAACTTAATTGTTGTTCTAATCGTTGCCATTGTTGGATTCATCAAAGTAAAGCACCCATTTAGTTATTTAATTGGAGTCCCTGTTACCAGTTGGGTCGTTTATCTTTTATGTAATGCCATGTGCACAGATATTCTTTTTGGAGAAACATTAGGTTGTTCAGAAAAAAGTATTTACAAGGAGAAATAAGCTAACTACGAATTAAAACTTTCTCAATCAGTGAAGAGAGCCAAATATCCATAACCTGAAAAGTACTTACAAAGATAAACTCAAGTTAAGATAACGAATTAATCATAAAATTAATCTTGACCACTCAACATAACAAAATGATATTCGCTTTACTCAGTTGGAAATAATCTTTCTTTTAGCTGAATTAATACCTTGTCTTTTAATAGGATATTTACTAGGACGATTTAAAAAAGATTTATCCCTAACGATATCTCGTCCTTTAATGAGCTATGGAATTCCTATCAGCTTGATGGGGATATTACTTAAGTCTGGTCTGGAATTCCCTTTGATACAATCTGCGGCTTTAGCACTGGTAGCTATTGGCTTTTTAATGACTCTATTAAATTGTCTTCCTGGTATAAAAAACTTAATACCAAACAGATCTCTTCAATTAGGTAGTGCATTCGGAAATACTGGGTATTTCGGAATACCAGTTTCACTAGCACTGCTTCCAAATCATGCTTTGATTTACAGCATAGGTTTTGACCTTGGTGCGACATTAGTAATTTGGAGTATCGGACCAATATTGCTAACAGATCCTTCAAAAGTTTTGAGTTCTAATAGATATTGGCAGAATTTCATAAAAGCAATCTTTAGAAGCCCTGCTGTAAAAGGACTGATTGGCGCATTAATTGTTCATTCATCACCATGGAATGAACAATTAACTGCCTTACTATGGATACCTTCAAGGGTTGTAATTGTTTTAGCACTTGTAATCGTTGGAATGCGTCTAAGTTGGTTGAGGAAAGCAAATCTCTCAAGAATAAAAATCCAAATAACATCCATAAAAAATGCTTTAATCATGAAACTGGTTGGATTGCCAGTCGTTATGTTGATCATTTCCGCAGCGATCAGATTACCCAACGTCATGCGAGAGGCTTTAGTACTTCAATCAGCTGCGCCAACAGCAATATCTGTCTTACTAATATCCCAAGCAGCGTCAAGAGATGAAGATGAAGCGACATCGCTTGTTGTCTTAAGTACGATTATCGCGCTCATATCAATCCCTGCTTGGTTGATGATTTTAAGATTGTAAAAAGTTAACAACTATCGCCTTTTAACTCAGTTTGTCTAAGTTGTAAGAAATACAATTTTTTTAATGACCTCAGCTACAGCAACAAAAGCGACAGCAAAGAGAACAGCGGCAGTAAAGTCATCAGCAGTAAAATCTCAATCAATTTATTCATCAACCCAATCAAGATTTGCCAGTTCAAAGCTAATTCAAAACCTAGGTTCATCTAATGATGGGGTTCAATTCGATTTTTCAAGTTCGTTAAGAACTGCATTTGGAAGGGACTAAAAGGATATGGACCTTTTAAAAACACTTTTTACAGTTGCAATATGTCTAGGTATTGGATGGGCAATCTCAAAAGGGATCATGTTTGGTTTGACTCATATTTAATATTCCTGAAGAACGGCATCCCACAAATGAGGAACTTGAAGTTATAGAAAGTGCATGGATGCAAGTCAAGGTCGCATGCAAAAAAATAAAAGCGCAAACAACTGCAAATAAAAAATATATTTCAAATATGCTTAACGAAATAGCAGATCATTATCAAGAAAATTAATGGCTAAAGACTGGGAACCAAAAGAAGAACATCAAGCAGTTATTGCAAGGAGTATAGAGTTTATTTCTGATGAATTAGCTGAGTTACAAGTGGCTTTACGGTGTCCAAATTCATTTATTGTTGAAATAGCTAATAGAGTAGTATCTGAATATAAAACAAACCAAATCATCATTAGAAGAGATGAAGAATAAATGGAATTTATGCAATCACATGATTTAAACCAATTGGGGCTTTGGACCCCTCTTATTGGAGGTATTCTTCTTTACGTTGGCTTAAATCTAAAAATCACTGAAGTTGATCCTAATGAGTAATCAATACATGAAAAATGAGTACAACGATAAGAAAAGGTTCAATTTATTAGAATAGTTTGGGATGAAACAAGGAACTCTTGAACTAATTTTTTTTGCTCTGATTTTCTTGAGTCTTCAATTATGGTGGATAAGGATGACAATTAAAAATGGTCGAACTGGAGAAGTAGATAAATGGGGGCAAAAAACAAACCCAAAAAAACTAAATGAATTGGAGAAAGTGAAGCAAGATTTAGAAAAACTTTTTCGATCTTAGTTCCCAAAATTTCTAAAACTCTTTAAATAATGAACTATCAAATTTTGCTTGAAAGCTACGCTGCTGGTGAATATATTAATAAAGACGAGATATCATTACTAGAATTAGAACTTGATTCACAACTAGAATCTATTAAATTTTCTCGCACTCAAGGTTGCACCGAAAAAGCACCAAAGCACATCTGCGAGGCAGCTCTAGTTTGCGAAGGTAGTAGTTGGCTCACTTGCTTTGCTTCAATACTAGATAAGGCCAATCCCCTTTCTCTTGGGAATAAATCAAGAGGAGCAAAAGTCATTGATGCACTTCTAGATAACAATTATTTAATGAATTAAAATAGTAAAAACAATTATCAATTCATTATTAATAGACAAATTATTATTAAACAAATCCAATGAGCAATAGTGAAAGTCTTGAAGAAAGGAAAAAACGTTTTAAAAAACTCTCAAGTGCAGAAAGAAAAATATTGATTAGAAAGAAACTAGAATTACAAGGTTTAACAGAGGGAAGCGGTGTGAGTGGAAAGGATCAATCTTCTTACGACAAAGAAGAAATGATAGATTTAATTCTATTAACAAGATGTTTTCAAAAGAATAAATTTCAATAACTCATCCAACCAAAATTTGTTTTACGAAGTTAGCCCCTGCAAAATGGGCATATGAATAAACCTATTAAAAAAAAGAAAATTACCTTTGCAAGGTTTGCTGTTCGTACTCTTGCTATTTCTGCAAGCACCCTCGCTCTATTTGATTTTCTAAAAGGAGACTATCAAGCTGGATGGCTTCTAGCACTTGGATGGTTAACCATCGTGATCGGGGAGAAAAGGATGTTTAATGAGGAAAAGACAAATGAAGAAACCTAAGAAAATTTCCAACTGTTAACTATCAATAAATAGATCTATAAAATTCATTCAGCTTTTATTCTGTATGCCACCATAAAAGAGATAACAGTATATAAGTCTTTAAATATTGAGGCATTTTATTCCATCCCATTAGTACTATGAGTGAGACAAAGAAAAATAAGAACTTCAATCTGACTGAAATGAAGTTCAAGTTTAATGATCTATTTACTGGAATTGCGTTGTTGTTGTGTGCATTTTTATGTGCGTTTAGCCTTGCACTAATTGCAATAAGGCTAGGGCCAATAGCTAAATGGGCTAATTATCAGACTATTTGCGTGGAACAAGAAAGTTTAAAATCTCCAATCGAATGGGCGGTGCGTAAATGCAATGGAAGATCAAAAGTTTATCAAGTGAAGTGAAGGCAACTCAATTAAAATTGAGTTTATAATTTTCACCATTAAGATGATCACGTGTTTCATAAGAAGCAATAACATCGAATCAATTTTTTGCTTAGAGCCAAAACAATAGAAATCCCGCCAAAAGTCCAGACATATGACCTAACAAGCTAATTCCAGGTAGGAATGACCAAATAATTCCAATGCCTGTAAGTACTGAAATAGATTTAAGTAATCTTGGATCTTTCTTTAACTCGCATCCAATGTAAACAAATTTTTTCTTTCCATAAATTGTAGTCATTAGAATAAACGCGTCGATACCAAATAAAACTCCACTAAATCCAATAGCTAGAGACATAGGATTTCTATAAACTAAAATATCTACGCACCAACAAATGAACGCTTGGAGAGGCATTATCAATACAATAAAAGCCAAAAAGAAATAGTTACTTTGAAGGCTTAATGATTTAAGAAAATATCTAGCTACTATGATCCCAGAGATATTTGCCAATAAATGATTAAAGTCACCATGAAAAAAATGGGATGTAATAATCCTGTATGGCTCATAAAACAAACGTCCAGACCAATAAGCAATAGAAGTCTTATCAATTATTCCTAAGAAATCTGTTGCAAAGAAGCAAATAGTGCAAGCCAAAAAGGGGACAAAATATTGCCAATCATCTTTTGAAATTTTCTCAAGCATTCGTAAATACATTTGCCAATAATCCAATCGTAACTGGTGAAAATGATCAATTGAAAAGCGAATAGGGTTAATTAATTAACTAAGTGAATAAGCTAAAATATTTACCTATCAAGAACTTCATCAATAAAGAAAAGGACTAAAGCCTAAGGTGAACATATCTATCATTTATATAAATGTACATTGATTTAAAAAAGAAACTAAATCTCAATAGTTATGAATGGTGGAGAAACCACCGAAGATTTGTAACCCTTGGATTATTTCTGGCATTTTTTGGTGGCTATGTCAGAGGTCCTTCAGCAAAAGACTTCAAAGTTAATGATATATGCGGACGCCTTAGCGCTGATTTAATTACAGGGGAACACGCCGCAAGAGAATTAAAATTAGGAAAAAAAAGAATCGAGGGGCTTGAAGGAGAGAAAGTTGATATTACCAACCACTACTACCATGCAAAGTACTACTGCCAAGGCTATAAAAAAGGCAATGTAGGCTTGGGATACTAATTAACAGATTTACAAAACAGCCAGAGAAAAGCATTGCACTTTTCACGCCGCTTTTACGGGTCTGGCTTTTTAGCTAAGCGTTTACGGCTTTAGAACTAACTTTTCTTGATCGCTTCGCAGGTCTGCCTGCTAAAGCCTTAGATGTTCTTTTAGAAACGGATTTAGCGGTAGAAGTTGCTTTTTTAGCTTGAGCAGAAGCTACTTTCTTAACTGCGGTCTTAACTTTAGAAGTCTTAACTTTTGCTTTTGAAGCACTCTTGGCTGGAGCAGCTTTAGTTACGGCTTTGCTTGCAATTGCTTTTTTAGCTGCAGTTTTTTTCACAGCAGACTTTTTAGCAACAGTTTTTTTGACAGCTGTCTTTTTAGCGGAGGGTTTTGCTGAGACCTTCTTAGCACTTGAGGACTTACGAGTACGGTGAGAGAGAATCAAAGCCCACTCATCAGCACTAACATTTGCAGGCTTATTACCATGGATCTCAGAAACTTTTGCAGCCTTCTCAATATCCTTTATTAAGTTTTTCCAAGAAGCAGCATAACGCTTATCAGATTGTGACTTAGCACCGCTCTCTACAAGAGTTTCAACAACTTGTGATGCAGTCACTTTTTTTCTTCTTCGGTTAAAAATTTCCTTTTGAAGAGTAGCGATCATTGCTTCGCCTTTAGCGCTAACTTTGATACTTAATTGAGACATTGAATTAAGAATTACCTATGTACAACATCTAGCACATTGTGGGTATCCAAACCGAACAATCTATTTACATGTAGATGTAAATAGCATTTGTATATTATTGATTTACATAAAAAAAAAATCAAAACAAGGAATAAGGAGAATGAAAGACTAGTCATAGTCTTGTTTGGGGAAAAGTTAGGTAAAGCCTCATTTAAAGAGAAAATGACTATCAAGAAGGAATTAAAGGTTTAATCTTTCTCTAAAACGTAAGCAAAAATCGCCATAAAACACAGAAATTCAACCAATCAACCTAGCTATCTATTGCAAATGTTCTTTCTAATTTTGCTTTTATTTGTTTTAAGGACGGTTCTGAGACCTTGAGAATTTTATTATAGAAACCAATAAATTTAAGACACGCCAAGGGAACAAATATTGTCAGTAGTAAGGTTTTAGTTGTAATCATATGAATGTTATAGGCCAAATAAATGAGATACGCTCAGATGTTACTTGTTAAACCTATATATAAACTCGAGGCCTTTAGGAAATTTTAGTTAAGGTCAAGGAGTTAAAAGCGAATTAACCAATTCAATAAAATGAAAGACAAGAAGGATCTCAAAGCCCTTATTTACCAGATAGCAGCAGCAACAGATAGAGGTCAAAGGATGAACGCAATGATTGCTCCTATGTACCAAAATAAATTAGTAGAGATGAATAAACTAGTTGAAGATCTAATACCCCTATCAGATGAAATAACTCAGAGTTCTATTGAAGGTGAATGGGAGCTTATTTACTCGTCAGTTGAATTATTTAGAAGCTCTCCATTTTTTTTAGCCATTGAAAAGGCATTAAACAACAAATCAAAAAGTGATTTATTTTTCAAGCTTCATCTTTTACAAGTTGGATCATTTGGTTTATCAACAGTAGGAAGAGTAGGTCAATATCTAAATTTTAATAAAGGGGAAATGATCTCCACCTTTGATACCACTATCTTTGGACTTACAACCATCCCAATCCTCGGTTGGTTCAAGCTTTTGCCTACCTTTGGTGGTCGAGTCATAACTCTGGCAAAGGGACTTCGACTAACAGACAAAACCCTTTCAATGGAGTTAGAGAAGACTAAAGTATCAGAGGTGGATGGACTGGGAAAAATTCCTTTTTTAGACAGTATTCTCATGGACAGGTGGTATCCAGTAAAGACCGTATGGAAACTTTTACCATGGAACAAAGAAAATCCAAATTGTGAGATTAGCGTTATCTATGTGGACAAAGATTTAAGAATCATCAGAGATATGCACGGAGCATTATTTGTTTACATACGTCCATCAATTCCTCTTCTTGACCAAACAAAAATTTAATCAAAATGTTTTTTAATATTCATTTGATTAAAGCAGTCGCGAAGAATTTGTTGTAGAAACTCTAAAGAAGAAAACCACCTAATTAAACGATAAATGGAAAATCCAGAAGTAATAGTCATTGGAAGTGGTATTGGAGGATTATGTTGCGGCGGATTACTCGCAAAAGCAGGTAAAAAAGTCCTAATTCTTGAGGCTCACTCAAAGCCAGGAGGCGCTGCTCATGGTTTTGAGAAAAATGGCTATAAATTTGAATCTGGTCCCTCTCTTTGGAGTGGAATAGGTACTTGGCCTACGACAAATCCCTTAGGTCAAGTCCTTAAAGCTCTCAACCAAAAAGTAGATTTAATTAAATATCAGGATTGGAATGTTCAGATTCCTGAGGGTGACTACACAATTGGTGTTGGAGATAGACGATTTCTTGATCAGATCAATTCAATTAGTGGTAAAGATGCCATTAAAGAATGGGAACATTTTATTCAAGTGATTAAACCAATTGGTGCAGCAGCCAATGCAATTCCCTTATTAGCACTAAATCAAAACAAGGACACCGTTTTTCAGCTCATAAAACGTAGTAAAACACTACTCTCTCACTTGAAATCTTTTAAATACCTAGGAGGTGCATTTGGGAATTTAGTTGATGAACATCTTAAAGATCCATTTTTAAGAAATTGGGTTGAATTACTTTGTTTTCTAATAAGTGGTTTATCTAAAGACGAAACTAATGCAGCAGCAATGGCAACCCTCTTTGATGATTGGTTTAAACAAGATACCTACCTGGAATATCCAAAGGGAGGAAGTGAATCAATCGTTAATGCTCTTTTAAATGGAATTTACTCATTTGGAGGGAAGCTTCGACTCAATTCAAAAGTTAGTCAAATAATTATAAAGAGGAATAAAGCAATTGGAATAGAGTTGCAGAATGGTGAGAAAATATATGCAGATAATATTGTTAGCAATGCAGATATTTGGAATACTGTAGATTTAATACCAAAAGAGATATCACAAAATTGGAAAGAAAAAAGGGCAAGGACTCCAAAATGTAAGTCATTTCTTCATATACATCTTGGTTTTAATGCAGAAGGTCTGGAAAATATCCCCCTCCATTCAATATGGGTTGATGATTGGTCAAAAGGTATTACTGCCGAAAGAAATGTTGTAGTTCTCTCTATTCCATCAGCATTAGATCCAACAATGTCTCCGCCTAATAAACACATTCTTCATGGCTATACACCTGCCAATGAATCGTGGGACAGATGGGAGGACCTTAAAATTGGTACAAAAGAATATGAAAGGACAAAAGAAGAGCGGTGCTCAGTCTTCTGGAAACCAATAAAAAATTTGGTGCCTGATATAGACGAAAGAATCGAAATAAAAATGCTAGGGACACCACTTACACATCAAAGATTTTTAAATACAAAAAATGGTAGTTATGGACCAGCCTTATCAGCTGCAGAAGGGCTTTTCCCAGGGAATAAAACTCCAATCAAAAATCTATTGTTGTGTGGCTCAAGTACATTCCCAGGGATTGGGATACCACCTGTTGCAGCAAGTGGCGCCATGGCCGCCAATACAATTCTTGGTTCCAAATTTCAAAGGGATCTAATCAAAGAGCTAGACATATAAAAAATACCTATTGTCCTAGAAAACATAATATTAGAAATAAATATTAGAAAATAAAATGACTAACTCACTCAATAAAGCTTTTACAGAAGTAATCGCTCTTGCTCTAATTGTTATAGCAGTAGGTCGTATTCCCTTTCCTAGAGAGAAAGAGCTATCAAATTTATGCAAGGAATACTAAACAATACACCTTAATCAGAATGACTATTCATCAACTGAAAAGACGAGAAGATCAGAGTGATTTCCGATAAAACAGGTTTTAAAGCTGAGACAAATAACATTGGTAATTTTTGTAATTCGTTCTATTTCAACCAAAGGTAGATTTTAAATAAGCAAAATAGAAAAGTTTTTATGAAAATATTTATTCAATTTCAAATAGGGAAAAATACATCCGTAATTTTATCGATAGATTTTATATCAATTTAGTAGTTAAATAAATAAAGATAGTGGCGAGGAAAATCATGAAGAAAGAAACTTCATCAAATGTCCTTGAAAAAATTGATGTCGCCAAAGAAAGAATTAAGGAATTACAAATAATGATTAATCATTGGGAAGGCGATAAGAGTGCCAGCTTTTGGGATACAGAATGCTCCTTAAATCCATCATCTCCTTGTTGCCTTCTCTTTAATGATTGACCATCACTGCATGAATCTCTAAGCCAAGTCAAGCGTATAATTTCATAACAGAAATGTCTCTAATAGCCGTACTAGATTACAAAAATCAACCCAAAGACTTTTAAAATTTTTGGATGCCCTGGAGAGGTATATTTATCTATCTCTCAAAATCTATATTTTTGAACTCATATTTCAAAAAAAAATTTTATAGAGTAAGAAATATGTTGATAAAAAATGCCTGAGCTATCTAAGGTCGTGTCATCTAGTGACTTTGATGACTGGTTTTCATTGAACGACACTATTATGGGAGGCTCAAGCAAGGCAGTTTGTAGAGCTTCCTCAAAAGGACTTTCTCTAGAAGGTGTGGTGGTTGAGGAAAAAGGAGGATTTGTTAGTTGCAAATCTCCAATATTTTCACCTCTTCTGAATTTGTCTAAATATCAAGGTTTTGAATTAAAAATTGAAGGCAAAGGTCGAACTTTAAAATTTGGAGTGTCTTGTAAATACGGGATTTTTGGCTTAAGAGAATTTTTCTTAGATAAGTCACCTGGTGGGCTCAGATGGGTAGCAGAAATAGAAACAAAAAGGTTTGGGACAACAATAATCAAAGTTCCTTTTGAAAGCCTTGAACCAACCGTTCTTGCAAAAAAAATTTCATTACCAATTAAATTCAAATCAGATTCTATAAGCCAATTTCAATTACTACATTCCAAATTCGGTAGACCAGGAGAGCTTAATCCTGGCTTTAAGCCTGGCAAAATAAATTTTGTATTGCAATCTATTAGTGTTTATTAGCAATATTAGAAAAACAAAAATATTTAGACTGTTCTTATCTAGAAGGTAATAAAAAACACTTTGAGTAGAAAAATATTTCTCATGGAATGCAACCTTAAAACAAATTAAATCTACGAAAAACATTTTTTATTGTATATACTCCGATTAATTCTGAAAACTCCCTTTCAGAGGGATTCTTTTAAAAATAAAAACCATTAATATGAATAACGAAGACTTACCACCGATATGTGGTTTTGAATTTAAAATTAATAAGTTAGTAAATAAGGAAAGAGATAGTAGACAATTCGAAGAAAAGTCAAAATTTGAGAATGTCAATTCAGGGTTTGCATGTGCCCTCCATATGCATCAACCAACAATTCCAGCAGGTAAAAATGGAGAGCTCATTTCACATTTGCAATATATGTTTGAACACACTTCAGAAGGAGATAATCACAATGCTGAACCATTTGCTCAATGCTATAAACGTCTAGCTGAAATCATTCCAAACCTGATAGATGAAGGATATGATCCCAAAATAATGCTTGATTACTCAGGAAATCTTCTTTGGGGAATCGAACAAATGGGTCGAAACGATATTCTTACATCATTAAAGCTCCTAACGTGTAATGAGACCGTTCGTCCACACGTTGAATGGCTAGGAACCTTTTGGAGTCATGCTGTAGCCTCTTCGACTCCACCTTCTGACTTTAAATTACAGATAACAGCCTGGCAGCACCACTTTTCGTCATTATTTGGAGAAGATGCATTGCGTCGAGTAAATGGGTTCTCTCTTCCTGAGATGCATCTTCCAAACCATCCGGATGTTCTATTTCAATTAATCAAAGCTCTTAAGGAATGTGGATATCGTTGGGTAATGGTTCAAGAACATAGTGTTCAAAATATAGATGGCTCTAATCTAAGAGACGAGCAAAAATATATTCCCAATATGCTCAAAGCTCAAAGTAGTAATGGAGAGACCATCTCTATTCTTTCACTAATAAAAACTCAAGGATCAGATACAAAGCTTGTTGGGCAAATGCAACCTTATTACGAAGCACTGGGGTTATCTAAACAGAATTTAGGGCAACAGATTATTCCCACTCTTGTTTCCCAAATAGCTGACGGAGAAAATGGCGGAGTAATGATGAACGAATTTCCTCAAGCATTTATTCAAGCATATAAAAAAATTGGTACAAAAACAAATACAAGTCACACAATTGCTATGAACGGATCTGAATACCTCGACTTCTTAGAGACATTAAATATAGATGAAGATAGTTTTCCATTGATACAAGCAATCGATCAACACAAAATATGGGAAAAAATATCAGGGCCCATAACACCAACTACATTTATAAAAGCAATTGACGAATTACAAAAGCAAGATCAATCTTTTTCTTTGAGTGGAGCAAGCTGGACTAATAACTTGAGTTGGGAAGATGGATATAAAAATGTTTTAGAACCAATTTCAAAACTTAGTTCATATTTTCACGAAACATTTGACGATTTAGTAGTTCACAATCCATCGTTAACAAAAACACATTGCTATCAAGAAGCACTCCTATACCTTTTGCTATTAGAAACTAGCTGTTTCCGTTATTGGGGACAGGGGAAATGGACTGAATACGCTAAAACGATCTTCGAAAAAGGTGAAGAAGTTCTTAGAAACATAGAAATGTCAGCACAGAAAATTTAATTAATTTTGTAAAGGCATCAAACAAGAAAAAGAATTAACTAGCAAAAAATAAATTTTTGCGTTAAGGTCACCGACCAAAGCTTTAATAAAATGACTAGTACAAGTTTTGACAAAAATGGACTTGATAAAGCAGGTATTCATTGGATGCAATATCTTTCAATGACATCAATGTCATTGCTTATATTTCTCATAGCCTTAGATAAAGCAGTTCCTAGCTTTCATCATTTTGTCTTACTTTCAATGGCCAAAGTAGGAATTATTTGTAATGGGATAGCTGGATAAAGAACTTTTTACAGATTCACTGATCTTGCCAAAGAAAAATATTAAAATATGAAAGAGAAAATCAATCCAGACAACGATTGTTACGATCCTTCAGAGGAATACTTCAAAAAGAAAGATGACACATATGAAAATGAAACTGAAGAATATTTCCCTCAAGAGACTTCTAAGCCCCCCCATTATTAAAGCAACTAAAAAGGGCTGGAGATTATTTGAAATCAACTAATGATTATTATTTATGTGAAATGTATGTACCTTCTGGATAGAGCTTTGAAATTGCATTAAATCGCTTTGAGATTTGTCGTTCTTTGTCGATGTTGACTTTACGATTAAGAACCAAGACGTTGTGAATCATCCATAGAAAAAAGCCAACAAGCCAATACCAAGATATAGGATGAGCCAAAATTTTTTATATAATTTTATTCAAAATGGCAATTTTGAAAGTTTTTTTCATAAGTATTTAAACCTTTTGTTATTACCTCAACATCAAAATTAGATTTTTAGAGACAACATATTCAAGATTGTTGCCCTTTTCACTAGTTCAACAACTTTGTGGGATTAGCTAGAAATACCCTAGTCATTCATTAAATATGGAAACATTTGGTGTAAATCAAGCGAAACAGTTCGCAAGTATACTTATACCTCATTATTATCATAGGCTTTTCTACCATAATTTACTAAGAACAAATCAGTGTCTTTAGGCCTCTAATTTGAGATTAAGATTAGAATATTTATTGAATTATTGAGGGAGCTATAACTTATCTGGTTTGGTTTTATGATAGATATTCAAAAATATGAGCTTTTCAAATGCCTTTCCATGCATATAGTTTGGCAATCGTTCTCTTCCGCTCTGCTAGATATTGAACAATATGTAACACATTCAAGATAATCTTCAATTGGATCCACTTGTTCCTGGGACATTTTCTTAGTATCTAATGTATTCATAAAAATCTCCAATAATTGCGTTTAATCTATCCTTTCTTTTTGTTTTTTTCTATCGGTATTACTTACTAACTTTTAAGCATAAGAAATACAGATAAAAATCAAATTTACATTGAAAAGCATCGGCGGAACAGAGATGAAAATACGATTTAATATCTCAAAATAATAGTTATATAAAAAAATACTTGAAGCAAGGAAACGTCAAGATGCAATTAAATATAAATTAAAATGATTTTTATGCTACTTTCTCAATTTTATTCTGATTCCTATTCTTTCTCTAATAGCTTTTATCGGAATCATATCTTTCATTTGATCATCAATTTGCTTTTTAATTAAATTCCTAAATAGTTGGTAAAGCAAAACCAACATCAAAAGTGATACTACTAGGGTTACAAATGCGATTAATGAATAAGTATCCATTTTAAAGCTCTCTATATATTGCCCATTCATCACCATCAGCCGTAACTTCAGACAGCAAAGCAACAGCTATATCAGAATGATCAGAGCGTTTAACAATAATCTCTTTACCACCAATATACGGATCATTGAACTCTGATTTTGAACGGCTAGCCTCCAACTGTTCAGATGGTGTCAAAAGTTCAAGAATTTTAATCCATATCTCATCATCTGAAGCGAAAGGAGGAACAGAAAACTTACTCGGACTATTTCTTTTTTTATTCATATTATTTAATTTCCAGCATTAAGCTCTTTCACCTCATTAACTAATCGCTCTTGTCGTTCAGGCGTAATAAATCCAAGAGATGCACAATCATTAATGTCTTGAATTGGATCTGATAGTCCATCGTGTTTTTCTAGCCATCCCTCAGTGCAACCTTTACATGCTAATTCATTTAATTCATTAGCCAAAGACTTTGCTTTCAAGCTATCCATCAATAAAGATTTAAATACTTCTTTCTTTATACTTTACTGTCATTCAATAACTCCAGGAAAAATTAATAAGCCTTATTCAAATAAATTGCAAAGTTGTCAAATTAGTACCCTATCAATAGATAAATAGAATAAAAGAAAATTAGAACTATAGAAAAAATTATGCTGGGAGCTCATGCAGCTTCCTTTTTGAATTCACGGTAAATAGAAATATCTATAGGTCTATTCACATCAGATTGAAAATCAACTATATCTTGATAAATCTCATTAGGTAAAGGTTCCATTTCGCATCTTGAATAACATTTGCTGTCGTCGATCTTTTTTAATGAAAACCTGTTGCTTAGGCGCTTAAAGATAAACAATGTCACAATGCAACTTAATTTAGTTATATCGTTTGAAGCTGTAGATGCAATATGCAAAACTACCAGGCTTTTCTATTAATTGAGTAAGTAGTTATTACTAATAATATTTTTTTGTAGTAGTTACCACTTCATATCAATTGGAATAAAGAGGATTATTAAATGAGAATCAAAAAAAAAAATGACTTTATCACCAAATGAGATGACTCCGTACATAAGAAAAATACAACAAAAATTTGATGAAGCTCAAATGTTTTTAATGAAAAATGGTTTTCACCAAGCCACAAAAGGGCTTTTACAAGACATCGAAAATGCTAACGGTATAAATAAAAAAGCTAACTAACATCCTCCCAGACGATGAAAGCTAAAACAACCACGTCTGTAGGGACAAAAGTAAAGTGGGAATCATATATACCCTCTAATATTCACTCACACTTTCCATGACAACTGAAATCACTGTTTTAGACTTCAAGCTTAGTAATACTTTTTCAGAGTATTGCACTCATATGAATGCCCCAGAGCAGCAGGCGATGTTTAAAGAAATGGATGTTAAAATTTTTTATATGGGTGAATGTATAGGAGACTCTAAAAGAGCAACTGTTATGTTTGAAGGGCCAGAGAATGTTTTATATAACATTTTCATTAGTCCGGAAACAAAGCCTATTGTTGAAGCCTCTGGTCATATTTATGAAGAAACAAAAATCACAAGATGGAAAAACAATTGTTCTAACTGTTAATTTTCACGTATTGAACTTCCTAAAGGAATCGTATTTGGAATCATAGGTATTGAATGTTTTTTACCGTCTGGGCTTACATATATATTCTCTTTCCCATATTCTGTATCAATGATTTTTTCAAAATGAGTCCCTTTTGGAAGATGTAAAAAATATTTTTGTGCTCTGTTCATCTTTTTTATAAAGCTATTTAAAAATAACTGGGATATTTCCCAACGACAACAAATTGGTTGTTTTATGAAAGTTTTGGTAGCTAACTATTGAATTTTTTCTAAAGCAGTTAATAATCTTCCCACTCTAGTTCCATTAACTCCAAGATCGCCACCACCATATCTTGATGCCGATTTGATTTGAATCTTCTTATCTATTTTAAAAATCTCTAAGTCATCTGGAAATCTGAAAATCAAACTACGACAAACCCCTTTCCAATAATGTTCATTACTCACTAAAACCTTGGTTCTAGGGATTTTCTGGGCAATCGTGACAAGTTGATCAAAGGTCTTGTCAACATCTTCAAATTCTTTTTGAAAGAAAACGCAATTCAGTGGATTTAAGCAGGGACTAAGACCTGATTTAGAATCTGGCATATTTTCTATTAGTTCATATATTGATCATGACAAAAAGTTTATTCCCCCTGTTCTTGTATTTCATTAACTTATTACTCAGTTATGTCTAGTTCTCCCTACCTAAAATACTCATGGGAAAAAGATTCTTCAATTAAGTTAAATTCAAAAGCCTTTTTGAACATGAAACGATTAGATAAGACAGGGATGATGCTAATTGTTTTCAGTGTGGCCTCAACACTTCCTTATCAGTTTCATTTTCTCTCTTCTATGAGTTAAATAAAATTAATCCCTCTCTCGATAGATTGTGCTAATCAAAGGTCTTTTAATTAAAGGCGGTTCAGTCCCATACCCAATCCAAATAAAACCAATAATTTCTTCCTCGCTTGGGTTTATTTGTGCAATTTTATAGGTATTAGGGTCTTTAGTGATTGTTCCTGTTGACCACTTGCAACCAACATCATCAGCAATAAGTGAAAGCGACAGGTTTTGAATCGCGCAAGCACAAGCAGCATAATCTTCGAGTTTTTGAACTTGATTATCAGTACATATTTGAGTGGCGATAAGCAAATGGGAAGGCTTTAGCATTTTGTCTCTTATCTTTTTCAAACTAGATTCATCTATTGTCATATCACCAAACTTCAGAGTAAGCTGTAGTTGATATAGAAGTTCCCTTTTTTTTATCCCAATACTAGTAAAACGCCATGGGAAAGTCCTTCTGTGGCAAGGTGCATGATTAGCTGCAAATATTGATTTTTCAATTACTTCTCTAGGAACACGTTTTTTTGAAAAGATATGAAGTGTCCTTCGTTTTTTAATTGCTTCAGCTATTTCCATGATTTTCTCTTGATGTTATTAACTACACTATTAGCAATAGTGAGAATTATACAAAAAAGTTGGTTTAGAGACCTGTATAAATAAAAGGTGTTTAAATCATCTCCAGCTTGAATCTAACATCAAAAAAACCATGATTAGTTGAAAATCACTTATCAAGCAACTTTGTCAAGAATTACATTTGATGGTTTTGAAAATAACGAGACGACTTGGCCCATGGGTGTCTTGAATACGCGTTCGACAATTTCTCCATCATTAATAATTACCTTCGTATTCAAGGACCCAGAAGGTAGATTTACAGTTCTTTTTTTTAGAAGAATCTCTAGCTCTGGATACTGATCATTAGGTTTAAGAACCTCTTTTAACTCAGGATGCAGATCTAAGATTGTGTCATCAAAGGCCTTAAACTTTTTCGTTAAAACCATATTTTAAGGTAGCTGTTACTTATGACTTGTAACCTACTGATCTCATGACGTAAAGAGTATTTAAACTAAGTTCGGGATAAAATTAATAAGACTTTAAATAAAGCTTTAATGAGCTAAAAATAAATTGTAATAAGTTTTACTGGTAGTTCAAAGTGCAAACTAGTCATTAATATCTAGTCGCATCAACCACTCGCTGTTCATGATGAGAACTAGATGTTAACTCAAAACTTCTTTCACTTAAAACTGACTGTGTAAAAACAGTAATAGCTGCAATACTTGGTGTAATAGGTAAAAACATAAACAAGGCCATCACACTACTATTAGATTTAAATAATCTTTGCATTAATAAAAAAAAAGGTTCAATTATTATTCTTAAAAACTTTTAAGTGATTTGCGTGTTCGGTTTCCCTTGAATAAAGCTATTAGTTTGACCTGTAATAACATCTAAACACCTTTGGTCTTTTCCAGAGCATTGAATAAATAGCTTCAAGTGCCTTTTGAGTTTTAGGCAACTTGCAACTAGGCCATGACTGTTGAGTAATCATTGTGATTATTTCGGAGTCATTCTTATTTCTACATGAGATGCCACCCATAAAACCAGAGTAATAGAACTCAGGCAAAAATACATAGAACAAAAACTATTATTCAGCTAGTTATCTATTGGGAAAATAAGCATAAAAAAAAGGGGGTGATTTATCACCCCCCCTTTTGTATTACCTTTAAATTACTTTTGGTAAGTATTACCTCTGTAAGTTAAGGATGCTTGCACCTGCTTTTTAGCTTCTGCTTGCCTAGAGGTGTAGACGTTACTTCTGTAACTAAGTTCTACAACTTTTTTTGGAGTAGCTTCTTTGTGTTGAAGGTACTCTTGACCTCTGTAAGTAAGAACAGTCATTGCTCTTTCTAGTAGTGCTCAAGACCCCGTTCCATGTCTCAAGTCTTACTGCAGCTTGTTATTTAGCTGAACGTTTTTAAACACTAGCAGAAATTATCTTTAAACGATGTTCTTAGTGATACATAAAACAGTGAATAATGTAGTGTTAGCCGAAATAGTTGCATTTCTTACTAAAAAACACCCTTAAATCACTAAGAAAGTTAATTCTTTATCCTCTATTTTCATTTTTAAAATAAACCAATCTTCCTCCTTTTCCCTCTTCTTAAAAAAGTCATTAAAGCACAAAGAATGATCCTAATATGGCAAAAATTATCAAAGTAATTAACGACTTAAACCCAGATGAAGCAATATTTTGAAAGTTTGAATCAAATGCTTTCTTAAGATTTCAAGAAGGTAAACCATTTAGTAACCACACAAAAGCCTCATTATTTAATACCCAGTTTCTAAAAACAACTATCACTATTAAATTGATTAAAAGAAGAATGAATAAACGGAGTTTTGGATCCTCTATCCCCATAAATCTTTTGTAAATTAGTTTTGTTAGGCAAGGTCAGTTACAAAAATGTTAACAATTATGGGGCTACAGGAAGTTGGTAAGAAGTTAAAAGAATATGTATGATTTTCAATCCGCTTTAAAAGGCCTACCACCTTTACTTAAATAATCCATATATTTATCAGACTCTTTGAGGTAATAATTCCTGCTTTGACCAATATATCTAGCTTCAATTAAGAGATCCGTAACTTCAGGCCAAAAAGATTCAGGGACCAACTCAAGAGGGTTAATTGCACTTGGATTCCAATTTAACTCAGTCAAAAATAGAAACCAAATCGACTTGCACTTAATGAAATCAGATAAACAATCTGAATTAAAATTATTCATTTATAAATTGGACTGATTGAGCTGCTTTATCAGCTTTAATTTTTGCATCATCGATGGTTTCTGCATTTGCTACAGCTACTCCCATTCGACGACCTTCAGTAGAGCTCGGCTTGCCAAATATAAATACGCCGGTATTCGGTTGACTTAAGGCATCTTCAAGTCCCGTAAAAGCTATGTTTGAAGTTTTCTGGGAAGCCAAAATCACTCTGCTCGCAGAAGCTTCATGACAAACTATTTCTGGAATTGGGATACCTAAAACAGCTCTAAGGTGTAATTCAAACTCATTTAAATTTTGGCTAATCAAAGTTACTAAGCCTGTGTCATGTGGTCTTGGTGACAGCTCTGAAAAAATCACCTCCTCACCCTTAATAAAAAATTCAACGCCAAACAAACCAACTCCACCAAGATTATCAGTGACACATTTGGCTATCTTTTGAGCCTTATCTAAAACACTTTCAGTTAATGTAGCTGGTTGCCAACTACATTGATAATCTCCATTCTTTTGCTCGTGTCCTATCGGTTCACAAAATAATGTTTTACCATTAAATTGTCTAATAGTTAATAAAGTAATTTCTAAATCAAAATCAATAAATTCCTCTAATATAATTTTATTTGATTTACCTCTTGATTTTTCAATAGCCAAATCCCAAGCCTGGACTAAATCATTTTTATTATTAACTAAGCTTTGTCCTTTACCTGAAGAACTCATAACTGGCTTAATTAATAACGGATAACCAATCGCATCTGCACAAAAATTAAGCTCGGATTGATTCATCGCATAACTAAATTTTGCAGTTCTTATATTTAATTCGTTAGCAGCTAAATCTCTTATTTTATCTCTATTCATAGTTATCGCAGTAGCTCTAGCATTTGGTATTACTGTTATTTTTTTTTCGATTTCCTTTAATACATCTACTGCAAGAGCCTCAATTTCAGGAATAATTATATCAGGATTACATTTATATATCACTTCTTTTAATTCACTACCATTATTCATATTTAATACTTCAAATTGATCAGCTATCTGCATGGCTGGCGCATCATTATATCTGTCACATGCAATAACATAACAACCTAATCTTTTTGCTGCGATTGCCACCTCTTTACCTAATTCTCCGCTACCTAAAAGCATTATTTTCTTTGGAAAAACGTTCATAATCATATCTATAGGTCAAAAATATAAATTAATATAATATCTCTTAAACAGAATTGATAATAAAAAAAAGAAGTAGAAATTAACAGAGACACTGAAAGGGAAAAATTATTCTTAGTACAACAGAGCGCTTTTTGTTGATTGATAAAATCAATTGATCATTCGCGATTGTTTTTCGACTCAATAAGATAGAAGAATGATATTTCTACCACAACAAGTAATTTTTGGATAACTACTTTTGAGTACTGCAATGATATTGATTGTGGACATTAGGTAGAACCGTTTGAAAACAACGAAAACAAGCTTAAAAAAGCAATTCCTAATCCAAAAACCATATCTAATTTTTCACGTTAATCCTATAAATTGCTAATTAGCCATACAAGCTCTTTACGAGTGGAGAAAAGTTAGTTAATAAGGGGGGAATAACTTCGACTTATTTATTGGAATGGTTGCCAAGAAGAAAATTAAAGACTTCAAGGATTTGGATAAGTTCCCAGATTTAAAAGAAGCTCTAGTACCAGCTATTAAGACATTGCCCTCAGGTTCAATAAATACTAAAGTAATCGTTACTGAAGGCGAAATTGTAGAGAGAGTTTATAAAACACCAAAAGGTGAAATTATATCTCTTTTCGCAAATGACTTATCGGAACAAGCTGCCTAAATTTTCTTGTTAAAATCAATTATTTTACTATTTCTCCATAGAAAGGGTTGGATCATATTGTTAGCACAACAATAAAAGATAGCAAAGAAAACATCCAATATTGAGCAGTTCTGTAATCCTAGTTTATTGTTTTTAATTGATCAATGTCTTCTAAAGAAGAAATCCTGTCCATCCTAGAAGCCTTTGCCTCAACAGAGAGAATGGGATCATTCTTTTTGGACAATGCAACCCCCGACTTTTTATTTATAAGACCAAGCGGAAATCCCATTGACGCGAAAGGTTTTCAAGAGATGTGGTCCTCAGGAGATCTTGTATTACAAAGCGCAGAAGTCACAAAGGTGCACAAATTTGAACTCTTAGGTTCAAATGCTGCAATGTGCGTTTTCACCCTAGGTTCAAAATTTACTTATAAAGGGACTCAAAATGATGACCTCCCTACAGTAACTTCTATTTTTAAAAAGATTGATGAGAAATGGAAAGTAGCGTGGATGCAAAGATCTTCAGGCCAGTCAGATATGACTTTGTGGAACGACTAATTTATATTTCCTTCTTAATGGTTAAGTATTCGTAAATTCTATTTATATCCTTACGTCTGAAGTAATCATTGAACAAGATAGATAATTTAAAAGAGAAATAGTAAATAGTCGTAAATGCAAGAAAAGCCAAATGTTGAAGAGCTGATTGCAGATTCAATGACATTGCTCTTAATTAGAGCCCAAAAGCTACCTAAAAGGGAAAGACTAGCAATTGCTCAAGAGTTTAGAGAGTGGCTTAATGGTAGTTGCAAAGTAGAAAATATATTGATCCTAGATACAAGAATCAAATAGTAATAACTACATCCAGTTGATAATCATCAATATTACTGAATTAATTTACATTGCGTTAATCACGCGCTAATCAAACAAAAAACCATTAAAAAAGCCTCTTCCGTAATGACAGAGAAGAGGCCTTTTTATTAGTTATAAAACTAAGGACTAAACAATTCCTGGAATGATCCAACCTGTTATTCCGTAGTTAATCACTGCAGCAAAGAAGCCCATCATCGCTAGACGACCATTCATTTGCTCTGCTGTTTTCCAGTAGTTAGTTTCTTTGTTCATTACACGAAACCTGGAATGATTTGACCGGTTGTGGCATAAGCACCGACTAGAGCAATGCATCCAAATAATGCTGCATAGCCGTTAAGCCTTTCTGCTGTTACCTTTTCAGGATCGATGTTTCTGTTGCTGTTGTTTTGAGTAGTCATTAAACGACACCTGGGATAAGTTGACCGGTTGTTAGGTAGATACCTGTTAGAAGAACGAATGCCATCATGGCTGGTCTGCCGATGCTTCTTTCTAAGATCGTTTTGTTAGATGGTTGCATTGTTTTAGTAGTTACTTGTTAGTAGTTATTGGTTTAGAAAATTCCAGGAATGATTTGACCTGTTGTGAAGTATGAAACCAAAAGACTGACCATTCCGATCATTGCCCAACGGCCATTTGTCTTTTCTGCTTCTTCTGGATAACTGGTGTAGTCCTCTACAAGCTGAGGCTGTGTTTCACGGCCAAAGATATTTTGCTTGCCGTACTCAGTGATTACTTGAGATGAGGTTGAACTTGTCATTACTGGAATTGCGTTGATGTGAAGTAATGTAAAGTATGGATTTTTTAAGTGAAAGATACGGTCGGGTACGGCTTACTCACTTTATGAAGATCTTAAAGTCGATTTTCAATAAAAAATTCCAATGAAGATTACTTAGTGAATTAAATACAGAATTGCTAAATCCTGATTAGATTCTGCGACTTTCCTTCTTAAAAAAGTTAATGCCTCATCATTCATATTTGACTCAGCAATCATTTTTTCGGCTTCATTAATACCATGCTCAAGATTTTTAATTTTTAATTGAAGAACCTCCCTATCTTTTCTGCACTGCGCAAGTGTGAAGTCATCAATCATTTTAGTAAATATTTAAGCGGCTAAAAATCTTACTTAGATTAATAGGTCAAATAAAGTGTTTAAAAACTCTAATCTAGAATCTAATGTTTTATGACCAAATTCTTTTTGTTGTTGTTTTAAAATGGATTGACCGTCTGCCCCTAATGCTGAAGAAATAAGTTTATGATCTTCTGAAATCCACGTATCAACCATCTCATCGTCAATCTCAACGTGAAATTGCATCCCATAAGCTAATGGACCAATACTAAATAATTGCTCCTTACATCTACAACTACTAGCAATAAGCTCTGCAGAATTAGGCAATAAAATTCTATCTCCATGCCAATGCAAAACAGGGAAAGGATGTCTTAAAAGTCTTGTCAATTTAAAGTTATCCTCTAGTGATTGAGGAAAGATATTGTCCCACCCTATTTCAGCTAATGGTTGATGGGATACCTCATCCTGAATCATTTCAACATCACCACCAGCTGCATAGGCTAAAAGTTGAGCACCCAAGCATACTCCTATCAACCCAACGCCTTGATTTAAGGCTTCTTTTATTAGACCAATTTCTTCAACAAGCCATGGATAAGTTGAAGTACCAATGTCTCTTATACCCATAGGTCCACCCAACACCAAAAGTAAATCTCCATTCCTAAGTTCTGGTAGAGAGTCTCCTAGATCCAAACGAAAAGTACAAACACTAAATCCTCTTTCCTCAGCAAGGTTGACAAACAATCCGGGGCGCTCGCGTTCTAAATGCTGAAGAACAAGTAAACGACTCATAAATAAATTAAAAGTCTACATTTTCATTTGGCGTAAAAACCGAGCAATACAACTTGATAAACAGCTCTGCCTCACTTTCATCTTTACCCTCATATTTGAGTTTAAGGTCTTTTATTGCGACTAAAGCAGTTTTCTCTTTCAACCTATATCTTGCACAAGTATCTAGAACTTTAAACATTCGGGTTGTAACTGCTCCCGAAGGAGTGCTTAGGCCCAAAAAGACAGTAAATAATAATAGATATTTCATATAGATAATTCAATCATCTTTTTTAGATAAAGCTCTAGAACGTTGGAACCATTTATTGCTTCTATACAAAAGGAGAAACATTTTAGACAATAGAATAAAAGTAAGCGCTTCTAAATAAATAAAAAAATGATCATTCAAATTCATATTTTTCTTAATTTACATTTGATTAAAGTTGCTTGAGTTCATCATCTGTTAATGAGCAAAAACCACCTGAGCATCTTTCAGATTTATTTAAATCTGCAACGGACTCCGATCCACCGATAATTAAATTATGATTTGACATTTTATAAAATTTCTCGTGAACAGAATCACTGAACTTTTTTTCCTTCTCATACTCTAATTCGCACGGATCAATGTTGTCATCAAACCACTCATCGTATTGAATATAATTTGACTTTGCATAATATGTCATATACCTAGACTAATACGACATAGGAATAAATACCACCCATTCAAGTCAAAGCTAGTTTGGTTGTTTTTCAACAAGTTCCTTAAGATATTTCTTTTTGAGTAGCTTTTTTCTTTCTTTCAAGAACCTTTTTAATTGTTGTAACTTCAAATCGATCGGTGAAGATATTCAGCAGATTCAATGTACATCAAAGTTATTTTGATGTAATGCATTTTGTAGAACTATCATTACCATCAAGCTTTTGAATTTTGGATATATCCAAATCAGATATCTCCAGCCCATAAAGTTCAGCGATCTTAGTCATCGCCAAACCTTCTGCATCTGTCCATGCTTCTGCTAATACCGACCAGGTTTTTTGACTAAATTCAACTCCCAAATTTTCGTTGTTAGCTCTTTTTTTATCTATCTCCACCACTTTCTTTAGCCCATCCGTAGACAGGTGACTTTTAATCCTTAAGAAAACAACCTCCAACATTGAGTAATAAAACTTTTCCATTGCTTTGTTATATGCCCATTCAGCTTCCTTTTGCGCCTTTTTTGCAGATTCAGTTGTAATCTCCATACTCATTTTTTCTTTAAGGAAGTGAGTTCTTTCATATATTGTAGTTATCTGAGTTATGTCTTTAAGAATAAAATTTGAAAATCAGCTCGTAAAAAAATAATTTAAATAAGTGCTATCCTCAAAATCAAATAAATTTTTACTAACTGCTCTTTCCATTAAACCTATGGTTTTGTCGATTACATTAAATTGAAAAATGTCTTTAGAGCTTACAGATTTAATCAAAGATTTTATAGCAACAAACCTCCTCTCAAAAGTTGAACTAGATTTCTTGGAGAGTGAACTATGGGAGACCCTCGAGCATATCGATGAAATAACTTCCTTGACCTCTGCTCCAGTCAATATTTCTAAAGAATTGAAATTAAAAGATGGTTCATCATGGCAATTATGTTGTGCAGCAGTACTTGATGATGCCAGACCACAAAAAAACTCTCGAACAGAACAACTTAGAAAATTAATAGAAAAATTTTCTCTCCAATAGTTATCCTTCTCTAAGATTTAAATTTAATAGATTTGAAATGTTTGACAAGAGATATAAATCTCACTTATTTAATAAAATTATCTTTCTAAATTTATAAAAAAACATTCCTGTTTTCTCATAAAGATGTTTTGGTTCTTTTTTAAGTTCTAAATCATATGGATTGATAAAAATAGTCAACAATATTCTAAAGGCAGTATAAAGATTTTTACTAGACTTTATATCCTGATATTTTTCATTTCTCAATTTGTTAATTATACGCTTATCTAACAAAGCCTCTAGAGAGTCAAGGGCTATATCTTTCTCCCTTGTACTGATTGTAGATAACAAAACCATCAATCCTTTTATTGATGAATCATCTCCGCTAATAACGTTATTAAGAACACTTTGATAGAGATTCTCCCATTTGTAGGGTTCGTTCCTAAAAAGGTTAGAAGCAGGCTCCTTTGAATTAAGCTTTAACAATCTCTTTTTTTCATCGTTATCGTCTTGAGCAGAATTCCAATATTCATACAAAGGCGATGATTGAGCGATATTCATATCTGTTTAGTGAGAATGAAAATTAAGTAAAATTAGAAATTACATTTACTTGGGTATGCATTTTCACATCAGTGCATTGCATACAGAACTATTATTTCACAAGTGTATAAATCTGTTTCATTATGCGCTATCCATTTAAAATCAGATAAGAATACTGTTCCTAAAGAATATTTGATCTACTTCGTGTAAGTAGTATTACTAAAGGAAGAATAAATAATATACAGAAGTATTGAAGTCTATATTATTTGGATAAACATCAACTTTTTTTACAACCACAATTTCTTAGTCAAAGATCAATAATTATCTAAATGTAATAGCTATAAATAATAAAAAGAACTCAAAAACTACGAACAAATTATTTTTGCAGTATTATTCACGCCTATTGAAAAATCATCAATATTTAGATCTAAAGCCTCTAAGGTTTTTGCGGCATCAATTTTACCAGCCGCAAAACTTTCACAAACGGAACTAACTTGATCAGTTCTTGATGCTTGCGTTTTTGTGGGAAATAAAAAGCAAAAGGATATTGGTAAAACAAGAAGTAATTTCATTTGGTCTTAGCTATTTTGAAAAGTTTTCTCCAATAAACTCACTTGAGTTCGATATGCATCACCTTTAGAGCCGCATAGTTTCTCATGATCCGTTAACGGAATCCAAGACCAATCAAGTCTTACAGTTAAAGACCAGAACATAATGATGTGACCAAAAAAAAGGATGGGCCAATCAAGACCTATAAATTCAGAGTGAAAAACAGGATGCATTACTAAATCAAACAGAAATTGAAGAACTAGCTTGGTATGAACCCGCCAGGAGGAAAAGCGATAAAAGGGAAAAATTACCTAACTAAATTTTAACCACTTCTACTCTTGCTAAATGGATGGTAAAGGTAGGGACAACCAGCAAGAGTGATGTAACGCAAAAAGAAAAAAAACCTTAAAAACCAATGCTTATAGTTTATTTCGTCCTAAAAAACCAATGATTTAAAATTTTTATTTAATGAGCGGCGACAATTTGCTTGGAGAACAACCTCTAAAGTTTTACTCAGAAGAGGTAACTGAAACCAAAATCGAGCTAGTTCATCGCTTACTAATACTTAATGCTCAAAAAAATTCAATAGTAGATTTAGATAGAAAACACAAAGAATGGGGAAATGAATTAGCAAGTTAAAAAAATGCTCAGATGGGTTTAGAAAAGTCTTTTTATCAATAATTATCCATAATTCTTTTTTACAGCTTTGATAGATATAATTCTCAAGCCATAAAACCCTAAAAATCGTAGAGTTAAATCACATTTAATTTTTACCTAGGATATATTCATTTGTATTGTTTTTAAACTCATTTACTAGATCTTTTGGATCAATGATTAATCAATTTTTAACTTTCTTCTTTTCAATTCTTATTCTTCTCACAATTACCCCCCATAAAGCAAATGCAATAATAACTGATCTGCCAGAGTGTGTTGTCGTAACGCACTGCGTGAGAGAAGACTTTAAAGTAAATGATTTAGAAAATGCTTTTAAGAAAGCAACCAAAATAGTTTCTGAAACAGCCAGAACAAAAATAGTTGAAAAGACTGATTCATTTATTCATGCTGAAGCGAAGACAAAATGGAGAAGATATACCGATGATCTACTGCTCAAAGCAATTCCAGAAAAAGGTATTATTCAAGTCAGATCAGAATCAAGAGTAGGAATTGGAGATAATGGTGTGAATCAGAAGAGAGTTGATGATTTTGCTTATCGTCTAATGACAGAAAGAGACATCACTAACTGACATACAAAAAATCAATTTAAATACCCCTGAAAAGTCATTGATTTTGAACATAATAAATTTTTCGATTAAGTTTGTTTGCGAAGGTATGGCTTAAGCGTAAAAAGTAAGTGATTTTTTATACAAATTGCTTTTCTTTTTATGCTTCTAGCAGCATTTGAACCTGGTAGAGAAATGGCCATCGCCAACTTTTTCCTAGCCATTTTCTGTCTGTTTACCGTTGCCCTTCCTTTCTTACTCATCACCCGTGGAAACAAAACAGAAGCAAATCGGGACTTCATTGCAGCAACAGTTAACCCATGGTCTCAAGTTGTTAAAGAAGCTGAGTTAGCACAAGTGGTTCTATCTGAAATCACCTCGTCAGTAAAAATGGAAACCAATCTGGAAATAGCTTCTGAGCAAAATGTCGAGCCGAGTCTAGAATCAGGAGACGTTATTTCTCTGGAAATAAAGGGAAGTGATGAATTGGATGAGTCAACAACTCAAACATTACCAGTGGAGGAAGAATTGTTAGCTGCTTAAAATCTAAACACTACTAGTAAATTCAGATTGTCAGACGATTAAAAAGGGGCAACTTAAGCCCCTTTTTAATGATCTATTTAACTTTTCGGTTCCATCTGATTCATATATAGAACATGAGGGTGTTTACTCCCGCCTTCACTAGCGTCTATCCATTCTTTGTATTCCTCTCTTAATGCTTGACTGTCTTTCCCACCTAATTCTTTTATCCTTCGGAAAGCGTCCTTCATTGTCACGTCAAGTGTTCTTTTTAAACTGATCGAAGGTATCTTCATACTAAATTACCCACCAAAGAATCAGTAATGAAAGTACAAACCAAAAATGCAAATGTCATTGCCAAGGGTTTTTGAAATAGTTCATTTGGTGAGTTCATCTAAATATCTATCAACTAGCGAAGCATGCTAATGAAGCACAATAAATAAAAAGAAAACACATTTCTAATGGTTTACGTGAAAAAACGGAGAGGTAAAATTGATTTGATTTCATATATACATCATCTAAATGTTTGATACGTGCTGCGTGTTCGGGTTCCCCATATAACATTGCATATAAATAGGTTGTGAAGATTAGCAAGATCGCCATTATGAAAATATGAAACGCTTATTTCCTTTATTATTAATATCCTTGGTTCTCTTATTTTCTTCAGTCATATCAGCTAATGCTGAGTCGGAATTTGAGATGTATTTAAGAGATTTTTATCAAAAACAAGAGAAAGCAAGCAACATACTGAAAGAAATTGAGATAGATTTAAAAGATGGATCCAGAGACAGAGTTTGTGCAAGGCAAAGAGAAGCTGCTAGCTATGGAATCGAAGCTACAGAGTCGTTGATTAAAGCATTTAAAACAAATGGTTCTAAAACTGAAATAGAGAATCTTCAAGCAGGGCTAGATAAATGGAGAGAGTTGAGAGACTATTGCTAGCAACTTTTCTCTTGCAAAGTAAATGGATTTATTAGTTATTGTTTTTTTTATTGCCACAATTTGGCTCATAAGAAAATTGGCATGGAATGTAGAAGAGGGAACCAATGAACAAAGAGAACGAAATCCAGAGTTAAATACAAAAAACTTCGATATGCATGAAAGAAGACTTGAACAATTTTCAAAGTCAAAATACAAAAACCGTATGTTTTATATTGGCGCTGATGGTACTTGCTACTATTACTCAGCTACTGGAAGAAAAATTTTTTGCTGATGGATGAAATATCTCAATGGGTTATTGCTGCTTTAATTGGAACATCTATTGCCGTCTTCTTGGCTTGGTTTAACAAATCCGGTTCGGACTTTAAAGACGGATTTGGGCCAAAAAGCAAAAGGACGAAAAAGAAAACATAAATTGCATCTTCTAAAAAATTAAAAAGCTTTGTACGTGCACTATTTAGGACTCAATGAACCTAGAGGCAAAAGGCATCTGACGGATTACTAGAGCAATTACAATAAAAAAATCAATCTACTTAAAACGACAAGTGGCAAATCAATCAAATGAACAAGCGCCTAAATATTTTTTAATCGAAAGATAATCAGTATTATTTACTTCCTACTCCAGTAAAAACAAATCCATTAAGAATACAGAAATCATAAGCAAAAAGCTTAAGATGTTCAGGCATCTCAATCCATTTCATTTCCTCAATTTTATTTAATTGCTCTGAACTTAGATTCTCTGCTTTAGCATATTCCAGCATCATCTTTGACCAACTATCAGAATAAATATCTACGTAAAATGCCTTTTGATTTTGATCAAAGAAATTAATTTTATCTTGCTTTGTACTAACTTTTTTAGACAGTTGCTTATAGTATTCAATGTCCGATGTCATGATTATTTGTTTATTTGAAAATCCAACCTAATGAATTTACTTTTAAATAGTGATGAGATGTTCAAAATCTATACATTAAGTAGTCTGCGAAATCAAATGTTGGACAGATTTTACCTTTGAAATGGAAAAGATAAAGTATAAAAGCTAATTTAACTTGAAAATAATAAGAACTTCATCGTTTTATTATTAATCCCACTGTGGGGGAATACGTCTCCATCCAGTTGACAATAATTTCCTCCATAGTTTTATTGCCAAACCTCTTCTCATCCTCTTGCGATTTTTTAAAAGCGGGGGTCCATTTGATTCAAGCCTTCCCCTCTCAATCCAAACCTTAGGGTTTTGATCCCAGCTCTCCCAATCATATCTAAACCTAAGTATCCATATTCCATTTACTTTCCTAATCCAACCATCTCGCTTCATAACAGCAAACAAGTTAAAAGTACAAATGCACCATAGACGTTGTTGGTGTTTTAATGGGACTTTTTGGATGTAGCTTTGTTTTTCCGTTTCGGCAGAGCTGTCATATCAGACTTAGGAATGCTGAATGGAGTAAACAATTTCATAGTGTTGATGGATATTTCAGATACTTGAATTTTAAGATCAACAAAAAATTTAATGCATGGGTGAAACTACCCTAAAAATATTCGCATTGCACTACAACATACGATGTGTGGTAGTAGCTAAATTCAAAAAAAAGTTAAATTAAAATGTTAATTCCTTATCACGTAATAATGTTTGGGATTTTATTAATAACAGGTTTTGCATCAATTCTTCTGATGTCAGAAGGAGAAGACGGATTAAGAAAAAATAAAGCAAAGATTTCAAAATCAAAATTCGATTTGAACAGTTATTAAATTATTTGTGACTAGAAAACTATTTAAGCAAAGCAAGTCCAATCTAGGTTTCGATGATTTGTTAAAAACGGAGCTGGTGTGCAAACCTTCTCCCCATCCGGTGTTACGTAGCACCTTTCAATGCCCCAACTTCGTTCAATGATTTTAACCTCAGTAGAACCTTTTAGAAACGGGGGGGCCGCAATTTGAGATCTGTTCATATTAATCAGTAACTATTCATTTTTAGCTCCTAAAAAATTTTTATCAATCAGTAAATAAATCCATTGACGTTGAATCAAGTGCAAAACACACAAACTTAATAAAAATAAATTTTAAAGCTAAAGCTAGGTTTTGTTTTTTTATTTTAGATAGCCAATTAAAATTGGTATATAGATATCGATCTTTCAAATCCGACTCAAAGAGACCGGATCAACTAAATGCTTATCATGCACTTTTCACCAAACCAGTAATCCTCACTTTAAATACAAATACTCCTAATACATATAAAATTCATGAAGTAACCATGAACTGGTTTTAACTTAATGGGCAAAGAATCTAAGCCGTGTCAAAAGAAAGATTCATGTTATTAAGCAAAAGGGAAATGACACCTCTCATCCTATAGCTATAGTCAGAGAGTGAATCAGAAGTTTATTGACAAAGAAGCGAAATGAAAAGAATAAAGCTCAATCAAGAATCTGAGGAAGTTGGAAACACTTATAAAGTGATCGCAATATCTTTAACAGTTGGACTAAATATAATTATCTTTACTTGGTTCTTTCTCTTTTCCGGGTTGACCAAATAAAATATCTATAATAAAAGATGTGCAAATATGAATTTATCAGAGTATCAATAAGTCAAAGGAAGCGGGTTAATAAACCTAAAATCACCTAAAGGATTAGCTTTATTTACTTGTTCAGGTATATTTTTTACATACAAATCACAAACAAACGAGTCAAAAGAAAATACGCATTTTTTTTTTATAAGGTTCAGAAATAATCTCTCCAAAAAAAAAAAAAAATGCAAGTAGATCTAAATGAACTAGCAAATTCATACGAGGTCGTTCCCGTATCTCTTAGTGATCCTTTTAAATCATTAGTTGCGGAACCATCAACGATGGAAGTACTTAGATTCATACCCATTATTGCCTTTATTGCTTTAATCATTACAGCTGTATGGAGACAGGGTATGAAGTTCCCAGTAAAAGCTATTGGCGATTTAAAAAAAGACAGCAAGCAAGATTAAATCTATGAGTGGATTTAAACGATTTTCTTTTAATTTTTAATGGTTGTAGGATTAATTAAATATCATTAAGATCATGTAACAGCTACTGAAAATTAGAGGTTAGAGGAGGAATTAGCTAACTCATTCGTCAACTCAATTAATTTTTTAGAAATTCCAATCTCTTTCATTGAGTGTCCTGCACTATCGATTACATAAAGTTTTGAAGAGGGCAATGATTTATTAAGATCCCATGCACTTCTCATGGGACAAACCACGTCATATCTTCCCTGAACAATCGAAACAGGAATATCTTTTAGCTTAGTAATGTTTTTTAAAATATAATTTTCCTCTAGAAAAATGTTATTAACAAAATAATGACATTCTATACGCGCAAAAGAATCTGAGAAATTATCATTTGCAGCTTTTTTAATGGATAATTCTTTTGGCATGAGAAAGCTTGTTGACATTTCCCATCTCGTCCAAGCATGTGCCGCTTTGGCTCTTTCAGACCTATCTTGACTGGTTAATCTCTTATAGAAAGCATTAATCAAATCGCCTCTCTCATTTTGCGGAATAACAGACTGATAAAGATCAAATTCTTCAGGAAAAATCTCACTTGCACCTTTTTGATAGAACCAACTTAATTCGGTTTTTCTGCACAAAAATATACCCCTAAGAGTAAGACTTAAAACTTTTTCCGTGTGTTGAATGGCATAAATCAAGCTTAATGTTGAGCCCCATGAGCCCCCAAAGACATGCCATGATTCAATTTTCAAGAGTTGTCTTAATTTTTCAATGTCTTCAATTAAATGATGTGTCGTATTTTCTTTTAACTCTGAATGAGGAGAAGATCTACCGCATCCTCTTTGATCAAATTGAACGATATTGAATTTCTTTGGGTCAAAATATCTTCTATAAGAAGGACTACTTCCACCCCCGGGGCCTCCATGAACAATCAAGACAGAGGATCCATTTGGATTGCCACTTCTTTCCCAGTAAATTGAGTGTAGAGGGCTCACTTTCAATATCCCTTGTTCCTTAGGTTCTATTTCTGGAAATAACATTTTTAATTAAATTTTCGTCTTTTGCTTTTGAGACATTTCATTTAACTCAAGCATACATAACAAAATTAGCTATAAAGGATTATTAAAAATGATTTGATCAATGCCTAAGAAAAATTGGCTCAAAAGCTTTCGGTTAAATATTCATGCCCCTGGAACAGGTTTTGCCTTAATGATCTTAGCTTTAACTCAAGTACCAGTAGGAATAAAGAATGCAGCTGAAGTTGCTTGTATTGGTCAAACTTCAAATAAGATTTGGAGATCAGAAAAGAATCATGGGGATGCAAACATGCTTGCAGTTCAAAGATGCAATGGAAGAAATTAACTGGAATCATGTGTTCGTCTTCAAGCAAAATTAGATAAATAACTAAAAAATGTAACGTTGGCCTAGAACATGATTTTTAACACGATAAAAAGATAAATATTTGAAAATTATTCTTATTTATGACTTCAACGCTAAAAATAATCGATCAAGAACTAGCTCAGTTTGGCTGGGTTGAGTCAATAGCTACTAATTCAATAAGTGATTTTAAGTCGCCCAAGATAGATGTTGAAGAACAAACAACTAATGAAAAAGAATCTAATCTCATAGACACATTCATATGTCATCTGATTTTCTATGTGGTTTTTTGCTATTCCCTATTTCTATATATTTTTATTGATTTGGGTTTTGGTTCCTTTTTAAAAAATAAAGTAAATACATTATTTAAATTCCAAAGAAAATTTGAGCCGCCTTCCTTTATCAGTTCTTATTCCGATTAATACAAACTAAGCTTGTCCTCAAACAAATTATTTGGGTATTCCTCACTATCGCGCTAAATATAATAATGTATTTATATAGGAAAGAAGTAGTTCATTAACGGTCTGAGTCTGCACAGACCGTTATTTTATTTAAATGCAAAATTTTTTCGCCAAACTATCAAAATATTTTTATGGAATTGAAGTTGGTCAATTCTATTAAGAGCCCATAGGCGACGATTACTTATATCCAGATTGGTAAATAGATGTCAAATGCGTTTACCATGGTTCAATCAAAGATTTTTCATTCCTACACAACAATTTAGAAAATGAGACAATCAATTGATTTTTGACTGATAATAACCACAGACTATATTTACTTAACATGGTAAAGCTTTAACCATAGCCTCTACTCCTATAATTCTTATCCTTGATTCGTTAATCGACTACTAGTTAATTTTACTTGAGTAAAAGCCGAGGTGTATAAATTTAACAATATCGATTAGAACATCTATATACCGATATGGAGGGTTATGAAACTAAAAACTCCTTTGAACATAATTAAAAATGCATTAAGTGATATTCGAACAATGCATGATTTCTCTTACACGGTTCCCAATGAAAGTAGAGATGAGTTTTGGGAAAAAGAATGTAGTAATCATCCAACAGCATCTACATGCAAAATTTATGAGGGCTAACAAAAATAAACTTTGTACGTGTTAATAGCTGTTCAACCAAACAAGAATTATCTAAGCAAAAAAAAGCCCTGCCTAGCAGGGCCTAATAAAAAGAGTTAACAAACTAATGTTGATAGCGATGACCGCGATAAGCCAATTGGGAATTTAGCTCAGACTTAGCATCGCTTCTGCATGTGTTGTAGTGATTACGCCTGTAAGTCAGCTCAACACAATCCTTTTGAGCTTTTTGCTCTTTGTGCTGGACATAGTTTTGTCCACGATATAGAAGAGTTGTCATCATCCATACTCCGAATGTTGATTTAAGTCCCCGTTCCTTGGCTTAAATCGAGATGCGGCTCGCAATAAAACGAGTTGAACGTTTTGGTAGCGGTTGCTACAAAAACTATTATGTTATGCATGGATGGAACGTGTAGTTCATTTGGATACAAAACTATCTAGTGGTATATACTCAAATTTCAAAATCATTTTTTCTTAAATATCAACTTAAAAGAGAATTCTGCTAATTTTTTTAAGCTTTAAGAGGTCTCCCATAAGGGTTTCTTAGAGACTTCCCATTCTGATTCCACTGACGACCTCCATAGGTCTCTTGCTTTTTCATAAGTTAGCTTCTCACTTTCATGTAATTGAACATGAGGAGTAATGCCGTGTAGGAATCTGAGCCTGCAGCTAGCGTAGTGAACCCTTATGTATGTAGTTCCGTCTTCATCAGGGTGTTTATCTTTTAAAAACCTCATTGCCCAGACTCGATCTTTTTTCACAAGCCAACTTTCATTTTGCATTTTCAGTAGGAGCTTGGATTATCTCTTTTATGCTGCCTAGCCTTTGAATGACAACTATCTGGTGACCAACGGTTTTTAACAACCTCAAGGAAATCACATATGAATTCATCTGGGCAATCAAGTTCATCCTGCAATTCAGCTAACTCATCAATAAAAAATTCGAATGTTCTACTTATTAAACCTGACTTTTGCTTTTGGGACGGAATCCATTTGGCCATAACTAGAAACAATATTTAGCTAAAACAATAATTAAACTATTACTGCAGAACCTATTTGGTAAACACCTGCTATTAAAAGCAAAACAGGAAGGTTTATTAAAACTAAAAGCTTAGCGGCAATAATTTTATTAATTGCTGTCATTGCTAAAATGTTTTTAAATTTGAATCAATTACGTGGAACATAACTAGGAATAATCTATCCTTAAAGGTCGGTTCAGGTAGGGCTAACCAGTTCGGGTGCAAAAGAGGAAATCCCTCCAAAAACGTGAATTAATTCTGGATAGAGTAGGACATTAGTAGAAGATCTATGAAACGCAATTTATTATTTTTGTTATCGGCTATGTTTTTGACAGCTATGAATGTACAAGCCGAAAGTTTTTGGTTGATCCTTCAAAACAGTACTTACGGAATAGAAAAAATAGAAATGAAAAACATGTCTCAATGCGAGGAACAAGGCAAGCAATACACAAAAAGTTCGGGTATTCCTCGTTACTTGTGCTTAATAGGCAAATAAAAAAGTATCAAACAAAATACCTTATTGGTATAACTGGATAGTTAACTTGCTGACTTTTGATTGGTAGACGAATTGAAGGTGGTTTAACAACAATCACAACCTTTGTCTCCTATTGTTGCATTTTCTTCAAAAGTATCAGCAATATCTCGAAGCATTAGTGCGATAAATGCAGGAGGACATTGGAGTTCACTAGCATACTTAGCGTATTGCTGAGCTGTTCCCTGCATTGCTGGAATAATGATGTTATCGATTTGATCTTCAGTGGGTGACCACTTCGTTTCACATTTTTCAGTCATAGTTTAGAGTCACCTAACAACAAAAATATAAATATGTTTTGCATGGAGTCAATATTGTAAATCCATTTACCACTTGCTTAAGCATTTGATCAAACGACACCCAATTTCATTCCACTTTTCACCTTCGCAAGAATCTTATCGTCTAAATCATTGTCTGTTTGAAGAACTAGCCACTCAATTGCACTGATAATAAAAGCTTTCATTTGCTTCTTAAAAAATTTTTTCAACATCAAAAAGAGTACTGGCTTTAGTATTAAGAAAAGGAAACCAACCATTACATTCCAATTTATTCAATATGGTTTTACCTCATATTCTCAAATATTGGTGTAACCACCCCAAAAAACTTCGCATTGCACTACAACATCGACTTAGTTCGTTGGTTAGATTTTTTATGTGTTTAAGTTTTTATCATGCTTACTCCATATCACATAATTCTATTCGGAATGCTTTTAGTAGTTAGTTCTGCTTCAATTTTTCAAATGTCCACTGCAGAGCAAAGCTGATGACATCATTTTTTATAATTGCAATGGCTGGTTATTTCTATTTGATGGCCTGCTTATGGAGAGATTTAAGAAGAACCAAAACAAGTTGAAATTCACTTAATATTTTAATTTTTGAAATTGCTTGTTAACTTCAAAGAAGACTCAAACAAATCTTCTTTATTATCTAGCAAAAAGAATGCAAAGCCTTACAAGATTTTCAGTAATTGGTATACCCGCAACCATTGGAATAGGAATTGCCTGGGTCGGTAATCGAATTATTAAAAATGAAAAAGGTCTCAAAGATCGTGAATTAGAACTTAAGCTTCAACTAAACAATAAATTTCATTGAACATATTTAATCATAAGAAAAACTCAATGATGAATAATATTGGCCTAATTTTATTTGATATAGATGGGGTTATTCGTGACGTAACAAACAGCTATCGATTGGCTATCCAAGAAACTGTAAATTTTTTTAGTGGGTGGAGACCCTCGATAGAAGATATTGATTCTATAAAAAGTGAAGGCTGTTGGAACAATGATTGGGATTTGAGCCTAGAGATGATTAATAGACATGTACAAACAAACAATCTTTCTTTTTCAGCTCCGTCTAGAAAAATATTAATTGAATGCTTTGAAAACTTTTATTTTGGTGGAGATCCAAACCATGACTCTAGTGAATGGTCAGGTTTTATTAAGGATGAAACTTTATTAGTCAAACAAACACTTTTTAAGGAATTAACTCAGCGAAGAATTGGTTGGGGTTTCGTAAGTGGAGCTGAATTACCATCAGCGAAATTCGTCTTAGAGCAGAGGCTTGGCTTAGCCTATGCTCCCTTGATTGCAATGGGTGAAGCGCCTGAAAAACCTGATCCAACAGGTTTTATTTCATTATCTTCTAAACTTTCAAAAAATCCTTTAGGCCTTTCCAACCCTCCAATTGCATATATTGGAGATACTGTTGCAGATGTTAAAACAGTAATAAATGCTCGAATTAAGATCCCTGATCAGAAATTTATCAGTATCGCTATTGCTCCCCCACATTTACATGTAGATTCAAGTCGAGAGAAACGTCTAAGTTATGAGGCAGAGTTGAGTAAAGCAGGGGCAGACCTGATTATTAAATCGATGGACAATTTAAAAAATGAAATTCTAAATTTGTTTATAAACCAATAGATAGTTCGATAATCTAATTTTTATTTTTCATAATTATTCAGTTGAACAATAAAAAACTACATAAGATAATTTGTTAGAGAGGTGTTCAAAACAATTAGTAAATTATGAGCAATTAACCATCTTTAGCACGTAACTGCAAAACGAAATCAAGCTGAAACTGCTTCAGCATTAATTACATCATCGTCAGACATGTTTACTTCATCATCATTTGATTTCTTATTTTGAAGAATGTAGTAAGCAGCTCCACCAGCAACTGTTGATGAGACAATTAATCCAGAAATAAGTGTAAGTGCAACGAGTCCGCCTATCAGTCCACCTTTCAAACGAAGAAGGTTTGATTTAATTAAAAGAAGTAAAAGTAATGTTGAAGTTGCTTTTAATGAAGCGATTCTTAAAGCTGTTAAAGGCCAAAATGGATTAAAGAAAAACATTTTAAAATTTCTTTCTTCAAATGTAGAGGCTTTTTTGACTTATTGAGGAAAAAAAACTAGAAAATGGCGAAATTGCTTGTAGTTCCTTTAGGTGTAACAAAGTCTTGTACAACTTCTTCGCTCATACATTCAGTTGGATAGGAGATCACATTCTTTGCTGTGAATCCTGCACCAATGGCAACCACACCAATCACAAAAATCCATTTGGATCTTTCACTTGAAATAAGTCTGTTAATCATTTACGAAAAATCATTGATTTTTATTCTGTCAAATAGTCTGAGAATTGGGTCAAAAAGATATTGATCGAGAGTTTTATCAGCATTTTGAGAAGTCATTACCCAATAAATAAAAGCCCCAATACAGAGAAGAGTTAATATTTTCGGCCAAAAGTTTTCTGGATAATTCGAATCGGAGTTGAATTGGTTTTCTTTTCTCATTACTTCCAACGTATACGTTCTGGATGATCTTTTTCAATTTTCCTAAGTAGCAAAACCAAACCCGCAAGACTCAATGTTCCAATGACAAGTGAAACTTGCATAAAGGTTTTTATGAAAGGGTCTAAAACCGCAAAAAAATTCATTTTCTCAACAACTGTCGCCACCATTACAACCAATAATCTTGAAAGTGAGTCTGGAGGAATTAAGAACATATCTTCTGACTAATTAACTTGTTGCTTTTATCTTAGTATTAGCTTGAATTTAGAAATACATTTTAATTATTTTTGGAATGTGCGGTCAACGTCCAAATATTCGCCTAGTCCGTCCTCGGGTTTCCTCTGTTAAACAACTAACCCGGTTTCAATCATTGGTAAGTTTCTTTAAAAAATATTAGTTCCTGTATTAGGAAGATTTCAATAAAGTTGCTAATTTCGTATTAGCTCCAAATTAACTTAATTGACCTTCAGATCATTATTGTTATTAGCACATCTACAAGCATTTCTCATCCCTATCCTTATTGGAATTAAGTCCATAAACAGATTCAAGCAAATTAGATTTCCTCTGCTACCACCTTTTGCCTTTATCTCACTAGGTCTTGCTTCAATGTTTGAGATGTTCGATCATACGACTACGGATTGGATATATGTAGATCACTCATCAATATATAATTGGCTGTTTTATTCATTTCTTTCTATTGGATTATCGTTCTTTACTATTTCAGTAGCGAAAAACAAGTCGATCATAACTAGCAATATTTTGTTAATAATTGCCGCGGTTTTTTCTTATTGGTTACTAGACAAATCAACAACTCTTTTAATTCAAGTATTAATAAGTATTCTACTTATATTGCAATGGTGGAACCGATTTAAAGATTGGGTCTTCTTTATTTATCCCATCACGGGAGTAATCTTTACTACATTCTTTGGGATTCTACTTTCAAGTTCAGGCGAACAAATATGGCATGTATTTATAGGTCCATCAGGAACGATAAGTGTCTTAGCTTTTTACTCAGTTTTAAAGAGATCAAGAAAAAAAGAAATCATTTCTGCTTAATAAGATATTGATCAACTTCAAGATCGCTATGACTTATTAAAATTACATTTGCAGTTATCATCTTAGGTAAGATGATTCATCCCATTACGTTGATTAATGTTTAAAAGCTAATGAGTCTGAGTTCTCATAGACAACACAAAATTTATATTGCTGCAACGATGGGGTATGGACTTGGTTCTGAAGATCCAGAAGAATTAGCGCTTTATGAGATGATCAAAAAAGAAATAGAAAAAGACTGCAGAAAAAGAAATATGGGCATTAAAAGAACTGATTAGACTCTCATTTCAGAAAGTGTCTAAAGATAGGGTAGTCATTTAACTTCGCTAACTTAAAGATCTGCGGGTGTAGTTCAGTGGTAGAACGTCAGCTTCCCAAGCTGAATGTCGCCAGTTCGAGTCTGGTCATCCGCTTGAAAAAAAATCGAAACTAAATTCTAATTGTGTGGTGTAACTCACAACAGCAAGTTCAGTCCACAGAAAACAATTGATATCGACATAATTTGATTTTAGAGTTTTACATGGATAATCCCTCTAAGGAACAAATTCTTGCTACATCCAGTGGATGGGTAGCGACAACATTAAATTTCTTTCCTGGCTTAGGTGCTGGATACCTTTACCAACGTCGCTGGATTCCTTACTTTGCAACTGTAGGAGCAGCTACAGCTTGGTTCATTCTAGGAGCCATCTTAAATGGTGATACAGAGCCAACAAAAGCCGAACAATTAATTGGAATAGGAGGCTTATTTTTGATATCAATCACAACAATGGTTGAATCTAAAATTGCTCATAAGAAAGCAAGATTAGTCGTAGAAGAACAGCTTCAGGCAAAGACTCCAAAGAAAAAAGGAGGTCTTTTTAGATAATCAGTCATTTAGAAAATTAATAGTGATGACAGTAAAAAATCATAATTGTGTTAGGAGAAGTTGAAGATATGATTAATGAGACAGAATTTTATATAAAAATATGCAATGTTCGTTTGGCTCATGATCATCTAATCAAATAATTGGCTCTAGAAACAACTGTATTCAACTTTAAGATTTCTGTTCCGTTTGAACAATGGGCAGCGGTATATGACAGTGAAGAAAACAAACAACTTATGAAAGAAGAAAAAATTGTTTTTCTTTATAGAGGGATAAATAAAGATGATCCAAGTAGTGCCGTTGTTATAGAGCAGGCTGAAGAAGGTAAATCAATCGCAATGTTTTCCAATCCTGAAGTAAAACCTTTAATTGAGGAAGCTGGATACATTTATGATTCAACCGTCATCACTAGTTACTTACGAAATTAATTAAAAGATGAAGCACTTTCTTTCTCTTGTTGTATTTGCTGTATTTATGAGTGGCTGTACAAAGAACACTTCTCGAGTCAGTTCCTTAAAATCAAATGTAATCTCTGAGACACAAAGACAAAGAAATCTTTGCCTTGATTGGTATGCTTACAGAATTGAAACAGCTAAAGCAATTTCAGACCTAAATCTCAAAACAGAAAAAGAGTCGGATTTAATGGTTTATTGTGAGTTCTTTAAAAATGTAGCTGACACGAATTAACTTTTTACATTGAGTTGAATTAGCCCTGTAGTTTTATGTCTTGAAACTTTCCCAACGAACAACTGAATCCAAAATTTACTCTCCATTTTTTAGACTTATCGGCTAGTACAAAACAAAAATTTTAAGAACATTAAAGCTTCGAATCTATGCTAGAAATATAAAAGAAAGAATCATCAAATTAAAGACTTAACCAACTACAAAAAGATCTAAATGGGCAGTACTAAAGCTATGCAGACAACTAGAACTTTCTCAGAGTTTGCAAAAAAAGCTGACTACTCATTATTGGATTCTCTCGAACCTGATCCTCAGGCAACAGATGATGGTGACGACCACCTAACAAGAGAGGTCTTTTCTGGTCACTATGTACCTGTTACTCCAACAGCAATTCCAAAGCCAGAATATGTCGCTCACAGTAAAATATTATTTAACGAGTTAGGCTTGAGTCAGGAACTTGCTCTAGATGAGCTTTTTCGTCGTCTATTCTCCGGCGACATAAGTGCTGCGACAACACCGATGCGACCATTTGGATGGGCTACCGGTTACGCACTATCTATCTATGGAACTGAATATACTCAGCAATGTCCATTTGGGACAGGTAACGGCTATGGAGATGGGAGAGCTATTTCTGTATTTGAAGGTCTTTTTAATGGCAAAAGATGGGAAATGCAACTGAAAGGAGGAGGTCCAACACCATACTGTAGAGGGGCTGATGGACGAGCAGTGCTTCGTTCAAGTGTTCGTGAGTTTTTAGCGCAGGAATATATGCAATCACTCGGAGTACCAACATCACGATCTCTAACACTGTATGTCTCTAAATCTGAAACAGTCCGCAGGCCTTGGTATACAAAAGACTCCAATTCAATCGATCCAGACATCTTGGTAGAGACACCAGCTGCAATCTCAACACGAGTCGCGCCATCATTTTTACGGGTAGGTCAGATAGAACTCTTTGCACGTCGAGTACGCAACAATGAGCATCAAGATGCAATGAAAGAGCTCGAGATGATTGTGAAGCACTTAATCGTAAGAAATTACAAGGAGGAAATTGATCCGACCCTTAGCTTTAGCGATCAAGTCGTTGAGCTCGCAAATTCATTCCGAGAACGACTCACATCATTAGTAGCTAATTGGATGCGGATAGGCTACTGCCAAGGTAATTTCAACAGTGACAACTGCGCTGCAGGAGGTTTCACCCTCGATTACGGTCCATTTGGTTTTTGCGAACTCTTCGATCCTAGATTCCAACCTTGGACAGGAGGTGGTGAACATTTTGCTTTCTTTAACCAACAAGTTGCTGCCGAAGCAAATTATCAAATGTTTTGGGGGGCGATTCGACCTCTACTTACCGGCAACGCAAAGGCACTGGATAGGCTAGATATCATCCGCGATGGATTTACTACGGTAATGAATCAGAAAATGGAGAACATGTGGACAAAGAAACTAGGCTTAGTCACCTATGACGCACCTCTAGTAAATGAAATGCTACAACTCATGGTTCACACAAAGGTCGACTACACAATCTTTTTCCGAAAACTTTCAAGTATCCCCAAAAAACTTAAGGACTTGAAAGATAGCTTCTATCTACCAATTTCAGAAGAGATTGAGACCAAATGGATCAGTTGGTTGCAAAGATGGCGGGAGCACGTAATTAAAAAAGGTGATCAAAATAAAATATCAGCAAAAATGAAACGCATTAATCCAAAATACACATGGAGGGAATGGCTCATCACACCAGCATACGAAATGGCAGAGAAAGGCGACTATGGTCTCATAATGGAACTACAAGCAGTTTTAGACAAACCTTACGAGGAACAATCATTAGAGGTACAGAAAAAATACGACAGACTCAAGCCCAAGAAATTCTTTGGAGCCGGTGGGATTTCCCATTACAGCTGTTCCTCATGAATCAACACCAGAATTTAAAACTTACGAAGTTTGAGCTATAGAATTTAAACCAAAGTTTAATTATCTTCAATAAGAACAACAAACATAAAAAGATTCTTTGGATGACTTTTTTATATAGGGAACCGAACCAATCATTCTCTCGATAAAGGAATATTTAATGCACTATAAACTTATTGATTTTGAACCATGTCCGAAGATACAAAATCTAAAATCAGAATTTTTCTTCCATTTAGTTGGTTCATTCCCGCTCTCATTTCTTTTGGGGTGATTAATTTCCACCAACTTTCTGCGGGCATCTCACCCATCTCCATTTAGAACTATGTCATCACATATTCCTGAATTCTACGAATCAATAGTTGAAGCTTCTGATAGAGGAGAGTTATGGGGGCTAGATCAATTTACAAATAACATTAATCAACTTGAAATCAACTTTGATCGTTCTGAATATAAATAATGCACAACTTCGATAAAACAAGTCCTCTAAACCAAGAAGATAGGGAATTACTTTCTGATTTAAAATCTACCTTTGACCTTGGGACCCAAACTATCATTGGGCAAGATGAAGATGAAATAGTTGATGATCTCATTGAACTAATGACTGAATATAATGAAGATCTATAACTAGAGTTAACACTTTAAATACTAACTTGTGTGATTTAGAAATTTCTTTTTTTTAATACGATCGAATTGTAAAAATTATTGAACTCAAGAAAGTAAAAAAGAGAAAATCTCAACTATTAATTTTTTGCCAAATAATTTCAGCATCTCTAAGAAGGTAAATAGCTTCTTTCCTGCCAACGGCTCTTTCAGCATCATTCATTAGCTTTATGTACCTCTCTCTCAAAGCTTGCTTTTCCATGACAACTTTGGTGAACATATGAAGATTTTCTTGTCGATCGTCAATTTTACTTTTGGATAAATTCTTTATGAAGCCATGCGGGTATTTAGCTTTTACACGAACGTTGTGCCTACTCATTTAACAAATCTTGGTTACTGATTTATCACATAAACATTCTGAAAAGGGAAATTATCAACCGCGTGTAGGGTTAACCTCCAATTTTTTATTCAACGAAGAGCTTTACCCACTTCGATGCCATAGTCTTTAGCGAGTTCAATTAACTCTTGCATTGACAAATCTACTAGATAACTTCGGATACATTGATAAGCATTAAAGCTCTCAATACTTTTTCTCTCATTGAACATTGCACGAGAGATTCTTAGAGCTAAGGCTTCTTTAATGAAGAGTGCACAAAAACAACTATTAGAATGTTATTCAACCTCTTGATATGTGTGTGTACCAATCATCTTAAAAAAAACAAAAAATAAGATCAATAAAGTTGCCCTCAAAGCCACACTATGCAAATTGACCTTTTAAAATTTGTTTAAATTAAATAGCTATGATAGAAGCAAATAAAAACAAAAAACTTGGTTTTACCCCAAAGACATCAAAGAATTCAGGAAAAAAGGAGATACTTAAAGAGCCCAAAGGAAGACTTATTTCATGGTCTCCCTGGCCTCCTGCTAATTTCAAAACTCGTTACCCAGCATTCCCCTTAGTTACTACTGTTTTGATTTTAATAATTTTACGCTGGCTAACCTTGTCTAATTAGCTTAATTAAGTCCTATAAATAGTGAAAAGTAATTGTAGGAAAGTAGTTTTTCAAAAGTGAAAATAGGGTATTTCCCTTGGTGGGACTGGACGTGTAGAACAGATACCAAATTGCAAACACTCCATCACATCATCATCATATTTTGGCTTGTAATTAGAAAACAAATCAGACATTTCATTTCCTTGATGGGAAACCCCAGAAAAATTTCGAAATAATTGCTTTGAGAATGGCATAGTTAGACATCTAAACAACCTGCTTAATTTCTACTCATATTGGTTTAAGAAATCTATGGGAAGGAACACTCAAGTATTTATACAGTCACGGAAACACTATTTGATACATAAAGACATTATCGAAGGATCAACTAGTGCTTTTAATGAAAGACATTGTTTTATTAATACGTTGCAAATTTACTCGACGCTTTACTATGGCTTTTCTCGATAATAAAAGTTCGATTATTTTGATTTTTCTCTTTGACTAAAGCCCTCCGGAGACTGAAGATAAGATGTTTGGCCTAAATAGGGATCTTCGCCAAAAAGATCGTTCATTTGCTTCTCTGTCATTTGCTTAGGGACTTGAACGGTTTCAGTAGGATCTGATTCTATAATCGATGAATCTATTTCATCTGCATTAACAGCCGCAGGACAAAAAATCAGAAGAAGAGCAAGAGAGAAAGAAACAATTCGAATTAGCAATGAGTCAATCATTTTCTTGAAATTACCGATCGGTAGAATCGGAACTATCAACTTGCTCAACAGTCTCATCTTGACTTGCTTTGTTCTTATTAGATAAAGAGCATCCGCCTTCACCCCATGCCAAAACAGGAGCTGTAGTAAAAGAAAGGGCAAATACTAAAGGTAGAATTTTATTCATAAGACAAATTGGAACCACTTAATATTAAAGCCTTTTAAGAAAGTTCGTTTAACTGACTTAATTCATGTCCATTCCTTTTTCCATTTCATTCATAGAGACCTCACTCTGATCACTATCTAATGGTTCTACACTAATTTCAGGCAAATTTTCTTCGCTTACTTCAGGCAAAGATGGTTCAATAACTATCCCGAGAGGATTAACACCATTATCTTCTAGAATTGACGACTCATCAAATAGAGACATTTCTTCTTGCTTTGTCAGAAATTCTGATTCTGTTAAAAGATTATTATCTTCACTAGCTATTCTTTCACTTTTATCTTTTATTAGTAATTTCGAAAGATCAACAACGTCTATGATTACTGACTTCTGACTTTCATACATATCTTGTATCACATTAATTATTTCACCAGATTTTGTGGGTTGGGAAATAAAAGCAAAACAAGTCCAGCCCACCAAAACAATTGAGATTAAGACAATAGAAATAAAAGCAGAATACATTGCTCTTATTATTGTTTTGATCATTCTGTAACTTTATATATTGTTAAATCTAGGCACATCATTAAATACTTAAAACGTCCTCTTCACACCCTGTAAAGGCGTATAAATACTTTGGGGTTTACTCTCTAGTTTTTGCTACACGAATATAGTAGAAAAGTTAAAGAGTATTTAGGGAGCTTAATTATGTCCTTTAATCCATTCAAAGCGTTAATTCAAAAGATCCAAGAATTATTCTTCACTAATATTCAAACTGAAAAACAGCAAAAAGATGAAGAGCAAGAATGCTTACAGTTTGGGATTTGTACTGTGAAAACTCAATCACCTAGACCTGAAGAGTTGTATTTTGGGTGAAAATAAATCCAATCCCATCAACTATTAAAATGCTGTATACCTAACTTAAAATCATTACAAATTTTCAGGGTAGTAATTTATCAAAACATACAAATTTCGAGAGACTAACTATTGATTATTAAAAAGAATAAATACTTAAGTGTTTATTCTCTAGGTATCATTCACCCTGTAGGAGTAGAAATAAATTATGGATCTTCGACCTCCTATGTCTTACGGAAATCGCTTTGCCCAATTGACTACAGAAGCCGCAGAAAATGCTGCTCGACTTGTTCTTAGGCAACTATCTGAAAGACTCATTTTTTCAAAGCATCCATCAAACAGCGATGAAGAGATGGAGTGTTTGCAATTTGGTATCTGTACTTATCAAGCACAACCTCAAAGAGTAAATTAATAGAGTGCCTCAAATGAAATACACTGAACTAATTTTAATATTTTCGTCATTATCATTGACATTTTTAGGTTTCTCTTTTCTCGCTATTTAAAAAGAGAAGCATTATAAAAATTTTAGAATGACTATTAATTGCTAAATAGCTTAATGGCTTATTGATTATCAGAGTCTTCTAAAAGATCAGAATATTCTGACGACTTTGCTATCGGCAACTCAGATGCGCTATTAGTTGATCTAACTAACAAAGCAGTTAATTCCGCTGTCCTTTTGTTATTAACAACATTACTACCATGAGCAGAAACTGCTGCTCCAGCGATAAGTGCAGAGATTGGCTTCCACCAAGGTAAAGATTTTAAATCGTTTTTTTGAACTTCAGTCAGAAAGAAACCAATCCCAAACAAAATTCCAAATATAGCTCCTGACCATTGGCATATTTCGGCGGAAATAGATGTGCTTTTTTCGGCAGCATTAATTTGGTCTTCCATCTGATAAATCGAAAGCAAAGATTTTAATTTCTTAATCTATATCAAAGCACTTTTTAAATCTAATGCACATGAGTAATTAACCCAATACAAGAAGTTGTATAAAAAAAGTTGAATAGTTTCTAATAAAAAACAAGCAAAGATATTCCTAAAAAAGAAAAGGACAACGAAAATAATATCAAAAGTAATTCAGTCGTTTTCATTACCACTCAGAATCTTCTAAAAGAATTGAATAGTGTACGTAATTGAAGAAAATATCCTCTTTTAAAACTTTTTCTAGAGAAACCCTTTTAAAGTAGTTCATTTAATTTAAATATTTTTATAATTCTCTAATAATAAAAACAAAAGCGTGAGTGAGTGTTATTCGGTTTACATTGTTCGGTTTGATTTACTCATTGCTCTACCAGTTTCTCTTTCAGCGAAACTCAATAGATAGCTCTGATGAAACAAATTTGCTTATCAACATCATTGTGAAAGAGTAAAATTTTTATTTTAAAAATGTGTTGTAATAATTTTTTCTTACTAATTTATACAATTTTAATTAATTCATTGGCAGTTTCCGATCGAGAAAAACATATAAATCGGCTCAGGTTTTTGCTCAATTTGTCTAAAATAGTTGAGGATCAGACAAATTTGAAGGTTTCTAGGTCATCAACAGAGTTGTGAATCCCGAAGGGGCCAATGGATGGGTGATTGTAAAAGCGTCCAATCACAAAGCAATTTGAAAATGATGAAACCTTGGTGTAAAGGGTTTGGAAATGATGTTGAGGTTATTCTGTTTCTTAAAGATGATGAATATCTTGCTTTTCATAAAGAATTGGATTAGCAAAATTTCTTTAAGTCAGATAATTTGTTTAAACAAATTATCTCAGCAATTGGTAATGGATGAAAAATTTAAAGATATTTCTTGTATAAGCAATTATTAATAGAAATTAAAGGTCTTAACTCAAATGAAAAACCTTATCGCTAAGTACAAAAATCAAAAGTCCGATAGAACTCATTGCAAGTAAAATCCCACCAAAAATAAGCGTGTTGCTTTTTTCAGGTTGTATTTGCTCAACAACTTTTTGAACAATTTTGTCATTTGTTTTTTTTGTCTTCTTTTTCTTACTCATTAGCTTCAGTGTTAGCTATTTGATGGACTGAAACTATATATAAACACAACTTTTCTTTGCTCCCACCTTTTCTTTTAATACCAAAATCATTCACCGATTAATGGTTTTAGGAAAATACACTTTATTAGGATGCTTCAAAATCCAAGCTTTTAGTTAAGTGGAGCGATGAAATATATCAACGCTAGGGAAGTGCAGTTAGTATCAATACAGATGAATTCAAGATCCATCAATAACTTTTGCTAAGCAAATATTCCAAATATAAAATTCTCATATAAATTTTTTCTAACCGATAAAAATCATGGTGCAAATCTCAATATTAGGTCTAGCTTTCTCAGAATGGGGAATTGGAAGATTCCCATTGGATTTAATTGTTTTCCTATCTGTGGTACTAATTTTTGCTTTGCCTGCGGGTATTAATCGAAAAAAAATATTTGCTGAAGGTGATGCATTTACTACTAGGTTGAAAAGCTAATAAATAACAATTCATTATCCTTTCGTAGCTGTATGAATATAAAAAAATCTAGATAGTGGTCATATAAGCAAGGAATCCAACAGGAATGAAGAGTAAGGCTGCAATCGTAAAGCGAACAAATTTCCCTGTGTCTGAATCTCTTGAGTAATCAGTGAAATGCTTTGTATTATTCCACTCGGACCAGTTTTTAGGGCGATTAGATGAGGTCATTTTTTAAAAATTAGATTGCTTAAGGAGAAGCAGTAAGAAAAAAGTACATATTTCTTGAATATAAAAACAAAATCCCTCTTAATGTAGTTCAGTCGAGGTAGTGCTAACCCTAGGTTAATTTCCCTTTAAAAAGATTTTGACTTTCCTCAAAATGTGTATCGGCTAATTAAACCTGATATTTATGACTGTTTTTATTGACCATGACAAATACATTTACCACCTTTCCAAGCAGAACATTTTTTCTTTTTGCACTTCTTCTTTTTCTTCTTATCTCCCATAAGAATTTAAATTTATATGGTGATGTTAGTAGAAGGAAATATGTCTTGTTGGAGTATCAAATTTAAATTTATATCAATAGAATCAACTTTATCAGTAATAAGCGAATCCCTTTAATAAATAAGTTGAATTCAATTTTTATTGTTTTAATAGTGAAAATAGAAACAATGACAAAAAGCAAAACCAAGAGTCCAAAAACATATTTAACCTTAAGTGCACATTCCAGTAAAAACGATTTTCTGATGAAAAGTTAGTGGCTAGTCAAATAACTGCAGTGATTGGTTTTACGATAGAAAAAGTTCATAGTGTTACATTAAATACAATCAATTTTGATTCTTTGATACATCCTTGTATCCAACCACATGAAGATGATGACTAAAAGACTCACATATCGGTATGCATTCACATTGTTGAAAATGAAGAAGGCTAAAGGCAGAAATGAATATATGGATTTAGCAAAAGAAGCAAATCTCTTATGGCATCAAATAGTTAGCCAAAAATCTAAAAACACGCCTCGAATTAACTGTAGGGCATAGTTAATCGATTGATAGCAATTATTTAGGCGAAAGCAGGGCTTCTCTCAACAAAAATGTTTTTTGTTATTTCAATAAATTTAATAAATTTATTTTTAATAAAAGATCCAAGACCAAGATCAATAAGGATGTGCATCAAAAGGGAAATGCAAAAAACCGCATAAAAAATCAGATGACAAATAAAGATATTGATAAAATCATTTTTTTCTTTTGCTTCATTTGTTTCCATTACATTCAAATTTGATGGGACGAATTCAGCAATAGAATTTACACCAGCTGATTCTACAAATCCAAATGAGATTAATTCCTGTTCTTTTACTGATTCATCAGCAGTAGCAGTCATAACGAAAGCCTTAACTAGATTAACAATACTTTCTTATAAATAGGTTTGGCTTATACCTTGATTATTTCGTTTTAAATCTTCTTCAAATAAGCCATTGATTCAAGATTTTTCATCATCATCATTGGAACTTTTTGCACATCAAACCTGTTTTTTATTTTAAAAAACTTATTTTTCAAGAAAGCTATAATAATTGCCATAAAATATTTTAATTTGTTTTATTAAATCAATAGAGAAAAAAAAATCAATCCGTAAGAATTACCAATAAAAAAGGGGTGGTAATGCCACCCCCTGGAGAAATATACTGTGAAATTCTAAATTCTACTTCGTAAAAAGAGAGCTCTTCACTCCAGCTTGTTCCCACTTTTTAATTGTTGGCCTTAGGAATGACATGGGTAGGGCTGTCAAAATTGCAAAAGAAACAACAAGAATCAAATCAGTAGTAAAATGATTTATTCCAAGATCAGTCCCTGCAAGCCAAAGCCAAGGAAATGCAGAAGCAAATAAATTAGTAAGCATAAATTGTCTTCAATTCAGGAAGAGCATAAAGACCATCGTGTTCATTTTATTCATTGCTTAGTAAAAATTATCACCGCTCCATGGCATTATCCGGAATTTATTTACAGCTCTATAAAAGTTCAGACTTAATTTGTTCATGAATTCATAGCTCTCTGTAATAACTAGCTGCACAAAAAAGGATTTACTAAGAGACCAATCTAAAAAGGTGAATGTAGCTGGACCAGCATCAATAATAATGGCTGCAATTATTGTGTTAAAGAAAAAGCAACTATTAAGAAGCAATAAATTAAACCAACTCCGCTAAAAAACTTTTATGGCAGAATGGAAATCTCTTATCAAAATCGAAATAATTAATAAAAAAACTATAACTAAATTGTGCATCAAGAACATCACGAAGACTCTAAAATACGGCAATGTTTCTGAAACAGATGGAACAATGGTTTAAAAGGGGAAACCATCATGCCAATAACAAATAATCCCTGTAGGAATGAAAAAAAAACATACTTTTAGTATGGTTTTAATATTCAAGTCAATTATGTCTACTTGGATCTGGTTTGTTTGATCAATGAGATAGTTTCTTCTAGATCTGAACAAGGCTGAATAGTTATATCCATTAATTTCCTCCAAGGATGCCACAGTTTCCATATCGTTTCTAAAGAGTCCGCCCTAACGACACAATGACCGATACCATTTTGAATCATAAAAACCCACGAATGGACCTCATAGGTTTCTGGTCTATTCTCTACTCCTCCTGTTTCGTACCACTTAACCAACATATCTCCACCTATTTCTTGATCTTCTCCATCATTAAATTCATAGGAGATTAGATAACGCTGCATAAATCGTGGGTATAAAAACAAACATAACTACTTTGCTGAGGGATATCAAAAATTCAATTAAATATTTCCTTTCTATAACTTGGTGAGCTTACCTTATGAATTGAAAAACATAATAAGGTCTTTTTTTATTACGGAATTACTTATTAATAAGAACAGCTATTAACAATAGTTTTTTTAATTAGCTTATTATCAATGGGATTTATCCAATTTTTCACTTGTTTAAGGTCCCCATTTACTGGGAGTTTACTATATAATCTATTCTCACAATCAAAAGCCATTAAGAAAGAATCAGAATTTATAATTTTATGATCTTCTGGATTAATCTCAGAGTATTTTGTTATAACTGAAAGGAAGCCTTTATTATTATATTTAATTGAATTAGGATCAATAAATACTAATTCATTATTTATCTTAGATACTTCTATCCAATCAATCTCTTCAGCAAATACCTTAAAAGAGGTAGAAGTAATTATTGAAAACAATAAAGATAAACATATTAATCCATGTTTTATACTATTTATTAAACTCATAATTATTTTTAGCTATTACTATAGTTACATCTACTAAAGCCAAAAAATAAAAAAAGTCATCTAAATCTTACAGTAAATATACATAAATTATCTTTTCTTAAAAACTTAAATACTCTAGTCTATATTTATTAATAAATAATTCAATCAAGAATTATTTCATATAAAAAGGTAATATTCAAATCCTATAGGCAGAGGAATAAAACAATTGTATTTATTAGCGCATTTAAAGTTCGACTCTATTTATAAAATTCCTCATATGAAAAATGTTGCTCCATTTCTCGACCCAAAGAGAAAAGAACTTCATTAACTGTTTTCAACTGTTTTTCCAATTCACTTCTCTTAAATTGTAGATCAACAAATCTTCTTTGCATCTCAGCTTGTGACCTCCTTCGATACTCATCAGGAAAATTTGATTGGTCTTTTGAAATTTGATTTTTCATGTTATGAAATTAATTTGGAAGAAGAGAGCATTTAAATCCCCTACTAAACTTTTATTTTTTTGTACCTGTATATCTATATCTGGTTTAATAGAAACAGACACAAATAGTAAATCCGTCTTAATGCCAGAGTATTTTGACCTCCGTTTTTTTACCGGAGTATATATTTGGACTTAAATATCGCTTGAATAATCTGGCAAGTTATTGCATATGCAGAAATGCAATGAATTATTCAAATCATAGAAGCCTAACTATTAACTTTTGCAAATTTAATTGCATTCAAATTCAGAGAAAACCCAATAGTGATATTTCCCTCCTATTTTGTTTACTAAATTAATTTCACTTTAATAAAAAGTTGTAATGATTCAGTTACAACTACTACATACATGAGTAAGTAGTAGTTATAAGAGGTATAAAGAAATCAAATAACTACAATAAAGAGGTATGGTTGACTAACTTTGCAAAGCAAACGACTAAAAATCCAACTTAGATTAAAAATAAGTTTTTAAAGAGTCATTAATATTAGGCTTGCTCTTCTTACTGATTTTATCAACTGAAATCAAGGCTAAATCATAGGAAGATAAACCAACCTCATTTTCAAAAGAAAATTTATTGTGAATTGTTTTTTGCTTGGTAATAATTGCTTTGGGAATCTTCATTCAAATATATCTATATATATCTTTAATAAAATCTAGATATAGTATTTTTTCAATAAACGTAAAGACACTTTGAAGAGTGTTCACCAAGAGTAAAATAATTTGAATTTGTTGATCAACCTAATTTAAGACCGAGGAATCTTAACAAAAAAACAATTGTAATCTCAAATTGATTCATCAGTGATAGCTTTATTTTTTGTTTTTTTTCTCTTTGTTTTTTGAAGCTTATAACCAAAATCAATGAGTTGATGATAGGTCAATTTAATTTGTAAAGCACTTAAAGAAAGACGTTTTTCATCATTTTTTTGAAGAAAAAAATTTCCTTTATTATTATTATCAGTCTCAATAGTAATAAACTCTTTCCCTTTCTTAAGAATCCAAGGCTCTTTTAGATAATTATCTTCCCCAATATTTAATTCCCATGGAACTGAGACTTGTTTTTTATTTGATGGCATTTTAGAAATTTGATACCATTAACTTTATTTTACATGTAATTGTTACAATAATCCAGTTAAATCATTCTTGAGCTTTGACGCTATTATTTGAGAAGCAATTGGATTGACCCTATTCTCATATTTTCTTGATCTATAAATCTGAAATTTACAAATATCATCTCCATTGAGAAAACAATCATCAATGAAATCATCAAGAACTGGTGATGGCATTAAATATAAACAGTTAAACAATTAACACGTTATTAGTCATAGTAAGCAAGTGCGTCTTAACACCTAATTTTCTTATTGTTGCTATATCTCATCACTACACACTTGAATCAATTAAATTATCATAGGCTATGAGCAAAGTTTCTAACCCTATATCCAGTCCTTAAACAGTTAGACCTGAAACATACATACATACATACAAAAGAAAAAAGAGATGTTGTAAAAAAATACGCAAATAAGAAAGCATATAAATTAATTAAACATATTTCTTTCCGCACCCAGAATAGGCAAATTTCTCAAGTACTCAGCTTGGGATGATTTGATGTTCCTGAGAAAAAAGATAAGTGTCTAAATGTGATGATCTTTACAAGCAATAAATACTAAATTCGTTTATAAGGATCATAAATACAAATTGACTTATGCTTTACATTCAGCATTGGAAATTCAAGCCTGGTTACCACCAAAAAGGTGCTGAGAAATTTTTAGCGACAGGTGCTCCTTATGAAGGAGCAGAAATGTTGGGTAGATATCACGCTCCAGGATCACTTGAAGGTTGGATTCTTGTTAAATCAGAAGACCCAAAAGCACTTTATCAGCATGCAGCTGAATGGGCTGAATTTCTAGAATGGGAAACAACTCCAGTATTTACAGATGAAGAAGCTGGCCCCATTTGCGCAAAAATCTACAGTTGACCAAAAACGTATAATTACCATAAGAGGAATTCAATATATTTTCTATTATTGGAGAGGAAGAGAATCCTAAATAAATAAAATCCTAAAACGTCAGAGAAGGAGGGCTATAAATATCTATTGACCAAATTGTTTATTTATTAATTTTCCAACTTAACAAGTAACATAGAAAATTTTGCGAAATATCATCATGAACCACCTAGAAGATCTAAAGTTTTTAGTTAATAGCTTTTTCAAGAGGAGAAGATCTAAAAGGAGAGAGATGAAAAGAGTTTTTCAATGGAGAAGGTATCTTGAATGGAAAGATTTAACATTTGAAGAAAAGCTCTCAGCTAAAAGATTCTTACTATTACCGGTATTTGCTTATCTAATAATAGGGATTTTTAATCAAAACCTATTCTTGATTGTTCTATTGTTAATCGGGTATGTACTTTATAAAAGATGGGAAAAAGGAGGTATCATTAAAAAGTAAAAATTCGCTTTTAAAGCAATAAAAAAGCTCCTTCCGTAATGACAGAGAAGAGGCCTTTTTATTAGTTATAAAACTAAGGACTAAACAATTCCTGGAATGATCCAACCTGTTATTCCGTAGTTAATCACTGCAGCAAAGAAGCCCATCATCGCTAGACGACCATTCATTTGCTCTGCTGTTTTCCAGTAGTTAGTTTCTTTGTTCATTACACGAAACCTGGAATGATTTGACCGGTTGTTAGGTATGCACCGACAAGAGCCAAGCAGCCAACAGATGCAGCGAGACCATTGAGTCTTTCAGCAATTACTTTGCCTTCTTCTACTCTTTGAGTTTCTGTAGTTTGGTTTTTCATTAAACGACACCTGGGATAAGTTGACCGGTTGTTAGGTAGATACCTGTTAGAAGAACGAATGCCATCATGGCTGGTCTGCCGATGCTTCTTTCTAAGATCGTTTTGTTAGATGGTTGCATTGTTTTAGTAGTTACTTGTTAGTAGTTATTGGTTTAGAAAATTCCAGGAATGATTTGACCTGTTGTGAAGTATGAAACCAAAAGACTGACCATTCCGATCATTGCCCAACGGCCATTTGTCTTTTCTGCTTCTTCTGGATAACTGGTGTAGTCCTCTACAAGCTGAGGCTGTGTTTCACGGCCAAAGATATTTTGCTTGCCGTACTCAGTGATTACTTGAGATGAGGTTGAACTTGTCATTACTGGAATTGCGTTGATGTGAAGTAATGTAAAGTATGGATTTTTTAAGTGAAAGATACGGTCGGGTACGGCTTCTTCTAACTCTTAATAGCTTTAAGCCTCAAACACTAAATACAGCAACTAATTAGAGAGATATTGATCACATGATTAGATTTATTGATCACTGTGATAAGTATAAATAGCCCGAACTGGTTAGCCCTACTTCAACCGTCCTACAGCACTTTAGAGCTCTTTTTTAGGTTGGATACACCTTCTAGACACACAGAAAAAAACCTTTAGTCATGCTTGCAATCAACAAAGCTACTGCTGCAAAACTAATTGTTCTGTGGAATCTTCCTGCACTACTGCTATTAGTTGGTGCTTATGAAGTTGGTACTTCCGTATTTTCTTAACTAACGTTGTATCTGAAGTTATACAAAAATCTCAATAAGTAAATTAAATAGTCAGATCAAAGTTCATCAAAATCAGAAGATAGTTTTTCCTGAAATCAAACATATAAGCCAGGGTAATATCTATAGCACTTATCCACCGATCAACAGGAGTAAAAAAGAACTTATCTGATAAGGAAAAATTATTCATACCAATAGATTTACTAATTGCTATTGGCAAAATTCTGGTGAGTTTACCCATCCTAGATATCTGATTTAGAAGCTAAATTCCGTCTGTCAGATTTTTTCTGATCTTTCTTATTGCTCTCCCGAGCAAATACTTAACGCTCTTATTCATGACCACCATTCAGCAGCAGCGTTCTTCGTTGCTCAAAGGTTGGCCACAATTCTGCGAGTGGGTTACTTCCACTAACAACCGTATTTATGTCGGTTGGTTCGGTGTATTGATGATCCCTTGCCTTCTTGCGGCAACAACTTGTTTCATCGTTGCTTTTATCGCTGCTCCTCCAGTTGATATCGACGGTATCCGTGAGCCAGTAGCTGGTTCATTCATGTATGGAAACAACATCATTTCTGGTGCTGTTGTTCCTTCAAGTAACGCTATCGGCCTTCACTTCTACCCAATCTGGGAAGCAGCAACTCTTGATGAGTGGCTATATAACGGCGGCCCTTACCAGCTTGTAATCTTCCACTTCCTTATTGGTATCTCTGCATACATGGGACGTCAGTGGGAGCTTTCATACCGTTTAGGTATGCGCCCATGGATCTGTGTTGCTTACTCAGCTCCTGTATCAGCAGCTTTCGCTGTATTCCTTGTTTACCCATTCGGTCAGGGTTCATTCTCTGATGGTATGCCTCTAGGAATCTCTGGAACATTCAACTTCATGTTCGTTTTCCAGGCTGAGCACAACATCTTGATGCACCCATTCCATATGGCTGGTGTAGCAGGTATGTTCGGTGGTGCTTTGTTCTCTGCAATGCACGGTTCTTTGGTTACTTCATCACTTATCCGTGAGACCACAGGACTTGATTCACAGAACTACGGTTACAAGTTTGGACAAGAAGAAGAGACATACAACATCGTTGCAGCTCATGGCTACTTCGGTCGTTTGATCTTCCAATATGCAAGCTTCAACAACAGCCGCAGCCTTCACTTCTTCTTGGCTTCATGGCCAGTGATTTGTGTTTGGTTGACATCTATGGGCATCTGCACCATGGCGTTCAACTTGAACGGCTTTAACTTCAACCAGTCTGTAGTTGATACTTCAGGCAAGGTTGTACCAACCTGGGGTGACGTACTTAACCGTGCAAACCTTGGTATGGAAGTAATGCACGAGCGTAATGCTCACAACTTCCCACTTGACCTAGCAGCTGCTGAGTCTACTTCTGTAGCTCTTGTTGCACCTGCAATCGGTTAAGTCTTTAACTTGATTTTTTTAAAGCCCTCTTTTAGAGGGCTTTTTTTTTTGCTTTTTTTTGATTTAATAAACAATAAAGGAGATGCACTAACAAATTCATTTAAAAACGGTTTAACTGTTAAGTCCTATTTCTCTAGCTCCCTTCAAAACCTATTAGAGATTTATAAAGTATTGATTGTTTAGTACTTGTCCTCTAATAATTAAGCAAATGAATATTTCTAAATTTCTAATTATTGAGGCTGCATTAGTAATAGCTTCAATACCACTTCTATTTTTGATTCAAGGTGGAATAAGAAAATCACCCCTTTTCAAAAATTCCAACAAAGAAGAACTATTAAGAAAAAATTCTCTCACACTCCCAGATAAAAAAAAACTTATTGAACTGGAAAAGAATGTACTGAGTCAAGGTAGTGGAATTGAATTTGATTCGCTTCTAGGAGATTGGAAGTTTATATCTGTCTGGAAAAAAGACATCGACGAAGAAGACTCTTTTTTCAGTTCATTACTTAGGGTCTTCTCTGCGAAAATAAAGTTCAAAAAAAATATCTCGTCTGATCATTCACATAAACTTGCTGTTATGGCATCCATACAATTTGGCCTTTTAACCATAGAGTTTTCAGGTTCAGGATATTTGAAAGGCAAACAACCTTTATTACCATTCTTTTTAAACCTAATCGAACTCAAATCGGGTTCAAATATTTTATTGAGCAGATCTCTGGAAGAACCGGAAGAAAAAGAAAAGCCATTTTTTGGCCTAATTGCATTGGAAGAAAATGGCAAATTGCTTTCAGCAAGGAGGCAAGGAGGTGCGATGATTATTTTGTTGAAAGATTGATTCAACGAGTAAAACAGATCATATTTATCATGAAAGTCATTCGCTATTTAAAAGAGAATAATTTCATAGCCACCAATCAAGTGAATTATTTTGAGTGAGATTTAAAGGCGAGGTCTTTCGAGGTGGTAATCAATCGAAATCTTGTATAACTTTCTAATTGGAACGCATTTAAATTGAATACTGCTTAGGATTATATTTTTAAATGCCGGAAGGACCAGAGATTAGACGCGCTGCGGATAGGATTAGCAAAGCTTTAATTGGTAAAGAAATTATTGAAAGTAATTTCTACTACGAGCGGATAAGAGAAAAGGAGGAGAAAGTTAAAAACAAAAACATCAAAGAGATAACGACTAAAGGGAAGGCAATGCTTATCCGATTCGAGAATGATTGGTCAATGTATAGCCATAATCAGTTATATGGGAGATGGACAGTTAATTTAAATACAACAAGAGTCAAATCAGCAAGAGCTCTTAGAGTGGTTTTAAAAACAAAAAAACATGCAGTTAGATTGTGGTCGGCGACAAATATTGATTTAATTCCAACTTCTGAAGAGGATGAGCATCCATTCTTAAAGAAAATCGGTCCCGATGTCCTAAATGAATCTTGTAGTTTTGAGTTAATAGAAGAAAGATTAACGTCTAAAAATTTCCACAAAAAGAAAGCCTCAACTTTAATGCTTGATCAAACTTTCTTCGCTGGATTAGGGAACTATCTTCGCTCAGAAATCTTATTCGATGCAAAAATACATCCAGATGATAGGCCATTTGACCTTGACAAAACGAAAATCACTCAATGGGCAAACTCAATCAAAAACATCTCACATTTAGCTTATAAAACAGGAGGATTTACAGTCTCAAAATCATTAGCAGACAAAAACAAAGCGAATGGAGAGTCCAAAAGATCTTATAGACATGCTGTTTTCATGAGAAATAAATATGAATGTTTAGATTGCAAGAGTCGTATAGAGAGGAAATGGTATGGAAAAAGGAAGCTTGATTATTGCCCTAGCTGTCAAATTCAAAGAGCTAAAGTTTAAACATTCCAGAAAATAATTACCAACTTGAGGAATTGGTTCATAACAGATATTTAGTCAAACTAGTTTTGATGAACGTATCACAAATGATTGACGTATTTAATTAATGATTAAATTGAAAAAGTCAGCTGTTAATAGATCTTCTCTTTTTAATAATGCAAACGTTGTACCTTTATACCCCTTACATACTCGCAATTTATTAGTTAATACGGTTGTATCTAGCCACCCCTTTTGAGTTTTTTTTATTTCTGAGAAGAGGCCTATGTTTTTACCTAATAACTGAGGTCCAATTATCCCTGCTTTTTTGAAGCTAACATTTATGCGTTTCTGATCAATAATGTTCAATTCAGCCAAAATATTAGTCGCCAAAATATTACCTAAAAAACCCTTGGGTCTCAAAAAATTAAGTCCTCTATCGTTTTCTGGATCTATTATTTGAAGATTATCTAATAACGGCGAATAGTTTAGGAAAGGAGACTTTGAACTACTCCATCTCAATTCCCACACACCTTTAAGATGGTTTATTTGCTTGGTTATGTCTACAGAAAATTCACATTCAGCTAATTCAATAAGCTGAATAATTTTCTTTGAATTTGGAGCTTGCTCTAGAAATTCTATCAATTTTAATGTGTTATCCATTATTAAACTCATTGATTGAAGACTATGTTTGATTAATATCTACTTTTGATGAGTGAAGAGTGTTGAATAGTCACACTATCTTCATTTGACTAGATCTAACAAGTAAAATTCATTTGGCATGATTCTTACTTAAAGTTCATCTAGAAAGATCAAGCCTAACTTCTAAAAGGCGAGTTATAGTAAGCCTTGTTAACGGTATAAAGAGTGTATAGAGAAACAGCTATACCCAAAAAACCAACCACTAGAATTGGTGAGAAAGACGGGAAAGCATACGTAGGGATTGAAGTCATAATGAGCAATAAATTACCTGTATGTTCTAGAAAATATAATTAACATTTGGCAGGGGTTTTCACGACAGTTAATCACGGTTACCTCTCCAATGGTTCTTAGTTATATGTTTTGTCAAAGATACTCCTGTATAAAAACCAACAGATTTATTTTTTAGATTAAAAGTCGTACTAAAAAACAGTTCATAACATTATTCAACAAGCTCAAGCTTATAAACAATATCTTTGCAGTTGTTTGCTTTGTCCCACTCCCTAGCAAATGGAGTATCAAGTATTTCTATAAAAGCTTCTAAGCTTGTGACGTTATAAAAAGAATGTGATTTATGGTCATTGATTTTGTTTAAGTCATAATCAATAACGACTCCATGACCATGTTCCTTGACGAAATTCTCAATCGTTTCTTCATAGTATTCAAATGAGCAATCAAACGTACATACAATAAAAAGTCTTTCCATTTGGTTAGACCCTGCTGTAACCAAGTTTGCTTTCAAAGATTTTCAATGGCAATCCAGTTGCTTCCATTGCCGCTTTACATTTTTCTCCAACAGTTCCATAAACCTCGACTGTAAAATTATGGCCAAGTTCTGCATGACCCTGTAAATATTCACCAACAGGTGGATTTGCTAAATGTGCAAGGAAAGCTTCGTCATTTTTATAAACTTCGGACCAAACGAAACAAAAAGGATTCTCGGGATCTTGATCAAAAGTATGATGCAACATTCCTGGTTCTGAATCCTCAACAGCTTTATCTGTTTTAGCGGCAAGTAATAAATATTCTTGAACCTTTTCGGGCTTCACTTGAATACGAGCAAGAAGAATAAAAGGTGTTTCGGCTCCGAATGACATAAATTTTTATGCTTTAAAACTAACCATTACATATTTCTTTTAAAAATTGCTGTACAAGGGGGCCTTCTTCAGGCTCTTCTGACATAACCATATTTAATTAAAAATGATCGTATCTTCAAATTGATGGCGTTAAGAACAAAAACGAACAGTTCCTGTCATAGTGGATATGGCAAGAGACAGATATCTGATATACATGATTTAGATACTTAAATAGGACATTATTATTCCCAACCGAACAGCGTTAATACTCAACTTTCTTTTTTATATAGACAAAATCTGTTTTCAGTTGCAAGGATGTTTATAAGTCCCTACTTCGACTATGGATTCATATACAAAAGATACACATAGGTACGCTTTTGAGCTGGTTAAAGCTGCAAGGTCAATGCCAGTCGATTTAGCCGAAAAGTTGCAACATATAAAACAATTGAGATTTAATTACCAACTAAAGGCTTTAAGAAAAAGAATCAATAAAAGAATCACCTAAGTATAAGCTAATAGACCATTTTATTGCTTTTGCTGAAGAGGTTTTTATGAAGTCCTCTCTTTAAATTGATCAGGTATTGGAAAATCTTCTCGTATTTGTTTTAAACGTTTTTTGTAAATAGTTTCGTAATCTGGATCACGGCTTTTATAGGCGTTGTAATTTTGCCCTTCAAAATCTTCTTCTTTAATTAATTCTTCTACTTGCTTTATAAGATCTCTATAAATATCTGCTCCTACAGTCTGTTCTTTTGTAAGTTCGCTTCCATGAGAATCAGCGTATTGAATAATCCCTTTGTAAGTAAAAAGCCATTGCCTCCTTGCTAGTGGATCTAATGCGATAACTTCTTTGACTATAAAGCTCGTACAGAGTTTGAACTTTACTTCTAAATCGTTAGTTTCAATCACAAAAGAAGGAGCTTATCTTCCCTAAATTGTAGATGGCTATTTTGGAATTCATTCATTCGGTTTGAATCCCTCAACAGGAATGGATTTGATTTCGATTTCAGTTGAGTAATTGTGATTCATTTTTTTCTGCATCTCCGAATTACTCGCCAAGAAGAAAACACCAAGTGCAGCAATAAATGGGAAAAGGTTTTGTATTGTTTTCATTAATTTTTTTCCAGTAGAAACGATCTCTTCAAACTCCAGAGAATTTACTTATTCAATAAGATCAAGAGAATAAACCACATCTTTGCAGTTATTTCTTTTGTCGAACTCTTTAGCTTCATCGCTTTCTAATGAGGCTCCAAATTCATCCATATCGGTGATATGAATTAACGTATGTGCTTTATGGTCGTTTACTTTTACAAACTCATAATCACTTACATAATCCTTCACCAAGCAACCGAAGAAATTCTCAGTAATTTCCTTTTCAAATTCTTCAAAAGTACAGCTAAAGGTTGAAATGATGAGGGTATTCATAAAAAATGATCCGAGCAATACATAGCATTACATTTTTTTTATAGCTTTTCTGTAGGAATAGTCATCTCTTTAGGTAGCTCTGACATATAAGGTATTTCATACTTTCAATCCTAATAGAGTAGAGCGGTCGAGAATTTAATCAGCCTTTCATAGCTTCTTCAATAATAGAAATCTCTCTGGTGTTTCTTCTATTAAGTCCACGAAGGTCTAATTGAAAGCGTATTACCTCTAATGCAAGCTTGTTAAATCGAAAGGTGGCCTGTACATATCCATGTGAGTAATCAGATTCAAAATATCCAAAACCTTTCAAGTCTTTTACAAGTAAATAACTATCAAAAATTTTGCTATACCATCTGATCAGCATACTGTTATCCATAATGTCAGCTATAGCTATACGAGATATAGTTTTAGTTCTTACAGCAAAGTAATCATTAAGGTCTTGGTAGATAGGTAAAAAGAATTTCATTAACCCTTTCTAGCTGATCTTTCGCAACTCATCTTCTTGCTCTAAGTAAAGTTATAAAAAGAGACCCTATCAATCACAAATAAATCAAAAGAATTAACACCCTTGCTTGGAGGCCTATAAAACGCAGTAACCTTAAACTTTAAAAATTAATTAATGAATATCTTTAATCCCTTTTGCTTTCAGCGATAGCTATATCAAGTGCTTTTATAACTCTTGAACCTGCAAAGTCTCAAGAAAAAATAAAAGTTACTCCATTAATTCAATCATCGAGTGGGCTTGGCGGTTAAAAATATCATATCCAGAATAGAAACGAGCTGAACTAAAACTATTAAAAGTCAATAATCCATTCGGATTAAAGACTCCCTTACATATACATCCAGCACCATTGCTGGTTTCCATAGGACAAAGAAAACTAAAACACTCAAGAGGTGAGACTAATAATTATATTTTAGCGCTGGAGAATCATTTATTTATAAATCCTAAAGCCAAGCAAGGGATAGAAAATCTGATCTTTATCTCATAACATATGTAATATGTAATCTCCATTTTAAGGCTATAAAAAATATAGGAAGCTTATCAGCTGCCACTAATCTATAGGACTATTGATCTATGGTTTCATTTGCTAGAGCAAGAACAAGATCATTGCTATCAAGGCTATGGCCTGTGACAGAAAAAGCCCTCAACAATCAAACACTTGATTCGCACAAGTCCAAAAAGCTAATTGAAGATATTGCCGAGCAAAACAAGTGTTTCTTGGAAGCAAGCAAGAATGGTGGAATGTGGTTTTCTTAGAGAATTGACATAAAGGCAAAGGGAGACCTTTCTCTGAACGATATTGGCGGAAGGATTAGAACCTGTGATCAAGCTCTCCAAAAAACCAGAGAATAGTTATATGAAAATATAATTAATTAGAAAAAAAAAACTATTGAGATGATTCTTAAAATCAAGAGAAGTATTAAAACATAAAGTATCGAATTCTTTAACAAGCAAATAAATTATTGAACATCAGTTATTTATTTGTCTCTTCTTCAATGTATTTTTTAAGGGTATAACCATGACAATCAAATGGATATTCTGCCCTAGTCATCTCGCTTGCTTGAGTCTTATCAGCATCATTACCTCTGAATTTTCGACAATCACATATAAAGTCCATCTTTGTACCATCTTTATAATCTTTCACTCTCGCATCTAGCCATTTTTTTGCTTGCTCTGGCATCTCATTACAGGCAATCCATGAACCCCAGAACAGTGCATCAAACATTTGTATTGCTTCTGCTCTTTTATTTGGCCCTGCTAAGTCCTCACAAAAATTTCGTACTGGACAGTCTTTTCTGCTGATATAAAACTTTTTAGCTTGATTCTCATAACCTCTGACATATGTTTTTTTATTATTTACTGCATCCAAAGCAGCGTTTAATTGATCTCCTCCAAATGTATTGGTTATTCTCGCTTTATCAATTGATATCTGATCAGTCAGTTCCGTTTCACTTTCAATAGATACATCATCCCTTCTGACATCAAATTGTCCAAGCACTTCAATTTGTTCAGTCATCAAGATTCAACTCATATTCCATAAGATTGAATAATTTTATTCTAATTTGTTCAAAACGATCTATGGCTTAAAAAGAAAAGTCCTTTTAATTATTAATTGATTTTTACACCATTACAGTTGAAACCACTGCACTGAAGCTTGAATAAGAGAGATAAGACAAAATGATGGAAACTTGGAACAGCCTTATCTAGACAAATAATAAAAATCAGCAAAGAAATCAACGTCATTGAAAGGTACTGCATCCAATGGATACCTAGATTATCTAACCCATGATTATTAAATCCTTTGATCTCCATGGAATTCTTTTGGAGAATCCTAACCCAAGAAAAATTATGTGGTGGCTTTGGTTAAGCGGTACTTAAGATAAAATTTTTGTATCGGATTCTTTATTGAAAGGATTTTTTCATAAAATTCATCAAAATGTTGAATTATCGGTTTGAAAGGGTTCATATCCATTGTCTTGTCCTAAAGCTAAACGATTACTGAAGTGCCGATTTGGAATGCACCAGCCAAGAGAAGCAAAGCAGGAAGGTTCCAAAGAACTAAAACTTTGAGAGCAGTTTTTTTATAAGTTGCAGCAGTCATTTTGATTTTGGAGGGAATGTTTTTGAGAAACCATGCGTGGATTCTCTAAAAGTTAATTAAAAAGTTGTCTGAGTGAGGTTCGGTCGAGGTAGGGCTAACCGTGAAATTAACTTTTTTTTATGAATCAAAGCTCTATTAGCCCTGCATCATGTAAACAAGAAACCCAATAAAAATAGCAAGTTTTCCAACTACGAAATAAGGAATGAACTTTTTGATTCTTGCTTCAAATATTGATTTAGTAGTTGAAGTCATATAAGACCCAAGCTCCCAAAAGTAAAACCAACTCCGCAGAAGAAAGCAAATTCAACTAAATCTCTGCAACCTGATGGGATTGAATTTAATGCAACGTTAATTCGTTGAGCCATTTGACCTTGTACTCGCAGGTGAATGTGGAAAGATACTATAAAAGTAAGAACAAATACCCAGCTACGTGACAGTTTAGAGGTGGGGTTATCGAGAATTAGTTAAGCTTATGATTCAAAATCTCCTTCAATTCAAAGTAATTGAAAAGAACCAGCAAAGAAAGTGCTCCAAAAATAATTGCCCATAGAGCAGCGTCCTTTAAAAGCTCTTTCCCATAATTTTTCATTGATATAGCCAAGCCTAAATGGGAATAGATTCATAAACCCAATCATGCAGCTTAAAAAGTCTATTTTTTTTTGTTGAATTATTAAGTAAGCAGTTATTAATCCAAGAATAGATCACATATTTGTGGTAAGTCCTCAAAAATTTGGAAGTGCTTTCTTTACTAAATTTCCTTAGCTAAATATTCAATATAATTTTTCAAAGTAAAACCATGAGAATCATCATTCCCTTTTACACAATCAATATCATCAATAAGGTCTAAATTATGTCCAGCCATTAGTTCCTTTACTCTGGCATTAAACCAATCCTTGAGGGGTTTCTGAATTGCATTTTTTTGATGTTGGGACCATAAATAAGTATCAAAAGCTTTTACAGCATCCTCTCTGCTCCACCTTGGTAGACCAAGAAAATGATTTTTAACAGGACAATCTTTCCTATTGATATAATGCTTTTTCGCAGTCTTAGACATTCCTCTTATATACCGTTCTCCTGCATGTGTATTTTTAACTAACAACTGACCTGCCGTATTTTCATCTTTAACTTGAATCTCTCTCCTAAGTTCCTTTTGGCCTAAGACTTGTATTGGATCCATAACTAGTTGGCTTTTTTAAGATTACAAAATTTCAACCGAAAATTTTTGAATACATTTTTCCAGTAATTAATTATAGAATCAGGAATAGGTTTATTTAGGGGCATTTGGAAAAAGAGTGCTTCAAACATTAATTTTTAACCTCTATTCACGCTTAGACAGAATTTGTTTCACTTCCTCACCATGAACAAATTTGATTTCACCTGAATCAACGTTAGCGACTTGAAAAAGTATAGGAGTATCTGGATCTCTTGCACCTCCAACAAATAAGAGATCTATCGTAATCTCATCTTATCCAACAAGAACAGTATCTCCAGGTTTAACATTAAGAAATTCAGGCTCATTGATCTTTTTCTTTTTTACCGTCTCTGATTAATGGGTTTTTTGGAAAAAAGAACGTTACTAATCGACCAAAGAAAAAGCTACCTAATAAAACGAAGCCACCTCCACCAAAATAGATTAGTAGATTCGCTTGTGTAGAGGATGCAAGGATTGGAATCATTCTTTTTATAATTTACTTGCGATTAAGACAAACATTAGTATCCCTGATACAAGAACAATATCAATAGGCAAGTGATAGTTAATATCCATGCTTATTTAAGAAAAGGAAGAAATTTGCTGAAGGTTGCAGGAAATGATCCAATGATCAGAGCCAACAAACCAAGAACAACAGCCACAATCGCAGCGTCTACTAAAAGATCTTTCCAGTTGTATTTCATAAAACAATCATATTACTTTTACTGTTGAGTTTTTATAGGCTTAAAGACCAGTTGCACCAACTGAGCAAAATCTTGCATCACCCTCGACTCTGCGCCCTATATCGATTTTTTAAAGCAAGAACCTATGATGATCTCCCATGCCGTCAAGAGGGTAGTCGTTTTCATACTGTTCAACAATTTTAGTTGAAACATTAAATTTACTTATTAAGTTAGAGATTCTTTTGTTAATTAAACGAGAAATGAAAGCCATAAAACTTTTCAAGTTGTGCTCGTTATAACGACAGGCCAAACACTTTCAAGTGGTTGATACGGAAAAGAAGTTTTATTTAGGTACAACAAAAATATAATCAAGATATCCCAACCACTGTTATGCAATGGCCTATTTGTTAGGCGATGTTAAATATGTGGACGAGTTTAACGCCATTGCGTAATTTACTTTTTCTCTCACTAGCAGTATTACTGACAGGTTGGACCAATACTGGAGATGGAGGGGATTTCTCATCAGGTTGGAATCCATCTTTCCCTAGTCAGCCAGAAACTTTTACTATTGATGGAGTTCTGGCCAATATGCTGAATTCTATTACTAGACAAGTGAACACCCCCAATATCTGTGATTACTGGGAAGGGGTTTATGACTTAATTAATTGATAGCCTTTTACGAGGTTATATAGCCCCCAACCAAAAGCTCCAAGTACAAGGCCATAAAAAACAAATGGAACAATTGGATTTTTATACAAAAAAGACCTAACCTTTTTTTGAATATTTTCTTTATCAAGTACGGGTAACTTTAATTCAACTGGTTTTTCTCTTGGAGGGAGTCCCAATTCTTTTCTTCTTTTAGCTTCTCCCATAAAAAAAGAGGACGTAATCCTTTAAAGATAAATCGGAGTTGGGCTTTGGCTTAAAAAGATTTAGACGGTTTAATAAAAAAAATAATTATTTGGCATGACTGAAAAAATAGACCCAAAAGAATATGAGGCAGCATGGGAATCTGTTCTAGATTGCGTGGATGGGATGAAAGAAGAGTTCAGTTGGTCAAAAGATGTAATTGCCGAGATGCTTAGAGAACTTGCTGAGAAAGTGGAAAGCGAAGAGGATTAAAAAAGACTAATATAATTTCATCAAGTTAACGACTTAGCTCTGCTAGCAACTGCTAGCTCAGGTCTAAGAACTAAAAAACCTCCCTAAAAAGGAGGTTTTTTTTCGTATTTTGCTATGTTCGCAGATATGAATTGACAATCTCTTTGATTTTCACAACATGAACCCAACCTATTTCTCCAGCATCCAAGTTTGTTGGTATTAGTGGATTCGTAAAGATTTTTAGCGCCTTCATCTCTTTTTTAACTAGCAAATTTGATACATGTGAAATACAGTATTTGAATACGCTCTAAGTAAAACAAATAATTAATTCTAGAAAAGGATACTTAAAATATTTTCTGAGCAAATGGGACAGAAACTTAATCATCAACAAATAGCTAGAAATTTAGAAAGGCTATGGCAAACAAAGCCAATGAGAAGAAACTTAGAAGGTTGTACGAAGAAACAATGTTTCAACAATTCATCTCAATGGAAAAAAGTGAATTATCTGAGCTTTTATGGCATGGATAATCAAACTCATACACTTAAGTTTTAGAATTCCAATAAAAAATCTTCTATTCACAAATCATGAAATATTTTTTTGGTCTTACTCTTTCAGAAATGGGAATAAGTCCCATATTACTCGCCATAATAATTTCATTTAGCATTTTATTTATCGTTGCATTTGGCCTTAGCTCAAAGAATATGGATAGTGATGGAATTATGAATTGGATGATGAAAAAGCCTGAAGACTGGATAGGGAATAAAAAGTCATAACGCATCATTCAAACATTCTTGTTCAATTTCCTTTAACATTAAGTTGATATCTTTCAATCTATTTTCAGCCATAGAAATATATTTTTCTGCACCGTACCTACCTTCAAAGGTTTTAGTTTCACTTGAAGAAAATCCGTATACATTTTTATATCTCTCTGCCATTGATTTCTAGCTTCAATTAAAGATTTATATTGACTACTCATTTTAGATATTCATAAATTAGTTTGATTGACTTTAGAAATAATAAAACATGAAATAAATGAAATTATATTTGCACTCAAACGACCCATAGGGGTCGAAATTGATAAAGATCTTTCAAAATTCCTAACTAAATCCAATCTGGACTGCTTGATAGTCTTTTCACCTCTGGTATTTAAAATGTTTTCAATTATTTCATGCATTTGTTCATGCATGGGGTGTGAGTTGTTAATACTCCAATATCTATCTAAAGCATGAAGCTTACTGTTACTAAAACATTCCGCTCGACTCTTAAAGAAGATAGAATCAACAGATGACAAGAACATATACTTTCCTAGGCCTGAAAATATGTTTTTTCATTTTCGCTCCTATAGGCAAAAATAGTCTAGAAGAAATGAAACAAAGTCTTGTTTCCTATTTACATTAAGGCATCGTTATGCAAAGGCTCTTCACACTCCTGGTATTTCTCTAACTAACATTGCCGCTGCTATGGGTCAAACCACAAAAGTGCATCATCAAAGTTATGCAAGATTCATTTCAGACGGTACGGCTGAACTCTATGCCAAGTGCAACGCGAGGGTCTCATAAATATGGGAAAAAGACGCAACTCGTTCAAATACTTTGCTCCTCTAGTTCAGATAGTCCTATGCCCTGTAACTATTCTGTTTTTATGGACTGTGTTTACAGGTCCTGAAGTAATCCCTGAAGTTAAGGAAGAATTAGTTGGTAAAGAATAGCAAAACGTCTAATATTGACATCTAATAGAGTTGACATAATAGACGTACGAAAAGTTTTCTTAGTTATGCCATAGCATTTCTTTTTATATTTATCGAACTTTCATCACAAGTTCATGGTTTTGAAAATATATTTATCCTAGATAAATCTCAAATATAAATCGCAAACAAATACGATGGAACCCAAAAGGAATTAAAAGATAGTAACGATAAAACCCAAAGAGATTAAAAAGAAACCAAAAATTTAGTATTTCCCTTGATCCAATAAAACAGTATCAACCACTACACTTTTATCACGTTCGACTTCCTCTTGGAAATGCATGTTTGGGCAACAGGGAACAGGGTTGCCTCTGCTGAGAAACGTTATGAATCACCTTCCTTTGATCAGAAAAAACCTCTACAAGAAAAAATCACTCCACAAAGCTGATTTATTCTTGTCCTCTAGGCCAATTCATACAAGTCCAACAGAATTAAATGTTCGATTACTTAGAAAAGGGCCAAAAGAAAAGCGACACATCTGTCCGAATTTAAACTTGCTTCAAAGAGCACTTCAAGCTCCACAAATTTAAACAGCAACTAAGCTAAAAAAGACAGCACAAGAAAAGACTGCATTCCGCGCATATAGCTTCGATGCTTAAATAAGACTTTCTAATAGATTCAATAAAATCTCATAATCAAATAAAGCGAGCTAAAACTCACACCGCAGCAAATTAGTCTTTATATTTATTTTATATTTAATAAACGCCATGTCTCCTGAAGCAGAAAAGTTTAACGGTTGGGCAGCAATGCTTGGTTTCATTGCGGCCTTTGGTGCATACGCCACAACAGGTCAAATCATTCCTGGTATTTTCTAAATGGAATTCAATCCATTTAAGCCTTATCAACAATTTTTTCAAAAATTACTGAAAAGATCTAGTAAAAGTTCTTAACGGTCTGGTTAAGAACTTTTTTTTTGACCTTATTTGAACAAATACAAATTAATTAATAACGTCTACTCATAAATCAACATAAATAGTTATGAACGGTAAAGATATTTTATCAATTAAAAACAATTAAAAGGGATTTAAGCAATAAAAAGCCCCTTCCGTAATGACAGAGAAGAGGCCTTTTTATTAGTTATAAAACTAAGGACTAAACAATTCCTGGAATGATCCAACCTGTTATTCCGTAGTTAATCACTGCAGCAAAGAAGCCCATCATCGCTAGACGACCATTCATTTGCTCTGCTGTTTTCCAGTAGTTAGTTTCTTTGTTCATTACACGAAACCTGGAATGATTTGACCGGTTGTGGCATAAGCACCGACTAGAGCAATGCATCCAAATAATGCTGCATAGCCGTTAAGCCTTTCTGCTGTTACCTTTTCAGGATCGATGTTTCTGTTGCTGTTGTTTTGAGTAGTCATTAAACGACACCTGGGATAAGTTGACCGGTTGTTAGGTAGATACCTGTTAGAAGAACGAATGCCATCATGGCTGGTCTGCCGATGCTTCTTTCTAAGATCGTTTTGTTAGATGGTTGCATTGTTTTAGTAGTTACTTGTTAGTAGTTATTGGTTTAGAAAATTCCAGGAATGATTTGACCTGTTGTGAAGTATGAAACCAAAAGACTGACCATTCCGATCATTGCCCAACGGCCATTTGTCTTTTCTGCTTCTTCTGGATAACTGGTGTAGTCCTCTACAAGCTGAGGCTGTGTTTCACGGCCAAAGATATTTTGCTTGCCGTACTCAGTGATTACTTGAGATGAGGTTGAACTTGTCATTACTGGAATTGCGTTGATGTGAAGTAATGTAAAGTATGGATTTTTTAAGTGAAAGATACGGTCGGGTACGGCTTCTTCTAACTCTTAATAGCTTTAAGCCTCAAACACTAAATACAGCAACTAATTAGAGAGATATTGATCACATGATTAGATTTATTGATCACTGTGATAAGTATAAATAGCCCGAACTGGTTAGCCCTACTTCAACCGTCCTACAGCACTTTAGAGCTCTTTTTTAGGTTGGATACACCTTCTAGACACACAGAAAAAAACCTTTAGTCATGCTTGCAATCAACAAAGCTACTGCTGCAAAACTAATTGTTCTGTGGAATCTTCCTGCACTACTGCTATTAGTTGGTGCTTATGAAGTTGGTACTTCCGTATTTTCTTAACTAACCAATGACATCATCTAATAAGAGTCCAAAGAACTGGTCCGAGTGGAACAATACAAAGCATTTCACTGATTATTCAAGAGATTCAGGAACAGGCAAATTTGTTCGCTTTACGATTGCCGCCTTACTATTCATTCCCGTTGGATTTCTTGCTTATATGACTACTATTTAGGTTATGGATGAAACTAGGTAAAATTGATTTTATTATATTTTTGCTCTATGTTTTTTAGTTTTCAAATTAGGTGGGTTGCTCCAATAATAGATCCAAAAACGAACTAAATCCCCGTCTAGCATTTATATTGACTGGAAAGACTATGAGGAAATTAAAAATGTATTTTGTTTCGGAATATGCGTGGTGTATGACTAGATAACTAAGTTAATCAAATAAGAAGAATTTATCCTTTTCACTAGAATTACTAATTCTAGTGAACAACAACTGGGTGAGTTTACCCATCCAAGATATTTCATTAACAAGCTAGATTAAGTAAATCAATAAATCACCTTCTATGAATCCTAAACCAGATGATTTAAAGATGCTTACTAGCAAGTACAAGACTATGAATATTGAAGAATTAAAAGCAAGTATAGACAACTTGGGAGAAAATAATGATTGCTCTAACCAATTCCAAAGCATTGATATTGCAAAAAATGAACTAGAACATAAGTACAAAGAAAGACAAGAACAAATAGAGCTTCTAACTCAATCACTTAGCTCTTCGTCACGAGTCGGTAGATGGATAACTAGCATTTCAGCAGTATTTAAAAAATTTAGAGAATCCAAAAATTAAATTGGAGAGAAACAACCTCCTTATCAAAGAATAATTATTTATATTGCTAAAGTTTAAATAATTGAGAATAGTCCCAAATCTTATGGAGTTTGGTCTATTAGAAAGATTGGATACTTTGCTTTACTGGGAAAAAGGATGAAATGCTTGGCTTTAGAAAAAAGAAAAAAACTATTCCAAGAAATCATGACAAAACAATTCATCTCAATATCAATAGATTACTTCTTAGTCTTTTAACTACGTTAAATTTTCCTTATTTGAGGTAGTTCCCCATTCGCAGGAAAGTTCACATTCAGTCAAATTTGTTTTCTCAAGACGACTTAATATCCTAGCCATATCAATAGAGCTGAGACTTCCATCAGAATTCCATTTAAGAGTAGTTTTACGTTGAAATGGGATATTGTCGTTCTTTTTGCTTGAAGGTAGAAATTTAACAGTATTTTTCTCAATAAAGTCTAAATACGATTTTGCACTGTGTAAATCTCCAGTATAAGTACATTGATTGGCCGCACAAGCTCTAAAGATCCTTCCTGACAAGCCCTCAATACAATGAATTGATCCACCATATTCAGTCACATGGAGTGGTTTTCTAGGTGACATGATAAAAACTCCATTTCTGGAATGAGCAACATTTTTGTATCAACAGCTACAAAATGACAATAGGTCTTAATGCCCAATGCTCTATCTAGTCAACTTCAATTCATCTCTAATCTGTTTCATATCAGCTATTTTGCTCTGAATGATCAACCATTCTTTTCATTGCTGTACATGAAAAAATTACTTAGCTTTATAATCACGATCGGCTAAAGCAATTGAAGAAACTGTTCAATCCATCCTTTTATTTGTAGTAATTCAAAAGATCAACAATAAGCACAGTCAGTAGGACGCCTCCAAGAATGAATGGCAAAAAAGGATATTTGGCTGAGAGATTGCTTATAAAACCAGCTTTATTTACATCCTTTTTTGTCTTCTTATCTCTAGGTGGCAATCCCAAATCTTTTCTTCTTTTGGCTTCTCCCATATTTTCTAAAAAAGGGCTAATTACTCCAAGATAAATCGAATGTCAAGCTCAATTCAACTGTATAAAACTCTTTTTAAGCTGAATTAGATCAAAATCCATATTCATATCAGCTGAATCAGGAAAACTTCTGAAAAAGATCCAAACAAATACTGATTGCTATATGAGTTGTTTTTGTAAAAATAGATACAAAATATGATAAATGCTAAATTGGCTCTCAGAAAAAAAATCATCCCAAAATCATCCAAGCTCCATACAGGGATACAAGAATCAAGAATAAGAAATGATCGTCAAACGGTTTTTCAGCTTGTAAGAGACTTAGTTCAAGCTCAATTTGATCGAGCTGATGAAGAGTTAACCAAGAGACTTTGGCAGGATGTCGCAGACAGAGAAATTGACCTAGACCGTGTGATAAATCTTATGTACACATGTTCTTTCCATGAAGACGATTATGAAATGACCAAAGTTGATGAGACTTATCAAAAGAGAGGTGTGGTTGGCTGAATTAATTACTATCCAAGCCTATTGTCATGGGACTTACTTGGACTGATTTATGTCAATCTTTTTTTAAGTGATGCATAATTAATCTATATTAACTATAAAGTATTGGTATTAATATAGCTTTATGCGCCGTTTTTTACTTCTTGCACTAACAGCAGGGATTGCATTCCCAATGGTTGCTTGTACTCCAAAGAAGAAAGCATTGCTTGAACCTGTGGTAGTAGAAACTCTTATTAGTACAACTGAATCGTGGAATGGAGATTCTTTTAAGTATCCAAGAGGGCAAGCAGAAATGAAACTTGAAAAAATAATTGCTCAAGCTGGTTTTAAAACACCTCTTCATTTACATCCACAACCTGGGATTATTTACGTACAAAAAGGAACTCTTTACTGTGAAACAAGTGACGGACAATCCCTGACAATAGTTGCTGGAGAAAGCTTCGCTTCATCTCAGGACACTATTCATTATTGTAAAAACAATGGTGATGAAGAAATGGTGGTTTTTAGTGCTTCAGCAGGAGCTAAAGGCAAGAAAACGACTGTCCCAACTGAATAAATAAACGCTTTTGATGAATACAACAGGTTGAGAGACAGGCATGAGGGGCAGTTAGCCTTTTTTTTAACTATTCCATCAGTACAATAAAACAAGCAGATAAAATAGACTCAAAAATTGGTTATCCAAAAATTATTTATCCGAAAATTGCTTATTTAAAAATAAGCCTCATTTTAAAAGACTAGAAGATATAGCGGACGGTTCCCGATCGCAAAGTAATATAAAATAGTTGTCAGAAGAATAAATAACGTAAAACAATCAGAAAAATCCAAAGATTACTGATAATGACTAGATATCGTAGTCGAAGGATGTTTATTTGTGAGCAATACGACAACCAATTTGAATCAAGCCTCTATCTAATAGTCGACCGAGTTTTAAGGCTGTCGCTTCTTCAACTCTAGAAAAACGAGGTTGATTAGATGTTACCCAATTCATCTCATCTGAAGTAATAACTCCAGATGAAATTGATTTAAGAAAAAGAGATCCAAGATTCATAGAAAGCAATCCAAAGAAATCAAAGGTCAAGCCTCAATTTGAATACCGAGGCTTGATCTTTATGAACCAAAAGACTGAGACCCATCACCCAGTCAAAGCAACCTTAATAAGGACTTATGAAATTCCAAATTTTCATAACACCATATACAGATTTATTTAACAAAACTTTATTGAACTGATCTAGATATGGCGTGTCAAGATTCTTCATGGAAATAGAGTTAAGCAGAAAGTTCTTATCAACCAGCCCCTAGGAGAACATACATAGGCTATTTTTATTGAAAAGACTTACAGTGGATTAAATAATATCAATTACCTTCGCTTAGAAATCAAACATCATTATATGTGCTCTTAGTAAAGAGAAAAATTCATGATTATTTGATATGTCAACAATTAGCCGTCAATTAACTTGTAAAATACGACTCTTATATATTTACTAAATGCATGAAATATTACCCTAGAATATACAGATGCAATTGCGAAGGCCCAATAAAAAAATGGGATAACGAGGATAATCAAAGATAGTCTGAAAATGTTTGACCAAATAAAACTTAAAGTTGGAATAACTCCAACAAATAACAAGCTAAAGACAAGAGCTGATATAAGAAAAAATTTCTTACCGCTTTTTGATTTGATAAATTTAATCAAAGGCTTTAATGATTTTTCTGGTAGAAAATCCCCCCAACGAGATGGCCGATACTTAATCCAAAAATCCATATCTTTTCTTATTTGTCTATCATATGTAGCAAAAAACTCTTTTGCTTTCGTCTTATTACTCATTAGTATTTGTTAGTCGTAAGAAAAAAATTACTCCTATAAATAGACATTAAATTATTCATTTGTTGAAGAACTCATAGTATAGGCATTATCTTAATATCAATTTGCCTCATGCCACTCTTTCATATCCAAAGTACTGATAGCCGCAACAAAATTTTGGATCCTAACTTGATTTATCAAATGACTTTTCAATATTTATTTTAATAAATTCATATTCTTTGACTTATAAATTACCTTCTTATTCATTGAGGTCAACAACAAATTTCTCGAAATATTCAAAAGAAGAATCAAAAGTGAAAAAATGAGGATGTCTATCTTTCAACATGCCGAGTAACTGCTAATAACGGTTGTATCCCATATATGACCTGCAGCTTCTATTGGTTCTCTTAAGCCTTCAAACATTGCTTTTGCCAATCCCTCTTCTGCTTGATGACCTACGACCACTGACTGAGAATCATCCTTAATACTCCACGATATAGGGGTGTAAATAAATTGGCCTTTTGCATTACCTCAACTTCTGGACTATCAAAAGCTTTAGCCCATTCTTCAAACGGAACAGAATTTTAAACGTGAATATTGTTGTTTCTAGAGCCATAAAAACTAGTTATAACAATAGAAAGCATTGCATATTTCTAATAAAGTTTCAGTATAAAAGTTCATCTCTTTAGGCTATTTTTAAAAAGTGTTTCCAAAAATTATTTCTTTAAAATGAGCATTGCCATAGCTGTGCTATTAGCAAACGGTTTCACTAATGATTTTTATCTGGGAATTAGACCAAAAAACAAGAATGAAAAGGTGTAGAAGTTATAGCTGGAAAAAAAATTCTGTTTTTATGATGTAAGTCCTTTAACTGTGGGGCGGTTAAGTTAGCTTAATCCCTCTTGACTTGTAATAAGAATTTCTTATTCTACTAAAATACTTCCAAATGATTTTAAATATGACGTTCACAACCACATATAGCTATAGTGATAGAAGTATTTTTGATCTTAAGACTTTATTAGAATCAATTAGATTTATTATTGTTAATTTTATTTTGGCCTTTATCTTTTTATTTCTTACTTTTGAAGAGTTTGAATGGAAAATATTTTCATCTAGAGAAGGAATTACAGATAAGGTTATTGATGAATCATCATGGAATATCAAAACATTAATTTAACAAGTTTATAAGCGGCAATTCAACACCATTAATTATTTTATGTTGATAGCTTTGTTTATAAATATCAGCTTGATTCAAGTAATTATCAACATAAAATGATATCTCCGGAACCTATTTTTATCTGAAAGAATGTTCAGAATTTAGTAAATTATTACGATGAGTTCCTTTTTATATCAACTGTAAATTTGATTTTAATATCATAATTTCAATAGATAGTTACGGTAAAAAGTTTTTTACTATTGGTAATTCTACTTTTGGATTTTATTTGTATTTATCGTTGATCCCAAACCGCATCAAATTGATTCGCAATTATTTTTAAATCAGATTTGGGATAAGCCTGACATAAAAGAACATAGCCTTCATCTTGTAATTCACTCTTCAACCCCATTGCATCCATATCGACAGAACCTTCTTTGAGAAAGGCTGCACATGTACAACACATACCTACAAGGCAAGAACTTGGTAGCTCCACATTTGCATCAGCAGCAGCTTCTAATACGGTCTGATCAGACTTGCAACTAAAACTTTTCTGAACTTGATCAATCTCGATATTTACCTTGAAGATTAGATCAGACACCTTAACCAAGACGAACCTAATTTATTATGGCTTATTTGTTACGCGAAAGTAAATCTTTTTATACGGAAGCAATCTTGTCTTTAGGTGGTCAGTTGGAAGAGAAGCAAGTAATAATAATCATGCTTTTGTGCTGTAACTTTCTTGAAATTTTAGATTGATACTTTTAATATTAATTACCTTTTATGGATTTCCGCCAAAGCAATAGGAGTTATACCCAGCACAAGCTAGGTTTCTTCCCTTCATCATTGAACGTTGAGGGATGAAATAAAACTATTTCAAAGGAAAATATTCCTGAAGTCAAAATCAAAAACCAGGATAGGTCTACTTCTAATAAGTTTGGGATAAGTTGATTCATCTAATGAATAAAAATATTTACGCCACACAATCAATCCTGTAAATAATTTATTACAGCAATAATTAGTGTTGATGAGTCATGAAAGGAAAGACTTTATGGATAACTGTGATCAACCTCACATGAATATTAGATATTGATCAACATATCAGTCAAGAAATATAGAGAAGGTGTGATTACCGGAGCTTCATGCTTCTCCGACTTAAAACATCATGTTTGAAACTAACACCTCTAAGGAGTTGTTAAATGCCCATCAACAAACAACATTTGATTCAAGTTCTAACTTCGCAAATAGCCCAATTAGTTATGGGTTAGAAGCTAAACAAGAAAATTTAATCGCATCTAGCTTGAGTGAGATTAAAGAAATTGATGCTAATAAGACAGATGGTTTTTCTTCAAGTTTTTCATCTTTCAGTTGGTCGAAACTTGTATTCCCTAAAACATCTTCTGATATTGGTGCAACAGCAGCAGAGATCATTGAAGTTAATGATCTCTTAGACCATGATGTTTATGATCGTGATCAAGTCACCGGAGATAGAAACTATACAAATTACACCTCTTGGTGGTCTCGGAATACATCTGCTAATGAAAAAAATGGATTTGATCGTACAGATTCAATGAGTCAAGCAGTCGATATAGGCGAAATTGTCTATCGCAGCGATGCGAATGTTGATGGTCGAATTGGTTATGGAAGTAGATTCTTTGGGGGAAGAGATAAAAATGACTACTTTAACTTCTCAGTGGGGAAAGCTGGGACAATTGATCTTACATTAAGTGGTCTTTCAAATGATGTAGGCTTAGCCCTTTATTCTGATTTTGGCTCACTGCTCGATTGGTCAGATAACTCTGGAACATCGAATGAATCGATTGAACAAGAGTTAAATATAGGTAATTACTATGCTCGGGTCTATAGCTATAGTTCATCTCTCTGGAGTCATGGTGCCACCTGTTATGACTTAAATATTTCTCGTCAAGCAGATGCATTGGAAACATCTTGGGAAACAATGCTGACAGATAGCAGTCTTAAGAATGCGGCTTTAAATTCAATTAAATACGATAATGAACTTTCTAGAAATGATGTAATTGGTATTCTCAAAAGCACTGGAGATTATGGGAATGTTACTACAACAGAATTTAATAATCTACAAACGTTCTACAACGAGGCTATTAATACCGATCTAGCAAGTGAACATGTTCAAGTCCTTGCAGAGAAAGTATTATTCGATGAAACAAGTAACCAATGGTATACAGGCTCAGATAGTGAGGTGGAAACACTTGGAAATTTAGAAGCCAATAGCTCAGATGATCATATGAACTTACTCATTGGTAAGCATTTCCTAGGAACTGACAAACCAGTTGCAAGCGGAACTTACCAAGAAGCAGGAGGAGACTTGTTTAAGGATGGGGTCTCTGCATGTGATGTTGATCAGGGAAGCGTAGGTACTTGTTATTTCCTTGGGGCATTGGCAGGAACGGCAAATGACAAACCTACATTGATCAACGATATGTTTACTGATAATGGAGATAATACGTGGACTGTTCGATTTGCAACTAATGGCAAAACTGATTATGTGACAGTTGATCGGAATATGGCGACAAATGATTCTGGAAACTACATTTATGCAGATGATGGTGATGCTGGTAAGCAGTCAGTCGCTGGAGACAACGAATTGTGGGTTGCTTTGGCAGAAAAAGCCTATGCACAAGTTAATGAATCTGATCGTATTAACCAAGATGGAACAAACTCTTATTCAGGAATTGGTTGGGGTCACTCTGGTATTGCAACTACACATGTTACTGGATTAGATTATAGCAATGAATGGTTAAATGAAAGTGGAATTTCAGGTGTAAGTTTCAGTGAATTTATTGAGATAGTAAATAGCGATAAAGTTGTGACGATTAGAGGTTTTAATAGTCTTGCTACAAATAGTAATGCTGGGGAGACTGATATCAGCACAGCCGTGCAAAGTCATGCCTATTCAGTAATAGGCTATGGATATCATGAAGAGACAGGAGATATGCGCTTTGATATAAGAAATCCATGGGGCAATAAACATCTACAATTAACTTTTGAACAACTTTTAGAGTTAGACGCAAATATTAGATATACAAACGTTTAGATTTAATTTAAATAAAAAATATGCTGGGTTTAATAAAGAGCTAGCATGTTTTTTTATAGTTATAAATTCTCGAAAAATTAGAGATATATTTTTTTAAACCTTACCATGGTGAACCCATTATCTGAATTCCTGCCCAGAAATAGGGATTATTTAATGAACTACCAAGATTTTGAATTTCATTTGTTTGTAGATTGCTAACAAGAACCTTTCCATTGACTCCAAGAATAGAGTCGTTCTCAACTCTAATGTTCTTATTAATAAAAGCACTTCTGGTTAGTCTTATAGCATCTGCCTTAGGGATTCTTTGATTTAAGAAATCATATAACTGAACAAAGTATGCAGAAGTAACAATATCATCAATGTACCAAAGTGTTCCTATAGCACTTCTAGCAGAAGCCTGTAAGGCTAAACCACTAAACCCTAGTTCAGTTTGAGAATCACCTATAGCAGTTCGACAAGCACTAAGTACAAATAAATCAATGGGAAGATCTTTTCTCTTTATTCTAAATTCAGAAAGATTTTTCATTGAAATAACATCATTAGTTGTATGTATAAGAGAATTAGATGGATCTCCTGGTAAGAATTCTGCATGACTTGCTATATGAATACGGTCATAGTCAGAACTTGAGCCATTGTTAATTAACCTTTTAGGTGTAAATAACTCGTTAAAATATACATCTTTTTGATTTAAGGATTGTATATTTTTTAATTCCTGTTCAACAAAATCTAAATTAGATAAATTCTTAAAGTTCGAGGCGCCTAATGCAAGAAGTTTTCCTTTAGGATTTCTTACATATTCTAAAGGCGTTAATGATAGTGATGGTGTAATTGCATATGAATACTTTTCTCCAAAGAAAGAATTTCCATTATTTAATGCTGCGAAAGGGACAGATTGCAGACCTCTGTCCACTGAGATCAATAATGTAGTAATTTTATTTTCTTTTAAAATAGGCTCAATCTTTGAAAGAAATAGCTCATATAATTTTCTTGATGGAGAGTTTGGGTTGTCAATATTTAAATCATTTTGAGAAATCAAAGTGCTATATAGATTCCTTAGATATTTTTTAAAATTAGAAGTTGAAAGTTCCACACGTTTTCCAACAATGTCATTTTCTGGAAGAATCAAAGTAATATCTAGATAAGCATCTTTAGATTGATCAATTGTTTTGTCCTTTGCAAAAGTCAAATCAAGATGAAGTATTGCCGGGTTATATTTTTCTTGTAAGAAATAAGATGATTTAATATCTTTGTTGGATGTAATTTTAGTTCTTGCATTAACTAGAGAATTCTGAAGGGAAGAAATACTATTATTATTTGCTAATGTATTCTTAAGATTTAACGCTTTAAAAACATCATTTTTTGAAGATTCGACCCTGCTAAGAAAATTAGATTTTGCTTCAATGTTAGGGATTGATGTAAAAATATAGTTTTCAACTGATGCCAGATTAAAATTAAAAGAATTATTTGTATTATCAATATTTGCTTCATTATTAATATTGATTACTATATTTTTACCTATTACTTTACCTTTTAATGCATTAGAACCCGTATTTGATGTATTAATAGTTAAAGAGTCAGCTTCAGTCGCTGAAACTTTTTCTATTTCACTAATTTGTGATTCATTTAAATTTACTGATATTACTCCACCCAAAGAAGATCCAGTTGTTAAAATCAATGAATTAATAGACTTAAATTTCAGGTTTGAAAGATCTATTGATTCATCACTCTTTGCTTTAATAATTAGTTCACTAGATTGCGAATTTCCTTTGATTAACCTTAAATCACCACTATCACTAGTTAATTCCCTTAAAACATCTGAATCAATCGTAACTGATGTAGATATTCCCTCAGCCAGAACCTTATGATTTGACTTAGAAAATATTGGAATAAAATCAAAAAGCAACCCCAGGATTAAAGAAGATTTAATAATTAATATATGTGGAGAATAACTATATCTTTTTTTCATTCCTAAGCTCGATTGGCTAATAATATTATATATGTTATCATTCAAAATATTATTAGGAGAGAATAATAATTAATATGAATTTATTTCTGTTAACATATTTATTAGCAGCAGATCTATTTTCAAGCGAAATAAATAGCTTATCCTCTAATAAAAATTCAATAATATCTTCGAAATTGAAGCTAGATCAAAATATTGGACATAGCATTAATGTGGTTGAAGCAAAAGCTCAATGGTTACCAGAAGTGAAAGGATGGATTCCTTATAGTGATACTTTTATAGAATCATTGCTGAATAAATGCAAAAGAAAAGGTAAAAGCGAAACATTATTAAATTGTGCTTCCCTGTTAAATACAAATTTAGTTAAAGATGGATATATAACCAGTAGGGTTTATTCTATTGATAAAGATAATCAGAAATTTATAGAAATAATCAAAGGGAAATTAGTTGAAATTAGGATTTCATCAAATGATGAGATATTAAAAAAGTACATTAAAAACAAAACAAATTCACTCATAGATAAAGTTTTGCATATTCCAACTCTAGAAAATATTATAAATGAAATCAATAAAGATAATAACACCTCTAATGTTAGTGGAGATTTATCTACATTAGGTAGTGATCCTTCTAAAACAATTTTAAATATTAATGTTGAAAGACTTTCAAAGAGATGGGACAATGAAATATCGATTTCAAATCAAGGTATAACAGGTAGTGGTGAATTAAGGACAAATTTACTTATAAAAAGAAATAACCTAGTTGATTGGAATGATTTATTAATTTTAAATAATGAAGTTACTTCTGATATTAATTTTAATATTGGAAATTTTAGTAGCTTTATTATTTACGAGAAGCCTATATTTGAAGATGTTTACTTTACTAGCTCATTTGGTATATCCAATAGAAAATTAATAGAAGCTAATAAACCTATTAACAAAATCAGATTTCGTCAGATACAGGGGTTGGGAAAAATAACTAAAGAGATGATTTCAAAATCAGATTTTAAATTAAATTCTTATATGGGTATTAATTTAAGTAAAAGTGAAAGCTTTCTCTCTGAAGATAGGATAGGTTTAATTAAAGGAGGAGGTGATAAAGGAGTCTTGCAAACTGGTTATATAGATACTGGAATTAACATATTTTCTAAGAGGAAAAAAATAAATTTACAAGGTAATTTATCTTTACTCCAGTCAATTAGTGGTTTAACTCCTTATGATCAAAGAAAAAATCTAAGAAATGATAATATTCCACTATCCAAGGCTAAAGCTATTATTACTAGACTAGATTTCGAAAAAATATTTAATAATAAGATCAGTTTTAATTCCCAATTCAATTCTCAAATTGCCCTAGGTAAATTGCCTAGCGACATGAGTTTCTCTTTTGGAGGTGAAGACGGATTTAGTTCTCTCCCTTCCTCAATTGGTAGTGGCGATAGTGGTTGGTTTTTAATAAGTAGTTTTAGTAGAGAAATTGCGAATAATACAAAATATAGTCTTAAGGTATCCCCATTCTTTGGTATGGGTTTAATTCATAAGTCGTCACCAGAAGAAGAAAACGATTATGTGGCTTCAGGAGGAATAAAGATGTTGCTTGAAAAAGAGAATATTAATATTGAACTTGGACTAGTTGAAAAATTCTTAACTGAAAATAATTCTGGTAGTTGGAATAACTGGCTTCTGTCAAATGGTATTTATACTAAACTTGTATATAAATTTTAATCTTTAAATAATATATGTTAAATTTTAACTATGCTTAATTTTAATTAATCATATAATGTATTAGTAGTAGGAAATTCCTGTTTTAATTCTCTAAAACAATGAAAATTAAGAGTGATTTTTCAAGAAGTTATTTATATTTTTTAGCAATAATTTCATTAGTCGTATTTTCAACAGCCCCATTCATAGAATCACTAGATTTACTCATATTTGATATAGTAACATCCTTATCTATTAGAAAATCTACACCAAATAAGCACATATCTATTATTGGAATATCAGAGACAGATTTAAAGAAGTATAAATGGCCTATAGATGATAAATATCTTTGTGAGGCTATAAAAAAAATACATCAGTTTGAACCTAAAGCAATAGGAATAGATATTTATAGGGATATTGGAATAGGAGATAAAAAACAATGTTTAATAGATCTCATAAACAATACGAGAAAATTGGTTTCGATTTATAGTATCGTAGAAAATATTGAAGCAATACCTCAATCACCTAACGAACAAATAGCTTATAATGATATAATTTTGGATAGAGACAGAGTTGTAAGAAGAGATTTATTACATGTTAGTAGTAAATCTGAAAGAGAGGTATCTCTACCAATGAGATTAACAGAAATATATTTACAGAATAACAATATTTATAGGGAGATAGAATCTTTAAATCCTAATAAGTGGCTAAATAAAAATTCAGGGGGATATATTAATATAGACTCATCAGGTTATCAGTCTTTGCTATCTTATAAATCTATTTTTAATTATAAACAATATACACTTGATGAGATACTTAATAATAACTTTGACCCTACGTATATAAAAGATAAAATAGTAATTTTAGGAAGTACAGCTGAATCTTTAAAGGATTTTTATGAAGTACCCTTAAGTAAAACAATAATTTCTGATTCATTTTATCAAGTTCCTGGCGTAATTATTCATGCGATTCGTACAAACTCACTTATAAATTTACTTGAAACCAATAATTTTGAAATCACAGCATTAAATCTAGATAAAAAATTAATCATTAATATCCTAAATTTTTTAATAACCTTAGTTATTGTTGAAAGGTCAACGAAAATCATTAGATCTCTCATAAAACTTGTTTTATTTATTTTATTATTTTCAATTTTAAATATAAGTTTATTGTTTTATGGTTTTTGGATTAGTACCACTTTGCCCATATTATCAATACTATTACCAGGTTGTTTAGGTTTAATTCAAAGAGGTATAACTAGTCAGAGACATCATAAGATAATAAGAAAACTACTTGGGCAAACTACTTCTCCTGAAATAGCAGAGCAATTATGGTTGAGCAGAGATTCAATAATAAAGGATGGAAAATTATATGGTAAGGAGCAAATTGTTACTGCTTTATTTTTAGACATTTGTGATTTCACATCCGCATCAGAAAATTTATCACCATCTGAATTAATTAGCTGGTTAAATGAGATACTAAGTTTTTGTGTTGATAAGGTAATTATCAATAATGGTATTGTTAATAAATTTACGGGTGATGGACTTTTAGCAATATACGGTGCCCCTGTTAGCTCTGGGACAGGTAAGGATGCACTCAATTCTATTAATACAGCAAAAATGATAATTAAAGATCTATCGTCTTTAAACGATAGTTTAAAATATAAAGATTACCCTAAAGCACGGATTAGAATAGGTATTCATTCGGGTTTAGCTACTACAGGTTCATTGGGAACCAGTGATAGACTTGAGTATGCGGTTATTGGAGAGACTATCAATTGTGCATCAAGACTAGAAAGTTTTGATAAAACAAGAAATATTAGTGATGTAAGAGTTTTAGTTTCTGGAGAAACAAAAAAGAAGTTCTAAAAATTAATAGTGATATTAGTTTTACAGAGTGGGGGGAACAAAAAGTAAAAGGATTAGATAGAATGATAGATATATATGAAATTAAAGGCAAATAATTTTGACGTTTTCAGAGATCTTATTAGTTATTTTTTTGTTTAAGTTAGTTAATATTTCTAAATCTTTTTTTGATATTCTATTACCACATGAATTGTAGGCTTTATTTATAAATTTTCTATATTTTATATTTTCCATATTATTATCTGATGAAATATAGGTAGAAACAGGATTAGAATGATTAGATATAAAATTATACATATTATCTGAGTATTTATCCGAACATTTAAAGTATGATTTCCATAATATATTATTTTCTATTTTTGGAATTTTAAATATCAATAGGGACTCTCCTAAACTATTGAATACCATTTCATGTTCGAAATTCTTATTATATAAGAATTGGACTATTAGAGGATTAGCTTGTTTAGTTTTACCTAAATATACAGCTAAAAGTCTATTTTTATCTGGCATATACTTATTCGCTGATGGTACAACATGGATAAGTAATCTGGAGCCACATTCACCTCTAGTACCACCTCCTATTCTGCTGGTTGGGAATGTATTTCTATCGCTAGCAGATACAAAATGTGCGCTAATAGATAATAAACAAACAGAGCAAAAATAGAATAAATTTGATCTTAATATTGTCATTTTATTAACCCTAATGTTGTAGGAGTAAGGTTCAAGGCAAGGAATGACAACACTATTTTACAAATAATATGAAGAAGTTGATCAGTGTTAAATGTATAAAGTTTGATACATTTTCCATGATCTATAGAGCAATGCATAATCATTTCTAGTAAACCTAAGAGAGGAATACCAGTAACAAGAATTACTAATAGACCATGAGTAGCACCATGAGCTGTTAGCCACCATATGGAATCTATCGCATTATTTTTTGCTGGATTTTTTCCTTCAGCCATTAAAGTTGATTGAAGAACAAAATCCCCAATCATATGAAACATTAATAAAAGAATTAATAGATTAAAATAATTGGTAAGTGTATTTGTCATGATAGTGAGTTTATTGAATATGTGTCTAATATAAATCTCTTATTATTAATAACTAATGATTTCTGTCAAAATTAATTGTGATCTAGATCACAATTAAGAATTAATAGCTTATATTCCTTTTAATCAATGAACTTTTATCTTCTATAGTTAAAGAATACTCAGTTTCTAAAATAATTCTTCTAGCTTTGAGTTTGCTAAGTGTTCTAGATGCCGTTTCTCTTGATAAACCTGCAATAGAAGCAATTTCCTTTTGCATAACTTTGGAGATTTCAATATTATCTGAAGAGATTAAAGATGTTGATTTTTTTGCTATGTAGACAAAAGCATCAAGATATCTAGTCATTGCATCTCCCTTTTGGATGGTAAACCTATGATTCAAATCTCTTAATTTTCCAGCTTGATATTTTGCTAACTGTATAGAGAATAAGGGAGAGCTATTAACTAACTGCAAATATTTTTTTTCAGGAAACTTATATATTGTCATAGCGGTAATTGATAGTACATCAGCAGATCTCGTCTGATCCTCTAAACCAGCCATTTCTCCAAAAACATCTCCTTCACCCGCTATTGCATAAATAACCTCTTCTCCATCAGCAGTAATAGATCTAATTTTGGCGACCCCTTTGCCAATTAGAAATAATGTTTTTCCCCAGTCTTGTTCTAAGACTATATTTTGATGATCATCAATGAAACTAGTTAAGTGATCAGTTAGTAAGAAATCTGCCTCTTCATCATTCAATTTTGAAAACAAGGGAATACTTTTTAATTGATTTGAATCAAGCTTCATAAATTGAATACATATTTTTTATTATAAACATGTCATAACCTTACCTCAAGGGAAGAAATATTTACTATATGAATTAATTGCAAGAATAGTTGATTTCTCATGGGAGGAAACTATTATTTATATATAAATTCTGTCTTCTGCTATTGATGGATTTCAATTTTTTTAAAATAGCAGATCGACTTTTGGTTGATTGGGTAAATAAAAATGCACAATTAATTAATATTCAAAAAGAAAGTTTTTTAATAAATGAATCCAAAATGTTAAACAGTATATTTATACTTGTTTCAGGGAGTTTAGAAGTAATAAAATCAGTTAAAGATTCAGATCCACTTGTACTTTCCACTCTAAATGAAGGTGCGATGATCGGAGAAATGTCCTTCATGTTGGCTTCTAATCCTTCCGCATCAGTCATTTCGAAATCTGAAATTGAAATATTAAAAATTGATTTTCATTTGCTTAGAAATGAATTTTCAAGGAATAAATTACTTTCTAGCTCTTTTTATAAACTTATTTCTATAAAGCTTTGTTATCAATTATTAACACAAAATAAATTAATTGGATATTCACATAGCAAATATAATGACGAGAGAGAGCCACTTAGAAAATTCATTTCATTATTTTCATCTCTTAATGAAATTGATATTGATTGGATTTCACAAAAAAGCAAGTTAATTACATTTGAGAAAGATGACTTTGTAATCAATCAAGGAGAAATACTTAATTATGTTTATATAGTTATCTCAGGGAAAGGAGATGTTCTTATTAATGTAGATGAACAAAATAAGATAGTTGGCATTTCAAAAAGAGGAGAGCTTTTGGGCGAGACTTCTATGCTAGTAGAAGAACAGAAATATGCTTCTGCATCAATAAAAGCAATTACACAGATGGATATATTGGCAATTTCTAGAAATACTTTATATGAAAAAATTTATGAGGATATTGATTTTGCAATTAGATTTTATAAAGGTTTAGCAATAATGCTTTCTCAACGCTCAAGAGATCAACTCAAAAGGCTTGATATCGAATTTCAATTTTATGAATATCATAATTATGATATTAAAAGAGATTTTGAAGAAGATGAATTAAATCTTGAATTAATGTCATCAATATCCAAAGCTTCTAATCACTTTGATCGTCTTTGTAATCAGCTTTATTCCACTTAAATATTTTGGATACCTTACACATACTAGATGGAGATATACTATTACTCCCATCAAAAGACATTTTTATTGAGAAGGGCTCGTTAATAATTATTGCTGAGGTTCGTGAATCTAAAACTTCGGAAGTTCTTTATAGAAAAGTAATAAAAGAATTTAAAGAAGGTGATCTAATACCAATAATTAAGACTGAAAATAATATATTGTTATATATTAGAGCACTAGATGAAACAATAATAAAGGACTATCAGTTTAAAACACAAGCTGAGTTAAATGAATGTGAAAATAATATATTTTTAAGCTTGATAGATTTGTATATAAATAATCCTAAAAGTCAAGAATTAAAATTGAAAGATATTAAAAGTCTTAATGAATTAATTAATTTATTATTATCAATTGAGACTGATTATCAAGAATCAAGAATTCTTTCTCAGGGAAAAAATGATATAGAGTCATCTCTTTTAGATACCTTAGATTATAATGATAATCTTGTATCTAAAAATAAAAAACCAGGAGATAATAATATAAATTTCTTTCATCAATGTTTATCATTTTTTTCAAACGATTCTGAATCTTCTATACCTTCTAATAATTTAAGCTTTGACCCTAAAAACTTTGATGATCTGCAATATCTATTAAATAAGTATTCTCTTGTTGCTAGGGAAATAGAATTAGATGATCAATCTTTTACCAATGACTGTGGAGATTTACTCCTTTTTTTAGAGGACCATGATGACTGTCCAGTTGCTATGAAATCATGTTCTAATGGATATCTAATCCTTAATCCATTATCTTCTCAAATACCTTTTAGAATTTATAAAACAGGAGACATTGATATTAGGTTTAACTCTCGAGCTTACTCTATCTATCCAACTTTTAAACCTAATGATCTAACTACATTGGGCTTATTAAGATTCAGTTATGGAAAACCAACTAATACACAAAAATTCATATTGTCAGGGTTGTTTTCTGGATTACTAATCGGATTTATCCTTGCTATTGGTAAAGACATAGGAGCTTCAAGATGGATATTTGGTATGGGATTTTCAGGTTTACTTGTAGGCACGACATTAGGCTTCCTTACAGGCGGTTTTCGTATAGCTGTATTACTTATGTTTTTGTCAACACTTTTAGGATTAATTGTTCCAACCTTTAACACATTTATTACTAATTATGCTTTGCCAGACAGAGACTTCAGTATGCTTGTTCAACTTTCATTTATACTTATTTTTTCTGGAATAGTTAGAGTATCACTAGAGTGGACTCAAAATCGTTTTATTCAAATAGCTCAACAAAAAGGTAGCTTCAAAACTCAAATAGCATCAATAAACCGTCTCTTATCCTTACCAATGCAGTTTTTTAGAAAGTATACTTTTGGCGATCTTCAACTACGCTTCTTTTCAATCGATGAACTTAGAGTTGAAATTCAAAATCTACTTGAAGGAGGATTAATTAGAGCTTCTTTAACTAGTATATATATACTTTTCATGCTTAGAATAAGCGTTAAATTAACATTCTTAGCAATTATAATTGCTTTGATATTAATTATCCCAACAATTGTAATTGGCTTACAAACAAGACCACTTGAGAGAAGGCAACAAGAACTAGAAGGGGAAGCCCAAAGCCGGAACTTAGAGATCATAAATTCAGTCTCAAAGTTAAGGCTTGCTTCAGCTGAATACGAAGCTTCAAGATGGTGGGCAAGTAGTTATAGAAGAATTATTAATATAGAAATGATACTTGATGCAAAGGAATCAGTTTCTCAGGTTCTTCAGTCGATAATACCTAATCTTGGTTATTTACTTATATATATAGTAATAACCAGGTTAGGTTCCGAAGCCTTATTAGATTCAAATAACATTGCACCTAATCTCGGACAATTACTTGGTTTCTTTTCTGCTTTTGCAACCTTTATAGGTGCAATGGTTAGCCTATCTGATTTAATTGTTGGATCTTTTGATTTGCCAATAATATTTGAACGAGCGAAACCAATTCTTAAAGAATTACCCGAAGACTCTCAAGATTTATATGATCCAGGAAATTTATCTGGAAATATAAAGATTGAAAATCTTCGTTATCAATATAATTTAGAGTCTCCTTTTGTTCTTAATAACCTAAACCTTTCTATTAAGTCTGGTCAGTTTGTTGCTTTAACAGGTGCTTCAGGTTGTGGAAAAAGTACTATTGTTAAAATACTTTTAGGTTTTGATAAGGTAATTGAAGGTAATATTTATTTTGATGGTATGAATTTAAATGGATTGAGGAAAGATCTTATAAGAAAAAGAATAGGAACTGTTAGTCAGAATTCATCTATTTTTGCAGGAAATATTTTTGAATGTATTGCAGGTGGAAGGGTAATAACTTTAGAACAAGCTTGGGAAGCTATTCATATGGTTTCTTTAACCGAAGAAATTCAACTAATGCCTATGGGAATATACACAGTTATTCCTGAAGGAGGTGCAACACTTTCTGGAGGGCAAAAACAACGCCTAGCAATAGCAAGAGCATTAATTGGTAAACCACAAATATTAATTTTTGATGAGGCAACTAGTGCACTTGATAATCCTACGCAAGAAACAATAACCAGAAGTCTAGAGTCTCTAAATGTTACTAGAATTGTTATTGCGCATAGACTAACTACTATAAAAAATGCCGATAATATATTTGTAATTAATAATGGAACAGTTGTTGAGGAAGGTAATTATCAAGAATTAATTAATAAAAACGGTCTATTTACTAATCTTGTAAAAAGACAAATCGCATAATTATCTAAATACATGCCATTATTCAGAAAAAAAGCTTTAGATTCATTATCTAGTCCTGAAAAACTTAAGGAACCTATGCGATTACTAAATCCAGGGTTTTGGTCACTATTGATAAGTTTAATTGGATTTTCTACTTTTATTTTAACTTGGTCTATCTTTGGCAGGTTGCCTGTCAGAATAAAAGGTCAGGGTATACTGTATTCATCTAATACAATATTTTTTTCTCAACCAAAAATTTCAGCACGAGTAAAGAATGTAAATGTAAAAACAGGAGATTGTGTATTTAAGGATGACGTTTTGGCTGTACTAGATTCAGATGAACTTGAAATAGAAAAGAAGAAGATTAAGAGGCACCTAAATAAAATAACTTCAGATTCTAAAATTGAATATGAACTAGAAAGCTCTCAATTAGATCTTAAAAAGAAAGAGTTAGATAGATATTTTGATCTTTTAATGAATGGAGCTGTTAGTAAAATGAATTATGAGAAGATTGAACTGGAATTTAAATCATTAAAAGCTAGTATTATTAAAAATAATAATCAAAGACAACAAACAATCCTCGATAAAAAATTAAATCTACAAAAAATTGATGATCAAATTAAGAGCCATTCAATGATTACATCGGATATTAATGGATGCATAATTGGAACGAATGTAAAAATTGGCCAATATGTCAATTCCGGTGATAAGATTTTTCAATTAACTACAGAAAATAAAGATACTCCTTTAAAAAGTTTCGCTTTTTTGCCAACAAGAGACGGTAAAAGGATAAAAATCGGACAACTAGTAAAGATCACCCCAACGACTACAAATAAACAAAGGCATGGAGGTATATCTGGAGAAGTTATCTCAGTCAACTCGTTACCAATTACTAGAGATGATCTATTAACAAATTTTGGTAATGAAATTGTTGTTTCAAAACTACTTATGACTGATTCTGAACCTATGATTCAGATCATGACTTCATTAAATAGAGATGCTAATTCAATAAGTGGGTATGATTGGGGGGGGGGCAAAGGTGCTGATTTAAATTTAACCTCTGGCACAATGACAAATGTAAGTATTATTGTTGAGAGAAGAAGACCAATAACTTATATGATTCCATTACTTCGTGACTTGTCTGGTATTTATTAGAACATTTATTTTAAATGAATTATCTATCAGAAATATCAGAAATAGTACAAACTCAATTAGCTAAATTCAATGGGACTTGGATTAGAACTCCAACTGTCATCCAAATGGAAAATACAGAATGCGGAGCTGCTTCTTTAAGTATTATTCTTCAACATTACTCGAAATATGTACCTTTAACCCAACTTAGAGAATTATGTGGGATTTCAAGAGATGGAAGCGATGCGGCTAGTTTAATTTTGGCTGCTAGAAGTTTAGGGTTAAATGCAAAAGGATTTAAAAAAGGAATTAGTAAACTTAAAGAAACTAAACTTCCCGTAATTATTTTTTGGGAATTTAATCACTTTTTAGTTTTAGAGGGTTTTATAGGTAATAAAGTTATGCTAAATGATCCTGCTTTAGGACCAAGGACAGTAACTTTAGAAGATTTTGATAATAGCTATACAGGAATTGTTTTAACTTTTTCACCGGATAAAGAATTTCAACCTGGTGGAAAAGCTCCATCAATTTGGCCATTAATTTTTAGCCGACTTTTATATGAGCCATGGCCCGTATTATTTATTACCTTAACTGGATTGATTTTAATATTACCTCAATTAATACTCCCAATATTTTCTCAGATATATATAGACGAAATAGTTAATAATAATATGAAAGAATGGCTTAAGCCAATGTTAATTGCAATGGCCATAACAATTATTTTTCAAACAATTTTGAAAAATATACAGTTATTAGCAACTAGAAAACTAGAAAAGAGGTTGACAAAGAAATTTTCAGCTAACTTTCAAAAGAAAGTCTTATCTTTACCGGAGAAATTTTTTACACAAAGATATGCAGGTGATATTGCGATTAGAACTAATTACAATACTATTGTGTCAGAATTTATATCCTCTACACTAATCCCATTTGTTACAGGATTATTTTTATTATTTTTTTATTTAATTCTTACATTTTTATATAGTCCAATTCTAGGTTTAATTATTATCTTATCAACTGGATTTAATTCATTAATAGTGGCTTTAAACCTAAGATTTCTGAAAGATTCAAGTTTACAGATAAGCAAGGATTCGGCAAAAGCAAGCTCAGTTATTATTGCAGCTGTACAAGAAATTGAGTCCGTTAAAGCTTCTGCAATCGAAAATGATGTTTTCAAAAAGTATGCAGGTTATCAAACTAGATTGCTAAATTATAATCAAGAAATAAGTATGAGAAATGCAAGATTGCGAATTATTCCTAATATATTAAATACATTTAATGAAGTATTCATTATAATAGTTGGATTTTTCTTGGTTCTTACTGGAGACCTAACTCTAGGAATGTTATTAGCTGCACAAACTATTGCTCTTAATCTGAAATCTAGAATTGAAAGTGTAATCAACTTTGTACAAGGTTTACCAACATTTTCATCTACAATTTTAAGACTCGAAGATGTACTAGAACAACCTTCTGATCCAAACTTAATTATAAATGAATCACAGAATAATTTTCCAAAGGAAAGGTTGAAACTTTCTGGTAAAATAAGTATAAAGGATCTGACATTTGGATATATACCACTAAAAGAACCTTTAATTAATCATTTGAATCTTGAAATTGAAGCCGGGCAAAGAATTGCACTTGTAGGAGGAAGTGGGTCTGGAAAAAGTACTATTTCAAAGTTAATTTCTGGCCTATATCAACAAAATGAAGGTAAGATTCTATTCGATAACTATGAATTAACAGATATCCCAAGATCAATTAGAACTAATTCAATAGCTTTGGTCCAACAAGATATTCAATTATATGGTTGTAGTGTAAAAGATAATTTAACATTGTGGAACACTGAAATCAATGATTCTTTAATTAAAAAGTCCTGTCAGCAGGCATATATTTTAGATGAAATACTTAAATTACCAGATGGATTTGATACGATTTTGAGTGAAGGTGGTAGAAATTTATCTGGTGGACAAAGACAAAGATTGGAAATTGCAAGAATATTAATTAGTCAACCAAGTATTTTAATTTTGGATGAAGCAACATCTGCGTTAGATGCCGAAACAGAGTTTAAAATTAATCAATCTTTTAGACGTATTGGTTGCACTCAGATAATTATTGCACATAGGTTAAGTACAATTAGGGATGCAGATAAAATACTAGTCTTTAAAAATGGAGAAATCGTTCAAGAAGGTAAGCATCTTGATATGATTAAATCTAAGGATTCTCCTTATAGTCAACTAATTAATGAGATGTGATAAAGAAAAAGCACCCAATTAATGAATGCTTTTATAGGAATTGAATGCTTAAAAAATAATTTCATTTACTTTTCAATTGCCTTAAATATCCCACCACGAGAAAGCGACCCATTCATATTTAATTTCTTAAATTCAGGGTGAACGATTGCTCTCGTATTAAATCTTTTGGTTTGCATAAACATGCCGTAGTTGTGATCGAGTATATCCGCCCATCGTGCACCAGAGACTACAGATAGTTGCTCAATATTGAGTTCAGATTTGTTCATGATTTGTATTTATCTCTATGTAGTTACTATCTCTTAAATTAATACGTGGTGAATTAGTCTAAATCTGCTGAATATGTGAGGTAGATCAGACAATACTCATAATGAAAGTACACTTTATATGTGCTTCTAAAGCTATTCAGTTTGAATAAGAAATTTCTATTTATTTCCATTGCGAGTATTGTTTTCGATTTGAGAATTCAAATCTGAATTATTTATCTTTCGGTGGGCAACTGCAGGGATCAAGCACAGTCCGAGAACAAGCCACCAAACAATTCCTCCGGATGCTTCTTGAAGTTCAGCAAGGCTAAGTTCTTCATTAGTTAAGTCACTTTTCATGGTTTTGTGAGAAGTAAGGTTTAGAGCAATAGGACGGAGGTGTCGGAGGGTCCGTGTCCATGTACTTACTATCCCTCGAACCAATGACTCACGTATTGATCTAAGTCTGATGAATCTGTGAGGTTGGTCACAAGTGATATTTCAAGTAGATCTAATTCGAAAACTACTCCTGCACCAAAGTGATTGGTGTCTGATTGTGATGGGGTGGCGATAGAAGTGCAGTGGTTAGAGCGATTAGCAAGAGATAGTTCATGAATCAACTCAATCCAGTCATTTCAGTAAAGAGAGCATCATTTTCATTTGCGATAGCAAAGTTCAAGAGAACGTCTGATCTGGTTTGTTCTTCTTTATTTAAACTTCCCACCCAATAGTTAAAACCATCTTCATCTGGTAAACGATCAAACACATTGCGATATAGCGTCGTGACATATTCTTCAGTGGTCACGTTCTCTCCATAACGACTTTTAAATTCAGCTGATCGAACAAATGATGCAGCTACGACCTTGTTTGTATTAATCCCAGAACTATAGACATTAATCCAATATTTCAAACCTTCGGCATCAGGGAATCGTTTAAAGGCAGCGTTATAGAGTTGGAACATTTCACCAGAGGGATCAGTTAATCCAGTGACTTGATCAAAGGTCGCTTTAATATCAGCAATAGCACTGACATCACGTAAGGCACTTGTTGTGTCTTCTCCAGAAAATCTCAATAAGGGATAGCCAGTGATGTCGTCATAACCAGAGTCAGTCTTGATTTCATATTTTCCATTGCCTCTGTTGTAGAACTTGTATTCATGATAATTACCGCTATAGGTTTTAACGACGTCTACTTTTGATGCTTCTACGGTTTGATCTGAGAATTGAATGTATTCAATATTTTTGAGAGTATCTGTTCCATCAGTTGTTCCTGTTGTCCTTTGGTCGGCGATTTCCAGAGTATTTGTTCCACGGGTAAAGCTGTAATCAGAAAATTTCCCAGAGAATGTGACAGTATCTGTTCCACCTAGACCATCGATAGAGTCGTTACTACTAGTGCTTGTAAGATTGTTATTGTTAGAGCTACCGGAAATGGTTGCTGTGAATTCATTGAGGTCATTCACAGAGAGACTAAAGGATTTGGTATAGGTTTCATTACTAGCATCAGTCGTTTTTATGCGAATTTTATAGGTTGATTTAGTTTCATAATCAGGAGAGGAATTAATTTTTAAATTGCTTCCATCTAGAGTAAAGGCACTATTATCTCCATCTCCTGCACCACTGACTAAGGAGTAAGTATGTGTATCGGATGAATCGACATCACTTGTTGAAAGAGTTGCAACGATTGAATTTAAACTAATATTTTCATTGAAGGACGAGGAAGAAAGACTGATATTGGATGGAGTTTCATTGACGTCTTGAACGGAGAGAGTAAAAGCTTTTATATAATTGAGTCCACCAGCATCAGTCGTTTTGAGGCGAATGTTGTAGGTCGATTTGGTTTCGTAATCAGGAGAAGAGTTGATTTTTAAATTGTTTCCATCAAGGGTGAAAGCAGTATTGTCTCCATCTCCTGCACCAGTTACTAGGGAGTAAGTATGTGTATCAGATGAGTTAGCATCTGTGCTAGTAATAGTTGCAATATCGGAATTACGAGTAATATTTTCATTAAAAGTTGTAGACGTAAGAGTTATATTCGTTGGTGTTCTATTGATATCATTGCCCAATATTGTGCGTGTTTGATCTAAAAATTCAACATATTCTACGTTTGTGAGAATATCTGTTCCGTCATTACTGGGAATTGTTCTATTGTCTTTAATTTGGAGATTATTTGTTCCAGGAGTAAATATGTAATCTGAAAAACTTCCACTGTAAAAGGCAGTATCTGTACCTGTCCCTCCATATATTTGATCATCTCCTTCTCCTCCAGTGACATTATCGTTCCCGTTTCCTAGGATGATAATGTCATCTCCTGCACCACTTTTTATAGTGTCATCGCTTGAACTGTTAGCGCGACTTTCTATTAAATTATTCAAATCTAAATTATATCCTGACCAATTTTCTAAAGTTGTTTTGACATCGAGATTTGAGTCATTAAAAATATATTCATGTTTTAACGCCTCATCTTTATAGAACTTTACCCTGCTTAGTGTACCTTTTAATTGAGATGCATTAGAAGGATTATTCTTATCAAAAGAACCTATTAATTCAACTAAGTAATCATTTCCAGTAGTGATTTCATTAAAACGAATAATATTTCCAGAATCCCAAATAATTACTCCATCAAGTTTTATCGTACTTGGTGATTCTTGGATATTTAGACTTTCAGAGAAATGATGAATATATTTATTTCCGTTAAAATTTGGGAACGAACTTTCAGAAATATTAGACGTACTGGTAAATATTGTTGAGCTAGGAGTTGGTATTAAATTCTCATATATGGAAGATGTCGTAGAGAATGCACTAATAGTGAAAGGATCTGCAGCACTGTAATTAACCTCATAACCTAAGTCTTCTAATGCTGCAATTGAAAGTCTGCTAAGTGGATTACTTCCTGAATCTGAGTAACCAGTCATTAATTCAGTATTAAATATACTTTCACGCCAATGTCCATATTGAGTACCTGTTCCACCAGTGTTTTCTAAAGGTACAGATGTTATAGATGGATTATTCGTTAAAGTTCTATACTCGTTTACTCCTTTTTCTCCTATATAGTCATATCCACTTCTTAAATTATAGAAATCCCAGAAACCCCATCCAAATGTATGACAAACTTCATGATTAATAAGATCAGGCAATTCGCCTGATAGCCTCATGCTCTCTACATCAGCTGTATCGAGCTCTATCCAAGCTCTGTAAGGCAACCTGTCCCCACCTTCTCGGGTTTCAGAAATCGATGCTCGTCCAAGAGTTCCTCCACTTCCATCAATATATCCTATTCTAAAATCTATTATAATATCGTCTATTATTCCATATACTGAGTCGTTAACAGCTGGAATATCTCCAATGATTACATTCTCCCAAAAAGTTGCTGATTGATTTAAATAGCTTCTATATATTTCTGGCCCTTGATAATTAAATTCAATATTGAAATTGGAGGATGGAGTGATAGTTGGTGTTTCATTTGAGATTGAAATTTTATAGGTTCCTGTTTCATTTTGATATCCAGCTGTCGCGATATAATAGGTTCCAGTCGAGGTAGGTGTATACGTTAGTCTTGAATTACGTCCACTACCACCATCATCATTACTAGTTCCTGAAATTAATACACCAGATGAATTGTAAATACCTCTTAAATAAGGATCACTTAAAGTTCCATTAGATGTTGGTGCTCCTTCAAGGTCAATTTGATATATATTTCCTGCAACTAAATTGACTTTAAACCAGTCTTCATCACCCGCGACTTCAATACTTCCAGTCGTTGATCCTCCGATGGAAATCAATCCAGATGAAGCCGTATCATTAGTAAAATCATCATTTGCATTACCTCTACCTATTTTGGAAATGGAAAGATTACAAGTACCTATTGCGTCACCATATCCACCCGTGGCGATATAATAAGTTCCAGTTGACGTTGCTGTGTAAGATAATTTCGAATTAAGTCCACTACCACCATCGTCATTACTAGTTCCTGAAATTAATACACCAGATGAATTGTAAATACCTCTTAAATAAGGATCACTTAAAGTTCCATTAGATGTTGGTGCTCCTTCAAGATTAATTAAATATTCACTTCCACTGTTAAGGGTAATAGCGAACCAATCTTGATCTCCTGCTACTTCTATATTAGAAGAGACTGAGTTGCCAACTGTAAGTTTTCCGGTTGTACTTGTATTGGCGGTATAATCATCTGTACTTCCAATTTGTGTTAAACCTAAAGTATAGCTACCTGTTCTTGTACCATATCCACCCGTAGCGATGAAATAAGTTCCAGTCGAGGTAGGTGTATACGTTAGTCTTGAGTTGCGTCCACTACCACCATCGTCATTACTAGTTCCTGAAATTAATACACCAGATGAATTGTAAATCCCTCTTAAATAAGGATCACTTAAAGTTCCATTAGATGTTGGTGATCCTTCAAGGTCAATTTGATATATATTTCCTGAGACTAAATTGACTTTAAACCAGTCTTGATCACTCGCGACTTCAATACTTCCAGTCTTTGACCCTCCTACAGAAATAGATCCTGCTGTACTTGTATTGGCGGTATAATCGTCTGCTACGGTTGTTTGTGTAATCGTAAGTTTATAGGTACCCAGATCATCGTAATAACTACTTTCATATCCACTAGCTGCAATGTAATAAGTTCCAGTCGAGCTAGGTGTATACGTTAGTCTTGAATTACGTCCACTACCACCATCGTCATTACTAGTTCCTGAAATAAATACACCAGAAGCATTGTAAATACCTCTTAAATAAGGATCACTTAAAGTTCCATTAGATGTTGGTGATCCTTCAAGGTCAATTTGATATTCATTTCCTGCAACTAAATTGACTTTAAACCAGTCTCGATCATTCGCGATTTCAATATTTCCAGTCGTTGTCCCCCCTACAGAAATAGATCCTGTTGTACTTGTATTGGCGGTATAATCATCTATGGTTCCAGTTTGTGTTAAACCTAAAGTATAGCTACCTGTTCTTGTACCATATCCACCCGTAGCGATGAAATAAGTTCCAGTCGAGGTAGGTGTATACGTTAGTCTTGAGTTGCGTCCACTACCACCATCGTCATTACTAGTTCCTGAAATTAATACACCAGATGAATTGTAAATCCCTCTTAAATAAGGATCACTTAAAGTTCCATTAGATGTTGGTGATCCTTCAAGGTCAATTTGATATATATTTCCTGAGACTAAATTGACTTTAAACCAGTCTTGATCACTCGCGACTTCAATACTTCCAGTCTTTGACCCTCCTACAGAAATAGATCCTGCTGTACTTGTATTGGCGGTATAATCGTCTGCTACGGTTGTTTGTGTAATCGTAAGTTTATAGGTACCCAGATCATCGTAATAACTACTTTCATATCCACTAGCTGCAATGTAATAAGTTCCAGTCGAGCTAGGTGTATACGTTAGTCTTGAATTACGTCCACTACCACCATCGTCATTACTAGTTCCTGAAATAAATACACCAGAAGCATTGTAAATACCTCTTAAATAAGGATCACTTAAAGTTCCATTAGATGTTGGTGCTCCTTCAAGATTAATTTGATATTCATTTCCTGCAACTAAATTGACTTTAAACCAGTCTCGATCATTCGCGATTTCAATATTTCCAGTCGTTGTCCCCCCTACAGGAATAGATCCTGTTGTACTTGTATTGGCGGTATAATCATCTATGGTTCCAGTTTGTGTTAAACCTAAAGTATAGCTACCTGTTCTTGTACCATATCCACCCGTAGCGATGAAATAAGTTCCAGTCGAGGTAGGTGTATACGTTAGTCTTGAGTTGCGTCCACTACCACCATCGTCATTACTAGTTCCTGAAATTAATACACCAGATGAATTGTAAATCCCTCTTAAATAAGGATCACTTAAAGTTCCATTAGATGTTGGTGATCCTTCAAGGTCAATTTGATATATATTTCCTGAGACTAAATTGACTTTAAACCAGTCTTGATCACTCGCGACTTCAATACTTCCAGTCTTTGACCCTCCTACAGAAATAGATCCTGCTGTACTTGTATTGGCGGTATAATCGTCTACATCTTCAGAAACATCGGTAACATCTACCCAAAGTCTTTGGCTTGTTGTATTTCCAGATGTGTCAGTAGCATTAACTGTAAGTGAATAGATATTATTTCCTAAAGAGTCAGTCGGGTTTTCATAGTCAGGTGCAGTATTAAAAGTCAGAGCACCTGAGCTGTTAATTGAAAATTTTGTATAATCATTGAAACTCAGAGACCAGGTTACCGTTTCATTGGCGGCGTAGGTATGTACAAATGTTGTATTTTCATTGATGTATAAACGCGGAATACCTGCATAATTATTTGTTGTGGGAACTGTGATTATTGGAGGAGTTACATCATTTTGTGTTAAACCTATAGTATAGCTACCTGTTCTTGTACCATATCCACCCGTAGCGATGAAATAAGTTCCAGTCGAGGTAGGTGTATACGTTAGTCTTGAATTGAGTCCAATACCACCATCGTCATTACTAGTTCCTGAAATAAATACACCAGATGAATTGTAAATCCCTCTTAAATAAGGATCACTTAAAGTTCCATTAGATGTTGGTGATCCTTCAAGGTCAATTTGATATTCATTTCCTGCAACTAAATTGACTTTAAACCAGTCTCGATCATTCGCGATTTCAATATTTCCAGTCGTTGTCCCCCCTACAGAAATAGATCCTGTTGTACTTGTATTGGCGGTATAATCGTCTACATCTTCAGAAACATCGGTAACATCTACCCAAAGTCTTTGGCTTGTTGTATTTCCAGATGTGTCAGTAGCATTAACTGTAAGTGAATAAATATTATTTCCATTAGAATCAGTGGGGTTTTCATAGTCAGGTGCAGTATTAAAAGTCAGAGCACCTGAGCTGTTAATTGAAAATTTTGTATAATCATTGAAACTCAGAGACCAGGTTACCGTTTCATTGGCGGCGTAGGTATGTACATATGTTGTATTTTCATTGATGTATAAAATCGGAATACCTGCATAATTATTTGTTGTGGGAACTGTGATTATTGGAGGAGTTGTATCTTCAGAAACATCGGTAACATCTACCCAAAGTCTTTGGCTTGTTGTATTTCCAGATGTGTCAGTAGCATTAACTTTAAGTGCATAGATATTATTTCCTAAAGAGTCAGTCGGGTTTTCATAGTCAGGTGCAGTATTAAAAGTCAGAGCACCTGAGCTGCTAATTGAAAATTTTGTATAATCGCTACTACTCGTAGTATCTGAACTCAGGGACCAGGTTACCGTTTCATTGGCGGCGTAGGTATGTACAAACGTTGTATTTTCATTGATGTATAAATACGGAATACCTTCATAATTATTAGTTGTGGGAACTGCGATTATTGGAGGAGTTGTATCTTCAGAAACATCAGTAACTTCTACGAAAAGCCTGATATTTGATGTATTTCCAGATGTATCAGTCGCATTAACTTTAAGTGCATAGATATTATTTCCTAAAGAGTCAGTCGGGTTTTCATAGTCAGGCGCAGTATTAAAAGTCAGAGCACCTGAGCTGCTAATTGAAAATTTTGTATAATCGCTACTACTCGTAGTATCTGAACTCAGGGACCAAGTTACTGTTTCATTAGCGGTGTAGGTATGTACAAACGTTGTGTTTTCATTGATTTCTAGAACCCCTAAAGACCGGCCACCAGAAAAATTATTAGTTGTGGGAAGAGTAATTATTGGTGGAACTATATCTTCAGAAACATCGGTAACATCTACCCAAAGTCTTTGGCTTGTTGTATTTCCAGATGTGTCAGTAGCATTAACTGTAAGTGAATAAATATTATTTCCATTAGAATCAGTGGGGTTTTCATAGTCAGGTGCAGTATTAAAAGTCAGAGCACCTGAGCTGTTAATTGAAAATTTTGTATAATCATTGAAACTCAGAGACCAGGTTACCGTTTCATTGGCGGCGTAGGTATGTACATATGTTGTATTTTCATTGATGTATAAAATCGGAATACCTGCATAATTATTTGTTGTGGGAACTGTGATTATTGGAGGAGTTGTATCTTCAGAAACATCGGTAACATCTACCCAAAGTCTTTGGCTTGTTGTATTTCCAGATGTGTCAGTAGCATTAACTTTAAGTGCATAGATATTATTTCCTAAAGAGTCAGTCGGGTTTTCATAGTCAGGTGCAGTATTAAAAGTCAGAGCACCTGAGCTGCTAATTGAAAATTTTGTATAATCGCTACTACTCGTAGTATCTGAACTCAGGGACCAGGTTACCGTTTCATTGGCGGCGTAGGTATGTACAAACGTTGTATTTTCATTGATGTATAAATACGGAATACCTTCATAATTATTAGTTGTGGGAACTGCGATTATTGGAGGAGTTGTATCAATTATTTTTAAACTAAGAGTATAGCTACCAATTCTTGTACCATATCCACCGGCTGCGATGAAATAAGTTCCAGTCGAGGTAGGTGTATACGTTAGTCTTGAGTTACGTCCACTACCTCCATCATCATTAATAGTTCCTGAAATATATAAACCAAACGCATTGTAAATACCCCTTAAATAAGGATCACTTAAAGTTCCCTTGGAAGTTTGTGATCCTTCAAGGTCAATTTGATATTCATTTCCTGCAACTAAATTGACTCTAAACCAGTCTCGATCACCCCAGAATGAAATAATTCCAGTCGCTGTCCCACCTACAGAAATAGAACCTGTTGTACTTGTATTGGCGGTATAAACATCAGTCATTAAGACCTACAAGCAGTCAACCGATGGATGTATATATTATATATTATATATAGATAGCTATGTGAGGCTGAGTGTTTTTCAGCAATAAAGTTTTGTATCAAATGTTCAGAATTACTAGTCTGTGATTCTGATTGTGATGGGGTGGGGATAGAAGTGCAGTGGTTAGAGCGATTAGCAAGAGATAGTTCATGAATCAACTCAATCCAGTCATTTCAGTAAAGAGAGCATCATTTTCATCTGAGATAGCAAAATTCATGAGAACGTCTGATCTGCTCTGTTCTTCTTTATTTAAACTTCCCACCCAATAGTTAAAACCATCTTCATCTGGTAAACGATCAAACACATTGCGATATAGCGTCGTGACATATTCTTCAGTGGTCACGTTCTCTCCATAACGACTTTTAAATTCAGCTGATCGAACAAATGATGCAGCAACAACTTTCTTTGTATTAATCCCAGAACTATAGACATTAATCCAATATTTCAAACCTTCGGCATCAGGGAATCGTTTAAAGGCAGCGTTATAGAGTTGGAACATTTCACCAGAGGGATCAGTTAATCCAGTGACTTGATCAAAGGTCGCTTTAATATCAGCAATAGCACTGACATCACGTAAGGCACTTGTTGTGTCTTCTCCAGAAAATCTCAATAAGGGATAGCCAGTAATATCGTCATAACCAGAGTCAGTCTTGATTTCATATTTTCCATTCCCTCTGTTGTAGAACTTGTATTCATGATAATTACCGCTATAGGTTTTAACGACGTCTACTTTTGATGCTTCTACGGTTTGATCTGAGAATTGAATGTATTCAATATTTTTGAGAGTATCTGTTCCATCAGTTGTTCCTGTTGTCCTTTGGTCGGCGATTTCCAGAGTATTTGTTCCACGGGTAAAGCTGTAATCAGAAAATTTCCCAGAGAATGTGACAGTATCTGTTCCACCTAGACCATTTATCTCATCATTTCCACTCGTTGTTTGAATGGTCGCATCATTAATTAAGCGGTCATCAGTATAGATATCTGCAAAACCAACGACACCGCTAGAGAGCTCAGAAGCAACAGAACTACTATCCCCTCCAGAAGGAGAGGGACCCCAAGTAACAACGGATCCGTCATTTTTTAAAGCTGCAAATGCAAATGCTGTAGAAGAAATTTTAGTAACACCACTAGATAGCTCAGAAGCAACAGAACTACTATCCCCTCCAGCATAAGAGCTACCCCAAGTCACAACGGAGCCATCAGTTTTTAAAGCTGCAAATGCATTACTATTAGAAAAAATCTCAGTAACACCATTAGAGAGCTCAGAAGCAACAGAACTACTATCCCCTCCAGAAGAAGAACTACCCCAAGTAACAACGGAGCCATCAGTTTTTAAAGCCGCAAACGAACTCCAGCTTGAGTAAATATGAGAGACATCGCTGGATAACTGAGAACTTACAGAAGAGCTGTTTCCTCCTTCCGAATCCGTCCCCCAAGTAACAACGGAGCCATCAGTTTTTAAAGCTGCAAATGCACTTGTTGTAGAAGAAATTTTAGTAACACCACTAGATAGCTTTGAAGTTACAGAAGAGCTGTCTCCTCCCCGCGAGCTAATTCCCCAAGTAACAACGGAGCCATCAGTTTTTAAAGCTGCAAATGCATTTTCAGTAGAAAAAACTTCAGTAACACCGCTAGATAGCTTTGAAGTTACAGAAGAGCTGTCTCCTCCTGATGAGTAAATCCCCCAAGTAACAACGGATCCGTCATTTTTTAAAGCTGCAAATGCATTTTCAGTAGAAAAAACTTCAGTAACACCGCTAGAGAGCTCAGAAGCAACAGAACTACTATCCGCCCACCACCCCCAAGTGACAATGGAGCCATCATTTTTTAAAGCTGCAAATGCATGTCTATTAGAAAAAATCTCAGTAACACCATTAGAGAGCTCAGAAGCAACAGAACTACTATCCCCTCCATAAGAGTCTGTACCCCAAGTAACAACGGATCCGTCATTTTTTAAAGCTGCAAATGCACTTGTTGTAGAAGAAATTTTAGTAACACCACTAGATAGCTCAGAAGCAACAGAACTACTATCCCCTCCATCACGCCACCCCCAAGTAACAATGGAGCCATCATTTTTTAAAGCTGCAAATGAATGTGTTGTAGAAAATATTTGACTTACACCACTAGATAGTTTTGAAGTTACAGAAGAGCTGTCTCCTCCATCACCCCACCCCCCCCAAGTAACAACGGAGCCATCAGTTTTTAAAGCTGCGAAAGCACCACGATTTTTGTTTTCTGTATAAGTTCTCCTGATATCAGCTTTTTTATTATTTGTACTTTGTAAGATTCCCATTTGATTTGGTATTAATCTCTTGTTGTCTCAGTAGAGGAACTAGATAATTTCAGATTATAAGTTACTTCTAGCTCATATAGTCTTCCTAGATTTCACCTGCAATAGTAAATATTGAACAATTCAGTGTTCACTGGGTCGTGATTGTGAATCTAATTAGACCCTATCCACCTGAGACTTTTCTTACTTTCGCCATAAATATACCAATTGCTGTCACAATCGACCTAAAGCAGATGGAAGTTATAGAGCACTAAAAACAAATTGCGGATGTTATGGGCCACAATTTGGACATTAACTTTTTGAGCTATTCCAGATTCCAAACGAAGGATCTAGCCCATACTTATGATGAAACCTCACTCCTAATTATATCCGCTACTTAGATAGTTAAAAATTGTAGCTGTTCCAGAGACATAAGCACGCTTACGCCAACCGTTATCAAGGAGGAAGAAACCTTAAGTTCTTTTACCATTGTGGAGTGATACCTCTTGATTTATTTGTAGCGCACGCCTTTTTAGGATGACGCATCCTCCGATACATTTTTGCAGCAATAAAAAAAGAGAGGCTATTTGCCCCTCTTCTGATTATTCTTTCTAACCCTGCACAAGTCGCAGTTTCCCTTTTGTGGAATGGTGAAAGGAATAAATAGTTTCATAAGCCCTACTTACCGCCCTTTGTTCTAAACCTTCTTTTTGCTTGTAGGGAGTAGGAGAACACTACAAAAAGTTGAATAAAAAGTTAATTTCTAAGTGATCCTTCTGTTGATCCTTTTTCTTAATTCCTTTAGTTGAACATTGAATCTTAATTGCTTTATATGATCTAGCTTTTCAGCCATATCTACAGGCATTGTCCTAGCTGCCTTAACCATTGCGAAAGCATACCTATGAGTCTCTTTGGGGAAAGAATCCATAGTCGAAGTAAGGATATATAAGACACTCAAGCGAAAACGATAACCATTTGTCCATGAAGAAAATTACTTAGATTGACCACCACCTAGCATCGGCGAAATCCTGTCCCTTAGCTCACCAAAATTCAAAGAGTTGAAATGTTCAAACTGGTTTCGTCGAAAAATTCCTTACACAATCTTTAGTTAACCCTCTACAAATAGAAGACTTATGCTTAATATTCTTCTTAATCAGATGGCTGTAATGATTAATTTAATTCGGAATTTTATAATTACTTCTGATGCATGGACTGGAAATATTCAAAACGAAATGGATTCTAGATATGTAGAGAAGTCAGGGCTGACAAATCTTTTTACCGAACATAAGTTTTGGGGTTGGGCTGGACTTCTTTTAATCTTCGTAGCGATTGCTGCAATATTTTATTTCCAATTTCAAGCATGGGAACAAGAAGATCAAGAGAAAAACAAGAGACTTACTCCAAAACAAAAAGAATTTATCAAGTTTCTCGGGAAGGCCTCAAATCAATCAAAGGGTGATCAAGCTACCTTCAAGAAGTAGTTGATGTTGAAGATAACTCTTCTCAACTGCAATGATTGGCGTATGGGAGAAAATTTAATTGTTGCTGTTATTAGCGAGCAATATACATATGTGCTTTCTTATAGACCATCACTTTTAGATCCCTCTTTGATGTAAAAGAGCTTTTCAGAACATTACTTTTTGGCGCTGATCCATGGTTTAGTAACGAGCATAAAGATCAAATAAAATACCACCGATAAACTCACCAAGGCCGAACCAAGATTTTTTAATTATTTTGGCACGCTTAGGTTTCATCATTACATGCACTGACGAAATCTGTTGACCAAGATTGTTGAAAAGCCAATGAACAAACCAGCGGGAATAGCCAAGCTTGCGATAATAATTGCTTCGTTAATTCCGTACATTTTTAAACGATTACAGATGTAGCAGAAGATAATGAACCTGATGCAAGAATTAGAGCAGGTATGCAGAAAAGAGCAAGAAACTTAGCTGCTGAAGAATAATTAATTGAAGTCATGGTAGATAGAGGAAGAAAACTTTTGGTGTAAAAAAGGGTCCGAACATTTCAGGCATTTGAATTAAAAATAAAAAAGATTTCTCCAATACTGATGTTCGGTTTAGGTAGGGCTAACCAGTTCGGATATCTAAGGACAGTTTTTCTGAAGACTTTCCAAGAAACCGTACTTGAATTTCATTTCAGTTGTTCCGGTTGGCTTGTTAGTTTAGATAGACGTTCGCTCCATCTTTGTGGAGTGCAATACATGGAAGTAGGGAACGGGATTTCCAGTAATTAAAAAGGTCATGAACAACCTAGTACTAACTAAAAAAAGAGTCTTAAAAGCAGAAAGACTACACAAAGCTCAACTTGCGACATTTAAGAAAGGAGTTTTTACTTCTTACAAACCCTCAGTTTTTGAGGATAGACAAAAGCAAGCTCGTAAAGATATTGCAGCAATGGATTCTTAATTCATAAATGAATTGAGTGCTGATTTCTATCGAAACCATTGGGCTGGCTTAGGTCAGCCCTTTTTATGTTCCATATTGCATAACTAATAAGTATTAATTGAGTAAAAGCCGAGGTGTTGAAATCAAAAGGAATCAACTAGAACATATTCATTCGAATAGGAGATTTATGAAACTAAGAACTCCATTTTCTATCATCAAAAATGCGTTGAGTGATATTCGAGTAATGCATGATTTCAATTATGAAGTTCCTGCTGAAACAAGAGAGGAGTTTTGGAAAGAAGAATGTGCAATCCACCCAACTTCTTCAACATGCAAAGTTTATGACGACTAATCAAACAAAAATTCAATGGATCCGTTAGATCCTGCTCTTCAAAGTACAGCTGTATCAGGAGTTAAGCCTATACTAACTCTGGCAGCTTTTGCTGGAGTAGGATCTTTTTTCCTTGGAGCACTTGTTACTGCTATTAGAAGAGGAATGAAAGAAGATGGTTGGTTCAAATTCAACAAAGATGATAAAGAGCTAGACTAAGCAGTTGCTTGTTTAAACCTCTAACTTAAATAAGACAAATTGGAGACGATAAAAAACACAAATGGAGTTCTTTGATAAGCTAGAAATAATAGGCGGGATTATTTCTAGTTTGATTTGATTTGCATTTTTTATGGTGTGATTATTTATATCGATCAAACATGAAAAGCGAAAGTAAAACGAGGACAGAAAGTACCCCCTCATCAATAAAATGATACTCTTTGCTAAAGCTCAAATTATTGGTGGAATAGTTCTCAACCTGATTGCTTTTGGGCTTTTTCTTGGAGCAATTGGATATTTTGCTTTAACTGGTAAAATGGCTGAGATGTTCGGCTGGAATAACAAGAATTAAGAGGTAAATAATTTATGGCTGAAACGGAGCAATATTGCAAAAATCTATGGAGTTAGTCCTATTACTGTTAGTCGGTGGTCTAAGGCCTAGAAAGTTTATGGAGAGCCTTATTAGACTTTTTTAAAATTTTTAGAGCCTCTTTTCTTGAGGTACAAGCATCTGCTTTAGCTTGAAGTTTCAAAAGTTTGGCGTGTTGTTTCTCTAAGTTCATCCAACATTGGATAAAAACGAAGAATTAAACTAGCAGCTTTAGTTAATAACTGAGGGAAGATGACTCGTAAGGTTCTCTAATTTGTATATTTTTAGTTGTGCAATAGAACCCCCCCTTTAAAAAAGGGGGGGTTCTAACTTTAATAGTTACTAAAAGCTCCTAATCGGAATCTTAAAGCGAATTGGTTAAGCCCCAGGTATGTAGAAAATGCAAGGCTTATATGTATTTATCAAGGAAAGCGGAAGACTACCTTGAATAAATGAAAGAGCAAAGGGATAGGATTTCACCGACTATCCCCTTCTCTGACTTGAGCTTGAACGCAACTGGTCTTTGCAGAAGTTACTCGATCATGCTTATTTATAAATCAAAAAGAAGTTCACTAACACTGATGTTCGGTTGAGGTAGTGCTTTCCTATCTATTTTTTCTTTGGCTTGTCGTAATTAAATTTGGTCAAAGTTTTGTTGCCTTGCCAAGAAAGAGTGCCTTGATACATGTCCTCACTCAGTAAATAATTTAGTGCTTCTTCTGAAGGTGCTTCAACGTTTTCTTCTTGGGGCATTGGCTCAATATCTTCTGCTTGAACTGCTACAGGACAGAAAAATAAAAGAAGAGCAGTAACAAAAGAAAAGAGTTTTTTCGTTATTTTTCTGAGAGTTTGCATATGGATGAGCAATTTTATGTTTGTTCAATTGGTGCCATTGTTAATCCTTTACTGATTAGTTGCTGATGATATAGCTCTGCTTGTTCAAGGGGGCCTCTCCATACTTCAGCCAAACCTTCCCTATCTACTTCGACGGCAAGTACCCATGATCTTTTTTCACTCATCCCTGGAATTATTGTCACAAGAGAATTTGCCACATGTTCAAATGTATTAAAATTATCGTCAAGAACTATTAGCTTTGCTTCTGGATATTTTCTTTTTGTTGTCTTTGGCTCTAAGACTGTAGTAGTTGAAGTATTTTCTTGTTCCATAAAAATGGGAGCCAATACCACCAGGATAAATCGACTGTCAACCAAGCTTTGAATGCACCAAACTGGATACTCCCCTTTGACTGGTTCTTCATAGAAATCACATTTTCTATTCCAAAACATATCAATTAAACATTCTGTCTGTTTTACTTAGCTTCCGAATTAAGCGTAAGTTTCTTCTACTTGCTAAGTTTTAGCATCTTGATTTGCTATGTCCTATGAACCAGAGCAACCACCTTCACCCCAACCCCAAGCAAGAAATGGAATTCCAATTACTGTAAGAGCAAAAATTAATGAAATAAACTTCTTAACTTTGAAATTAATAGTAAATTTAATATCTTAAGATTATTTTACTAAGTAATTTATATCCCCCTTAATTCAGTTGTTGAAAAGATCTAGTGTCTTTAAGAACAAGCAGAAGCTTTCTTGGAGAAGGTATCTCATCTTCCGAATAACATAAATATGATATAAAAAACTAAACGGAATTAAAAAGACAGCCTGGGAAACCTGTCTCTGACTTATCAATGCGACAGGATTAGAAATTGCGACCTAGTGCACCCTAAGCAATAAAAAAGCCCCTTCCGTAATGACAGAGAAGAGGCCTTTTTATTAGTTATAAAACTAAGGACTAAACGATTCCTGGAATGATCCAACCTGTTATTCCGTAGTTAATCACTGCAGCAAAGAAGCCCATCATCGCTAGACGACCATTCATTTGCTCTGCTGTTTTCCAGTAGTTAGTTTCTTTGTTCATTACACGAAACCTGGAATGATTTGACCGGTTGTTAGGTATGCACCGACAAGAGCCAAGCAGCCAACAGATGCAGCGAGACCATTGAGTCTTTCAGCAATTACTTTGCCTTCTTCTACTCTTTGAGTTTCTGTAGTTTGGTTTTTCATTAAACGACACCTGGGATAAGTTGACCGGTTGTTAGGTAGATACCTGTTAGAAGAACGAATGCCATCATGGCTGGTCTGCCGATGCTTCTTTCTAGAATTGTTTTGTTAGATGGTTGCATTGTTTTAGTAGTTACTTATTAGTAGTTATTGGTTTAGAAAATTCCAGGAATGATTTGACCAGTTGAGAAGTATGAAACCAAAAGACTGACCATTCCGATCATTGCCCAACGGCCATTTGTCTTTTCTGCTTCTTCTGGGTAGCTGGTGTAGTCCTCTACAAGCTGAGGCTGTGTTTCACGGCCAAAGATGTTTTGCTTGCCGTACTCAGTTATTACCTGAGAAGAAGCAGTACTGGAAGAAGTTGTCATTACTGGAATTGCGTTGATGTGAATAAATGTAAAGTATGAGTTTTCTAAATGAAAGATACGGTCGGGTACGGCTTCTTCTAATACTTAAGAGCTCTTAATCTCAAACACTAAATACAACAACTAATTAGAGAGATATTGATCCAATGATTAGATCTATTGATAACCCTCATAAGTATAAATAGCCCGAACTGGTTAGCCCTACTTCTACCGTCCTACAGCACTTTAGAGCTCTTTTTTAGGTTGGATACACCTTCTAGACACACAGAAAAAAACCTTTAGTCATGCTTGCAATCAACAAAACTACTGCTGCGAAACTAATCGTTCTCTGGAATCTTCCTGCACTACTGCTATTAGTTGGTGCTTATGAAGTTGGTACTTCCGTATTTTCTTAACTAACGTTGTATCTGAAGTTATACAAAAATCTCAATAAGTAAATTAAATAGTCAGATCAAAGTTCATCAAAATCAGAAGATAGTTTTTCCTGAAATCAAACATATAAGCCAGGGTAATATCTATAGCACTTATCCACCGATCAACAAGGGAGTCCAAATACAAAGATTAAAAGGAAGAGAGAGCTAATTGAACTGTATGCACCATAAAAGCTTGTCATATCTAAATTCAAACCTGTTGATTACTATCTTGCTCAGCTTTGAACTAAATGGAACTTTTTACGACATGAAAAACCTAAAATAAGTAGAGGAAAAAGATTAACTCAATTAGACTAAGAAGAGAAATTGAAGGTAACTTTGACAAAATGGCTACCAGAATAAATAAATATTTAAGTGAAGTCGGTTACTGTTCTAGAAGAGTCGCAGACAGACTAATTGAAGAAGGGAAAGTAACCATTAATGGTAAAATTGCAGAAATGGGTACCAAGGTCGAGGAAGGTGATCAAGTAAAAGTTGAAGGTCAAAGAATAGAAAAGTCAACGAAACAAAAAAAAATATACTTAGCCTTTAACAAACCTGTAGGAATTGTTTGCACAACCGATAGAAGAGTAGAACCGGACAATATTATAGATTTCATTAAATATCCTACAAGAATTTTTCCTATTGGAAGATTGGATAAGCCTAGTGAGGGATTGATTTTTTTAACTAACGATGGAGATATCGTAAATAAAATACTCAGAGCAAGAAATAATCATGAAAAAGAATACATCGTAAGCGTTAATCGTCCGATTAATAGAGACTTTATTCAAAGTATGAGTAATGGAGTTGAAATATTAGAAACCATAACTAAGAATTGTTTCGTAAAACAACTGGGACCAAAAAAATTTAAAATCATACTCACTCAAGGACTTAACCGTCAGATAAGGAGAATGTGTGAGTCCTTAGACTACAGAGTAGAATCATTAAAGCGTGTAAGAATTATGAATATTAAGTTAGACGTACCAACAGGAAAATATCGCGAATTTACCAAAGAAGAACTCTTAGAATTAAATGGATTACTCGAAAACTCTTCAAAAACATTTGACTAATTAAATCCCCCTCTTCATTTTGCTTAATAAGATTACGTCGGAAATGTTGCGATATGGAAATAAATTTCAGATGTTTTTTAGCCGTTTTTAATGCGTTATAAGCGAAATTAAGAGTTTTCAAGAGAATTAACTACTTTTAAATGCCTTTTTAAAATTACGAACCATGAAGCTTACATCAATTGTTATTAATAATCACTTTTAAAAACTTAAAAAACCAAAAAATAACTACAAAAAAAAAGATGGCTCAATTAGACTAGGAAGAGAAATTGAACGTCTACGCCAACGAGTACAAAAAATATACAGAATAGGAACCACCGCTCTTCGTATGGTCATAGTTAAAGATGATGAGACTACACAAGAGCTATCAGATTGGGATCTACGCGTAAAACTGGAGAGAAAGAAATGAGCACGAGTCATATCAAAGAGAAAAAGAACGGGAGGTTCACATTCAAGGAAATTCCACTGCCTGGTCACTTACAACGAGCACTCGTTATTAGGACCAAGGGATAAACATGGAAAATTGCGGCTGAATCCGTAGGGATGGATTATCTAACACTCAGGAAAGACGATACACAAAGTTCTATATTCCTCTCGACATATCTCAACTCAAGACGAAGATAAAGGAGCTGAAGCAATCGTTACTAAGAAGAGATGAAAAAGGAGAAATCGTAAAAAAGGAATAGCAATAGTGAAAAGGCTCTATTATCTATTGATGTTTCTTCTTTGTATTGCTATGCAGCTTCAATAATTCTTGATTCGTTGCGCTTTTGGTCTAAATAAATTACAGAGTTACTGACAGGAAATAATTTCTTTTCTAAGTGAGCTATTGCAATTCTTTTTGTTTCTGTCATTTCTTCTGTATAGAACTTCAAAGGCTGAGAAACATACTGATTGTCACCACTCATTAAAAATTTTCCAAAACATCTCTCTCTTATATAAGCGTATTAATAGTTTGATTGCATTAATGACTTCACAATCAAATTAACTATTCAAAATCAATTTCCACTTCCTCTTTCATATCCCTATCTAGATCAGGAAGATTTGGCTCTATCCAATGAGATTTATTATCAACACCAGTCGCAGTTGCATAATTCATAATGTGCTGATCAACTTGTTTATAAATGTCATGTAGATTTAAGTCCTTACTAACACCATATGCTATCTCCGAAACTTGTTGTTCTGTTAAGCAATGATCAGGATGAAGTAAATCACAGCAAGGAATTCTTTTTTCTATCAACTCATTTATGTTGATTTTAATTTCGTAATCTGGATGAACAGTCATGTTATGAAAGATTTTTATAACTACTACAATTTAATTTTAGGATTGTTTTTTAAGAAGAGCACATTCAAAATGTTTAGTCCCACACGTTAATTCCATTTGATACATCGAAATTGGGAGGAGTATGTAATCCTTTAATTTCAGTTTTATCAATTTGATGGCTTACTACCACGTCCACGGTTTAATTCCTGACACATTTGCTCAATCAGAGGGTTATCAATTATTCGAGCAATACATTGCAAATGGAGCCCCAAAAGACAACTTCGATGGCTTTGAACTAATTAGTAGAGTTCATGCTCCTCAGACAGGGGAAGTCTTTGTTACCTGCAAGGCTGAGAACCATATAAAAGTAGCTGAACATTTTGCTATTTGGAGAGCAAAATTTGGTGTTGAGTGGGACGTTAAGCCAGTTTTCAACGATAAAGAAGTTATCCAAAGGAATAAGCAAGTTGCAGAAGAGATAGCAACTATGGGCTAATTCAGGATTAAAGACAGAATTTGTACGAGGAGTATTTATTAATACTGCAGAAATTAATTTAGCTATTAAATTTAGGAAAATTTTTAAAACATATGAATTCTGCTCTTACCACGGCGAGAAGTATTAAGTTAAACAGATTCTCCAAGATTGCCTTTACTTTGACCTCATCAACTTTTTTTCTTTACGGATTAGGTCAAGCACCTATCTTCAAGAATTTCCTAACTAGTGCTTTCTCTTGTTTTAATGCAGGTTAAACTTACGATTTCAAATCAAATAGTGAATTGGGCTGACTTAGGTCAGTCCTTTTTTATGAGATCAATCAGAAGTTCTAAATGTCTATTTTTAAGGAGAAGAATCATATTCATTAGTCATTTGCCATGATGTTCAGATGAACTTCGCTGATAACTGGGCAAGGGTTTTTGTTGTGATTACGTTTCTGACTTTTGGAGAAGCTCAGATTATTGGTGGCATCATTCCCAATTTGATTGCTTTTAGTTTGTTTCTTGGAGCAATTGGATACTTTGCTTCAACTGGAAAAATAGCTGAAATGTTCGGCTGGAGAGACAAGAAATAAGCTATTACTAAAAGTCAATACTCAAGAGGGACCCATGAGAGACCTTCGGGGTATTCCCATTAAAAAAGACAGGCTGGAAGACCTGTCTATGACTGATCGGGGCGAGATGAAAAAGAGATCCTCCTCTTCACCTTCTACCCTTCCCACCCTTTCTACCCTTTCTCCCCTTTCCACCTTTTTGACTAGAGTTATCATCTGAACTGATCAAGTCATGAACAGCATCAGCAATTTTTTCACGGTCAGCCATATCATAAACGGTTTTAGCCAGCGCACCTGTTGCAATACCGACGGCCCAAATAGCATAAGCACCAGCTACTGGTATTACTCCGCCGTTGATGCTCTGAAGGTCACTTAACTGAAGCTCTTGATCGACGGTTTCGATGACGTAAGAAGTAGTCATGATAAAAATAATGTTGTGAGGGTTGAATCCCTTCGATGTACTTACTATCTCTCGAATCAATGACTGAGGTGTTGATCTAGTTCTGATGAATCTGTGAGGTTGGTCACAATCTCATAACGACAAAAAAATACCCCGCCAAAGCAGGGCAAAGATTCATTTTATTTCAGTGGATCATTTTTTCACATTGACGTAAAAGTCTTCTAATTTTAATTCTCTGCGCTTCAACTGATCTTTTAGGATCTCTGGAAGAGTGATTATTCCAAGCCTGCGATGGCGAATTGGATTAAATTTGATCCTGTTGCCACCAGAAATTGCAGATAATTGATCAAGAGTTAGTTCAGTGTTGTTCATTGTCTTAGATAGTTGTGAGGGTCGTTTCCCTTCGATATACTTACTATCTCTCGAATCATTAACTGAGGTGTTGATCTACTTCTGCTTAATCTGTGAGGTTGGTCACAAGTGATATTTCAAGTATTGACGCTCCTTAAACAGCAATAATGATCACTGCTAGAAAGTAGAAAGTTTAGAGAGGAATCACATGTCAGAAGAAGAACTAAATCAAGAGCTATCAACTGATGAGCTAAAAGATGTTGCTGGAGGATTAACAGAAGCTGCAGCTCAATCTAAGACTCGTTTCCTAAATAAGTATGAACCGAACGCCAGCAGATCCTTGAAAATGATTGCAAGGGAACAAGTCTGAGAGTTATTGAGAAAGTGTAAATGTAACAACTTTTTTTAGACGCTGTCTAGCCAGACTTTGCGATCCGAAATAACCCATGAATCTCGGTCCAAGAAGAACCCAAATGATTCACTCTTATTCTTTAAATTCATTCATCAACAATTGCCAGCCAAGTGTGGAGGCGTTGGGGCTAAAGCTTGCTCGTTGTTCACACATAAATCCATGATCAGCATCTTCAATTTCTACATAACTCAATCTGACTTCAGAAGAATCTGCTTCTCTTAAAGCCTGTTGGATAGATATTCGATCAGCTTCAGGTATTAATGAATCACCAGTTCCACAAATACAAGTTAATTTTCCTGAGGTTTGACTCAATAATTCCAAGCTAGGAGGTCCTCCTCCTGGTCTAGTGGTTGCAACACCAGCACCATAGAAATCAAAAGTTATATCGACTTCTGGAAGTGTTGATGTAATAAGTGCTGCATGACCACCAAAACAAAAACCAACAACAATTATTTTTGACTGGCTGTACTGCTGTTTTAACCAATTCAATGCAGCAGTCGTATCATCGAGAATTTGCCTGGTCGTCGTTTGTTCTTTATGCCGACGCCCTTCTACTAAATCATCATCGGTATATCCAAGTTCTAACTCTGGAGCTGTTCTAGCAAATAATGGCATTGCTAAAGCAGGAATACCTTGTTCTGCAAGTCGATCAACGACGCTTCTTAACCAACTATTAACACCAAAGACTTCTGGTAGAACAAGAACAACATGCTTACTTTCTTTCTGAGGATTATTCCACCAGCAACGTAACTGCACTGGACCTTTTTCTATATGTACCCAACGTCCCTCCATATCTCAAGCAAAAACAAATTTGATTCCTAATATAATTTAATTCAAGATTGCTTTCTCAATATCTTTGACTACACGAATGCCGCTTAAATATGCTCCGTGAGTAGTCGCAGAATAATCAAAATTTGTATGTTCTCCACAAAAGAATAATTTCCCATCGACTGGTGTAGATAAAACTTTGTAATCTCGAGGAGTTGATCCTGGGGATGGATAAGAATATGCACCAAGAATGTTTTCTTCTTTAGACCATCTTGTTGTAAGAATATCTGTAGGATCAGGTATATTTTGCCCCCATACATCTCTCAAAACGATCATTGCATCGTTTTTCATTTCTTTTTCATTCATTTGGTCTGCAATAAGAGCATAATCCCCAACACTTAATCCCAATAAAATATTTTCTCTACTAAAAGTTCGGTAATTTAACCAATAATTCCAACGGCCTTTTATCTCTGTATTTACACCAAAATACTGAGTTTCTTTATCCCAAAAAACATCATTAAATTTCATTGCTATTTTAGTTACTGATCCAAAACCCAATTTATCAATGCTTTTAATATATTTTTTAGGCAATGAAGGCTTGAATTTTATATTTTTTGCTTTCAAAATGCCTAAGGGAACACTGCAAATGATGGAATCACATTTAAGCTCTTTATCATTAGATTGAACTCTTACAAAATCCTTATTTGATATATCAATTTCACTGACTTTATTATTCAATCGAATATCTAAATTTTTTGAAAGTTTTTTTATAATTGAATCATATCCATTAGTAATAATTACATCTGGTTTATCAAAGGCTTTATCGTCGTCATGAAAAACAGCAGAAACCTTTTCTATAGAAGTTCCTTTATCAAATTCAGTATATGCAGATAGTGCCCATAACACCCCAGGATCATTTAATGCCGCAGGATAAATATCCTGTATTGCCTTTCTTAAACTTCTCCTATCATTAAGTTCTAATTCTTCATCTACAAGATATAAAGCTTTTTCCCATTTTTCTTCAACAGCTGCAAATTTATCATCAGACCATATAGTGCCATCTGCATCGAATGTCGAAATATTATCGTCATTAGTTAAAAAGTATTTACAACCACTTTTGTCTGCCAATTGTTTTGTTGGATTGTCTTGAGAAGGCCCATGAATCCATCCTGCACCAACTTCAAAAGGAGCATCCTTCCCAAGTGACCAATCGGTTTTAATTCGCCCACCAATGTAATTGTTGGCTTCCAGTATGGTTACATTTGCTCCTTTTTGTATAAGTTCGCTTGCTGCTGTTAATCCAGAAATTCCCGCACCAATTACGATGATATTTTTCCCTTTTAATAATTGAGATTTTCGACCTAATACTGGAGGCATCATCGATGCGCAATAGGCCAACAGTAATAATTTTAATAATCGTCTACGAGTTAAGATATTTTGATTGATTGGCATTGGTTTTTTTTTTTTAATTTAATTAGGAATCTGTTGCTTTGCTACTTGAAAATAAAAATTTATGTGGATTAGGAATCTTTTCTAAATCAAGATTCTCGTTAGGAATTAATTTTTTCTTCATCGCACAAACATAAATTTCATTGTTTAGAGATAAGCGGCGCCTTCCATTTCCTGGCTAGTCACTTGATTTGTTTTAACCAAATACCTCATCCTTTATAAAAGTTTTTTTGGCAGTTCTCTCTCTAGACCAAATCGCAAATTTTCTGAACTCTTTTAATTCACAATAGGTTAACGTCTCTAAATCTTGTTTTTTTTAATAAGAGATCAAATATATCTAATACTATTTGATCCATTGATTTTTTTGTAGGAGTTTCTCAGCTATTAGTAGTTATTAAAATTTTTTAATACAGAATTGATGTACTTTTATCTGTTTAAGCATCTTCTAAATCCCATAGGGAGTCTTTTCTATTTCCTTTACTGGCGATGCCATCATGTCCTATAGGACCAAGCGCAGCTGAACTATTTGGTTTAGAAATGCCATCGCTACCTATAGGGCCAAGATAAACTGAATCATTTTCTTTTTTTAATCCTGTCGTTTTACAAAGATTACCTTCAACAGTCCAAGATCCACCCGCAACATCTTTTAGCTCATCAGTTGATAGCTCTTGATCCTTTTTTTCTTCTGACATGAGATTTTTCTCTATGGTCTTTACTTTCTAGCAGTGGTCATTGTCGCTGTCTGAAGGAAGTAAAAATTGTAGACACTTTAGTCAACTATTTCAGTGGTTTTGGTTTTCGCTTGATTCTGCCCTAATCGCTCTTATATCAGCTTGTTTCAAGACTTAGAGACACAGGTGTCCCTATCTTTTAAAGCTTAATGCTAAAGAATTATCGGGCCTTCGGACAACCCACATCGAATTAATTTACAAAGGACCCAATAAACGTTTAATTGTAGTAAAAAATTAGTGCAAACTTCATACTTGACTCATCAAGCATCTCCTGACCCATCTCCCTTTTGAGCAGTGTATGCACTACCTTCTTGATCCATGGTCCAATTAGGATTAGCTTTACCATTACGAAAACGATTTCTTAAAGATTTAAATTTCCCTCTAAAATCTGCTCCATCAACAGTCCACCAACCCTTATTTGCTTTTGGCTTGAATTGACTACCACCAAAATCAACAACGCCACCCGCAACATCTTTTAGCTCATTAGTTGATAGCTCTTGATTCATTTCTTCTTTTGACATGAGATTCCTCTCTAAATTTTCTGCTTTCTAGCAGTGGTTATTGTCGCTGTCTGAAGAAGGAAAAAACTTGAAATAACACTTGTGACTAAACTCACAGATTAAGCAGAAGTAGATCAACACCTTAGTCATTAATTGGAGAGATAGTAAGTACATCGAAGGGATTCAACCCTCACAACTATCTAAGACAATGAACAACACTGAACTCACTCTTGATCAAGAACTAAGTCTTAATGAACTTGAAGATATTTCTGGAGGCTTATGTCCTGCCAGTATGCTCGTAGGTGCAATGTTCGCAACTGTTGTCATTGGCTGGGTTGCTGCTGAGAAAGCCGGCAGTCCTGGAAGTTTTAAGTCTTCATTTGGTGGAAAAGACAAGAATAAAAAAAAGAATAAAAAGCAAGAAGATAACTAAATCAAAATTACATAATTAATAATTCAATTCGTCTAAAAGCACTCATTAACTGGGTGCTTTCTTCTTGTTTAAGCTGTTATCAAAATGAGAAGGAAGAAGAGAAAGACGATAGAAAAGAAATAAACTGAACAAGTCGAAGTCGCAGAACTTGTTGGTTCTCACTCGGCATTAAAGCATTTCTAAAAATCTAATGTCATTCACATGTGCTTTCGCATGGTTTTGTGCTGTGCTCATGGTTCCTCTAATGCTATTTATGTGGGCATTGGATACTAAGAAAACAAGAATTAACAGATAAAGAAGTTATGGCTGGAGTTGGAAAAGATTGCTGATATTTACGGAGTTAGTCCTACTATTGTCAGGCGCTGGTCTTTGGCTTAGTTCTTATCCCTTGATTGATTTGAGGCCTTCTCAAGAAACTCGACAAACTCTTTTTGTTTAGGAGTAAGTTTCTCTTGTTCTTGATCTTCTTGTTCCCACGCTTGAAATTGAAAATAAAATATTGCGGCTAACGCTACGAAAATCGAAAGAAGTCCAGCCCAACCCCAAAATTTATTTTCAGTAAAAAGATTAGTCAAAGATGACTGTTCTACATACCTTGCATCCATCTCACTTTGAATACGCCCAAGCCATGGGTCAGCAGTAATTATAAAATTCCCAATTAAATCATACATTGCTGCAACATTAGGTTGAGAAAAATTAGAGTTGCACTAAGTAGGAAATAAACCAAGCGGCAAATATAATTTTCCCCAAAATAAGAAAAGGAAGAAACTTAAAAGCCTTCTTTTCGAATAATCTTTATCAACTGAAGTCATGAGAAAGAAGCAACTGAATTTCTAGCGGGGTTAAATCACTATTTTCTATTCCCCAAAGCTCTCCTTTGTCTGAAGCTTCAAGAATGGATTCGTAAAAATCAGGTAAAAAATTTTTAGGCATTGTGCTAATTAAACGATTACAGAATTAACAACATCAATGGAAGTTGATGCAAGGATTAGCGCAGGGATACAAAAAAGAGCTAGGAACTTAGCTGCTGAAGAATTATTACTTGATGTCATTGCGGTATGGGGTGAAAGTTTTTCGGTGAGACAGGGGTTGAACATTCCATTCACCGATTCGTTAATCATAAGAGTACTCTTGAAGTAATGATGTTCGGTTGGGGTAGTGCTTTCCTACTCCCATCCAATGAAAAGAAGGATTAGACAAAAGGTGTAAGAAAGGAGGCTTTATGAAACTCTTTACTCCCTTCACCATCCCCAACAAAGACAACTGCGATCTTTGCAGGATTAAAAGGAATAATCAGAAGAGAGGCAAATAGCCTCTTTTTTTTATTGCTGTTGCTGTATTTGCTCGTAAAGCGAAGAAGGCTTTTTGATTGTTGTCCGATATTCGCTAACGATGTCAGTAACTTCTTCACCATGAATCCAACGGATTTCGCCAGAATCTACGTTGGCAATTTGAAAGAGTGAGGGTGCATCAGGATCACGAGAGCCGCCAACAAAAGTAAGAACTTTTCCAATCTGGTCCTTTTCATATAGAACAGCGTCACCCGGTCTGATTTTTAAAAATAAATGTTCATCCATTCTTTCATTGTGTCCAAATCCATCAAGCAAGGGAAGTATTCTTTTTGACCAATCATAAGAATTTATACAAATTGGGTATTTCTTTCAGCTAGTAAAAACATTTTCCTTAGCCAATCTAGTTGTATGGAAATTTAATTGTTCTTTCGACCATGCCTTTTGCGGTTATTTCTGGAACTGGTAATTGGGTTCCTTCTTCTTCTCTTCTCTATATTGTTTTGATCTTTGGGGCACTCCTTACAGCTGGTGTCGCTATGTCAGCATTTTCATTTTACGATGATTACTACTGGGGTGATGAGGATTTTAGAGATCAGCTTAGGTTTCATCCTTCAAATAGAAATTCATCCAATCAAAAGCCTCGAAAGGTCTAAAAAAGATTTATGAAGTGAGTCATAAAAAAATATGAAAGGTGACTATAAATTAATAATTAGATATTTTAAATGAATTTCTTACCAAATCTTTCTCCAATTAATCAACTCGTGATTTTAGTTGCTTTTATTGGACTTTTATTTGGTTTTCTGGTGGTTTACCTAGATAACAGCAAAGACTATGTATTGAAACGAGATTGGCGAGATAAAGATAGTAAATAATCGCCTAATAAAGAGAAAAATATAAAATATTCATGACATGACTCTGCAATGTTGTCGATGTCCGAGATTTTGTCTTATTTATATTGTGTGATCGTAGGGGATAGTAATTAATTCATACCAACCAATCCCGTCTTTTGATAAGTCTCATCAACTTTGGTCATTTCTTCATCATCTTCATGAAAAGAACAGGTATACATAAGATTTATCACACGGTCCAGGTCAATCTTTCTATCTGCAACATCCTGCCAAAGTCTCTTGGTTAACTCTTCATCACCTCGGGCAAATTGAGCCTGTACTAAATCTCTTACAACCTGAAAAACAGCTTGGCGGTCATTTCTTATTCTTGCCTCTTGGGTTCCTATTGGAACTTGCGATGACTTTGAAGTGAATTTGTTTTTTAGGTTCAATCTATTTTCCTTAATGTTTGTATCTATTTTTACAAAAAATTGATTTGTGGCAATCAGTATTTATTTTGATCTTTCAAAAATTGAAATAATGAAGCTTACTTTAAATGCCTGGATTTTCTTGTTATGCAGTTTTAACTAGGAGTGATGTCTCGTCAAAAGCACTAGCAAGATCTTTTGTTTGGAATCTTGAGTAGCTCAAAAGGTGAGTGTTTAAAGTGTGGCCCATTGCATCAGCAATTTGTTTTGGTGCTCTATAACTTCCATCTGCTTTAGGTCGATTATGACCGCAGTAGGCATATCTATGGCGAAAGCTGTAAGTAGTTAATTCTTGATTTTCCCTCGAAACTTCTTTCCTGATAGCCTCCCAAACTTTTCTGCGACTTAAGTAAGTTCTGCAAGCATCGCCAGCATTACCTTCTTTCCCAAGTAGGGGAAGAAGGTTCAAACCTTCCTTCTCACATAACGCTAATTGTTCTTTTAGATGCCAGTTAAGGGGGCCATCAATGTCATGGACCAGCAAAGGATATAAACGTCTAGCCTCTGTTTTTTCTCCCTTCTTACCACCTCTGGATTTTTCGTAATTAGTCCAAATCTCTTGTCCACCATTGCGGGTGTGGATAGTTCGGAGGTCCTCAGGTCTAAGGCCATAAACAGCTATGCATTGAAAAGCAAACCTCCATTTATTGCCAATTTCATCTACTGGGAAAGAATCTAATAATCGAAGAATTTGCGAATCAGTTAATGGATAACCAATTCTTTTTTTAGTGGTAACTAAATCTTTATCTGTTACGGCTGGGGGCAACCACGTGGACTCGAACTGCTGTTCCTGAACACAAAACCGAAGAAACCCAAAAAGGGCTAGGCGCATGTGTCTTCTTATTGGTGTTCCTTGTTGCCATTGTTTAAGTGCAACCCACACAGTGCTGGCCCATTTAAAGATGCTTTGGAACTATTTCTAGTGGCCTTGATTACGTTCTTAAAGACAGGGTGATATTTGCTACGCCAAGTCGAATCTTTTACACGATCTTTTTTAAATTCCCTATAAGCCTCGATTGTTTCTTCCCAGTTGATTTCAGTTTTGCTTGAAACTTTATGAGCAATATTGAAGCAAGTTTTTATATCTAATCTCTGGTTTGATTCTTGATAAGCTTTTGCTGCTGATCTAATTCTTAAAAGTGCATCAGGCCAATCTGATTCTTTCCATGCATATGGAATTGTTATATCTGCAATTTTGTTAGCATCTTTACGAATTTGAACTCTTGTTGATTCTTTCTTTCCTTGCATGACTAACCACCCTTTTGGGGTAGACGCTTTAACAGCTTTCCTAAATTCTTTTACCCAACTTGGTTGATCGACTGTTTTCGCCAATTAGGGAGCGCTAGGTCGCTAATCCCTTATTTTTACCCCCACCTGGGGGTAAAAGCAACCTTTAGTGGTCGTTAGTTTACTGTCTCAAGGGTAAGTAGACCATCTATGATTGCAGTTATAGATTAAATATAACTGTTCTCACTAGAGAAGAGCGGGTGCTCTGGGAGCACTAGGTCGCAGGTTCGAATCCTGTCGCCCCGATCATTCAGAGACAGGTTTACCAGCCTGTCTTTTTTATGGCTTTAAGACGTTTATGTCATATGGAAGGTGAGAGCCCCTCCCTGAACAGGTTTTTGCTTGATCTTGAATAGACCAGAGCTTTGGATGGATGACGGAATTAAAGGGATTTAACGGACTTAGGAAAATGCTCTTAAGATATGGAAACCTACTTTTAAGTTCAAAGTGAAAAAGGTTATTTCATTAGTTTTTTCCCTTTCGGTTATTGGAAGTCCTTCTCTTGCTAATGCAACATCATCTGTTCTCTGAGCTGCTAAATCACATTGAGTTGCGTAGAAGGTTAGATCAGCTTTTCGCAGTACATCACCATCACTTAACAACAAATCATTTTGTTGTAGACGATATTTTTTCGGTTAATTGAATTCTAATTAAACCTACTTTTTTCATGATTAAGTAATTTAAGACAAAAAAAAGAGGGACTCAATCCCTCTTTTTTATCTTCTCTTGGCCCTCACTACAGCGTTTTTAATACCACTATTCATCCTTGATTATAGTCGTTGGTCTTAGATTAAGTAAGCTACTTTGAAGTAGCTATTAAATAAACATGCCGGGTGCTGATGCAGACACTAAAGCACCTTCCACTGTTCCAAAATGCTCACTTCCATTAAAGAAAAGTGTATTAGTTCCATCAAATGTTGTCGTGACTGGGCTACTACCAACAACCATGATTTCATCTATACCAATTTCAAAGTCCTTGATAGAACTATGCCCATCATCACTCACTAAAACAAACAAATCACTACCACCTTCTCCAAATAACTCGTTATTCCCACCACCACCAGCCAATATGTCATCATCTGCTCCGCCATACATTACTTCATCCCCTGCTCCTCCGTTTAAGATGTCATTACCTCTATTTCCATGAAATACAGCAGTAGAACTGTCCTCAGGGCATGAATATCTTGAGTCGATAATGTCATCTCCTTGCCCTAATCTTATCACGGAACCATGTATATCACCATTCAAGCTGACGTAATCATTTCCACTACCAGTATCAACAAAACTATCTGCAAGTACACCATTAAAGGCAAGAAAATCATTATCACTTCCACTACGCACAACGCTATCTAAAACGTCTCCATTAAAATTAAGGGTGTCATTGCCACTGCCACTATGAATATTACTTTCGAGAACATCTCCAAATGTATTTAGGATGTCATTGCCACTACCTAGTCCTAATCTACTACTCTCAATATTACCCACAACTACTGCACTATCATCCCCACTTCCAGTTGAAATACTAGTAGTGGAAAAACCACCATAAGACATTAAGAAATCTTGACCTGATCCCATATGAATATTGCTTTCATTAATAACTCCATTTGAAACTAATTCGTCATCTCCGCTTCCAGTGAGTACTCTTGAGTTATTGATATTGCTTTGGAAAACTACTGAATCATCTCCTGAGCCAGAATAGACTCTACTGTTATTAACATGACTGTTAAAAGAAAGAAAGTCATTGCCTGACCCAGAGTGAATTCTTGAGTTATTAACTTCACCACCAATAACAACAGAGTCTGCACCAGAACCTGTTCCTATCGCAGAGTGATCAACTTCACCGCCAATCGAAATAGCATCATTTCCACGTCCTGTATATAACCGACTATGTGTGACATGATCAGTGATAGTTATATCATCATCAGCATCTCCTGTAATTAGACTTTCGTAGTTTAGGAAGTCTAGAGTAGTAGTTGTTGTTGGCATGGTTCGAAAAGATTGTGTAAGGAATTTTCCTTCGGTACCTCCATAAAATATTTCGAAAGGCTTGGAGTTGTTTTGACTAGATTCATGTTTAACTGTGAGATTGCTCACAGTTAAACTTTAAAGGTAAAAAAGAAAGAAAAGAGCAGCAAAAAGTAAAAGCTAAAAGGAAGAGCTGGGTTCGAACCGTCTCTCTCACAAAGGACAATATCTCTACCAGGCAAATGCTCGGCCTTCGGACGACTCACAGTTAATGCTCTAGGAAGAACCTATTTTCAATTTTATGAAGCTATGGAGAAAGCAAGAGAAGAAAATCAGTAAAATACGCCATCAAAAAACCCGCCGAAGCAGGGCTTTATTACTAGCTCAAGGCTTGAAAAATAGTCCAATATCAAAACCACGTGGTCTGTAATTAGAGTGAATGACTTGTTTAAAACATCAAGTTTGGCAAAGACACCCCCACCTAAACTTCAGATAGTTGATCAAGAGTGAGTTCAGTGTTGTTTATTGTCTTAGAGAATTGTGAGGGTTGAGTCCCTTCGATGTACTTACTATCTCTCTGATCAATGACTGAGGTATTGATTTACTTCTGATGAATCTGTGAGGTTCGTCACAATCTCATAACGACAAAAAAATACCCCGCAAAAGCAGGGCAAAGATTCATTTTATTTCATTGGATCATTTCTTCCCATTGACGTAAAAGTCTTCTAATTTTAATTCTCTGCGCTTCAACTGATCTTTTAGGATCTCTGGAAGAGTGATTATTCCAAGCCTGCGATGGCGAATTGGATTAAATTTGATCCTGTTGCCACCAGAAATTGCAGATAATTGATCAAGAGTTAGTTCAGTGTTGTTCATTGTCTTAGATAGTTGTGAGGGTCGTTTCCCTTCGATGTACTTACTATCTCTCCAATTAATGACTAAGGTGTTGATCTACTTCTGCTTAATCTGTGAGGTTGGTCACAAGTGATATTTCAAGTTTTGCCTCCTCAGACATCAATTTAATTATCAAAGGGCCCAATAGAAGGTTTTCTAATTATTAAGGCCATCAATTAATAGCTAAACAGATTTTTGAAGACCTTGTATTGCTTGCATTTAAGTTTGTTTTTCTTGTGCTCTAGCTAATCAAATTCAATTCATCTTCTTGCTGTAATCAAAGTTACTTTTAAGTTTCTAAAGGATTCTTAATTTCAGATAAATGCGCTTTAATTCCATTAATTAAATATCTCCATTCATGGGTGAATCATTACAGAAAGCATTTTTCGGTGTCATAGCTCTAGGGGTCTCTTGTATAGCTATCGAATTAATACCTGTTTCAAGACAAGCTGCTTATTGGAATCGCTGCTTAGATAACACAGTGAAATTTCTTGAAAAGGATGTAAGACAATTAAAGGGATGGGACAAGAAAGCAAAAGAATCACTCGCTGTTGGTTTATGTAATGGAGCGGTCTACGAGCCGAAGTTGAACACTGAATAACTACCAATATGGATCATCTCCATCAATATCACCCATATCAAAAACTGATCCTTATTTAACAGACTTAGAAATCTGGTCTAAAAGGATACTTCCCTTGCTTGATGGATTTGGACAGAATGAACTTATGGATGAACCTTTATTTTTAAAAGTCAGACCTGGGGACGCTGTTCTATATGAAAAGGAGCAAATTGGAAAAGTTCTTACTTTTGTTGGCGGCTCTCGTGATCCTGATGCACCCTCACTCTTTCAAATTGCCAACGTAGATTCTGGCGAAATCCGCTGGATTCAGGGTGAGGAAGTTACTGAAATAGTTTGTGAATATCGGACAACAATCAAAAAGCCTTCTACTTTTTTCGAGCAAATACAGCAGCAACAACAGCAGTAGAAATAACCAACAAGAAACCCCTCTAGAAATTCCAATAACTAAAGGGGTTATTAATCAACTCGTACTATATAAAGTCAATTATGTCTTGATGAGGTTTGGCCTCAATTAAAAATATAAGTGAAATCAGGCTAGAAAACAAGCAAAGCTTGGAAAGTTCTACTTCAACCGAACATCAGTATTAGAGAAGTTCTTTTTTAAAATAGCAAGTTGATGGCGTAATAAGGAAGCATCATCAAGCAAGATCAGGGGATAGACGTCGAAATCCTGTCCTCTCTTCGCAAATTCAAAAAAAGTTCATTAGTTCTGCACTTTTTTTTGAGAACCTGAAAGAATTGAATATTCAATCTTTTCCCTTAAAAAACTTCCTCACACAGTCTTAGTTAATCCTCCTAAAAAGAGGGTTTTCTTGTTCTATCCTTCAGCCATAGACCATTGCCTAACAGCAGTAGGGCGTGCACCGAATATGTCAGGGACATTTCGTTTAAAGCAAGAAGATAAGATGAACTAGATCAGCTAGAAAGGTTTTATGAAACTTTATCGCTTAAATCATATTTTTACAAAAACTCCATAAACTAAAAAATTTCCAAACAAGAGGATAATATTTTTTGGGATTATTCTTAAAATTTGATTTATCCAAAGACATTACAACTTGAATCTGGAAGTGATCTTCTTAATAGTCTTCAAGCTCTGGCGATAAAAGAGAATAAATCTGGATATGTTTTGAGTGTAGTAGGTAATTTATCTATGGCTAAATTTCAATGTCCGGGGAAAGGACAAGTTACTACAGTTGAAAATCATCTAGAAATAATAGCCTTAAATGGAACAATATCGCCAAACAAATGTCATCTTCATATAAGTCTTTCAGATGGAGAATGCAAGGTATGGGCCGGTCACCTAGAGGAGGGAACGATAATACTTAAAGGCGCTGACTTATTAATAGGATTTCTTGATGAGACTATAAATAAAAAAGAAGTCAATACTAATCAACAAACAGTTGAAATATTTATACTTCCAAATTGTCCATGGTCCTCGAGAGCTGTTCGGATGCTGAGAACATTACAAATACCACATGAAATAAAAGTGATAGAAAATGATGATGATTTTAATTCCCTTCATAAAAGAAGTAATTATTCGAGCTTTCCTCAAATTTTTATAGATGAAGAATTTATTGGTGGTTACTCAGAATTAGCTGAACTTCAAGCTTCTGGCAAATTAAGCAGTTAGTGAGTTATCAAACTCCACCTCCCAACTGTCGTAGGACTTACTCAATAAATTCCGGCAATCTTTTTTAACTCCAGCCGTAACTTCCATAGCTGTTAATTCTTGTTTTTCCAGCCGAACATCTCAGCCATTTTTCCCGTTGAGGCAAAGTATCCAATCGCTCCAAGGAACAAATCAAAAGCAATCAGATTGGGAACGATATCTCCAATGATCTGAGCTTCTCCAAACATAAGAAACATAATCACAACAAATATTCTTGCCTAGTTATCAGCGAAGTTCATTCTTCCATGATGATTCTTTTTAGGTAAGACCGGAGAAGAAGAAATACCAGATAAAAACAATAGCGTTTAAGCCAAAAGTTACTGAAATTCCAATAACTTTGAATTTCATTCCTACCTCATCAGAACCAGAATTTAATTTCACATCAGGCATCATTATTATTTGGGGGGTAAGTGCCTCGTTACCTTACTTTCCTCTGCTGGACATTCTTTTCAGCGCTCTCTCTTTAGGCGTGTTTTCTCAAAAGCTTCTCTTCTGAGTTACTTCTCTGAGCTTCAATCTTTGCTTCTTGCTTTGCTGGAGATGAATATTCGGTCAGCTTGGTCATTAGTTCCAAAGTGGTATGCGTGACGATTTCTGAGTAAACAAAAGGCCTATCTGGTGGTGAGGTCATTTAATTCGCAACGAATTTACGCTAAGGGTAGTGTTTTTGGAAATCTTTGGTGCATGATCTTTACATAAGAGTCTGGAAATTCTCAATCAGTTCCCTTCTCACATAAAAAGGACTGACCTAAGTCAGCCCCAATGGTTCCGATAGCAATCGGCTGTCAACATTTTCATTTTGACAGGTTTAGGAGAAAACTCTTGGGTATGGTGTTTGTCCGTTCATTAATGATGTGTCTATTGGCTTGCAGATATTCATTAATGCACTCAGTCCAAAACCAGGCCCTGTAGGACCATCAATGAATTCCTGAAATTCTTCTATGGAAATCCCTTCTTTTGTTTCCCAAATACAGTAGAGAGGACCATTTGCAGTAACAGCATTAGCTGAATGGTTGAAAAACCCTTTTTCTTTGTTGGCTCCTACAGCCTCATCCCATCCTCCACCAGGAGCCATTGCTGCATAAGCAGTTTTCCACCACTTAGAGGAAGTACCAGCTCTGAATTCGTGATGAACGATATAAAGGTTAGAGGCCATTGAGAATTTATTTTGCAGCATATTATTAACTTAAAAAGCGTTTCTTCAGTTGATTCATCCTGCTTTCATGACTTTGATGTTGTTAAAGGTAAAAATTAATACATGCATTAACTATCGCCTAGAGATAGCTATAAACAAGGAGTAAATGATTGATACGCATGTCTAAGAGAACATGGATGAGCGGTTTTAAATTAAATATTCATGCACCAGGGACTGGATTTGCACTGATGCTTTTAGCTCTAACTCAAGTTCCAGTAGCAATTAAAAGCACAGCAGAAGTTTATTGTATGGAAAAGCTAGGGCAGAAATATAATTCAGCAGTCGTAGCGATTATCGAATGTAATGGTGGAAAATGAATCTATCTCAATAATTAATCGCGTTATTAGCTATTTTTATTTTACTAATATCTACTTAGAAGGGGCATTTTCTATTTAGCATCAACTATCAAAATAGACAACTAAGGAATCCGTCCATTAGCTAACTGTCCAGAAATGGCGTTGTCTGATAAGAACATACAGATTATGAAAAATGCTGTCAAGCAATGAAAATTAGTGATCTGAGGGGAAGTGACAAGTTGCGACCTTGTACAACCTCATGCAACCATATATGTACCCTGATAAGTTTTTGTTTTCATAAAAAAACTCTCTAAGGTAATTTTATTAGTAATTAATTTTTGAATGTCTAATCCATTATTTGCCGTGCCACTCAATATGGGGACAGGTACTTGGGTAGTGACGATTATTGCTGGTTTAAGTTTTGTAGTGATGTTTGGTATAGCTTCAGCTTTTGGTGACTTCCAAGGCCTAATTAATACAACATTAGAAAATGATTCAAATGCTAGAGAAAGCAGAAAGAACATAAAATAAAAAAGGACTGACTTTTGCCAGTCCCATTTATTCAATTACCCATCAGAGGGGATTGATTTGCTTTTATGGTTTAGAAGCTAAACACTGTTTCAACAACAACACCAGAGTCGTCATCACCAGCACCTGTATCTTCTACTGTGAAGAAACCAGGAGTGATGGTAACGCTGTCGTTCACTGCATAGGTGTAAGAAACTTCAAATCCTGTTCTATCAAAAGTATCGCTTCCATCAACATCAGTTGAATTGTAAGCAGCACTTAATGTTCCAGGACCTACTTCATAGTCGACACCAACGAAAAAGTCAGTTTCGTCTTTAGCTGTTCCTTCTGGATCCTTTGTGTCGTAAGCAACGCTGATAGTTGCTGGGATGGACTCAGGGCTGTAATAGATACCGCCACCAAATGTGTCGTAACCAGTTGTTCCAGCTTCACCGTCGTTGGAAGCGATTACAAGACCACCACCAAATCCGTCACCGTTGTAGCCAAGGGTTACAGTTGTTACGTCATCACCATTGTCACCACCGATTCCTACTGTTGAATCAGCACCACCAACAGAAACGAAGCTAGCAGAAGCAACTACGCCGCTGTCATTAGAGTAAGCAACACCAATTCCAGGACCAGTTTCGCTACCAGCCAAAGAGTAAGGCATGCTGCCTAGTCTGAAAGCATCTGAGTAAGCAGAAGTTGTTGCTGCAACAACATCATCTTGGTCAACCAAAGGACCAGCTGTTACTTCTAGATCGCCAACTGGGAATGAGTAAAAGAGATCTTTGACAGCAAGATCTGCACCACCACCGTAAGCGCTATCCATAGATGCTAATGGACCAGATGCGTTACCAGCTTTAATACCAGTAACAAGTAGGTCTTCACCGCTGAAGCTAGATTTCATGCTAAGTACATACTTGTACTGCATATAAAGCTCTTCTGACTTGTCATCTGTTCCGCCATCTGCAACTGAACCAACAGTAAAAAAAGCACTTCCACCAAGAGTGGTCGTTGATGAAAATGCAGTATCTGCATTAACGGCAACTGGAGCCATAAGGCCTAGAGCTGCAGGAGCTACCAGCAAACGCTGAAAAAGCTTCATTGTGTCCTCACACAAATTAAGATTGAATTTATTGTCGTAAAAAAGCAGACAACCTGATGTATTTATTGATACATCAGGCACTTCAGGTGTTAAAGACGCCCCCGACAAATTAGACACATCTACCTAAAAATATAAATATAGAAATGATTGGGTTTAACTGATCATCTGCGAACAGTAATGGGACTGAAAAGCTCTCTTACAGAAAAGAGGGATCTAAATGTGATGGTCGATAAGAAGACACAAATGGACGATGCTTGCTTTTAAGTGCCACAATCACATCTTCTCCCAAATGCCAAATCCATTGTTGTTGGGCTGACTCATAAACATCAGCAATCTTTTTCCAACTCCAGCAATAACTTCTATATCTGTTAATTCTGGTTTTCTTAGTATCCAATGCCCACATAAATAGAATTAGTGGAAACATAAGCTCGGCACAAAGCCATGCAAAAGCGCATGTAAAGATGTCTTTAGTTTTTAGAATTGCTTTAATGCCGAGTGAGAACCAACAAGTTCTGCCCCTTCAATAAAAAAACTTTATTTCATGGATTTACAAAAAGCACTAAATCTCAACAGTTATGAATGGTGGAGAAACCATAGAAGAGTCGTTACTTTTGGTGGATTCTTAATTCTATTTGGATGCTGGGTCAATCCTGTCATTCAAGAATCAAGGAATAAAAATTTGTGTGTTCGTACATATTCAGAGCTTTATACCGTCCCTGAAGTTCTTGAAAAATTTAATGCGAAACAATTAGAAGAGTTTGGACTTGATACAAATGACTTTGCTAAAGCTTTGGCATATCAAACCTGTACGAGTCAAAAAGCTATTGGTAAATAAATGAAAATAAAAATAATCCTAAAAACTGTTGGATCTCTTCACTTGTTATTGGGTGTACTGCTAATAAACATGTTGATTTTTTCTGTTGATACCATTGCTCCATCAGTCTCATCAGAAACATTGTTATTTATTAGAGGCTCTGTTGATGTTGTTGCAGCAACAAATATAGGTATTGCTTTCTTATTGATAATTTCTAGTTCCATCAGAGATCATGAATCTGCCAAGAAAGTTTTACTGGGTGAATTGATATTGATGCTTTGCCTCTTAATAGTTGCAGTATTCAATACTCTTAATGCAGGAGTCATTGTTGATGCTGGTCCACCTCCACCGTTTTGGATTGTTCTAATTGCAAATCCAGTTTTGTGTACTTATGGATTACTAAAAGGTAAATAAATGAAAAGCTTACTACTTCCTCTACTCACTGCTATTGCTTTACCTACTCCTGCACAGGCTAAAATAAATGATGAAATACATAAACGCTGTCTCGATGCTAGAGATTATTCAGGCTGCGTAAGAGCAAACCAGAGTTCAAGTCTTAAGCTCAAAAAAGAAATTACTGGTATAGGCGTTAATCTATTCCTAAATACTGAAACTTATGAAATAACAATACTATCAATTATTAATGGAACTCCTGCCTCTGATGCAAATATTGAATCAGGTGACGTAATTCTTGAGGTAGATGGGAAATCAACTAAAGGAGTGGGTATAGAAGAAGTAATTGAATTAATCAAAGGACCAAAAGATAAGCCTGTAAAATTAGTTCTTGGAAGAACAAACGAAAAAGGAAAAAGGAAAAAAATTAAAATTCGCTTGATTAGGGATACTTTTGAAATTCCAAATAACGAATCTCTGAATCAAATGAAGATAAGAGAATGGTTTAATCGAGAGTTGCCATCAAACTTAGACCCGATGTTGCAGCGAAATGGAAAGTCATTGAGATAACAAGCGATTATCAGGGTCCTTGGTTGAAGGGATGATGTGGATCGTCCGATGGCTCGAAAGTTTTCTAGTGTAAACCTCTCAAAATTGTAGACAATTAACTTACGCGAGCTTTGATCTCTTGATTTAGTTCTTCTTCTGACATGAGATTCCTCTCTAAATTTTCTGCTTTCTAGCAGTGGTTATTGTCGCTGACATAGGAATATAAAAACATGAAATATCACTTGTGACTAAACTCACAGATTAAGCAGAAGTAGATCAACACCTTAGTCATTAATTGGAGAGATAGTAAGTACATCGAAGGGATTCAACCCTCACAACTATCTAAGACAATGAACAACACTGAACTCACTCTTGATCAAGAACTAAGTCTTAATGAACTTGAAGATATTTCTGGAGGCTTATGTCCTGCCAGTATGCTCGTAGGTGCAATGTTCGCAACTGTTGTCATTGGCTGGGTTGCTGCTGAGAAAGCCGGCAGTCCTGGAAGTTTTAAGTCTTCATTTGGTGGAAAAGACAAGAATAAAAAAAAGAATAAAAAGCAAGAAGATAACTAAATCAAAATTACATAATTAATAATTCAATTCGTCTAAAAGCACTCATTAACTGGGTGCTTTTTTCTTGCTCACCTCGTGTGACCAATCTCACAGGACTAGTTGAACCAGATCAATACGTGAGTCATTGATTCGAGAGATAGTAAGTACATCGAAGGGATTTAACCCTCACAACTATCTAAGACAATGAACAACACTGAACTCACTCTTGATCAACTATCTGAAATTTCTGCAGGCACCTCTCGTCCATGGTGTGGAACATGTAGTGGTAACTTTCCTCGCATGCCTTGGATATTTGATAATAAGACTGGAAAGATCATCGTTAAGAAGCCCGGAAAGAAATTCACCAGATAAAAAAAAATCGTGGAAGATCTGTACGCAGATATTAATTAGCCCGTTAATTTATTTACCCTGCTTTGGCGGGGTATTTTTTTGTCGGTTCTGTCTAATTCCTACTCAATTTCTTTTTGCCTATTTTTTTCTCATGGTTTTCAACCGTTGGAAGTATATTAGTTATTGGTCCTTCAGTCGGATATTCAATTCTTTGTTGTACTTCTTGCTCGTAAGTGGAAACTATCTCTCTAACCTCTTCACCATGCACAAATTTAATTTCACCTGTATCTACATTTGCGACTTGAAAAAGCGTGGGAGCTAATGGATCTCTTGCACCTCCAACAAATGAGAGAACTTTGCAAATTTCATCCTCACCAACTAGAACAGTGTCTCTGGATTTGACACGAAGGAATAGTGGATCCTCTTCTATTTCATGCATCTTTCTTTTCCTTACTCTCAAAATCACTGGCAATTGATTTCAAAATTCCAGCTATGTAGTCGGGAGGACATTGGAGTTCTTCAAGTAAGTCATTGGCTTCGTCTTCAATAAATTCACAACTGCTGCTAATTACCCCATTTATTTGATCAGCTGTTGGTTTCCATTCTTCAGTCATAGCGATTACTAATGTTTGATTACTTACTACCAGCCAGTCGAAGTGCTGTAGTTGATTTATTCCAAAAAAATAGAAGGCTAACTGCCCCCTAAAAAATCGACTGTCAACCGAGATTTAAATCTACCAATCGGGATACTCTCCTTGGACTGGTTCCTCATAAAATTCACCTTTTTTGATGCCAGCAAAATATTCAATTAAAAATTCTTCCTGGTTTGTTTGGTCTTCCAACTTAAGCGTCAGTTTCTTCTAATTGCTCAGTCTTAGCATCTTGATTTGATTTGTCTTTAGAACAACCCCCTTCACCCCAACCCCAAGCAAGAGATGGACCAGCAATAACTGAAAGAGCAAAAACTAATGGAATAACCTTTTTCATTTTGAACTTAAAAGTAGTTCCAACATCTTAAGAGCATTTTTCTGTAGCCGTTAAATACAGTTAAATCAAATTGAACATTCATTAATGAGTTACTCCGCCATCAATGATGGTGATATTTGTATCAGTTGAATTAGCCCAGCGTAATTTGCTTAGTTCTTGATATTCCGAACTGTTAAAAGCATCGACCGCAGCTTGTTTTGATGGGAACTCAATAATGACACCTAATTTTCCACCTTTTCCTTCAACAGTTTCGGCTTTCATATCTTTCGCAATTACTGAACCACCTACCGATTCCACCCAAGGCTGAAAGGCTTCAACATATTCAGCAAAAGCTGGATTAGTAACCGTAGTAGTAACAAGCCAAAGCCCCTTAGTCATGAAACAAAAAAATAATTCAAAAGAGTTTCACATACTCCATCTTCTTTGTATATGAATATCAGAGAATCCTTTAACTTCCTTTATTCCATAAAACTTTTGGATTCTGCTTTGATCTCATTCCTGACACATATCTGACACAAACAGCTGATCAGCCAAAAAATCATTAAAAAAGACAGGAGGGGAAACCTGTCTATGAGCGATCAGGGCAACAGGATTCGAACCAGTGACCTAGTGATCCTCAAGCACTAGGTCATATAGCTTAAAAGAAAGCTGAAGATTGATTTGGAACTAACAAATAACATTAGAATGTCATATGTGTGTCACAGACCCACCCCCCAAGCGATTTCTTTTTACGACTGCAGGTAGGGGGTTGAAATATTCATCAATCCTTTACCGCTATTGCGAAGCTCTTCCCCTGTATTCGATGGAAAAGGCCAAGACAAAACAGTGTTCTAAACAAGCACTGGAGAACTAAATAATAGGTTGTTTTTCTTTCTCTTTATTCGCTGGAGCTATAGCTTTTAGCTCTTCTTGTAGTTCATGCTCACGCTCTTCAAGTACTTTGACTCGAGCCTGATAGTTCTCCTCAAGTCTCTTACGAGAAGTCTCAATATTATCAAGCTCTTTTTGATGTTGTTTAAGTTTTAGTTCTTCTAACTGACTATCCGAGACAACATAAACAGTTCTCATAGGAGATAAGAAAGAGTCAGAGAATACAGCATCAAAAAATGACGAATACATTAGCAATCTTTCAAAGGACATAACTACTATGGCTCGACGCTAAGGAATTTAAAAGGATATAAACCGAAGTTTTTTATTCGGTCTCTACGAGCAAGATCGGTTGATACTACAAATATTATTGGTATACCGATAATATCTACACTAACCAGAATCATTCAATGATGACCAAGTAACCAATTTGAGAGAAAACTACTAGTCATGACAAGTTGCTCCCTTGTCCGTATAGCCACCTTCTTTACCAGGTTTTTCTACTCCTGAGTCTGTGGTTAGGCGATTAGCCCACTTTGCCTTATTAGCAAAATGTGATGATTTTAAGGCACCTATGTGATCCGATCTAAGTCCTCCAGAAACATCCTTTAGCTCATCAGTTGATAGTTCTTGATTTAGTTCTTCTTCTGACATGTAATTCCTCTCTAAACTTTCTGCTTTCTAGCAGTGGTTATTGTTTCTGTCTGAGGATGGTAAAAGCTTGAAATCTCACTTGTGACTAAACTCACAGATTCAACAGAAGTAAATCAATACCTTAGTAATTGATTGGAGAGATAGTAAGTACATCGAAGGGATTCAACTTTCACAACTATCTAAGACAATGAACAACACTGAACTCACTCTTGATCAACTATCTGAAGTTTCAGGTGGGGGTGTTTTTGCCAAACTTGATGGTTTTAAACAAGTCATTCACCCTCAATTTAAGAAACTAAATATATGGACAAGTGGAGGTACAACAAGTGTTTGGACTACAGGTCCAGTAACTGGTTTTCAAAAAGATGTCGTAAAAAACTTTATACTTGAAGTACCAATGTGCTGATATTTAGACGTCAAGAAGGAGAGGAATAAAGCTATCTGTGGTAGACGATACCAAAAGATAATATTAAAGGGGTCTGAAAAGGCTCCTTTAATATTATCTTTATAGATCTGCTAACAAAAAAGAGATTTAAGGTTGTTGTTCTTGACCAACTAAATTATTTGCTTTGCCTCCTCCTTTACGAAACCGATTTCTTAAAGATTTAAATTTCCCTCTAAAAGTTGCTCCATCAACAGTCCACCAACCCTTATTTGCTTTTGGCTTAAATTGACTACCACCAAAATCAACAACACCGCCAGAAACATCTTTTAGATCATCTGCTGATAGCTCTTGATTCATTTCTTCTTCTGACATGTGATTTTTCTCTATGGTCTTTACTTTCTAGCAGTGGTTATTGTTTCTGTCTGAGGATGGTAAAACCTTGAAATATCACTTGTGACTAACCTCACAGATTCAACAGAAGTAAATCAATACCTTAGTAATTGATTGGAGAGATAGTAAGTACATCGAAGGGAAACGACCCTCACAACTATCTAAGACAATGAACAACACTGAAGTCACTCTTGATCAATTAGCTGAAATCGCTGGTGGACCTCATTACACTACTTGGAACGGATACGTTAATTTCAAAAAAACAAATCCTCAATGGCAAGAGATTTGTGACGCTGGTGGCTCAGTCAAATCATTCACAACTGGTGCGGGAGGTGATAGCTTTAAGCAACAACAATACGCACTTAGAAGTGAAAATCGTTTTTGATTACATTGATAATTAATTGATTAATCAATCAAATCATCTAAAGGCACTCATTCATTGGGTGCTTTTTCCTTGCTCACTTCATGTGACCAAACTCACAGATTAAGCAGAAGTAGATCAACACCTCAATCATTAATTGGAGAGATAGTAAGTACATCGAAGGGATTCAACTTTCACAACTATCTAAGACAATGAACAACACTGAACTCACTCTTGATCAACTATCTGAAGTTGCTGGTGGACGTTGGGCGGATATACGCGATCACAACTACGGCAAGTTCATGCAAACCAGAAGATTTAATAGAAAACCCAATATTTGGACAAGTGGAGGTACTACAAGTGTTTGGACTACAGGTCCAGTAACTAGTTTTCAAAAAGATGTCGTAAAAAACTTTATGCTTGAAGTACCAATGTGCTGATATTTAGACGCTCAAGAAGGAGAGGAATAAAGCTATTTGTTGTAGAAGATACCCAAAAGATATTATTTAAAGGGGTCTGAAAAGGCTCCTTTTTGCTTCCACTAATGCTGTTTATCTGGCGTTGGATACTAAGAAAACCAGAATTAACAGATATAGAAGTTATTGCTGGAGTTGGAAAAAAATCGCTGATATTTATGGCGTAAGTCCTACTACTGTTAGGCGGTAGTCTATGGCCTAGAAAGTTTATGGATAGCCTTATCAGACTTTTTTAAAATTTTTAGAGCCTCTTTTCTTGATGTACAAGCATCCGCCTTGGCTTGAAGTTTTAAAAGTTTGGCGTGTTGTTTCTCTAAGTTCATCCAACATTGGATAAAAACGAAGAAAGCAAACTAACAGCTTTAGGTCCTAACCGAGGGAAGCTGACTCGTAAGGTTCTCTAATTCGTATATTTTGAGCTTTGCAATAGAAAACCCCCACGATGGAGGGTTAACTAAAAATTGTGTGAGGAAATTATCGAAGAGACAAGGTTGAACATTCCAGCCCTTCGATGCAATAAAAATAAAAAGGATTGATTTAAAACTGCTGTTCGGTTCAGGTAGGGCTTTCCAATCTTTTCTTTAGCTCATTGCCTTCTCAACATTTTCCTCTTTAAAGAACATCATTAATTTAAAAACTGTGGTGTAATAAATTTTTCTAATTTTAATTAATGCAAACTTACGTAGTTCATTGGCAGTTTCCTAATCAAGAAGCACATATAAAAGGCTGTGATGCATTTGCTGAATATCTTGAAGGCGGTGCTGAATATGACAAATTTGAAGGTTTCGAGGTCGTCCTTAGAGTTGTAAATCCTGAAGGTGCTAACGGATGGGAAATCGTTAAAGCCTCAGATCACAAAGCCGTTTGGAAATCTTGTCATCCATGGTGTGCTGGATTTGGAGTTGATATTGAAGTGGTTCCAGTACTTACAGATAGTGAGTTTCTAGAGGTTCACAACGAGATCAAGTCGTAAAACTTTCTTGCCGAATAAAAAGGGGGGCAGTTAGCCCCCTAATAAATCGACTGTCAACCGAGCTTTTAGTTTACAAGCAACAGTCATCCAAAAGACTTAAGGGATTACAGCAACCCAAGAGAAAGCAAGTCCTATTCCTATCCAAATTCCTGCAAATAAATTGCGACCATTCAATCCAAACTTATCAATAATTGATTGAGTAGATTGTGTGACCAGTAAAAGTAAGAATAGTTGTGCAAGAAGAAGGCCTAAAAAGTAACCAATCAGCGGTGTAGGTTCTGCTCCAACGATAGTGCTTCCAAGTAAGTAGCCATGTAATGAAAACATCGGCAAAAGCCATTTAGTGCTCACAAGATTCAGAATAATTAAGCCCTCTACAGCCAAAGTTAGAGAGACAAGTGCTTCGGCCCAAGGAGCTAGTAAATCAGGTAAGGGCTGTAGTTGTACTAGTGCACTTCCTCCTAATCCAACAGCTAAAAGTGGGAGAATCCATTTTATGGATCTCTTTAATCCCACCAGAGCAATTCCTAACATAAAAAGCAAATGATCAGGTCCAAGTAATGGATGACCGATACCACTAAAAAGAGCTTGCCATGCTGAAAGATCAGTACTCTCTCCCATTCCAAAAGGATGATGAGCTAAAGCTGTGTTAGATAAAAAGGTAAGTAATAAAAATAATGGAGTTAAAACTGCAAGAGAAAACTTGCGCACCAAAAAGTGAAACCTCATAAGTCGATCCTCGTCGAATAGTAAATAAGGCGGGCATTCTGACTGGTATCGAAGAAGATCGATACATCACAGTTGCGGGACAGCAGTGGATTCGCACCACTTTTCCCCATTACTTCAAATAGCTGATCACTATTCGAACCTCAGAAATAATTTAACCCGCGAGTGCCAAACATAATTAGAACGTAATAGCACCGTTACACCTAAATCCGTTAAATTCCCTTAGATCCCTTTATCTCAGGTAGTTCATGGACGCAGTATGGATGCAAGAAAAAATTGGCACCTCGTATGAGTGTGCAAGACATAGATCAATTGAAATGTTCGAAGTCGGTTTACTTAGCAGAACACCAATAAAATCTGGTAACAAAGGAAGACCTAAGTTTTTATATGGACCTCCCTAATCATTTTCCCTACATCCCCCCCCCTTATAAATTGAGGTTTAATACATTTATTTAGAAGAATCACTCCTTTCGATCAGTCTTGCAGTTAGAGGATCAAATCGATATCTAGTAATAGTTCCATCCTTGATCCTTTCAACAGCTGTTTCAATTGATTGAAGAGGAACCATAAACCATTCTTGTGGAGAATATGGTTTTCCGAATCTATCTGGAATCTGAATATCTAATTTCGCTAATCCAAAAATCTTCTGAATAAGATGTTCCAGTTTTTTAGGTTTTATATTAAAAAGCTTATAACTTGCAACAACTTCTACCTCTGCCATTAGAAAAGTAGGGTCATCTTTAGCATTAGAAATTCTCTTTTTAATAGTGCTTGTTGTTACTCCTATTTTATGGTACAGCTCACGATTCTCGACAATAGCAGGATGATTTGACATGCTCCTCAAGACATAAATTGTCCCACTTTCTTTATCTCCTTTCTCAGGCTGACTAGCAAAAAGTGGGCCTAAGGTCGTATTAGTAATTTGTCTTGCACCATCGTCCATCGATAAAGCACGTTGCAATGAACGCATTAACATTCTGCTCTCAGTGCCATTGTCAAAAATTATGTAAAGACGAGCATCACTTGTTCCATATTCTTGCATAAATGTTTTTCCTACATTCGCAATATATGTTTTCTGACCACCAAGAATAAAAAAATCACCTACATTTATCTCAGGTCTTTTGCTTAAACGAACTGTTTCTCTAATACCTTGATCAAGTTCGGATTTGACTTTTTCGAATATTGGTTTGAACTTTGCAAAATTAGAACATGATTCACGCTTAGCTATCTCCTCCGCGATACGCCTCTCTTCACTTGAACGAACATGTCTTAATTGATTTATGCCGTCCAATACTTTATCAATACCTAATTTGGTAATTAAAGTTTGATCATCAACTTTCTCATTCAAATCAGAATCCTGACTTATAACTGATTTAGTCAATAAGCCTTGATGATCAAGTGGTTCTAAGAGAGATAAGTAATCATTTAATTGCCGTATTCTTTGAAGGCGAACAGAAAACAAACGTTCAAAAATATCTCTTCCTTCTTCATTAATTGGAACTCGATTATATTCATTGTAGAAATTCTGAATCTCTTTAAATCCTGCAATCACATGATCTTCAAGAGAGGTAAGAGAAGGCTGAGGTTTGCTTTCAACTTTTATATCCAGCGCAGCTAAAAGTTCCTCGTCAGTTAATTCAGGCATTAGAACCATCCGCCACTTTCCGTTGCAGGAAAGAAACTCCTTCCGCCATCTGACGTTCCCAAGGGTCCTGAGATGTCATAGAGGGATTTCTACCTCTCTCCTCCTTAAACTTCAATGCCCGTTTAGCTAAATCACGAGCATCGTCTATTGACATAGATATACGCTTGGAGGAGATAATTGAATGAATTTGCATCAAACTCTCTTCACTCATTGCCTTAGATAAAATCGAATAAGCTTCTCCAAAAGGATTAATTCGCTCAATCAAATCAATATTTAAATCTCTAACATCAGTAACGTATTTTCGTACACCCTCAATAAAAGCGGTATGAGAAATTTCTTTTTTGTTGTTTTCTACTGAAGTTGATTTTCCTAATCCTATTCCCTTTGCTTCTTGAGTCAAAACAAACTTAGCGATAGCACGTTGACGTGCAGCTTCTTGATCTTCTTCTGGAAGGTTAGGATACTTTTCTTTGACAATTTTCCCCATCTGGAGACTATTTAATTCCTCCGGTACGAGATTTTGATCAAATAGTCCACGCTCAACTACTGATGGATCTTGAACAAATGTCGCAATAATTTCATCCAGATCATTCTCACAAACATTTTTACCCTCCTCACTTGTAGGTTCAACTAATCCGTTAATCTCTATTTCAACCTGACCAATCTTTTCATTAAAACCAACATTAGTTTTATTAGGATCATATCCATCCTCTCCATAATCAAAACCTTCGGTAGGTGAACTTCTAGAAATTTTAGGTTTAAAGTTAAAGCAAGGGGCAAGCACTTGCTCCATTAATAAGCTTGCCGCAATAGCCTTTAAGGTATCGTTAACAGCTTCTGTCACGGTTTGTTCAGAAGCATCCGGTTCTGCAATTAAATTAGTAAATCGAGCACTCTCTTTACCCGGAGCATCTCTTGTGGCACGACCAATAATTTGAACAACCTCGGTTAGGCTCGCACGATAACCAACAGTAAGTGCATGTTCGCACCAAATCCAATCAAACCCCTCCTTTGCCATTCCTAAGGCAATAATAATATCTACATGATTTTTATTTTGTTTTTGGCTGGGATCTTTTAGGGAAGTTATTACCCGCTCACGTTTAGTAATATCATCGTCTACCAAATCAGCAATTTTGAGAGTAGTTCCATCCTTTCTTTTTATCAAAGTAAAGCCTGTATCTTTATCTAATCCATCAAATTCGCCAAGTTCTTCAAGGATGTGATCCACTTCACGAAGTTTATCTTTTGTACTTTCTCTAGAATTTACAGAAGGAATATGAATAATAGTTTTTTCTGTTGGATTTAAAACCTTCAAGATATCATCTGCGTAAAGACCTGAATAGAAAAAATAACCAATATCAAGTTGTTTAAGGTACTCGTAGCCATTTAGTTGTTCATAGTATGTAAACGTTACAGTCTCAAATTTTTCTTCATCTTGAGGCTTTAGAACTGGAACAGCATCCCCTCTAAAATATGAGCCAGTCATAGCAACAATATGAACTCGATCACGAGTAATGAATTTTGCTAGATGATTACCCAATTTATTATCAGGATTCGCCGAGACATGATGGAACTCATCTATGGCGATTAGTCGATCATCAAATACTTCAATACCAAATTGATCGACTGCGAAACGGAAGGTTGCATGTGTTAATACAACTACAGAATCATCACTATCTAAGAAGGCTTTAACTGCTTTAACTTTTCCACCATCTGAACCTGGAGCATCACATAGGTTTCTTTTAGGGCTGATCTTCCAGTCAGAAAAGAATCCAAACTTACTCAATGGTTCGTCATGAAAACTTGCACCAATGGATCGTTCCGGGACGACAATAATAGCCTGACGAATATTCTGATTATGAATTTTATCTAAAGCAATAAACATAAGTGCCCGACTTTTACCTGAAGCAGGAGGAGACTTAATCAGTAAGTATTGTTCACCTCTTTTGGAATAGGCACGCTCCTGCATTGGACGCATACCTAGTTCATTAGACTTTGTTGATTTTCCAGTACGAGCGTATGCAACAGATACAGATGGTATGGATTTTGTAGTAGTCATAATTAGAATTTATCCTTAATATTATTTTTTGAGTATTTGAGAGAATTTGATTTAACATAAAGTTGGAATAACTTTTCCAACCTTTCTGTATCATTTTTAAAACAACGGCCAATATAAATTCGTTCCAAAACTTCATCATTTTGCTTGTGTGCGTTTAAAAGATCATCTGGCATTTGATTAACATCATAAAGTTGAGAAATAGAAGTAGGAAAATAATTTTCGCGAGCCAGGAGAATATTCTCAGAACATCGACTTAACTCTATTTTATTCTTTTCTGTCAAGAAAGGGAGAGGGAAGGTGTTCCATCCCAATGTATTTGAATACCTAAGTCGAGTTTCTAATTTCCCACATACAACTGAAACCCATGTCATATGTAGACGAGAAGATAAAATTGCAAAAGCCCACAACTGTGGTTCATATATTGCAAAAGCCGAATCTGAGATAATCGCTCCTTTTGACAATAGTCCAACAGGAATATAAGCTCTCATTTCGCTCGACACCCGTGGAATAATAATTGCTGTTTCTCCTGGTCTCCCTTGTATTTGACGGAAGCGATATCCAAACTCTGCTGCTTGTCTAGTTTCCTTTGCTTTACTTAACGAACGAAATTTTGCAACACTATTGAATCTATCATTCAAACATGACAACTGATTTGCCTCAATTCTTTCATTATCGTCTACCCATATACAAACCCTAGAAGTATTATTAATGAACTCTGCAGAGCCAAAATAAGGTTTTAGGAAATACTCGACTAAAGGTTCTTCCCTAACCATCCTACGCGCTTCTTCTTGTGAGACGATCAAGTTCCCTCCATCGGTAGCTTTATTGCCATAGATCATTGATGGTCTATCAGTCGGGTTCTTGGCAATCGGCTCTATATATATATCCTTAGCGGGTACAAGATATGGATTAATATTTTCAACAAGTTTTTCAAGAGTTTTTCCATCTTTACCTATTCCAAAAAGTTGATATTTACGTCTCAATTCTTTTGATAAACCAAGGATAACTACCGTTACACCAGCATTCTTGGCTGCCAAATTACTCCATTTGAATGATGTATATGCAAAGAAAATTTTAATATCATTCTTGAGAATAAGTGGCCAAAACATTGGAACTAATTGACCTTGACAAATAGAGTTTGTAGAGACAAAGGCTACTTTTGAATCATTATTCTGGATATATTCATTAGCTTTAAAGAACCATCCCATTACATAATCAAATGATTTCAAATATTTTGATCGCCCTTCAAAAAGGGCTTTTAGGTCTGCCTTCTGATCATCAGTTTGTGAACTTAAACCAACATACGGAGGGTTCCCACAAATGTATGTCTCTCCACCATCATTTTTAAAAGAAATATCGCCTCTATCATCTGAGATATCAAATAAATTATCTCCAAGTTTTTGTGAATCTCTACCTTTATTAGGACAAAGAGTTGACCAATTAAGACGTAAAGCATTCCCACAAGTAATCCAGTTATTAGCCTCAAGGGGAAGAAACTCAACAAGAGCCTCTTTTTGACCAAGATATAGAACATTACATTGATACTCAGCAATAATCAGTGCAAGTCTTGCAATTTCAGTAGAAAAATTTCTTATTTCTATTCCTCTGAAATTTGTCAATGGGATATCAGACTTTCGTCCGATCTCATTTCTTCGACGATTAACTTCATCTTCAATATTTCTCATTTCTTTATATGCAATCACAAGAAAATTCCCAGAACCACAAGCCGGATCAAATACTCTTATTTTCGATATTCTTTTGCGAAGATTAATAAGCTTTCGATCATTATCTCCAGAAGATTGAAGTTGACTTCTTAGATCATCAAGAAAAAGAGGATTCAATACTTTAAGAATATTCGGTAAACTTGTGTAATGCATTCCAAGGAAACCTCTTTCTTCTTCATCGGCGATCACTTGAATCATGGAACCAAAAATATCAGGATTAATCTTTTTCCAATCAAGATTCCCAATATGAATTAGATAAGAACGAGCGATCTTGCTAAAAAAAGGCACTTCAAAACTACCTGAAAAAAGCCCGCCGTTGACGTATGGAAAAACATCCGCCCATCGAGGAATCAAAGCTTCTTGGCGACTATCTTTAGGTATATTCATTGATCTAAATACTTCTGAGATGATCTCAGAAGTATTAGATGAATCTTTTTCACTCATCTGTTCTATTGTTTTTGTAAAAGATATCTCAGGTCCAAAAATGTCAGTATCTTCAGCAAAGAAACAAAAAATAATTCGTGCCATAAAATGATTCATTTCCTCTCTTCTCTCACTCGCTCCCCAATCAGGGTTCTCTTTAAGCAGCTCAACATAGAGTTTGTTTAGCCTTCCTGTTGCCCTTACGTCAAAAGCGTTCTCATTGATTTGTTTAACACTTGAAATACCTGCAAGAGAAAGAAAAAAGCCGAAATGATCAGGGAAATTGGAATACTCACAAGAAATAAAATCACCAGTATTTAGATCTTCAGCTTGAAGTTCTTTACCATCAGTCGCTAAAACATACTTAACCTTATTCTTCTTAGTCGCTAAGCTCTCTTTAAGAGCAAAGATAGATGTATTAACTTTGCCCACAGCACACACAGAAATATGAATATTGTTTCTTAATAAAATTCCTCCTAAATCAGATTTATTAGAAATACCAGTTCGCAGCTTTTTTATAGTTGTTGATTTAATACCAAAGGCACTCAAAAAATCATAAGAAAAAGTATTTGCATCAAAAGGTTGTGTTGCTAAAGAAGAGACTTCTTCCTCGATTTCAACAGCATTCATAAGAAAATTAATTTCTCCTAATAAATCAATATATTACTTTTATTGAACATTCTATAAAAGATAGTCGCAAATAATTTCAGAGATTAATTAAATCTTACGCTGAAATCATTTCCCAGTTGGATTAAAGCCAGCAAAAACAAAATAGTACATTCGACCTCTTGCGAGCCCAATCAAGATATTGCACAATCAGGAACCAACTCACAAATCGGCACAACATCTAATGATGTACCGATGGGAAGCGAAATACCAGTTCCTTGGTCAATCACAGAAAGCCAGAGATTCATCTAATTGAATTGATTTTTCGCTAGATACAACTCCTCACAATTGAATCCAATGAAAGTTCTATCTCTCATAAGAGCTTTACCTTTTAATGCGCTTGAAATTATTCGACGCACTCCTCCTCTAGTTTTTGCCACAACAGTTTTATCAATTGGTGGGCTTATTGGATTTACAAGTGCATCAAAGATTTTAGTTGACGGTCTAAAACTTGCGGCGAACACAATCACAGTTACTGGAGCTAGTACAGAACGAATAGAAAGTGATTTTGCAAAATGGGACATCAAGGTTGAAACGATAGGAAATTCTCAGATTGATTCATATAAAAAACACAAAGTATCTATCGAAAAAACAATGACTTTCCTAGATCGTTATGACGTCAATAACAATGACTACCAATCAGTTGCTCTATTACCTGCCTCAACCTCAAAAGAAATAAACAAAAACCCTAAAACAGGTGAAATAATTTCTAAGAAATGGGTCACTACTCAATGGATCGAAATTGAAAGCAATGATGTTTTTAATATTGATCAAACATATAGACAAATGAGTGAATTACTTGGTAAAGGAGTTCTTGTAAGGCCAAGTCGACCAGAATTTACATACACAAAACTCCCAGCCAAACGAGTAGATATGCTTGCAAAAGCTACAAAGGATGCACATACAAGAGCTGAAGCTATTGTCTATCAAACGGGTTCAGAACTTGGCAGTGTAAGAAAGGTTAATACTGGCGTATTTCAAATCACAGTACCGAACTCAACAAGAGTGAGTAGTTGGGGGTCTTACGACACAAGCACAATCAAAAAAGACATCACTGCTGTGATGGGAGTCACATTCGAAGTCAATTAATAAGACGTTGTAAAAAATACTAAAAAAGAAAGTTTGAAAGCATATTCATTTAGACATCGCTACTCCAAACAATCCCATGCTCAGGGTTTTCCAGTTGCCAATATTGCCTCAGCGATGGGCCACACAGTTGAAGTACACCTCCAGAATTATGCAAGGTTTACTCCAGATGCAACAACTGATCTCTATGCAAAATCAAACAAAGTAAAAGCGGCTTAGTAACTTTGCTTACAGCAAGAAGATGAAGTGAACTAGATCGGCTAGAAAGGTTAAAAGAATAATTTTAAATGCGCCGTCTACTAATACTTCCATTGCTTCTTGGTGTTTCTTTACCTGTATTGGCTGATCTTGGAGATGCTGAAGTCAGCGTGGAGGAGGTCGTTAATACCGAGCAAAAAAGTAATCAATTGCTGCTTAATCCATCTAATACTGTTTATGAGGGTTTTTGTGGGGAAGTATCAAAAGAAGATAAGACTGAGTGCCTAATTCAATTTAAAAATGGTCTATTAACAGTTAATGAGGGGAAAGGTTTAGAACTAAAAAAAATAAAAGACATTAAATATGAAATTATTGGCAACTGGGGTTTTATGGGTACTCAGTATTGGTGGTATCAATACACTTTTATTTACGAATCGGATAAAGAAAGAACAGAGGCAGACAATAATTCCCTATGGCCACTCAAAATGCCATGGGATTCGACTAAAGAATTAAAAGCTGCAAAAATCACGCTTCAGCATGGAACAAGAGGAGGTTACCGAGCTGCTATGAACTTTCAAGATGATATAGAGACCTGGATTGGAGGATCATTATGGATAAAATGCACAGGCGCAGTTCCGCTTGGTGGTGCGACAAAAAGATGTGATGACAGAACGAACTCGTACGATCCTGCTGCACGAGCAAGAGCTATAAGTGGTGCATTGGCTCCTTTAAATAATGCACTTCAACAAAGAAATAACTACATCTTTACTCCTACATCCCCAAACAACTATGGATCGAATAGCCCTGCCTCACAAGATTATCAAAATCATTTAAAACAAAATCAACAATTCAATCAACAACAATATCAAAGACATACAGACTCAATGCAAGATTTCCGCATACGTCAACTTGAATCTGGTTATTAATCTTCCATGAAACGCTTACTACTTCTACTTTCGACTGAACAGTTTCTAGTTGCTCAAGAAATACATCACCTTTGGATACTGATTCTGCTAAGCGATAACAAAATGCAGATTTAACACTTCCTTTATCACCTGCTAGCAAGACAGCTGCACCCTTAGCACCGAAGGAATCAACAATCCACTCTGTTGGTTTTTTGTTTTTTAGAAGTTCATCAACTGGCGTTGGGACTTTTCCTACTAACACCCACCATCTTCATATTCTATTTATTAATTTAAGAAACATATATTCTTTGTATCAAGCTAGACAATCTAGTGTTGACTAGAAATAATTAATCAGAATTGAATTAGCAATTTATTATTCATGAGATTCTTACTAGCATTAATCCAGCAGGTAAGATGCAATCTGGCTAATAATCATAAGTCTCTCTTCCCAAGAAAAGACTGATATTTATGAGTTCGCCAAAGCTTGTAAAAGATATTTATTTAGGTTCTGGGAGTTCAAGTCCAAGAGTTCTAGGGGCTTTTGGATCAAGCCTTTATTTCTTTGCTAACGACAATGTTCACGGCTACGAACTCTGGAAGACAGATGGCACAGAGTCTGGGACCGTTATGGTCAAAGATATCAATACAGGTGTAGGCGATTCCTTAGATACGAGTTTCTGGTTGAATCGTGATCCAAATCTAGAGTCTGTAGGGTCAACACTCTATTTCGGGGCAAAAAATGATTTTGGGCAAATACATCTCTGGAAGACAGATGGAACAGAAGCGGGAACGGTAAGGGTAAAAAATTTTGGAACAGGTACTAGCCCTCACAATCTCACTGCTGTGGGGAATACCCTTTATTTTAGTTTTGATGATGGAACTCACTCCTTCGAGCTATGGAAAACAGATGGAACAGAATCTGGAACACTTTTAGTAAAAGATATTAATCAACGACCAGGTCATTCAACACCTAGCAATCTAACAGTTATTGGTAATACTCTTTATTTTACTGCTTATGATGGTATTAACGGTACAGAAATATGGAAAACAGATGGTACCGACGCAGGTACTGTCCTAGTTAAAGACATTTATTCTGGATCTGGCAGCTCATTTCCAGACTCTCTAACCGCAGTTGGTAATACGCTTTATCTTACTGCTAATGATGGTATTAACGGGACAGAATTATGGAAGACTGACGGGACAGAATCTGGAACCATTGAAGTGGCTACTTATCCCATTAATGGTTCGGGATACTTTCCTGTCATGTCACAAAGTGAGTTGACTTCATTTGGTAATGCACTTTACTTCTCTGGTCAATCACTTTATGAAGGGACAGAACTTTGGAAAACTGATGGAACAATATACAGCAGGGTCAAAGATATTGATACTAGCTACGGACATTATTATGGCTCGTTTCCACAGTCACTTACAGTTGTTGGCAATACTCTTTATTTTACGGCAGGAACAGGATACTCATACAATACAGTTAATAGAGAGCTTTGGAAAACAGATGGCACAGAAGCTGGTACTGTCTTAGTTAAAGATATCTATCCTGGCTCAGATGGTTCAAATCCTTCTAATCTAACGGGAGTTGGTAATACACTTTATTTCACAGCTAATGATGGTACTAACGGGACAGAATTATGGAAGACTGACGGGACAGAAGCAGGTACTGTCTTAGTTCAAAACCTTACAGCTGGTAATGGTAATTCGGTTCTAAGCGATATGACCGCTATTGGAGATACTCTTTATTTTACGTACAATAACGGTAGTAATGGTATAGAACTTTGGAGCCTTGGACCTAACAACACTCCAGCAGATATAGGCATTACATCCTCAAGCTTTAACGAAAATATTGCAGCAGGTTCAACTGTCTCAAACTTAACGACAACTGATAGTGATATAGGAAATAGTCATACCTACACATTGGTGAATGGTATTGGATCAACTGATAACAGTGCTTTTACGATTTCTGGAAATAGCCTAAAGATTAAGGCTTCTCCTGATTATGAAACCAAATCCTCCTATTCCATTCGAGTGCAAACTGATGATGGTGAGGGAGGAACTTATCAAAAAGCTATCAATCTCGCAGTCAATGATCTCAACGCACCAACCGGAATATCCCTAACAGCATCATCCTTTGATGAAAATATCAATGCCAACTCAACAATTGCAGTTCTCGCAAGTACCGATGCTGATGCAACTGATAGTCATACTTACTCTTTAATTAATGGCACTGGAGATACCGATAACAACGCATTCATAATTGATGGATCATCCTTGAAAATCAAAGCTTCTCCTGACTATGAAACTAAATCTTCTTACAATATTAGACTTAAAACGCTCGATAGTGGTGGTAAGAATTTTGACAATAGCTTTACTCTTTTAGTCAATAATTTAAATGATTCTCCAACAGACATTGTCTTAGATAGCAATCAATTTAATGAGAACATTAATTCTTATACAACTGTTTCTACATTATCAACAATTGATCAAGACGACTCAGATTCACATATCTACTCTTTAGTTAATGGTGTTGGAGATAGTGATAATTCTTTCGTCAAGATTGACGGAAATCAATTAAATATTAAAGCTTCTCCAAATTACGAAACAAAATCCTCATACAACATCCGCTTAAAAACTACAGATGCTGCAGGCGAAAGTATTGAAAAAGCTTTCACTCTCTCGGTGAATGATTTAAATGACATCCCAACCGCAATTGCGTTAAGTAGCGCAAGCTTTAATGAAAATATTGCAGGAGGATCAACCGTTGCAACCGTATCAACAACTGATCCAGATAGCTCAGATACACATACTTACTCTCTAACTACTGGTACAGGTTCAGGTGATAATGCGTCGTTTAGCATTGATGGGAATCAACTCAAAATCATAGCTTCTCCAGACTACGAGGCAAAATCTTCTTACAACATCAGAGTCAAAACTCTAGATAATGGTGGTGAATCCTATGAGAAAACATTCACTTTCTCAGTCAATGATCTGAATGCTCCAACCTCAATATCCCTAACAGCATCATCCTTTGATGAAAATATCAATGCCAACTCAACGATTGCAATTCTCACGAGTACCGATGCTGATGCAACTGATACTCATACTTTCTCTTTCATCAATGGTAATGGTGATACAGATAACAACGCATTCATCATTGATGGATCATCCTTAAAAATCAAAGCTTCTCCTGACTACGAAACTCAATCGACTTACAACATCCGTCTACAAAGTAAAGATAGTGGTGGTGAGACTTATGAAAAAGGTCTTATCCTGTCCGTCAATGATGTGATCATTGATGATCCCAATGACTTTAAGCCCACTATAACGGGAAGTGCAGGTGATGACACCATTCAAACTACGATTGGGAATGATGCTATCGATGGTCTAGGTGGAACAGATACTGTCACTTTCTCAGGAAAGTTTTCAGACTACGCCTTTACCCGTGGAACAAATACTCTGGAAATCGCCGACCAAAGGACAACAGGAACAACTGATGGAACAGATACTCTCAAAAATATTGAATACATTCAATTCTCAGATCAAACCGTAGAAGCATCAAAAGTAGACGTCGTTAAAACCTATAGCGGTAATTATCATGAATACAAGTTCTACAACAGAGGCAATGGAAAATATGAAATCAAGACTGACTCTGGTTATGACGACATCACTGGCTATCCCTTATTGAGATTTTCTGGAGAAGACACAACAAGTGCCTTACGTGATGTCAGTGCTATTGCTGATATTAAAGCGACCTTTGATCAAGTCACTGGATTAACTGATCCCTCTGGTGAAATGTTCCAACTCTATAACGCTGCCTTTAAACGATTCCCTGATGCCGAAGGTTTGAAATATTGGATTAATGTCTATAGTTCTGGGATTAATACAAAGAAAGTTGTTGCTGCATCATTTGTTCGATCAGCTGAATTTAAAAGTCGTTATGGAGAGAACGTGACCACTGAAGAATATGTCACGACGCTATATCGCAATGTGTTTGATCGTTTACCAGATGAAGATGGTTTTAACTATTGGGTGGGAAGTTTAAATAAAGAAGAACAGAGCAGATCAGACGTTCTCATGAATTTTGCTATCTCAGATGAAAATGATGCTCTCTTTACTGAAATGACTGGATTGAGTTGATCAATTTATTTGTCAACGGGTCCTTTGCTTGACTTTCTCAGAGGGGAGATTCGATCCTCAAATTTTTAGTAGGTATAACCTTTTTAAGTAGGGACAGTTAACAAAAGCCTCATATTTTATCACGAATTACCAAGTCATACCAACAAATAAACCAATTTAAGCTCACTTAACAAAAACACTATTTTTGGTTAACTATGGCCCCCATTTGTACTTTTGCAGAGGCGAGCAAACTGCTCAATTACAAGAGCAGAAGCACCTTGTATCGCTTAAAAAAGGATGGCTGGTTGAGTGATTACATCATTAACTATGCAGGTAAAGATCACTTAGATATGAAACCCAAGGGAAAGCCCAAATTGGGTGATTACATTAATTCGATCATCCAGTGGAGACCGTCAACAGGTAATCGCATCCAAAACCAACACCTAAACTAATGGTTCTGGTTAATTCTCTCTAATCGCTTTTATATCAATCTATTTCAAGACTTTGGGACAAATGTGTCCCTATTTTTAAAAGCTCGACGCTAACGAAATCGCCAGCCTTCAGATGCCCCACAATCAACTCTATGGAAAGAACCTTTAATTATTCAAATTTATCCAAATTTTCTTTTTTGAATCACAATTTTTTAATTTAACTATTTTTGATTTTTTGTTTCATCCCAACGACTTTCTTCTTCCGACAAAGGTTTTCCATCTATATCACCTCCTAGAAAAGTACCAAAGCCTCCTTTAGGTATTACAGATTCATCCGTAAAATCTTTATTATCAATTTTCATCCGCCTTTTATTTTTGGCATTCCCACCAACTCTGATTCCACCAGCAACATCTTTTAGATCATCAGTTGAAAGCTCTTGATTGAGTTCTTCTTCTGACATGAGATTTTCTCTCTAAATTTTCTGCTTTCTAGCAGTGGTTATTGTCGCTGTCTGAGGAGCGTCAAAACTTGAAATATCACTTGTGACCAACCTCACAGGACTAGCTGAACCAGATCAATACGTGAGTCATTGATTCTAGAGATAATAACTACATTGAAGGGATTCAACCCTCACAACTAACTAAGACAATGAACAACACTGAACTCACTCTTGATCAATTAGCTGAAGTCGCTGGTGGAGGTGTTTTTGCCAAACTTGATGGTTTTAAACAAATCATTCATCCTCAATTTATAACCGGCTTGCATGACAGTGTCCATTGCTTTAGAGGAAGAAAGACAAGAAATCAAACAAATATAATTGTGCCAACAGATGGAGATGATATTTAAAAAGTAAATAGAACCCACTTGATTAATAAATAGTTCTAAAAGCACTCAGAGATGGGTGCTTTCTTCTTATGACCCAATAGACGCAATAGACGTTTTATTAAGTCAAAAACTAAATCTTTTAATCAATTCTGGTTGCATTTGATTGAATTGATATTCATTATAAATTTTATTTTCATCTATATTTTTATATTCAAATCCTAAATATTTTTTTGTTGCAAGATCAATCATGCAATATCTTATTTCTTTTGTCACTGATTTCTCTTCCCATTTGCGTCCTTCTGCCAGTCCTAAATCATATAGTCTAATTACTTCTTCATTATCAATATCTTCCTTATAGATAAAAATCTCCCTTTTGCTTGCCCATTCTTCACAAGCTTTTTCAGCTTCAAAACTTGATTGATAGCTAGTGTTTGAACAGCCGAATAAAGCAATTAAAAGCGGTGCCAGTAGTAAAAAGCGGTTCATTTAGAACTTGGCGTATTTATTGCAAATAGCCTTCGAGGTAATCCAACTACTCGAAGAATACCTTGGAGGCATTATCTTTTCTATATAGCTTTTATATTTAGCTGTATATTCTGGGTTATAACAAGTAACTGTATCCCTAGGTAATACAATTTTATTACCATTTAAATCAACATAAATCGGAGTAAAATAAACAATGCTACCAATATCTTTTTTATATAATTTTTTATAAACACCTTGTGGCTTAATTCTTTTATCATACATCAAACAATTAGAACTAAAATAATCTATTTCCGCTTGACTACTAAATCTTTTAGCTGACTCTAGGCATTTATAGAATTTGGCTGTATCGGGTTTATTAGGTAATTCGTTAAAAGGTATTTCGTAATCACGATTATGAGTTGACTTCCATTTAAAAGGTAAAACCTCTACGGAGGAGTTTTTAACAATATATTTCTCACCAACATTTGTTTTAACTGATAGATCATTAGAACAACCAGTAAGTGCGATCAGCAGCGGTGCAAGTAGTAGGCGTTTCATTCAATCCTTTACTTATTCCCTTTCTAGCTGATCTAGTACAACTAATCTTCTTGCTGTAAACAAAGTTACGCTGATATTTACGTTGTTAGTCCTACTACTGCTAGGCGGTGGAGTCTGACACCACTTACTTAGTCTTTTTATTAAATGGGCTGTTGAGAAGAGGACTAAGGAACTCAAGGAAGAGAACAAGTCACTTAAAAAGTAATTTCAATAGAACTTGAATTAACGATCATCAACAAAGTGAACTATTAGAATAAAAATTAATCAGTCATTCGACTTCATTCAAGTTTCATTTGTCTAGTCAACGTTATTCAGTTACTCCCCATCCGATAGATACTCTTCTTACATGGGTCAAGAGTGGTGAGATTGCTATACCTGAAATTCAAAGACCTTTTGTTTGGGATTCGACGAAAGTTCGAAATTTAATGGACTCTCTTTACAGAGGGTTCCCTGTCGGATACCTAATTGCTTGGAGGAACCCAACTGTCAAATTAAAAGATGGATCCACTTCTGCTGGTAAAAGGATTCTTATAGATGGTCAACAAAGAGTTACAGCTTTAATGGCTGCTTTGCTTGGACAAAAAGTCATAAACAAAAACTATTCAAGCATTCGTATCAAAATCGCATTTAACCCTTTAGCTGTTGACGACGAAAAAATATTTGAAGTTAGCAACCCAGCGATCCTAAAGAGTTCAGAATGGGTCCCAGATATTTCTAGTTTGTTTGATTCTGATAATGATTTATTAGACGTTATTGAAGAATATATGGAACGGAATCCAACAGCAGATAGAAAGACTGTTGGTAAATCAATTCAAAAATTACTAAAAATTTTAAATAATCAAGTTGGATTAATTGAACTGGCAGAAGACCTTGATATAGAGACTGTGACTGAGATTTTTATAAGAGTTAACTCTGCTGGAGCAGAACTTTCACAGGCTGACTTTGCGATGTCAAAGATTGCAGTTAATGAAAGTTATGGCGGTAATACTCTGCGCAAAGCTATTGAATATTTTTGCAATCTAGCTGTCGCACCAGAGTGTTATTCGCAGATAAGTGAAAACGATAAAGTCTTTGCAAGTACTCCCTTTTTTCAAAAGATGTCATGGCTAAAGGATGTCAACGATGACATCTATGACCCGACTTATACAGACATGCTTAGGGTTGCATTTACTTCAGAGTTTGGGAGAGGGAAACTTCAAGATCTTGTTGCATTACTATCAGGAAGGAATTTCGAAACACGTCAATACGAAGAAGAGATCGCTGCAGAATCATTCCAAAAACTTGAGCAAGGTGTCTACAACTTCATTAATAAAACTCATTTCGATCGATTAACGATGATTCTGCGCTCAGCAGGATTCATTACTAGTGACCTTATACGCAGTAGAAATGCAGTTAACTTCGCTTACATTTTTTATCTAGTCGGTCGTCGTCAAAAGGTCCCAGCCGATGACCTTGAGAAATTAGTAAGACGCTGGTTTGCGATGTCAATCCTTAAAGGACGTTATTCAGGAAGTCCAGAGAGTCGATTTGATCAAGATATTCGACAAATCAATGAGCAAGGATTGACGGCTTTTGCTGAAACTATTTTAGAGACTGAATTCCCTGACACCTACTGGACAGCAATGCTTCCACAATCTATGGATACATCCTCTTCTAATAGTCCTTACTTTATTGCTTATCAAGCAGCACAAGTTAAAGCAGGAGATCAAGGATTTTTATCATCACACATTACCGTTAGTAGCTTGATGCAGAATCAAGGAGATAAGCATCATTTCTTTCCAAGAAAACATCTACAAAGACTTGGTTATCAACGTGGTAAATACAATCAAATTGCAAATTTTGTAATTACTCAAACTGAAATTAATATTGCTATTTCCGACAAGGCTCCTGAGGTCTACATTTCCGAGGTTCTGAATCAATGCAAAGGAGGTCCTAAACGATATGGAGGCATTACAGACCAATCAGAGCTTGAAAGAAATCTAGAAATGAATTGCATTCCGCTTTCAATACTCAATACTCCAGATTTAAATTATGAGAGTTTTTTAGATGAACGGCGTAAATTAATTGCTTTAAAGATTAAGAAATGGATTGGGTCTCTTTAATGAGTGAAATAGAGGAACACCTACTGATATATAAATCCAAGGAGTTTGAGAGCTTAAGCTTTTCGGAGTTAAAAGAGTTCCGTAAATTTGCGCTTTGGAATAAGGAGCCAAAGCTTGCTATGACGATTTTCGAAAGAATGAAAAGCCTAGTTACAACAGGAGAAGTAACAGAAGAAGAAATACTAGGAGCAGCTTATCTCTAACAATGAAATTTTCTTTATCGCGTGAAGATTAAATTAATTCCTAACGAGAATCTTGATTTAGAAAAGATTCCTAATCCAGAAGATAAATCCTCTGATTATCAAGAGACATGGATGGGATTTGCACTAACAATGAATGCTTATGAGGTATGTGGCGACTCTGAAACTGCTTTTGAGACAAGAAGTAAAGTATTAAAGGATCCGCTTAATGCTTCTTTAACAGAACTTCGCTGCGCTTTATTTGTTTTACAGCGTCATCATCGTTGGAACTCACCTTACTCTGACCCTGAAGATAAAAGAGTAATTGAACTACTCAAATTAATTAGAGCAAAAGTTAAAAAGGGAGAACTGGAATAATAGAAGTTCATGAAAGCAAAAGGAACATCTAGAGGCTAGAGATAACAGACCTACAGAATCATTTTTCCTACTCCCCCCCCCCTTTAACACTGTGGGATTTCAGATTCCTCTTCATTTCGTTTCACAGAAGGATTTTGATAGCAGCGTTTTTCAATGATCGGGAGTATTCCTTCTTCTAGTTCCTGGATTAACTCTTCTCTAAAGCTCTCTAAATTCTCAAGTGTTGGGTGTTCATAGCCAGCTTCTTGTGAATCCCAAAAGAGAGCAAGGATTGTTCTATGAAAGATAGGATGACGTAGTGACATGCTTGGAACACTTCTTAACTACGTTCTAACGCTTTTCTTGGGTCCTTACTCGCGAATCGTTCAAGGGGATATTCGACGCTCGAATTTTAAGTAGGTATAACCTTTTCAAGTTGGGACAGTTAACTAAAAACTGAATATTTTATCACGAAATAACAAGTCATACCAGCAATTAAGACTAATTAAGCTCACACCACATCCAATCAACCATGAACCCCATTTGCACCTTTGCTGAGGCCGCTAAGATCTTGGGCTACAAGTCCAGGAGCACCTTGTATCGCTTAAAAAGGGATGGCTGGCTTGATGACTACCTAGTCAATGTTAATGGTAAAGATATGCTCAAATTTCATCCAAGAGGAAAACAAAAACTGTCTGATCACATCATGGGAATTATTCAATGGCGACCAAGTAACCCGATTCGAGAGCAAAACTTTGAGAAATTTTAATTAACTATTGATTTTTTGTTTCATCCCAACGACTTTCATCTTCCGACAAAGTTTTTCCATCTATATCACCTCCTAGAAAAGAATAACCAAAGCCTCCTTTAGGTATTACAGATTCATCCGTAAAATCTTTATTATCAATTTTCATCCGCCTTTTATTTTTGGCATTCCCACCAACTCTGATTCCACCAGCAACATCTTTTAGGTCATCAGTAGAGAGTTCTTGATTTAGTTCTTCTTCTGACATGAGATTCGTCTCTAAACTTTCTGCTTTCTAGCAGTGGTTATTGGTGTTTTCTAAGGAAGGTAAAAGCTTGAAATATCTGACGGATCATTTTTTAGTTTCATCACCTTTACCTTCTCTTTTTTTCTTTAATCTCCAGGCCTCTTTAGTTGGATCCTCAAATTGACTATCACCCATACCAACTTTCATAGGATTGAAAGAATAGCCTGCACCTGGCTTTTCACCTTTACCATGACCTTTTTTAGCCCAAGTAGAATTGTCAAATTGGGAGGGGTCAAAGCCTGCTCCAGCAACATCTTTTAGATCATCAGTTGATAGCTCTTGATTTAGTTCTTCTTCTGACATTAGATGTTTCCTATATGGTCTTTACTTTTTAGCGGTGGTTATTGTTGCTGTCTGAGGAAAGTAAAAATTGTAGACACTTTAGTTAACCATTTCAGTTGTTTTGGTTTTCGCTTGATTCAGCCATAATCGATCTTATATCAGCTTATTTCAAGACTTAGAGACACAGGTGTCCCTATCTTTTAAAGCTTAACGCTAAAGAATTATCGAGCCTTCGGATGACCCACAATCAACTCTATGGAAAGAACCTTTGATTGGCTACTTTTGGTCATTGTTGATGTCAAACTTAGCTTGAGTATCTAGGTCCTCTAATCCTTTCTTTACTGAAGTCCCTGAACCAATTTCAAGAAGCTGTTCGGCATTTATCTTTGTCTTTGCTCCACCAGCAACATCTTTGAGTTCATCAGTAGAGAGTTCTTGATTTAGTTCTTCTTCTGACATTAGATGTTTCCTATATGGTCTTTACTTTGTAGCAGTGGTCATTATTGCTGTCTGAGGAAGGTAAAAGCTTGAAATATCACTTGTGACCAACCTCACAGGACTAGCTGAACCAGATCAATACCTCAGTCATTGATTGGAGAGATAGTAAGTACATGGACACGGACCCACCGACACCTCCGTCCTATTGCTCTAAACCTTTCTTCTTTTAATAGCCATGAAAAACACTGAACTCACTCTTGATCAACTAGCTGACGTAAACGGTGGAAGCATGCATCAAGGGGCTATGAACTCTTTAACTAGTAGAGGTTTTATTGTTGGTCCAATAGCTCGTAGAGGTTTATTGCGCACAGTCGGCGATGCCGCAGAGAGATAATGCATCATCCTTCCGGCCCTTTCGTGGAGCAACTAATTTACTAGCGCAAGAACAACAACCTTAAATCTATTGTTTGGTAGAAGATCTATAAAAATATTGTTTTAAAGGAGTCTAAAAAGGCTCCTTTTTACTTCTCTAATTGATTTATTTTTGCTAACAGTAATGCTGATTATCTGGGCATTAGACACTAAGAAAACCAGAATTAACAGGTATAGAAGTTACGGCTGGACTTGGAAAAAGATTGCTGATATTTATGGGGTAAGTCCAACTACTGCTAGGCGGTGGTCTATGGCTTAAGCAAATGGGCTAGTCCAAGTATCAGCAAGTAGTAGCAACTGAACTATTGCTATTACAGAAGTTAGAAAGAAGCCTTTAATTACATCCGACTTCCCCTCCTCCTCTTCCTTGGAGAAAAATGATGCTATCCCCAGAAAAAAGAATATTGCTGCGCAAAATAGGCTCCAAGCAACTGCTGGCCATTCGTAAACAGATTTCCAATCTCCAGAATTAAATAAGTCAAAAAAACCACCAATAAAAAATATCGGTCCCCAAAGAATTGCTAATGAAGTGCATAAAAGAATTGTTATGTCTGTTTCATCTGTAGAAGTGACAAAATTTGCTGAAGTAACAAAGTTACCTTTTAAAGAATATTTGCAGTCTTTTATCTGAGAGGGAGTAAGTCGAAAATATTCAGTCTGGGGTATTCGTACATCTTTATATTTTTTGTGTAAGTCTTTTTCTAATTGCTCATAATCGTCTGTTGCTAACGTCGAAATAATTTCATCTGGCTTAAGAGCCTTCATACGTTGCTGAAGATTTTGAGTGATACCGATCTTATAAAGATCCTTATTTCTTATCAGGTAAACGAATCCGCTCATTAGAAATAATTCCGATAAGGCTTGCCATCACTATTAGTTTCTTTTGTGTATGTACCACCTCTAGGCCCGTAATGGATCTCGGGAGTAGTTGGACATTGCCCCATTAGTCGTTCATCTTCTTCTTTTTCTAATCTCTCTCTTTTTTCCTTATCTTCTTTAATTTTTCGTGCGTCTGGATAATTTTTTATTTTGTCTTTCCAATATTGCTGGTATTCCTCTTTTTGAAATTCCCAAGATTTACGACGATAGGCAAACTCCTCCTCTGACTCTCCTTCTTTTTGAATTGGATTTACCTTGAAAAGTTCGTACGCTTCTCGTGTCTCTTGCCAATTCTCCTCCTCTTCTTTTTCTACAATTTCGGGAGGATCTGAATTTACTGGTTCCTCCTCCCACCTTGAAAGCCAATTAGAGTTTGCCATTTATAAGCTGATCCATTCTTCCATTATGCCTAAGTCCGTTAAATCAAGTTAACTTCCCTTATTCCATCTAACTTTTGGGTTCAGCTTTGGGTTCAACCAAAAATTGGCATTAAAAAAGACAGGCTGGGAAACCTGTCTCTGACTGATCGGGGCGACAGGATTCGAACCTGCGACCTAGTGCACCCAAAGCAATAAAAAAAGCCTCTTCCGTAATGACAGAGAAGAGACCTTTTTTCTTAGATTTTAAAAATCAGAGTTAAACAATTCCTGGAATGATCCAGCCTGTTATTCCGTAGTTAATCACAGCTGCAAAGAAGCCCATCATCGCAAGACGGCCGTTCATTTGCTCGGCTGTTTTCCAGTAGTTATTTGTTTTATCCATTACACGAAACCTGGAATGATTTGGCCTGTTGTTGCATAAGCACCGACTAGAGCAATGCATCCAAACAAAGCTGCATAGCCGTTAAGTCTTTCTGCAGTTACCTTTTCAGGATCGATGTTTCTGTTGTTGTTGTTTTGAGTAGTCATTAAACGACACCTGGGATAAGTTGACCGGTTGTGAGGTAGATACCTGTTAGAAGAACGAATGCCATCATGGCTGGTCTGCCGATGCTTCTTTCTAGAATTGTTTTGTTAGATGGTTGCATTGTTTTAGTAGTTACTTATTAGTAGTTATTGGTTTAGAAAATTCCAGGAATGATTTGACCAGTTGAGAAGTATGAAACCAAAAGACTGACCATTCCGATCATTGCCCAACGGCCATTTGTCTTTTCTGCTTCTTCTGGGTAGCTGGTGTAGTCCTCTACAAGCTGAGGCTGTGTTTCACGGCCAAAGATGTTTTGCTTGCCGTACTCAGTTATTACCTGAGAAGAAGCAGTACTGGAAGAAGTTGTCATTACTGGAATTGCGTTGATGTGAATAAATGTAAAGTATGAGTTTTCTAAATGAAAGATACGGTCGGGTACGGCTTCTTCTAATACTTAAGAGCTCTTAATCTCAAACACTAAATACAACAACTAATTAGAGAGATATTGATCCAATGATTAGATCTATTGATAACCCTCATAAGTATAAATAGCCCGAACTGGTTAGCCCTACTTCTACCGTCCCACTCCAATTGAGAGCATCCATTTATATTTCACTCATCTTTTTAAAAACCAACCAGAACCAACTTTTAGTCATGCTTGCAATCAACAAAACTACTGCTGCGAAACTAATCGTTCTCTGGAATCTTCCAGCACTTCTTTTATTGGTTGGTGCTTATGAAGTTGTTACTACCGTATTTGCTTAACTAACAATGACATCATCTGATAACAGCCCAAAGAATTGGTCCGAGTGGAACAACACAAAGCATTTTACTGATTATTCAAGAGATTCAGGTACAGGCAAATTTGTTCGCTTTACCATTGCTGCCTTACTCTTCGTTCCTGTTGGCTTTCTTGCTTACATGACTACTATCTAGGCAAAAAATGCAGCCGGCAAGTATTGATCTAATACTATTTGGACTTTTTTTATAGGTTTACACGTCTGGTGGATTGTTCCAATTACAAGAAAGAGCAACGAGTGTTACAAATACATTTTTAATCTGCAATAAGAAAGGAATCAACTTGAAAAAATATATAGAAGATAAATACTTAATATCAAATAAATTCAATAAGGATAAAAATAAAATAAGTAAAACTAATCCCGTATTAATCCCTATTTTTTTTTCATTAAGATAGGAGTAAAAAACAATATTCATAAGTAGGATTATTTATGTCTTGCGGAAAACCGTTAAAACATGCACAAGAAAAAGCAAAGCCAATAACTAGTAATTTCAATTCATTTCCTTTCGAGAAAGAGGGAATAGTATCTTTTTACCAAGATCCATTTAATTCTATCGATTGCAAAAATGATGGCCTGCAACTTGGCAAGGCTAAGCCGATTGATTAGATCATAATAATTCTTGATTTGCATAATCTAATTTAAAAGTAAATACCTACAACTAGCTAAGCATGCAAGAAATATTTTTTATAACCATTACTAATTCTCATTCTTGAGATGAACTTCAACACATCTTGTTGTACATTCAACCCCCTCATCATCAAGTGAGCAAGCCGTCACACAGGCGAAGTACAATTCAATTGCATCTCTTTCTTCTATGCTTTGACTATTATCGGAAGAACTAGAAGACATATCTCACCTCATGCATAGAACTTACAACTATTTAGCACCAATGTTCGTCTTATTTGCACTTCACTACTTTATATAAATACCTATTTTATACATCCAATTGAATATTGATTACTTGCTAATTTTAAAATCTAACCAAGTAAATAAAGCTGTGTGGTTATAAAAAGAAAAAAGTAACACTAGAAATCAATACTTAATCCAAAGTTAATAGAAAATCTCCTATTATTCTCGAAGTATTAGATACTTCATACAAAAATGATAAGGATGACTAATATAGGTGAATCTTATCAATTAGCTCAAGAAAAGAAAAATCAATGATTGGATAAGAGGGTTTTATTCATACCAATAGATTTACTAATTGCTATTGGCAAAATTCTGGTGAGTTTACCCATCCTAGATATCTGATTTAGAAGCTAAATTCCGTCTGTCAGATTTTTTCTGATCTTTCTTATTGCTCTCCCGAGCAAATACTTAACGCTCTTATTCATGACCACCATTCAGCAGCAGCGTTCTTCGTTGCTCAAAGGTTGGCCACAATTCTGCGAGTGGGTTACTTCCACTAACAACCGTATTTATGTCGGTTGGTTCGGTGTATTGATGATCCCTTGCCTTCTTGCGGCAACAACTTGTTTCATCGTTGCTTTTATCGCTGCTCCTCCAGTTGATATCGACGGTATCCGTGAGCCAGTAGCTGGTTCATTCATGTATGGAAACAACATCATTTCTGGTGCTGTTGTTCCTTCAAGTAACGCTATCGGCCTTCACTTCTACCCAATCTGGGAAGCAGCAACTCTTGATGAGTGGCTATATAACGGCGGCCCTTACCAGCTTGTAATCTTCCACTTCCTTATTGGTATCTCTGCATACATGGGACGTCAGTGGGAGCTTTCATACCGTTTAGGTATGCGCCCATGGATCTGTGTTGCTTACTCAGCTCCTGTATCAGCAGCTTTCGCTGTATTCCTTGTTTACCCATTCGGTCAGGGTTCATTCTCTGATGGTATGCCTCTAGGAATCTCTGGAACATTCAACTTCATGTTCGTTTTCCAGGCTGAGCACAACATCTTGATGCACCCATTCCATATGGCTGGTGTAGCAGGTATGTTCGGTGGTGCTTTGTTCTCTGCAATGCACGGTTCTTTGGTTACTTCATCACTTATCCGTGAGACCACAGGACTTGATTCACAGAACTACGGTTACAAGTTTGGACAAGAAGAAGAGACATACAACATCGTTGCAGCTCATGGCTACTTCGGTCGTTTGATCTTCCAATATGCAAGCTTCAACAACAGCCGCAGCCTTCACTTCTTCTTGGCTTCATGGCCAGTGATTTGTGTTTGGTTGACATCTATGGGCATCTGCACCATGGCGTTCAACTTGAACGGCTTTAACTTCAACCAGTCTGTAGTTGATACTTCAGGCAAGGTTGTACCAACCTGGGGTGACGTACTTAACCGTGCAAACCTTGGTATGGAAGTAATGCACGAGCGTAATGCTCACAACTTCCCACTTGACCTAGCAGCTGCTGAGTCTACTTCTGTAGCTCTTGTTGCACCTGCAATCGGTTAAGTCTTTAACTTGATTTTTTTAAAGCCCTCTTTTAGAGGGCTTTTTTTTGTCTTTTTAAAAATGATGTAAAAGAAGCAACTAATTATATCGCTTCAATTAATTCAGTTAAATAGAAATAACTCATAGATTAGACCTTTAGGCTTAGATAGATATAGCAGTGAAATTTGATAATGATTCAATCGTTTTAAACAAAGAATAATACTAGAAAGAGATTAAACATAAGTATCAATTCATGATTAAAATAAAGGCCAATTAGAAAGATCAAAACTATACTTTTACGTGTTATCACTACATGGATTCATAGTAAAACCCTATAGACATTTTCATAATATTGTTTGAGAATAATTCAGATGATAAATTTGTTTAAATGAGTTTAGAAGCTAATGATCTACAAACAATTGTTAGTAATTACAGGGCTATGGATATCGAAGAATTAAAAAAAAATATAATCGACTTGGAAGAAAAGAGTGATTGCTCTCTCCAACTCAGCAAACTTGATTTTGCAATAAATGAACTTGAACTTAAATACAAAGAGAGAGAAGAACAAATAGACTTACTAACTAAATCTCTTGCCTCTTCATCAAGAATCGATAGATGGATTTCTAGTTTTAAAGCAGTTATCAACCAATTTGTAGACATTAAAAATTAAAAGCTAGATATATTTGAGTGGAGTTGATAAAAGGACTGAAATTGTTGAAATCAGGCCTACTACTTTTATGTACTAGTCTTTTTCCTGAAAATCAACGTATGCATTTGTCTGTAAAGGGTTACTGAATGTACTGAGTGACTAAATAACTTCATCCCCTTCTCCGCATCTAATTGATTAATTACAGATGTAATTAATTCTTCTGCTCTTCTTATTTCCTTATTTTGTTGCTCAATTTGCATCGTAGTCAAAGGCAATCCCTCAACTGCAGCAGAAAAATCTGTTGGAACCATTTTGGTTTCATACCTATATTTAGACATTAAAAAAGGGGGACTAATGTCCCCAAGATAAATAAATCGACTGTCAACCGAGCTTTTAGTCTATAAGAATGAAAAGCCTAAGAACGTCAAAGACAATGATGAGAAAATCAAAAGCAGTTCAGTAAATTTCATTTAAACCTCCTAAAGGACTACTCTTCTAGGCCGTGGGAAGGATTCAGGCTTAGAACAAAAACCATACGTTAGGCACTCCAACTCTTTATCGTCCCTGATCTTCCACAAATAAGGTGAATCGAACATTTCAACCATAATATTTTTAAGCATATGGTTGAAGGGGTTTCCGCAGGTCATAACTAAACCTCCTAAAGATCCATAATTCATTTCTACTCCCGAAGCTATTAAAAATCTATATGGAGACCACTAAAGTATTTACTATTGTCGTTGCTGATTGCAGTCGAAGTTAAAAGGGGGGAAACTCAGCACAGCCCTTAAAAAAAGAATGATCTATTAAAGTCACAGTAAGAAAAAGCATCTTTTATTATCTTGCTTTTACTAGATCAGAATGGGTGAAGCAAAAAGAAGAAGAGAACTTGGTTTACCTCCAAAAGCCAAAAAAGAAAAGGGAACAAGAACTAACGAAAGTCAGTTCTCATGGTCACAATTTTCGATTAACAAATTAAAGAGTCAATACCCGGCTGCACCCTTTGTAACCACTGCTTTGTTTTTATTAGTTTTACAGTGGGGTTTCTCGCTCAATAGCTGATCATATAAATGGAATTCTTTGATAAGTTCGAAATTATTGGTGGCATCGTTCCAAATCTGATTGCTTTTAGCTTGTTTCTTTGAGCGATTGGATATTTTGCTTTAACTGGGAAAATGGCTGAGATGCTTGGGATTAGAAAACGACCCAAATTAGATTAGTCCTCCACCGTTTGACCGCCGATTGTTATCAAAAACACAGGAATGAAATAACTTAGTTAATCCTTATTTTCAAATTCATCTTCTTTCTGGATTTTAATTTCAACTCTCATATTCATTCCTAAAAAAACAATGATGACTCCTATTACCGGAAGCCAAAGGCCAAATTGTTTTGATTCAGCTGCTGCTTGATTAAAAATATCAGGAGTCATTATTGATTAACACTCCATTTATCTTGATAAGGAAGTTGGTAATCCTCTTTATTCATAGGAATCCAACTCCAATCAACGCAAATGGTTATTTGATAACCAATTACATATAAAGCAAGCATTGCATTGAATAAATTTATGTGTTGAACGGGAGCATCCATACTTATCACTAAAAATTTCACTAAATATTCTCATAGAAAATAAGAATATAGTTGACGGAAAATACTACACAAATTTATCCGTCGGAAGGCTACCTCAAAAGTTACTTGATGTTAATTGGAAGACTTTTTGCATCTTTCCAATCGATTTTCGATAAAAATCAAATTCAAATATATTTTTCTTCAATGGCTCTTTTTAAACTTGACTGGGCATTTCCAACTCAGGAATCATCATTTGCAGGAGGAGAAAAATTTCTTGAATATCTTGAAGCTGGTGGCCCAGCTGACGAAACTGAAGGTTTTAAAATTCTTTGGCGTGTGACTAACCCACTTAATGGAACAGGTAGCTTCGTCGCTGAAGCTACTGATATCAGCAAGATGTGGGAGCACGCTGCTCCTTGGATTAAAGGTTTTGGATGTATGTGCGAAGTAGAGGCTGTGTTCTCAGACGAGCAATTTGTTACTACTGCAAAAAAAATCTACGCATCTTAAGTAATTGACTTATCTATAGTTCAAATCATTTTTAGATGAATACTCAGGACTGACTTAGCTCAGTCCTTTTCTTTTAATTAGCCATCATATAAAAAAGAAATCCTGCAAGAATGGTGAGCTTGGCACCAATGCCATAAGCAATTATCTTTCCAAATCTTGAGCCTCTGGAATAATCAGACCAATGATTATCAGCCTTATCACTTGAAGTCATTTCTAATTAGAGAAAAGGTTTAGCGAGAAAAGGAAGTTGCTATGCAGTACACCTTCCTTAACTCTCATTGGATCAATGCTCACTGATAACCAATGTTCAAGGAACATAACTAGAAATTCATTATTCCTCTAGGCCGGTTCAGGTAGGGCTAACCAGCAAAGAGAGGTCAAAACCATTGCTACTAAAGACAAGTAACTACTCGGGAGATCCCGCTGAGATCCCAGTCTCATTTACCCATTAAAAAAAGACAGGCTGGGAAACCTGTCTCTGACTGATCGGGGCGACAGGATTCGAACCTGCGACCTAGTGCTCCCAAAGCACCCGCGCTACCAAGCTGCGCCACGCCCCGCAACTCTTTAATATTAAAGCTTCAAAGGTGCTTAATTACGTGGAATACAAAAATATTTCCAAATCCACCCTTAAGGACAACACCAATCAAGCTATTTGTATGCTTATAAATTGATCTTAAAAAACTAGACCAAATTTCTCAGTCAAAGAGAAAGTAAACTAAAATTTATTAATGAAATTAACTCTTGGTTAAACTAAGTACCAGTTAATGCCTGAATATAATTAGAAAGCACAGCTTACAAATTATTTACAGAGAAAAATTCAGTAATAAAGGGAAATTTCTAATTTTTAAATTTGATCAATTGCATAAATTACTATTGATCCTTGTAATTTAAAGCATAAAAATCACTGAATTTTAACTGCAAGTATTTAATGGTAAATCTTGATCTATATAATCAAAAAATTCATGAAATAATCTAAAGCTTAGTCATATATACAAAAAAAAGCTTGACTAGCAACCATAAAACTTCTCTACTCTAGAAGTCATAAAGTACTAATCATCATTAAAAGGTAATAATACAACCAACAAGGAAAGTAATGTCCTTTTTTTTTATTTAAAAGCTAAAGCGGAGGGAAACAACATTTATCAGCAGTATTAGTTGATAAACTCGTGGGAATTCTTTCAAAAGGCTAAGATAAATCTATTTACATTGAGTCCTTTGACCCCTCATCTAGATCACCCCTTTTTAATATTGATTTGGCACTTAATTGTTGGGTACCTTCTTACTGTTAGTTGTGACTGGAACTGGATTCCACTGACTAAGGAGGAGAAGAAGAGAGGTCCATCTTTAGATCAAATTAGAGGTAGAATATTTGGCTGAAAGCCAAACAATAGAGAAACTAATTCTAAAGCGATATGAATTAACTCAAGAAAATTTAATGTTTTACTGGAAGATGATAAACAAAGCTAATCAATCATCATTTAATGCCAAATTACTTACACCTATATCAAGTCCAAATCAATAGAAATCATAAAAATACGGTTTGTCCCCTCAAAATAAGTCGCAACAAAGAAGATTATCTTTTAAGTTTCTCTTTTACCTGCGAGTACAAGGTCAAATGGCTCAACGAATTAACGTTGCATTAAATTCTATCCCCTCAGGTTGCAGAGACCTATTTGAATTTATTTTCTTTTGCGCCGTTGGATTTACCGCAGGGAGCTTAGGTTTAATTTAAAAAATATATTTTTTGTATCAATAGTAGTTCCTAGCCTCATTATGGCTTACGGACAAATCACTAATAATAATTAAAATCTAATGAAGACATGATGCGAATGAAAAAAATCTATATATTTTTCCTTACTTAATCAACTAAAAAATAAAATTATTTGTATCTGACTTTCATTCGATCTAAGGTTATTGATATTTATTCTTATTATTTATCACCTTATATAATATAAGGTGATAAATAATAAGAATAAATAGCTAGTGACTAAAAGATTCCAAAAATGTTATTTATAATAGATGAAGAGCAAAAGAAACGTTTATTTCAATTGCTCTATCAATAAGCGCAGTAAAGGCAGTTTTTTTATTTGATTTCAAACTGTCTTCTTTCTAAAATTTCATAGGAAAATTTAATAGACCCCTAAAAAAGAATTAAAAAATAATATATAAATCTTCCAAGTTGTCTTCGCAGAAAAGGAAAAAATCTTTCATAATTCAAATACACACATCTAAATATTCAGTGAAACTGATACCAAATTTTGCTGAGTTACTACATGAGATCAAATTACCAGTTCCCGAAAAATGCTTTTTTATTGAAGCTGGTGATGAAAAGTACATCAACAAATGGATAAGAGATGGTGAAATAACATGTGATTTGGAAAAACTCTTTGATTGGATCAACGTCGAGTACAAACTCAAGAAAAAAGATTTAAATCAAGAGGAAAGACGACTTGCTGAAGAAGTAAAAAAGAGATTTCCTGTAGACCAATGGCGTGTTATAAAAATTTTTAGCGATCATCAAAAAAAGTATCGATACTACAAAAAGGCAATTGAAGATGTAAAAAGAAGGACCACTCCTCGAATGAACGGACAAGCAATTATGACCATCTTCAGCCCAGGCTGGGGTATAAATACTTAGTATGGTATAATTACCTATAACAAATCAAGGATTTAAAAAGACATGATTGAAAAGTATCCATTGCTTCCTTTCCTTATTTTTGCGGGAGCACTAGTCAGCACAGCTACAATTGGATTACCTGTATTTGCTGGATGATTTAAACAAAATCAAAAAAAAACTGCGTTTAATTATTTGTCTCTTTCAACTATAGAAACAAATTATATATATAATTTTTTATCGTTTGAGATTAATATTAATATATTTAATAAATCCAAGTATATATTTTGATATTATTTATCTAAAATTGAAGACCAAAAATTAAATAAAAAATAAGAAGAATATAAAAATATTCCCAAGTAAAGCCAGTTAAGCCAGGCTGGTCTCTTATTACCTGTAGTCATTAACATTAATAAATATGTCCTAACTATATTATACTTATTAAATATAAGGTTTGACTCTATGCTTCTAAAGCTTTAACTTAATTCCAAAAGTTAAAAACCAAAAGTAATTACATAATAGGAGGTATTTATGAAAAAGCGATATAAGTTTCTACAAAAGCATATGAATGAATTCATCAAAACATACAAAAGTTTACGAGGGAAAATATGGTCATTAAATTTTCCGGTTTTTCTTTTCGATAGAGATTGGTTCAAGCTCAAAAAAATTACCCTTTATGATTTAGCAAAAGAACTTCAGCCAGACAACTCTCAAGAAGCTCCTGAAATAATTCAATATCAACAATTACTCAAGGAAGGACACGATCATTTACTTGCAATTCAAGAATGCTGGAACGAATTCGGAATTGAAGATTTCCATCGATCTCTTAGAAATTCTTCCGAATGGAAATCCAAAGGAAACAACGGATGGACATTTAAAAAATACGCTGAACTTTTAATTGGATATAGAAAAATCATTGAAAGCAATGAAGTTCGAATACCAATTATTGTTTTAGCAAGAAACCCAAATGAAGATCATCAACTTGAATGGATATGCGAAGAATTCATTTCAGAACTAACATTCGCAGAATAAAAATCTTCATAAAAGCTAGTTCAAGCAATAGTTAAATCGTCAGATCTTGTTCCCCACTCAGTATCTTCCAAAAGATCAGAGTAGCAAGAGGCATTTACCAAATTATACTTTTGAAATTTCCAATCAGAATCTTCGAGGTAATCTGAATACTCAAATGTTTTGGCAAGAAGGGAGAATTCCTTACTAAAAGGGCACATAGAGATTATGTATTTTTTCAATCATTCACACTAATAAGGTTAAAAGCAACTAAACATTATAATTCCTAAATATTTAGAGAGAAGAATTGATCACAAAAGTAAGAAATGACTTCTATTGAAAATCTGTTATAGGATCTAAATAATAAAAGCTTTTTAGACAAGAATGGGGAACATCAAAAAGGAAAATGAAGGAGAATTTGATTTCAACAAGCTTCCTGAAGGTGCTTATTTCTTTTCAGGTCAAGAGGGATTTGTAAAAGTTGAAGTAGATAAAGATGGTAATCAATCTTGGGATCTACAAAATTGGTTTGCCTCTTTAGATCCAGACAGAGATGAAGTGCAGCATCAAAAAACAATTCAAGATATTAAAAGAAGACTAAATGCAGATACTGGAATGATTAAACCGCCTAAAAAACAAGTTAAGAAAAGTTTTTTAAACCCTTTTAAGAAATAATAAACGTTAATGTTATTTAAATAATAGAAATATTCGGTTTAATGCTAGTCCAATTAAAAAATATCTTAGTAACGTGCACCAAGCATATAAATAGACACATTCATAATCTGACTTTGAGAGCTCCTCTCCTTTTTGTTTCAATAAAAGATTAAATCTATAATTTGAATTATTTTTAATAATAAGAGCTGCACATAATGCTAAAGATAGAAACATATTAGTATTCACTAAAAAAATAAAGGCAATAATAAAAGAAATATTTGCAATAAAGTCAATTGCTGGAATAAATGTAGCAGGCAAAACAAGTAAATTAGATAATATATATATAACTTTGCTATGATTTAGCCAAGATAACATTTTCTAATATAAATATATATATTTATATTTAGCAAATAATTAAGGTGATGGCAATTTATATGTCAAAATTAATAAAAGAAAAAAATCAATAAACTAAAAAACTAGCCTGTTAAAAAGGCAAAACAAACCTCTTACAGAGGTAATTAAAAATGGCCTGATATATTATTATATATTTTTTTTGCATATATCATCCAAAGCCTTGAAAGAAGTTATTATTAATGAAAAAGAACTAATAAAATGAAAATATTTCTGCTTCTTTCTATACTTCTTTTAACAATTTTTTTTGTATTAAAAAAAGTTTTATATTCTGCTAAAAGAAATCTTTTCAAAGATCAAGCGGCGTGGTCTAACAAAGATATAAAAATAAACTATAGCAAATCAAAAGACACTACAGAATTAAAGAAAAATCATAACTATCTAAAAATAATTGCTGACGAATCAAAATTGTATTTAGAGAATGAATATAGGGAAGTGGAAGAGTGACAACAATTAACTTATCATAAAAAAATAAACCAGAAAGTATTTAATCGAATAAAAATGAACTATCAATTATTTTTCATTAATAATATGTATTTTCTTTCAGTAAAGAATATTTTACTTGATATGACTATAAACAATCCTATTTTCATTTTTGTAGTTATAATAGTTATTTGGTTTATTCCAGGAATTTTAGTTAGAAGGATTAATGAATTAAAACGTATAAAGCAACAGAAAAAAAATCAAGCAGAAGCTATAAAAAAATTATATCCAAATTCCAATGATCCCTCTAATTAACCTATTGCATTAATTTGATTTATTAAATCTAACCATATTATATATAAACATATCGATTATATTCATAATTTTCTAACCACTCAACACTGTTACTTAAATATAAAAAATAAGTCATCAAATAAATATCTGTAGTATTAGAAGTATTATTTAGATATAATGAGTAAATCTAACAAAAGAGAGAATCTGTTGATGATGATAAGGAAGCTAGGACAATATGGGGGCTACTTACTTAGTGGAATATTAATAGCATGGCTAATAAATCCAATAGCAGCCCTAGCTTTTCTTGAGATTTTTTTTAAGATGACGTTATTAATATTAATTCCCGTCTCTGGAGCTTATCTTCTAGACAAGATTATCCTTTTAAAACATCAAAAGGCATGGAATATAATTCTTCCTACATGGATAATAGTAAGTATATATTTTAGTTTCAGACTGGTTAAATTAATAGAAAGCCTTATTGATTAAATATTTACAGCATTCATAGATATGATTTAGGAATAATATATGTAGAATAATTTATTTATTTATTAATAGTAATTAAACGGGAAATAAAATAGTTTCAGATAACTCCTAGGAAACTTACAATTCCGAAACTATGTTTAAAAAAGCTAGGAGTAGCTCCTAATCTTATGCATTTAAAAAATCCGTAGCATTTCTAGAAGTTAAAATATTCTGCCTTGTCGAAAGAATTTATGCTTTATGGATAATGATTAATACAGTAAAAATATGAACAACATGACGCTTCCTTTTCTTACTGCAATATTTTTCCCTGATTACGGTTACCAGGGGATCCCTTGGGATTTGTACTTACTCCATTTTTTCTTCTTTGCCATTGTAATTCCATTTCATGTAATTATTTTTGCTGCTCGAAGTGCTCAGACCGTCAAGCCAAACGGAGTCAAGGACTGGTTAAAATGGGAATCCAAGGCAACTAAAGACGAATTAACTTCAATGTTTCCAAACAATTTCCCTACCGCTTAACTCTTTAAAAAACCTTTTAAAAATGTCTGAATTTATCAAGGTGCTACAACTTCATTAAATTTGGGCAATTTTAGGTTTATATATATACCTGCATCTAAAAAAAAATGCTTCATTTGCCATTCTTAACCTTTGCTTTGGGAGGAGGAAGTCTCTCAGCAACAATCGTCGGTGTATTTTCCCTTGTTCTTTTTGGACTTGTTGGTGTAATTGCTGGGCCAAATCTTTCTAAATTTGATTCTGAAGCTTAGGAAGATAGCTATTAATAAAAGTCTTTTAGCTTTATTAGCTAAAACTTCCTACCTAGAAAATGTTTAGATTTTAAAAAAATCAACATCTATCTAAGGAATCAGATTATTTAACCAAAACTAATTCCATCAGGTATTTTATACTAGGTGGAATTTTTTTTCTTTAATTTCAAATACAAAGAACATAAAATAGTTCAAAATCCACAACCAGTTCTCTTAACAATTTCCCTAAAATAAAAATGTGCCGAGAGGGCGGAGTGAACTCTAAACATAAGTAAAACTTATGGCTTATATGAATATCCACTATGAGGCTTGATTAGTTGATACTCTGACTTATACATTCTTAAGTATAAAATTTACAAAGTTTAGTCAAATGGAAATGAATCCTTATAAGCCTTTGATACAAGCTTTTCAAAAAATATACAAAAACTTCAAATAATATAAGAATGGGAGTTTTAATGAGCAGATTTAAATTCTCCGCCTCTTCCTCCAGCTTCTGAAGCCTGTCCTATTCGAGAAAATAAATTCAAGCTTTCATCATTTAAATTAATCACTTCAACCTTAGAGCCACCTAGTTTTATTCTCCTGATTACTTGATCAAGAACCGTGACACCACTTTGATCCCAAATATGTGCTTCAGCCATATCAATTGTGATTTTTTTAGGGTGTTCATGTAGTTCAAACCCTTGTCTAAAGTAAATACTACTAACAAAAAATAATTGGCCTTTAACTTTATAAACCCTGTGATCTTCACCATTTAAGGATGACTCAACCCTGATAACTTTTGCAACCTTTCTACTAAATAATATTGCGGCAAGTCCAACACCTGACAAGAGTCCAAGGGCTAGATTGTGCGTAATAACAGTTACGAATACAGTTAAAATCATAACTGAGCTATCACTTCGAGGAATACGGCGTATATCTTTAATTGAGATCCAATTAGCAGTATTAATTGCAATCATTATCATTACACCGACCAATGTTGCCATTGGTATTTGATTCACCCAATCTTTAGCAGCAAGAATCATTGCTATCAAACAAATCCCAGAACTTAATGTTGAAAGGCGAGTTCTTCCCCCATAGCCCACATTCATAACTGATTGTCCAACCAAAGCGCACCCTGCCATACCTCCAAAAAGAGAACTAACAATATTTCCTATACCTTGGCCTCGAGCCTCAACATTTTTGTTTGTACTTTTATCGGTCATATCATCAAGAATATCTTGAGTTAAGAATGTCTCCATAAGACCTACCAAAGAAATTGCTAGAGCTGTTGGAAGTATCAAACCAAGAGTTTCAAAATTAAACGGAACTTTTGGAAAGCCAAAGCTTGGCAATCCATTTGGAAGAATTCCTAAATTGGATACAGTTGGAACATTTAATTTAAATCCAATAGAAATTGCAGTACAAATAAAAATTGCAACTAAGGCTGAAGGCAGAAGCTTGGTAACTTTTGGGAGCAAATAGATAATTATCAACGTAAGTATGGTCAATCCCCAAACCGCAGGTAATTGAACTGCAGTAACTACTTTTGCAGAATGCGCCAAGTCAATCCCCAAATGAGGCAATTGAGCAAGGAAGATCAAAATAGCCAAACCGTTCACAAACCCATCCATAACAGGTTGGGGGACAAATCTCATCTGATGAGCAAGTCTTAAATACCCCCAAGCGATCTGAAGAGCTCCCGTAAGTAATCCAGCCGCCAAAAGATATTGCAGACCGAGTCCAGGGCTAATATTTTCGCCTTGTTGAACAATCCCAGTCATCAAAAGAGCAGTTGAACCAGTCACTGAGGTGATCATGGCCATCCTGCCACCAAAAATTGCTAGGGTTACAGAAAGTAAAAAAGCACCAAACAAACCAACTCTTGGATCAACACCCGCAATACCAGAAAAAGCTATTGCCTCTGGAATCATTGCGAATGCAACAACAAGACCTGCAAGAACATCGCGAGAAGGAGAGATAATTCTCTCCTTAGATAATAAATTGTCCAATTTCAAAACTACGCTTCTACCATCCTGCCTTATTAGACATGAGAATTCATATTTAGTAAGAAGATCTTCTTACTAAATTTGCATAAATCAAAAATCACTCTGATTCCTCTTTCCTTTCAATAAATGAATCCATTAATTTCTTGTATTCATTCTCTCTTGAGCTTTTTGCAAAGCCGACAATAAAAACGATAGATGAAACTACTATTAAAGCTAGAATTGTCGGACTAATACCCATTTCACTAGCAGTCAACGCAAATAAAAAATGAGCTATCATTAAAACAAAAAATACTTTTAAAAGACTAAGTTGTATAGCACGATCCTGAAAGTTTTTTAGACAGAAGTTTATTTATTAAATAAGTTAAATCTAAGAAATACAAAAAAATTATATCTATTTTTCTTTTATTAAAGTAACAAACTCTTCAGTAGTTAAGGCAGGTTTATACTCCCAAGTCATTCCAAATTTATCTCTCCATGATCCAAAAACCTTAAATAAAATTGATGCATTTGAAGCTCTGCAAATGATCACTCCTGTTCCATCTTGTGGCGTATGAGCCCATGAAATTCTCTCATAGCCATCAATAAGATCGTCAGATTTTCCACTTTCTACATACTCTACAAATGCTTCCGAGGAATAATTCTGATCCTCAGATGATTCAAATTTCCAAGTAACTACATAAAGCTGCATTTTTTATTTTTCGTAAGGTTTATATTCTATCTGAGAATTATTTTTTGTTCCTAAAACCAGGCTCAAATTGTCTTCGCGCAGCCTGTGTTCTGAGAATTAGCTGCCTTCCAGAACTTGATAGCGTAAACCTTAATGCTTTGCCAGACTTAAACATTGCTTCTCCAATTGCCTTAGTTCTTGATAATTCAATTTGGTATGCCCTACTAACGGCTCTCTCCGCATCAACATTTGCCAACTTTGCCTGCTGGGCCAAACGTTTAGTTTTTGATTTTGGAATTACTGAGAGTTCGCTTTCGGGTTCTGCCCACCTCCACAACCAATTAGAATTTGATTTTGTAATCGAAGAAGATTTCTTAACCATACCCCCATTTCAATGAGACGGAGAGGCATTCACTACCTCATAAAGACCTTAACCGCTACAGGTAAAAAAAAAGGATTGATAGTGCAAATAAAAATGAAAGTTAAAAAAGTGCTTAAGAATAAAAAAATCAAAATTTTTTTATTCTTAACCTAGAAATTTAATAAGTCAGCGATCTAAATAAAATTAATGTACTTTGTTTACTGATTAAAATTTAAATGGTAAGTCCATTAAAGCCCAAACATACAAAGATATATTCAATGCAATCGCTGCCCCCACTGTTAGTTTCTTCATACTAGATTAAACTTACATATTTTTTAATTCAGCAAAAAAATTTCTTTTTAGAAAGTATTTATATTCTCATCAACACATATGTACTTGGCTTTTATAGATTTTCAGGAATGAAAAGAAGTCCTGACCTGCAATCAGAAAGAATTTCTTTGATTTTAGCTAATTTTGATTCAAGTAATTGTTCAGTCTTTACAGAGATCCAAATGGGTTTTATCAATTCATCATTGGGTCCAAGTCTTACCCTAGCTCCAAACCAACTTGCATGTGAAGGTATTGATGCTCTGCATTTTGTCTCATTAATAGTTAAATCAACCTTCCTCTCGATAAGCCAATCTTCTACAAAAATCAAATTCGTAAAACTATTCAACCCAGCGTTTACTGATGTAAAACTGGAAATCAAAAAGGTGCAAAAAAAATAATTCTTCAAAAATCAAGAAGTGATAATAACTTCAGGTTATCTAATAATAGTCTTTAACAAAAATGGGTCGCCTGAGATTCGAACTCAGGACCAGCCGGTTAAAAGCCGGATGCTCTACCACTGAGCTAGCGACCCCTGATAGACCAATACTAATAGTCCAATATGAAAAATATCACGTTGTAGAAGCATTAACGGACTTAATGTTCCTTTTTGAGGACTAAAAAACAATTGAAAGAGAATTTTTTTCCTTCCTCATTGATTTTCTTGGTTTTTTTTAAGTCTTAATAAATAGTTGAGGAAAATGAGAATACTATGGAATTAAGCTTTAAAAAGAAAAAACGAAAGTTTGACAGAAGATCCATCGGTAACAGTAATAGGGGCTGGCCTCGCAGGCTCAGAAGCAGCATGGCAAATAGCCAAAGCTGGAGTCAAAGTAAATCTCTTTGAAATGCGACCAAAGAAAAAATCTCCTGCTCACCACTCACCCGAATTCGCAGAACTTGTTTGTAGTAATAGTTTTGGAGCACTCAGTAGTGATAGAGCTGCAGGGCTTTTACACGAAGAATTGAGAAAATTAAAATCTATTGTTATTTCAAAAGCTGATCAACACTCTGTTCCTGCGGGAGGAGCACTTGCAGTAGACAGAAGTAAATTCAGTCTATCAATAACAAATCAACTTTCCTCTCACCCCCTAATAAGAGTCATTCGAGATGAATGTCCGTGTCTACCAAATGCTCAACAAATAACAATTTTGGCCACAGGTCCTTTAACAAGCGAATCGCTAGCTGAAGACATCAAAAGATTTACAGGAGAAAATGAATGTCATTTTTTTGATGCTGCTAGTCCGATAATTACTGGTGAAAGCATTGATTTTTCAACAGCATTTCGGGCAAGTAGATACGACAAAGGTGATGCTGATTACGTTAATTGTCCAATGAATGAAGAGTCATATTTGAAATTTCATTCTGAGTTAATCAAAGCTGAACAAGCTGAATTAAAGGATTTTGAAAAAGAATCAGCTCTTTTTTTGAAGGCTGCCTTCCTATAGAAGAGCTTGCGAAAAGAGGTTTAGATACTATGCGTTTTGGGCCATTAAAGCCAATAGGGCTTTGGGACCCCAGATGGGGAGATGTAAACGACAAAAGTCTCAGAAGGCTTAAAAGAGCTCATGCTGTCGTTCAATTAAGACAAGAAGATAAGGCAGGTCAATTATGGAATCTCGTTGGTTTTCAAACAAATTTAAAATGGGGCGAGCAAAAACGTGTATTCAGGATGATACCTGGCTTGTCCAATGCAGAATTTATTCGATTGGGAGTAATGCATAGAAATACTTTTCTTGAATCTCCAAAGTTATTAGAGCCAACACTTCAGTTCATTAATAGAAAAACATTATTTGCTGCTGGACAACTCACTGGGACAGAGGGCTATGCTGCTGCTATTGCTGGAGGTTGGTTGGCTGGAACTAACGCAGCATTATTGGCAAAGGGATTAAATACAATTACTTTGCCATCGTCTACCATGATTGGAGCATTGACAAACTTTGTCAGCAATAGTCAAGCAAGCTTACGAGTTCAAAATAAAAAAAACTTTCAACCTATGCCAGCAAATTTTGGATTACTACCTGAACTCGATAATAGAGTTCACAACAAACGTGAAAGATACAAAAAATATAGAGATAGGGCTCTAAGTCAAATAAAAAAGTCAAGTGAAACATTATTAGATAAAACCTCTTCTTACACGACCATTTAAAATTTCTTGCACATTATGACTCAATTAACAAATAAAAATAAAGCTTCTTGCAACTGGGATTCGATAGTTATTGGTTCCGGTCTTGGTGGATTAGTAACCGCAAGTCAACTAGCAAGTAAAGGTGCAAAAGTTCTTGTACTGGAACAATATAAAATCCCTGGTGGAAGTGGTGGCTCATTTAAAAGAAAAGGATTCACTTTTGATGTTGGAGCCTCTATGATTTTTGGGTTTGGTGATAAAGGGTACACGAATTTACTAACGCGAGCTCTAAAAGATGTTGGACAGGAATGTGAAACGATTCCTGACCCAACACAATTGGCATATCATCTACCTAATCAGTTAGAAATTACAGTAGATAGAGATTATAAAAAATTTATCACCAAGCTAATTAATTTATTTCCTCATGAAGAGAAAGGGATAAATCATTTCTACGAAACCTGTTGGGATGTATTTAATTGTCTAGATTCGATGCCTTTACTTTCTATAGAGGATCCTAGATATTTAATGAAAGTTTTTTTTAAATCACCCCTGTCATGCCTGGGTCTTGCGAGATGGTTGCCAGTTAACGCTGGAGACGTGGCCAGACGATATATCAAAGATCCGGCTCTTCTAAAATTTATAGATATTGAATGTTTTTGCTGGTCAGTTATGCCCGCCGACTTAACACCTATGATAAATGCTGGAATGGTCTTTTCTGATAGACATTATGGAGGTATTAACTATCCAAAAGGAGGTGTTGGTATTATTGCAGAAAAGCTAGTGAAAGGAATTGAAAATCACAAGGGCGAAATCAGATATAAAGCTAAGGTCCAAAAAATACTTTTCGAGAACGGAAGAGCAATAGGTGTTTCACTTGATAATGGTGAAGAAATTTTTGGTAAAACAATAGTCTCTAATGCAACTAGATGGGATACATTTGGTGGACAGGGAATCGATAAACCACTTGTAGAGACAGCTAAAACTCCACCAGCCGAGAAAAAATGGAAAAATAGATATATTCCTTCTCCTTCATTTTTATCTCTACATTTAGGTGTAAGTAAAGATTCTATTCCTCCGAATACACATTGTCATCACTTGATACTAGATGCATGGAAAGAGATGGAACAAGAACAAGGAGTTACTTTTCTATCTATCCCAACTCTATTAGATCCGTCTTTAGCTCCTCCAGATAGCCATATTGTTCATGCATTTACTCCTTCTTCAATGAATTGTTGGGAGGGATTAAGCAACCAAGAATATCTTGATAAGAAAAAGGAAGATGGAGATAAACTTATTTCAAAGTTAGAAAATTTATTTCCAAACATTAGTCAAAATATCTTACACAAGGAAATAGGGAGTCCAAGAACACATAAAAGATTTCTTTCCAGAAATAAAGGAAGTTATGGGCCAATTCCTTCAATGAGATTGCCTGGTCTTCTTCCCATGACATTTAATACTACAAAGATAAAAGGACTCTATTGTGTTGGTGATTCTTGTTTTCCTGGCCAAGGGTTAAATGCAGTGGCTTTTAGCGGGTATGCGTGTGCTCACATAATTGGAACAAAGCTGGGAATAAACAATTGGAAACTTCCAAAGTAACTTAATGAAATCTAAATAAATTTATGACGGTAGGTTATCAAGACTAAACCTATATCCTTGCTGGCGAACAGTTGTAATACCACCGCCATCACCAAGACCTGCTTGTTCTAATTTTCTTCTAAGTGTTAAAACCTGAGTATCAACCGAACGAGGTCCTCCACTAAATGGAGGCCAAGCCATTCTAAGTAGCTCATGGCGACTTCGTACCATTCCAGGGGGCATCAACAAGGCACACAACAAGGCAAATTCCCTGGGACTAAGTTCTACTGGTTTTTCTCGCAAGGTGACTTGTCTCAGAAGGAGATGAACCTCAAGAGGACCAACCGTGACGCGTTCTTGTAAACCAATTCTCCCTCTTTTAAGCAGAGTCCTGCACCTAGCCGCTAATTCTTCAAGGCCAAAAGGTTTCCTCAAAACATCATCAGCCCCATCATCTAAAAGACCTACAACTGGTTCAACTCCTGTTCTTGCAGTTAGGACAATCACTGAACATCCTAATTGTTGTGCAAGTCGAAGTGCTGAACTTTTTTCCAACAGCTCAGCACTAACTAATAAGTCTGGCGATTGATCGCGACAAAGGTCAACTGCCTCCTCAGCAGAACCCACTGCTGCGGCCAGTTGTCCATCTTGGCGGAGCCTTTGAACCAGAACAGTTCTAAGAGTTGGATGTGGTTCTACGACAAGCACCTTGGAGGGTGATTGGGTGGTTCCTTGAATAGGAGAAGAACCTGATGAAGATCCTTGAATTTGCTCAGTAGCAAGTTGATCTGCAGGTATTAATGTCACAAGTCAGAAAAGTGTACCCTTAGACTAGAAAAGATATTAAAGCAAACCGAACGCTGACTACCAAGAATAGTCTGTGTCTTAGCAAACCATGACATCTTTTGATGCTCCAGAAGCAATAAAACACTTCCAATCAATTTGTGATGCCTGTCAAGAGCTAACAAGTCGATACCACAGTCCATCTGAACTAAGGATATATGCAGATGGATATTTGCATTCTCTCAGGAATTGCAACAGATTAGGCTCTAGGGATCAAGAGAAGTTAGAAGCACTAATTGATAGATGGATCATGGATCCTTCAAGCTTTATTGGTCCTGATGGTGATATTAATAATCTTTTTTTTCAAAAAGAAGCCTAGGTAAGTAAGAATCAAAAAAGCAAAAAGTTAAGAGGCTAGGGCAACTTCTAATTTTTCTTTCAATTCTCCAGAGTTATACATGCTTATCAAAATGTCAGATCCTCCAATAAATTCTCCCTTTACATAAACTTGGGGTATTGTTGGCCAATTTGAATATTCTTTAATTCCTTCTCTAATTTCCATATCTGAAAGTACATCAAAAGTATCAAAGCTCATTCCCAATGAATTAAGAATTTGAACAACATTGTTTGAAAAACCACATTGCGGCATCAACTTATTACCTTTCATGAAAACAAATATTGGTTTTGAATTAATTAAGAGTTCAATTTTTGAACGAGTAGTGGAATCCATATCTGAAAAGTTATTTAGGAGTTGAGGTTTTCAAAGCTAAAGCATGAATTGTTTCGGTTTTCAATTCATTTTTTAACGCACCATAAACAAGTTGATGTTGTTGCACAAGAGATAAACCAGAGAATTCCTCAGATACGACATTAACTTCAAGATGATCACCGCCTCCCATATCTTTCACATCAATTTGAGCGTCAGGAAGTGATTGCTTAATTAGAATTGTAACTTCTTTTGCAGTAATCATTTTCAAATAAGAAATTTAAAGTGAATAAGGAGAATATAAAGTCAATGTAACTGCTCTAGAATCAATTAAGTAAATCAAAAATTATTCTTACCCTCTACCAACAGCTAACAAAGCCGATTGTTCAGCACTTCGCATGCTTTTATAAAGGGCAATATTAAAATCATTTGCAGATTGCTTAAAATCTCTTGAAACAGTTATTGGTTTAGAGAAACAAATTGAGGTCGATCCATAAAATTTAGGAATAGCATTGCTATAAGCCAAACCAACTGGAACAATTTTAACTTCTAAACCTTTGTTAGAGGCTAGTTGTGCCAGTCTAATCAAGCCGTTTTTTAGTTTTACAGGTTCGCCAAATCGATTTATCTTTCCTTCTGGGAAAACAACTAATTGCTGACTTGAAATCAATAAATCCACTGCATATCTAAGAGTAGTTAAAGATGGTCTTCCTTGATCAATTGGAAAACATCCCAATCTGTTTAAGAACCATCCTTGTAAACCTTTCATTTCTGAGCGCGTAACCATATATCTACAATCTCTATTGGTAATTCTTCTCCCAGCTGCCATGGTCAGCATCAAAGCATCCCATCTAGATCTATGAGTAGGAGCAAGTACAACAGAGCCACTTAAAGGTAAATTCTCACCACCAATAACTATTTTTCTTCGAAAAAAATTGTTCAAAGCAATATCTTGCGTTGCAACCATCGCTAAGCGACTCCAAAAAGGATCAACTCCAAGGCATATTTTTTTTTCTCTCTGAAGAAGGGGCAAAAAACCCTCATTGATAAGCTATGTAATGAAGTTAACTCCGAAAGCTTTATTATTAATGCTCCTACTGGGCAGTTACTCCAGCGGCTAAACCTTATTTTGATGAATACAATCAAAGTATATTTTTAATTATCATGGCAAGTCTTGGTGTCAACATTGATCACATAGCAAATGTTCGAGAAGCTCGTAAGACCTTTGAACCTGATCCAGTAACAATGGCTCTTTTAGCGGAGTTAGGAGGAGCTGATGGTATAACAGTTCATCTAAGAGAAGATAGAAGACATATTCAAGATAGAGATCTAAATCTTCTAAAAGAAACTGTTCATACTCGACTAAATCTAGAAATGGCTGCCACTGAAGAAATGACTTCAATAGCACTTAATGTAAAGCCAGATTTGGTTACGTTAGTTCCAGAAAACAGGGATGAGGTTACGACAGAAGGAGGACTTGATGTTCTTAAACACAAAAATAAATTAAAAGAAATAATTCAACTTCTTTCAGATGCAGATATTCCAGTAAGTATTTTTGTAGATCCAGTCGAAGCACAGTTAGAAAATTGTGCCGAAGTAAAGGCAGCCTGGATTGAATTGCATACAGGCAAATATGCAGTCACAAAAAACCAAGCAAGAAAACTAGAATTTTCCAATCTTAAAGAAAGCACCGCCAAAGCAAAATCATATGGTTTGAGAGTAAACGCAGGCCATGGATTGACATATCAAAACGTTGAACCAATTGCAGCTATTGAAGGGATTGAAGAATTAAATATTGGTCATACAATTATTTCCAGGGCCCTATCAGTTGGACTATCTCAAGCTGTAAAAGAAATGAAAAACCTAATTATCAATCCAAGGAAAGACAACTTCCTAATTTAAAAGTATGTTCAAATCGCTTCCTTACTCTTGCTAACAATTTATCGAAGTAATAAAGCTGAATGGTTAGCAGATATACTAGGACAGGAACTCCGATTGAATCCTCCTGAAATAACAGAGGAAGTTAACATAATTGTAAGTACATGGCCATCGAGCAGATGGCTAAGTGAAAAACTTTCTATAATTAATAATATTAATGCATTAGTTAAATTCCCTTTCCCTGGAACATATTTTAAAAGGTTAGTTAAGAGAATTATTGGGATTGATCCAAATGAAAATGATCCATGGGAAAAGAATCATCTTGTTTGGAATATATTAGAATTATTACCAGACTTAATTAAAGAAAAAGAAGCAGGCGGAATTAGTACCTGGCTAAATATTAACGAAAAAGAAAATGAGCAAATTAATATAAAATTATGGGATATAGCGAGTAACATTGCAGAAGTATTTGATGACTACATCCTTTACAGACCTGACATTATTAAACAATGGTTAGGGAACAATAAAAAGAGTGTTTCGGTAGGGTTTAATGTTAATAAAAATATCCTTTGGCAAGAAAAACTTTTCAATTTATTATATAAAAAGATAAATAAAGATCCTTTCTGCATCCAAGCAGAAAAAGCTATCAATTTTTTAAAGAATGATAATATTTCTAAACTAGATTACCCAAAAAATTTATACATTTATGGACTTAGCAGTCTAGCACCATTGCAAATAGATCTGATTCAGGCATTCTCAAAAGTAATTAATATAAAAATTTATCTGATTTCCCCTTGTAATGATCTTTGGCAAAGATGTGAAACCAGAAGACTACAATTTAGAAACGAATGGAATACGCCTCCTGACAAGCAATGGTTACTAGAATCTCCAAGACTTGAGGCTTTCCTTGGAAGGATGGGGGCTGAATTTCAACAGTTACTAGAGGGAAGTGGAGAATATCAATTGGGAGAGAGAAATGAGGAAGATATTTATTCTCTTACTGCAGATATCGCTGCCAAGAAAGGAAATAAGCCCAACATCTTAGAACAACTGCAACAAGAATTGTTATACACAAAAAGTGACAATATTTTAACTAAAGAAAAATCTGACAAATCGCTACTTTTCCTTAAATCTCCAGGAAGGTATAGGCAAGTAGAATTAATACGAGACCATATATTGCAGCTCTTTGCCAATGACAAAAAGCTAGAACCTAGAGATGTTCTAATAATGACACCTCAAATTGATAGCTATGCTACAATTTTTGCCTCAATATTTAACAATATCGATCACAACGCTACTCAGCTGCCCTGGGTAATCACAGATAAAAGTCAAGAGGATAAAGTAGGTATAATACATTTCCTGTTAAATCTGTTAGAGATTTCTACATCACGTCTAACCGCATCAGTTTTTGAAAGCTTATTAACTAATCCAGCCTTACAAAAACAACAACATGTAAGTTTTGAAGAAGTGAACAACATAACTAAAAGCCTTCAGTCCGCAGGATTTACTTGGGGACTTGATTCCTCAGAAAGGTTTGGGGAAGAAGCTCATAGCCTATGTTGGTGTCTAGAAAGATTTCTACTTGGACTTGTTTTACCAGATGATCCAATTTATGGGATAAGAAATATCTCACCTTATTCAGAGAACCTTTCAAATGCAGAGTTTATAAAAAATTGGGGTATACTCTCAAAACTTTGTAATTATATCGATGCGATTCGCAGTAAGCGTTCATGTAAAGAATGGATAAAACTTATAACATCTCTCGTAAAGGATTTATTTGGGGATGGTGGTGAATGGGCATGGGAGGAGCAACAACTACTAAATATTGTTAATAATTGGGGTCTCATAACAAATAATTGTGAACTAGAAGTTGATTGTTTGGTAGTCAAAGACATTATTACCAAAGCATTGAGTTCTACAAATGGAAAATTTGGTCATAGGACAGGAAAAATTACGATCAGTGCCTTAGAACCGATGAGAGCAATTCCACATCAAATCATCATCGTCATGGGACTAGAAAGTAGAACCTTTCCAAGAATAGATAATAGAAGAAGTTTTAATCTTCTAGACAGGAAAAGAGAACTTGGGGACCCTAACCAATATGACAAAGACCGCTATTCATTGTTAGAAGCTTTAATATCATCTCGTCAAAATCTTTTACTTTCTTGGAATTCCAAAGATGAAAAGACAGGAGAAGACATAGACCCTCCAAGTCCTATTCAACAATGGCTTAATTACTTAAAAATCAAATTAGGAGCTAATACCTTTCAAGATATTCTCATTGAGCCACCGGCAAATCCTCTTGATCCTTTAAACTTTATAAAAACAGAAAGTTCACAAATCTTGAGTTGTGATAGAAAGAATCTAGAAGCTAGAGAATGGATTGAAAAAGGAATACCGACCAAAAAGATCTCACTAGCATTACCAATAAATTGGAAAGAACCAAACGGAAGCAACTTAAAACCTAATTCCTTCGAAAAAGTAAAAGAATGGTTACTCAATCCACAAATAACATGGTTAAAAGATAATGAAATCCAATCAAAAGAGTTTTCCAATCTTATTGAAGAAAATGATCTATTCGAACTCTCAGAATTAGAAAGATATAAACTTCTGAAATATCGACTAGAAAATAGTGATATTGGAAAGATTAACGGCATAAAACATAATACAAATTATTGGGAAGAGAACTTTTCAGGCAAAGGTGTCTTCCCTCCAAAAGGCTCTGGATTAATAGAGGAAGATCTTCTTGAGGAGCGATGGAATAATTTAATATCCGCAATATATTCTACGGGAGAACTCACAAAGAGGAGTATAGAGATGCCAGAGTTAGAGGGTGAATTTTACTTTGGAGGGGGGAATTTAATACAAATTGAACTTGGTAGTTTAAAATATAAAAATCTTATGAAAGGATGGCTAAATCATTTATATTTATCTGCAAATAGTTCATTTAATTCTAAAACACTGATAATTTCAAAAAAAATAGATTATAGTAAAAATTATAAATTCGAAGTAACCAAGCAACTATTACCTGTTCAGACCAAAGAAGCTACTGAAATTATCAGAAAAATAAATCAATTAGCTACCGCAGGTAGAAAGAATTGTTGGCCCATACCACCAGAGAGTGGAATGGCCTATGCCTTTGCCAAAAACGAACAGAATAAGAATGAGATAGATTTATTCCGAAAAAAATGGGAAGGTCATTTATATATGCAAGGAGAAAGAGAACAATTAACAATGGAACTTTGCTTTGGCAAAGAATGTAAAGCTTCTACCTTTTTAGATTTTGAATCATTTAACGAAGTGTTAATGAGTCTTTATGAACCACTTCTGAAAAATAGCAAATAATCTAGTTACTAAAATGAAACGAAATAAAATCAATCTACTAATGAATAGTAAAACTATCCTATCAAAATGGGGATTTACCAAGCAGGGTATATTTAAAAATACAAAAGGAGAGTGGTATTTATTTTTCCAAATATTACTCATCCTTCTACATTTATTACCTCCCTACCCAAAGGTAGAGAACATAGCATTTTCAATAAACACAACTTTAATCATTATTGGATTACTAATTTCAGTTCAAGGTCTAATCATTGTGATTAAGGCATTCATAGATTTAGGAGAAAATCTTACACCACTGCCCTATCCGATGAGTGAATCGAGTCTAATAAAAAGTAATTCGTACCGAGATGTTCGACATCCTCTATATAAGGGTTTATTATTTATTTCGTTAGGAATATGTATTTTTTCATTGAGTCTAATACATCTAATTCTATTAATATCATTGGCTTACGTTTTAAAAATAAAAGCCTTAAAAGAAGAAGAAAGTCTAAAAGTTAAATTCCTAGAATACAAAGAATATATCAAAGAGGTACCAGCTATTATAAAAAATATTAGTTATTTAGATTGGAGATCATAAGATGTTAGTCATAAATCGTTTAAATTATAAGAATAAATTACTGATAGAGAAAATAAGTCTAAGTTTCGAACTAATTATTATGTTGATGAGATAATTATGGATAATATAAAGATATTTGAGGCTAATAAATATCCCTTAGAAAATGGGATGCGTCTTATTGAAGCAAGTGCGGGAACAGGTAAAACATTCTCTCTTGCTCACCTTGTTTTAAGGTTGTTGACTGAAAAAGAATATTCGATAAACGAAATACTAGTTGTTAGCTTTACAGACGCGACTGCATCAGAAATTAAAGCAAAAATCATTGAAAGACTGATTTTAGCATTAAAAATAATTGAATCAAAGAATACAAACTTGGAATCATATGAGATTGACAACGTTTTAGAAGAATGGGTAGAATTAAATATAAATTCTAAAGATAGAGGTTTATACATAGCCTCCCTATTACTAGAGGCATTAGAGAGAATTGACAATGCAGATATAACAACAATTCATGGATTTTGCAGTAAAACTCTTCGTAGAGAAGCTATTGAAAATGGTAATAATTTAAATCCAACCATCGAAAAAGATTCACATTCACTAATAAATGAAATTGTTGAGGAATATTGGAAAACACAAATACTAGAAATAGAAATTTCAGAATTAAAAGGAATATTTAAAACTAATTTCAATCGTAATAATTTAATTCAAGTTCTAAGTACATTAGATAATGATCCGAATAATAATTTCAAGCAAACATTTAATGAACTTAAAATAGAGGGAAGTCTTTCAAATCAATTAAGCTTTTATATTGGATCCTTATGGAAAGATTTTAAAACTATTTGGCAAGAGAAGGGAAAACAACTAGAAGATAGTCTCATAGATATTGCAAAAGATCTAAAATCTCAAGGTATTACAGATACAAAGCCATACTCATCCAAGCCTAGGAAAAATCGTTATGAACTTTTAAGTAACTGGATTAAAAAGTATAAATCAATAGAAAGACCATCGTATGAGGATATTCAAAATCAAAGTCTTATAAGTAAATATTATCATCCTAAAAATATTTACCAAATAGATTTTAAGTATGGAATTAATTCTTGTTCAAAACAAATGAATTCAATACTTGATATTATAGGAGATTTATATGATAGTCCGGGTGAATTTGTTTGGGAACATGCTTTGTTATGGACCAAAAAAGAGCTTGAAAAAAGAAAATCTAAAAAAGGTCTGATAAATTACTCTGATTTACTTAAATTACTAGATCCAAAAAAATTAAATAGTAATAATTATAAAGGCAATCCTAATAATATCTATAAAAACCTAAAGCTAAGATATAAAGTAGCATTAATCGATGAGTTCCAAGATACAGATCCAGTCCAGTTAAGATTACTAAAGGAAGCCTTTGGTAATCGATCAACACATTTATTGCTAATGATTGGAGATCCAAAGCAAGCAATCTATAGTTTCAGAGGAGGAAGCTTAAATACATATATGAAGGCCAGAGAAGCTTGTGATCGAATTGATTTAATGAATGCGAATTATAGAAGTACAAAATCTCTAATTCTAGTACTCAATAAATTATTTCTTGATGGTTTAACTAAATCAAAGCTATCAACACAAGAACTTAATCCTTGTTCAAAAGAAGATCGACTAAAACTGAATGGAATAAAAGAACCATTGAAAATAATAAACTTAATAGATGATAATCAAAAAGAAAACATACAAAGAATAAAATTAGAATCAAAAAGCAAAATAGAAGATAAAATTCCGAAAGTTATTGGATCGTATCTGTTAGAACTTTTAAGCAATAATGCCAAAGATATAACCCCCTCAGATATTTGCATACTAGTCAATAGACACGATCAAGCTAAAAACATCCATAGCTATTTATCAAAAATAAAAATCCCTTCACAACTTCTAAGCAATGAAAACATATTCACTAGAGAGGGTGCCCAAATCCTTCAGATTTTCATTAACTGCATAGTCAGTCCACATAATCAACAAAAGCTTGCCCTACTCGCTTGTTCTGAGCTAATGCAATGGACAAAGGAAGAACTTAATGAATCAAAAATTAATGGTGATTTTGATTCATTATCTTCGAAGTTCTATGAACTTGCTAAATCATTTCCAAAGATTGGATTACAAGGCTGTTTATCAAACTTTCTAGAAGGAAAATCAATCGCCGACCTTTCTGATAGAGGGACTTTATTAGGTGATCTTTATCAAAGCGCTCAGATATTAGACGAGCAGATCAATCGACAGGAATTCAATGCACTAAGAGCATCTCAATGGCTTAGTGGTCAACGGTTCCAGTCCTTTGAGCCAGTACCTGAAGAATATCAACCAAACAGCGCCATTAGTAATAGCTCCGTCAATATAATTACAATTCACAAGAGTAAAGGACTTCAATTTAAAATAGTAATCTGTCCATACTTGTGGCAAAAACCTCCAGACAAAAAAAGTCATTTATGGAAAGACAAACAGAATCTACTCATTTCTAAAAAGTATAAATGGCATAAAAAATATTGTTCATATCAAGAGTTAATTAGAAAAGAATCATTAAATGAAGCAGAGCGGTTAGCTTACGTTGCTCTTACAAGAGCTAAAAAACAATTAATAATCCTTTGGGCAAAGGCTGCTGGTCAAGAAGGGAACCCTCTTTCAGGATTTTTATTTGGATCTAAATTAATAAATCTCAATATAGAAGACTACACAAAAGAAATGATGGAAAAGTCCTTCAAGGAAAGGGGCCTAAAAGCTGATGTTCAAGATGTAAAATCAATAGAAAATAATAAAACATGGACTCAACCTAAAAGTGAGGTCAAATTATCACTTGGAGTAAGTCCTAACCATACGTTTGAGAATAGTTGGGGACGGTATAGTTTTTCAAAATGGATATCACAAAAAAATGATGAATCAATTCAAATATACTTATCTGATGAGTTAAATGAAGATCTTGAATTTAAAGATGATGTTGAGTATTTATCTCTAAAAAAAATTGATAAATTATTGACCGATAAAAACCATGGTATTGACAAATCAGAAGATCAAATATGGTCAAAAGAGAGTCCTATTGGAAGTTTTCCAAGAGGTCCTATAGCAGGAACTTGTCTTCATAAAATACTTGAAAGAATAGATTTAAATGATATTAAAAATCAACCAAAAATTTCATCTATAATAGAAGAAGAATTAAATATAGCTAATATAAGTAATTCATTTATTGAACCAATTAATATTTTATTACAAAGACTTGCAACCATCCCCCTTGGAGGTCCTTTAGGTAAATTTAAACTGAAAAATCTACCCCCTAAAAGCTCAATCAAAGAATTAAAATTTGACATTCCAATTTGTCATGAAACAAATCCAATTAATACTCTCGAACTATCATCAATATTTAGAGAAGATGTCCAAAAAAAATATGGCCCTGATTATATAAATAAACTAATGAATCTAAATATCTATAGCAGCGGTTTCTTAACCGGATCCATAGACCAAGTTTTTGCAGACAACACAAATCATGAAATTGCTAAATGGTGGGTTTTAGATTGGAAAAGTAACTGGCTAGGAAGTCCGCTATCAAAAGAGGATGGTTTCTCTTGTGGCCCCTCAAATTATTTGATGTCCCACATGGATGAAGAAATGTACCATCATCACTACCCACTTCAAGCTCATATATATTTACTTGCATTACATAGATTTTTAAATTGGAGACTCCCCAAGTATTCACCTCAAAAACATCTTGGAGGTTATATTTACGTTTTTTTAAGAGGAATCCCAGATAAAGGAGATTTAGAAAAAAATAATTATCCTCAAAGGACTCCAGGCTTAATCATCGAATCTGCTCCTCTTGCAAGAATTAAAAAATTAGATTTATTGATTAAAAGACCACATAAATGAAAGAACAATTTAAAAAAAAGTTTTCACCTGACTTAAGCAAATCATTATTAACTACTCTGGCTCGCTATTTTCCACCGATAGAGTTTAACGAAGCTTTAATTGATGTTGTAAATGTATTAATGGAGGCATTATCAAGAGGTGATGTTTATAT